>JANOAV010000216.1:0-5044 GCA_031411295.1 Verrucomicrobiales bacterium | reverse complement strand
GTTCGCGCTGCCCGGACGAGTCGCGTCTTCGTAAGCCGGAGAGTCCGGCGTGATCAAGCGCAGCGTAGCGGCCCGCACGAACCATTTCATGACGAAGCTGTCCGTCGTCTGGTCCAAGTCGCGCACATAGCGCAGCGCTCGTTCGTGATACGTCGCGCCAAAGCCGAGCGGATCGCCATCCGGCACTTTTTGGAGAGCGAGCTTGTCGTTCTGCAAAATAAGCCGCGCCGCGTATGCGATGTGGCCGATGACGTCACCCGTCTCGGTGCCTGCGTAGGACGGTTTGCCGTCTTTCGGCACCGTATTCGGCCACACGGCATCACGTTCGCCAGTCCAGACAATGACGCCGGTCTTCGGATCATTCCTCGCCGCCAACATGCGATCCGTGAAGGACAGCATGAGATCGAGCAACTCGTGGTCCCCTGAGATTTCAAACATCCGCCCCAGCGACTCCACCGCCATGCCGCCGCTGCCATAGACCATCGCGTTGTTCAGATTGTCCATCGGCACCGGCGCTGTGCGCATGAAGCTCTTGAACGCCTGAACCTCGGTGGCTGTGACTGCACCTTCGAGTTTCTCAACGATCAACTCATCAACGGCCCAGAGCTGGCCGATGAGTGCGAAGGTGACGGCGAGGATGATGGCTTTCATCGGGTTGCGGGAAGAGGATTTGTATCCCAAACGTCCGTGCGGAAGGTTTGAGCGGGCAGGCCGTCTTTATTGAATAGATTGGCCCAAGGGGCGCTGCTCGACCAAGCATAACGCACCGCGGCAGGAGCTGGGACGGACGGGCTGGAGACGAGAACGGTGTTGCCTTCGATGGTGGCATCGGCCCAGACGAATTGTTTGTCGGGACCGGCGATGAGGAAGCCTTGGAGCTTGTCGCTGTGCCGCGCGGCGAGTCCCTGGCCGGTGTGCGTGAAGCTGACGCGCACTTTGTCTCCGAGGATTTCATGCGAGGCGAAGACCGGCCCGCTGAACTCGACATTCTGGCCATAGACGAAGCCCTTGGCCACGAGCAGGGCGCGGTCGGCGTAGCCAGATTTATTGGTCGGATGCGTCATGCCGCCGAGGTCGGTGCTGATGACCATGGCGGTGTTCGGATGCTGCTGAATGAGAAGATGATCTTCGCGGGCGATGCCATCTTTACTGGTGGGCAGCTTGGCAGGTTGTGCGGTGAAGGGGCTGGCGTTTTTCGTGGTTGGATTCGCGAGATCCCACGCGGTGCCGCCGCCGCTGGGCTTCTGCATGTAGAGGAAAGGAAAGTCCTGTCCCCAGGCCTTGCGCCAGCCTTGGATGAGAGCGCCCATGACGTGATGTTGATCCACGCCGGTGATGCCCGTGCCGCCCTCGCCTTGATCCCACAGCACGCCACGAATCGCATACGGCACATAAGGTTGCACGTGGGCGGTGTAGAGATGGCCGATCTCGCCGATGCACTCGCCAGCCTGCTTCGGTGGCGTGGGCTCGCGACCTGCTCGGGCACCGGTCTGCTTGGCTTTCTCCGCACTGGCTTTCCACGCGGTCATGTAGCGCTCGTAGTTTTTCATTGCGACGGCAAAGTCATACGTCGCGGCGAACTTCTTCACCTGTGCCATGCAGGCCGCGTCGCCGTGATACATGTCCTCCGTGAGCCAGAACCCTGACGGCGTGCCGCCGACAGCGCCGACCATCAGTCCCACGGGAACATCAAGCTGCTTCTGCAAACGCGAGCCAAACGCGAAAAGGATCGCCGAGAACGCATCGACGTTTGCCGCCGTCGCGAGCTGCCAGCCCTTGCCTACCTGTGTGATCAGGCGAATGCGCGGATACGGCGCGGCAGCGAGCGTCTGTCTCAGGCCTTCGTCATTCGCTTTATACGTGCGCACCGGCCCCGCCATGTTCGACTGTCCTGAGCCCAGCCAGACTTCGCCGACAAGGATGTCGTTGAGGACCACGGACGATTTGTCGGCAGTCACGGTGAACTTCTGCGGCTCGGCGCTGGTCTTAAGCGGATCGAGTTTCACCATCCATTTTCCGATGGCGTCGGCCTTGGCGGTCTTGGTCTGGCCGGCAAATTCCACTTTGACTTCCGCGCCGGCGTCGGCCCAGCCCCAGACGGGGACGGCGGCCTCGCGTTGCAGCACAGCGTGGTCGGTGAAGACGGCGGCGAGTTTGAGTTCGGCGGCGTGCAGTGCGGCCAGCGATGCCAGCAGCAGAGTGGTCATGATGATGGTCTTTTTCATTTTTGATTTAATTGGGTATGATTGTCGCCCGATAAAACTTCGAATAGGTAAGCAACGACCGTCCTTGTCTTGCGGTCGGGTGATCCACCGTGGACAAACTCGCACTTGGCCCCAACGCTCTGATATTTCTCATAGAATTTCACACCATAATTGGCCGTGTGAGTTGGGTCTTTAGCGTCTTTTCCGAGCTCGGGAACATCGCGGTAGCAAAGGAAAATCGGCGGGTCGTCAGCGGTGATCAATTCGATGGGCGAGTATTCGGCAATCCACGGCAGGAACTTTTCACGGTCGGCCACATAGACCTGCATGCTCGACAGCTTTCGAGTCCGGTCTTGCTGGACACCAAACGCGTGGCCGCCATATCCCTTGGTATTGGGAATCCACTCAAATATCTGTTTAGGATCAAGGGTGGTTTGCGCTGCGAGCACCGCCGCTCCATTTGGCCTTGAGGACTCACGCGCAATCGGGTCAGCACTGGAGGGCTCCTTTAAATCATCATGTAAAACTAGCCAAAGGCTGGATGCCCCGCCGGCAGATCCGCCGCAGGCGACAATCCGGTTTTTGTCGATATTCCACTCCGCCGCTTTGCTGCGAACCAACTGAAGCGCCCGCGCGGCATCGTGAAGCGGCCCGATCACCGGCGGGGTCACCTTCTCTTCCTCCGCCTGACGAATGTAGCGATAGTTGATGGACACCACGGAAATACCTGCCTTCAGGAAATCTTCGAGGGTATTCGTCGTGCCGCCGAAAGAGATGAAGTTGTTTGTGACCTGATCTTTGTTACCCGCATTCCAACCGCCACCATGAATCAGAAAAACAACGGGTGTTGGCTTGTCCGATTTACCCTGATAGAAATCCAATACCTGCCGTTCGTGTTTGCCATAGGGGACATTGGAATATGTTGCAGCGATGGTTTGCAAATTGGGTTGATCGGGATTCGTGGCCGCTTCGACATAGGGCTGTGCCGCATGGAGCACGGCGCATGGAGCGAGGAGACAGAGCAGCAGGGTGGTGAGAAGAATGAGAGTGGGTTTCATATGATTTATCGTTGGACTGTGTGCACGGGCAGCCTCGGCTCGGTTTCCAGCGTGAGGCGGACATCATCGGCGAACTGCTCACCGAACGTCGCTTGCTCCGTGCGCGTCTTGTTGCCCTCCGGTTTATGCGCCACGATGGCGATTAGGGCAAAGTCAGCCTGTGGCGGCAGAAGCACCCGGGCGGTGAGGCGACTCCACGACTGCGGATTGCCGCCAAAGCTCTCTACATGACTGGAACCGAACGCCAGAGCCTCCTTCTGCCAGTTCATCCAGCCTGCGGGCAGGGCATCTGGAGTGCCGGAGAACACATAGATTTTGCATAGAGATCTGACCCGCTCCCCCTGAATGGTTCGCGCATCGAGAAACTGTGCGGACAACTCCAGCGTCGCCTTGTTTTGCGCGATTTCTGCCCTGAATGGACGCAGGTCCACCAGTTGATGCACATCACAGGAGGTCGCGGCCAGCCCCTGCAATTCGCGAGGCCCGTGGGCTCGCACAAAGCGCAACGCCTGCTTACCGTCCGTTGCCGTCCCGCTGACGACCTGGGCTTCATCCCCGCTCCATTTGCCAAACTCGGTGGGGAAACCCAAATCCACAGGCCCGCTCGCCTTTTCAAAACTCCCATCCACCAGCGCAAACAACCGCGAAGCCGTCGTCACCGAACGGGGCATGACAAAGCCAAACACCACCGACGTGCAGAACATGCCAAACGCAATCCCCGCCGCCGCTGCCGTGAGCGGACGCCAGGCTGACCACCAGCGGTTTCGCTGCGGTGCAGGACGTTGGATTGGCAAGGCATCCATGCCGCCGGGAGCTTGCAGATGAAACGCCGCCTGAAGCATTTGCTCATGCACAAAGCTGCGTCGAGCCTCGGGGTCGTGCTTGAGCAGTTCAAGCAAACGGGAGTGTTGCTCAGGCGAGAGTCCGCCATCGCGATGCTGATCAAGGAGGTCGAGTATTTCTTCGTTCATAGAGGGTTGGCTTTTCCCATTTCTCGTTCGATGCACTCGCGCAATGCCAGCCGCACTCGCATGAGAGCGACCTTCACTGCCGACAGCTTGCGGTTCGTCGCATCCGCGATGGCTTGGAGCGCGAGATTGTCGACGTAGCGACTCTTGATCAACTCACGGCTGCTCGGAGCCAGCAGCGGCACGCAATGCCGCAGCGCCTCCTGCATGTCATCGAAGTGTCCCGCCTGCTCCGCGATCTCCTCGTGCAAAACTTCCACCAGTTCCGCATCGACAAACCGCGCGTGCTTTCGCTTCTCATCGCGCAGATGGGCAAGCACCTGAAACCGCGCAATCCCAAAGGCCCAGGGCAGGAACTCTGCGCCCTCACGGAACTCCGCGACCTTGCGCCACAGCACCAGATTGCACTCCTGCAACACATCCGCCGCTGCATGATGATTGCCGAGCAACGAGAAAACGTAGCCATAAAGCCGGTTCTGACATTCGGTCAGCGACTGGATGAACTTCTCGGTGGGATCTTGCGGTGTCATACAGGCAATTACCGCGAGAATGGGGTTGGTTACAACTTTTGGGTCAGATTGCTGTGGGATCATTTGCCACCGATCCTGGCTTTGAGAAGCTGCTGCCAGTCGGCGTGCTTTTGTTTGAAGGCTTGGAACTCGCGATACTCGGCGGGGGAGATGCGGACGTCTTTGTCTTCGTCGATGGCATCGAAGACCCACTCATAGCCGGGCTTGGACTGGTTCCATTCTTCGCGGGAGTTCCAGACGGGATCGTTGGTGTCGTTGAGTTCGAGGATCTGGCCGGCATCGAG
>JANOAV010000215.1:0-69876 GCA_031411295.1 Verrucomicrobiales bacterium | reverse complement strand
CTACCCATCCGCCCTGAACGATCAACTCGCCTGGCTGGCCAACTACTGGAACAAGCTTCAGGGCCACAGCCCCGCCCTGGGCATTACCACCCCCGTCTGTGCCGACAACGTGGCGGATGCCCGTTGGGTAATCTACGTGCTGGGCTCGTGGCTGCCCAATGAGCGCGCCCATGCCAAGGCGGATACTCAGGCCGTGCAGGAGGTGCTCTTCGGCACAGCGGCCGGAGCCTACGTGCTGCCACCGCATCTGCCGCCACCATTGCCAGCGGCAGATCCCTCCGCCGTGCCACCATTGCCAGCCGTGGTGCCCCGGCCCGCCGGAGCGCTGAGCCGCATCTTCGCCACAGTGCAGGACATCAAAGTCAGCGCCACGTATAGCGAAAGCATCGGCCAGGACCTGCAAATCATCGGCAAGGAAGACACGGGACCGGATTTCGTCACCCTGGCCCCGGTCCTCAAAGCCACCCTCAGCGGCGGCGTGGTGAATATCGACTGGAATTGGCAGGGCTATGGCAAGTGGCTGGACATGTGCGAGATCCAAGTGAATCGCGGCAACGGCTGGACCATCTTAACCTTCGATACCACGCCCGGCTACACGGACACCACCGCGCATCCCGCCACGCTGGCCCAATGGAAATACCGCGCCATCTACCGGGTGGGCGACCAGCAAGTAGGCCAATGGAGCGCTGAGATCGCAGTCACCGTGGGCGGGTAACGCGTGGATTAGTTCGTGAAGCGAAACGTGGTGCAGGCTTCGGCTTGCACCACGTTTGTTTGTGGTGTGGATGATCGGAAAGAGGTCGGCTCCTAAGACAAGGCCTTTGGTGATTTTGGTTATCTCGACAGTCGCTTTTGAGATGGACACTTCAAATTCCGCAAGCTAGAACATGAGGGGATCGTCACAAAAACTGAGGCCGACCTGATTCTCCGATACCGTGCCTCGCTCCAAGCCAATTCTAGAATTCATCACGATGCGACCATCTAACTGCAACCACCTTGTCCCACTTGCTTTATTAGGCTTGTGTTTATCACTGGAACTTGAATCCGCCTGCGCAGATTCCGGACCTGCTCCCTACACCGGGCCAGTCACCGTGGTTAGCGGCGTGCTGGGCGGAGCCTCTGTGCCGCTGTATCAATATGGCACGTATCCGGCAACGGGATCTGTCTGGAGTTACAAGGCGGACTTCACGGATACCACGCTGGCTGCGTTCATTAGCACGGTGGGCAACTCCTGGAGAAATGAAAGTTTCGACCACTCCCCCTGGCCGACTGCTGTGTCGCAGATCGGCTATGGCGATGCGACTCGGGACGAGGCCACGATCATCACGCAGACGGACTATACCACAGCCACGGGAGTCCAGAGCGGCCCGGTGTGCTTGTTCCGCAGCCGATTTTCCATCGCAGATCTCAGTGCTGTGGCCAGCGTGACTGGAACGGTGAAATTCGATGACTCGTGCGTCGTCTATGTGAACGGAACGGAAGTTTACCGCCACAGTCATCTGGCTGCCAATGCCCCGCTAACGCAATACACTGCGCCCAATCCCACCACGGAAAACGAAGAGGCCCCGCTGAATATTCCGCTGGGATTCCTGCACAACGGACAGAACACCATTGCGGTGGAAGTGCACCAGCAGGCCGCCACCAGTGCGGACATGAGTTTCGACATGGCGCTGAATGCGAATCTGAATTCCAACGCGGAAATCCATTGGACGCTGGCGGGCAGTCCCTACCACATGACAGGCGATGTAACCGTTCCGACGGGCAAGACGCTCATCATAGACCCCGGTGTGCGCGTCTTTGCGGATGCCACCCGGCGGCTCACGGTCAACGGGATCATCAAGGTGCTGGGCACTGCTGCGGCACCCGTAAAATTCTCCCATCACCCCAGCGCGGCAAATGTAGCGAACCCGCGCGAGCCCGCAGTGCTGGCTCCACCGAAATGGGGCGGCATTCTGGTGTCCGATTCTCTGTCGCCAGAGAACATCATTCAATACGCTGAATTCTACGGAGCCCAGCCCGTTGCGGTGGAAGGAAGCATCACGGTGGTGCGTGCCGAATGTCTGGTGGATCACTGCACATTTTGCGCCACTTATTTACACGGCGTGTATGGGAAAAATTGTTCGCTAACCGTGCAGGACAGTCAATTCCCCAGCGTTTTCCCGCCGGGAAAGGAAGCGCTGGGTGGGGTATTAGACAATTTGAGTGAGTTCGTGGAAGTGGACAGTCCGCCTACGGATGCAGGCGTGGTGGGCAAGCCAGAGTTCTCCGGCGGATTCCCTGTCGGAGGGCATCTGAGGCTCTACCGGAATCATTTTTACGGCAGCAGTGGCCACAATGATCTAGTGGACATCACGTCTGGGAAGTGGGGTGTGACGCCCATTCTAGATGCGCAGGATAACCATTTTCATGGTCCCACGGGGGATGAACACATCGATCTAAATGGCGATGCCTACATTGCCGGGAACATCTTTGAAAATTGCTCCAAGGACGCCTATACCTCTGATGGCGGCTATGCCAATGCCATTTCATCTGACAAGGGCGGCTCGGACACAACCATCGTTGTCGTGAGAAATATATTTACCCATTGTGACCACGCGGTAAATCTAAAGAACGACACTGCGGTGATCTTCGAGCACAATACTGTGGCGGATGTAAATACTGACTATCACTTTTCCCGCGTCACTCCCACGCCTCTGGAACAGGACGTGAAATGCTCTGCGATAAATTTCTACATCCCAGGTGATGGTGGCCAAGCTGGGGACGGGGCCTATGCTGCGTATAATCTTTTCTACGGTCAGGCAGGCGGCGGGTCTTATTCACGCATCTTTGGCTGGGCAGATTTGGATCTGGCCGCCCAGCCCGCCAAAACCACGAAAATTGAGATGACGCACAATTTCGTAGATCCGTCGATTCAGGATAAATTCATCGGTTCCCAGCATCCCAACGACGTGCTGGCGTCACTGTGGAATCCAACTATCGGTGATCCGCTCTTCGTGAATCGATCTGTCAGGAACTATGCGTTAACCACTGCGTCCCCCGCCAAAGGAAGTGCGCCACATGGATTGGATTTCGGTGCCAGCATTGCGCCTGGCTGTTATTTGGGAACCCTGCCACCTGCGGCCACCGCCAATTCCTCGGCAGCCATCACGGTGGGTGGTCCGGGCATCTTTGCCTACCGATGGCGGCTGGATGGCCAGGCCTGGAATGGGCCTGTATCCATCGGTCCTGGAGTGTTCCCACGCACAGGGGCCACCGTTCGCACCGCCGTATTGGCGCTCAACGGGCTTTCCAATGCCCAGCATACGTTGGAGGTCGCAGGTCAGGATTTTGCCGGAAATTGGCAATCAACTCCTACCATATTTTCCTGGCTTGTAACTGTCATCCCGCCGCTCACCTATCATAACTGGCTGGCATGGCACGGCATCGCAGACGCCACGGATGCTGATGCCGATGGCCTGGACTCGCTTACTGAATTTGCGCTGGGCACGCACCCCACACGCGCCAATGCAGCAACCCTCTCTGCCGCGCAAGATACGGGCACTCTGACACTCAAGATTTCTCTTCCAAGTGACGCCTCACTAACGCAAGGTCATGGCCGCGCGCAAATCAGCTATCGAGTGGAAGTCAGCGAAGATTTGGCAACGGATAGTTGGTCCGTGGTGGCGCAGAAATCGCCCACTACTGCATGGACTGGCGCAGTAACCATGGGCGCAGCGAGCAATGGATTCGTGCCCGTCGCTATTTCCGCCCCGAGTCCCATGAGCGCAAAGCAACGAAGTTTCCTCCGCTTGCGCACGATATGGACACCGTGAGAAGGAATGAAATTTTCAGACTTTGATCGGCTGCGCTATGGACGGGGAGGGTTTGGTCGGTGAGCCTATTCCCTTTTGCAGATCTCGCAAGACTCGGAGTTCTCCGACTTCTACTCCTTTGAGCTTTCTCGCACCATTTGTCATTTGTCCGGCTTTTCCCAAAGCGTTCCTTCACCGAAGCAAAAACGTTCCATGGTCACATAAAGCAGCGCGAGATATTTTCGCTCCTGCGCTTCACCCCACTCCGCCCAAGTGTAGTTGGAGATCTCTTGTAGATCCAGGAGTGCTTCGTCTGATAACCTGATTTTCATCGACGGGCACGAGCAGCAGCTACAAATTCATCAAGGCCGTGCACGTCGGTATGCTGACCGTTTTTGAGTTGTTCAAAGCCCTTTGTCACTTGCTCCCGAAGCAGTTCCGTTTGTTGGTCTCTGTCCATCATTAGCCGCAATGCCTCCCTCACAACCTCACTAGAGTTGTTGTAGCGTCCAGACTGGACTTTTTCTTTTGCGAATGCCTCTAGGACTGGGGTGAGCGATACGTGCATGGGTTGAAACTCCTCTTCTTTTCAGTGTATTGACTTCTCCAAAGATTGTCAATCTTTGGTCCCATTTCATTTTCTGCGAAAATCCGACTACGCTTAGGCTCACGGAAATGGAGTTGTTCGTGAAGGCGTGAAGGCAGAACGGGCCATGAAGGCAGAATGGGCCAGGCTTGATTTACCGGAAATTATTGACGGAATTTCTGTCATATTTCCTTTGCTAGATCTCCTGCCTGTTTTGTTTCCTTCCATGCGGTGGAATGGGCGGTGAATGATCTTCAGGGGAATACGTCGGGTTCTCTGAGGATGGCAACGGTGTCAGTGCGCAGTAAGACCCGTTGGACTCACTGCTGATGCGCATGGACCTTATTTGAAACCGAGGAAATCATCCACGTCTGGGATGACGGGGACGATGGAATTTTCAGCCAAGGCACCGTGACCGCCATCTGAAACTTCGCGACGATTCTGACCACCGAAGCGGCCAGTTTCACCCACAGAGAAGGAAGGGAAATGCTTTTGCATCGCCAACAAAACTTGGATTGCATTACGGAAATTTTAGCACCATCTTCCCTCCATGAAAATGATCCTTAAGCCGAAGCCTAAAGCAACATCGAGGCCCCCTAAGAAGACTGCTGAGCAACGCCGCATCAGCGGTGCCATAGCCCGTTTTGCGGACGAGTGTATGCTGAAGCCAAGTGAAAAGGGATTCGATGCCGTTGGTGAATTTCTGAAAGTCCGCCGAGGAGCATGATTATCGTGGCAGATGCCAGTTTTTTGGTCGCTGCGTTTGCTCCTGCCGATGAACACAATCCCGCCGCTTGGAAATGGTGGTGTAAATGGGATGTTGCTATCATTGCCTCACGACTCGCCATTTTCGAGGCTGAGAACACGCTTCGTGGATTTCCTGTCGGAGGCAAATGTAGTCCCATGGCTGCCCGCACTGCGCTGGAGCATCTCAGAAACGCCATTGTGCAAGGACTCATCCAGGAACGCGATATTTCCACCCGCCGACTTCTTCCCAGCGCCAGACGTCTCAGCCAGTTCCACACCACTGACTGCACCTACGGTGCCATGGACATCCTCCATGTAGCCACAGCGCTGGATTTGAAAGCAACCATGTTCCTTTCCTTTGATGGTCGCCAACGAGAGCTAGCCGAAGCGGAAGGACTCAAATGTCTGCCGTAAACAATCCGCAGCAAACATGCTAGCACGCCTGCCACATCTTGAATGACGGGAACGATGGTTTTCTCCGCTAGAGCCCCGTGACCGCCGATTCAAATTTCGCGACGATTCTGACCACCGCCGCAAACAGAGGCCCGTTTGAGTCCTTTTGGCAATCAAGAGATAGCTGCTGCCAGCACATATTTCATTACCCCGGATGGCTGAATGGGAATGAGATCGATGGGGATGAATCGACCTTGGGAAAGGATTACGTTGGAGGGCTTCACATCAAAAAGCGCTAGATTCTGCGCGGGATCATACCAGGTGCCAGCCGTCACACAGCGGAATCCTAGCCCACTGAGCCATGCGGAAATTTCCGGTTCTTCAAGGTGCCGATCCCTTACGAATCGAGGCTGAGACGTGATGATGGAAAACTCTCCGTTCACTCTGATAAATCCCTCCAATCGGGTCAATGCAGATACCTCTTCCATCGGGCCACACCAGTCGTTCAACAACTCCAGCCTAGCCAAATACTGAAACGGAGTCCCCGATCCCATGTGGATCTGCTCAGCTGGGTTCTGTTGCGCCCTGCCGGAAAAAAACGGGTAGATTCCGAAACGCAGCGTCTGCGAGTTCTCGTGCCGTTTCGTCGCCTTGAAAACGCGCTTATTTAGAAACCGCAAATGATGTTCTCCAAACTTATCACTCGTGTCCCAGAGCAATCTGCCTTTCGGCTCCAACCATGCTCCCACGTCTCTCGCCCAGTCTTCCAGGCAGGCTATTTCCCGATCTCTTTGCGAACCAAATTCAAGGGCTGTCCAATGCTCGCTTCCACATCGGCCCAGAACTCTTCCGAGGAGACCTCGGGCTGCGCTGAGATCAATTCCGCAAACTCCCGCCCGGTCATCAAGGGGGAAATCTTCGGCTGCACTTTTGTCGGCTGTTTTCCTTTGCCTCCTTTGGCTTGTCTTGGGGTTTTGAGGTGTGAAGTTTGGTTCCCCCACGGATTCGGGTTGAGAACCGGATTCATTGGAGTCTGGGTTGGAGGCGGCGGGCATTGTGCCGAGATGGTGGCGGAGAGTTTCACAATCCTATCCTAGACCAAAAAGCCGCCTTCGCCAGAAAATTCGAGCGCAAAATTTGCATGGTTTTTTCTATTCAGGCCCGAGCATGCCTCTGTTGCCGTTATGGAATTCAGACGACTTCAGTCCGTAACCCGATAGGCGACAGTCCATGACAACGTTATTTGGTAACGATCTCCACATTTATCTTTCCGAAAGCCCGATGGCAGCTTCCATCACCATGATACAGTGAATACCGATGCGGATGTTAATGAGTCCCCATCTCGCGGCAACGGTTCAGCCGGCACGCAGGAGTCGCGTTCAACTACTTGCGGTTGGTTCGGCACTCCAGAGGAAATGTCGTGGATCATCGGCGCATGCACGGAGGAGGCGAACAACAGCAAGCGTGGTGGAATTTATGTTGACACTCTGACCATATCTCATTTCGATCAACATCGCTCCATAACCTCAAACTTGAGCGGCTACCCTACGATGAAACGACCTTTAACTTGCCTTTTGTTCAGTCTCGCACTGCTTGCCAGCGCAGCTGTTAGCGCACCGCTCAAGGTGTTTATCCTAGCGGGCCAATCCAACATGGAGGGGCAAGCAGTGGTGGATCTCACCGGTAAGGATTACAATGAAGGACGCGGCACGCTGGCCACGCTGCTGAAGGATCCTGTGAAGGGACCCATGTTTAAACACCTGCAGGATGCCAAGGGAAAATGGACCGTGCGGGATGATGTCTGGGTGAGCTATCAACGGGAGAAATCGCCCTTGCTCAAAGGTCCGCTGGCCTGCGGATTTTCCGTGTATGGCGATGTGCACCATTTCGGGGCCGAGCTACAGTTTGGCCACGTCCTGGGAGATGCCTTGTCAGAGCAAGTGCTGCTGATCAAGACCGCCTGGGGCGGCAAGAGCTTGGATCGGGACTTTCGTCCCCCCAGTTCTGGCGGCACTGTCGGCCCCTACTACACCCTGATGATCGCGCAGATTCGTGAAGCCATGGCCAAACTGAAGGAGAATTTCCCTACCTACAAAGTCCAAGACGGGTATGAATTGGCGGGTTTTGTGTGGTGGCATGGTTGGAACGATTTTTGCGATGAAAAAATGGTGCCGGTGTATGGCCAAAATTTGGTGAATCTCATCAACGACGTCCGCAAAGATCTGCAATCCCCCAAGCTGCCCGTCGTCGTGGGGGAATTTACCGGCCCTTGGTTAAAGGACGGGAAGGATTTGCCAACCGCCGCACTAACCATCAGAAAGGCGCAGGAAGCCGTGGCGGCAAAACCAGAGTTCGCTGGCACGGTCCGGTTCGTCCCCACCCGTGATTTCGTGCGCAAAGCCGAGGACTCACCAAATCCCAGCCATGGTCACCACGAGTTCGGCAACGCGGAAACCTATTTTCTGGTGGGCGATGCCATGGCTAAAGGCATGCTGACTTTGTTGAAGCAATAATAACACAAATTTTTCCCAGAAACCCACTTATGAAGCTCCATCCGAATTATCTGCTCAGCCTCACTGCCATGGCCCTGCTCATTGGCGAAACCAAGGCCAAGGAACCGCCGAAAACTGCGCCAGACCTGACGCAGGACACCAGTGCGGTGGATCGCAAATCCACTTACAATCTCGGGGCCACTGGCCTGCGAGGCTGGATCTACACCAAGCCAGCCAACTATCTGGACAGCCTCCAAGGCCGCACCACGCTGGCGAGTCGCCAAATTTTGGTGACACACGTCGGGGCCAAATCGCCTGGGGATGGCATCGTTCAGGTGGATGATGTCATCCTTGGAGTTGCTGGCAAACCCTTCAGCGATGATGCCCGCAAGAGCATGGCCAAGGCGATCCAGGACGCAGAAAAGGAAGCCAGCAAGGGCCTCTTGAAGCTCACCATTTCCCGCGGCGGCAAAACCACTGAGGTGCAACTCAAACTAGCGGTCATGGGAACGTATGCGGCAACTGCCCCTTGGAATTGTCCAAAGTCCAAACGCATCTTCGAAGCCGCCTGCAAGGTCTTGGAGCAGGAGAAACTCGACCGGGGCTGGGCCGCTCCCCTGAACGGTCTCGCCCTGCTGGCCACGGGCAATGCCGAGTATCTGCCCCGCCTCAAAGAACTGGCGCATAAACTCGCCCCCACCGATCTTGATCTCAGCCAGAAGACCAACGGAGCAACGTGGGAACTCGGGTATCGCAATTTGTTCCTCTGCGAATATTTCCTCATCACGGGTGATAAGGAAGTCCTTCACGCCATCAAAGAATACAGTCTCTCCATGGCCCGTGGCCAGGGGATGTATGGCACCTTTGGGCATGGCTTTGCGGCCCTGACCCCAGAGGGGAAATTTCACGGTTCCGTGCCGCCGTATGGTCCGGTCAACATGGCCGGACTACCCGCCAACCTTTCCATCGTGATGGCCAAAAAATGTGGCATCAAAGACCCGGAGATCGATCAAGCGATTGAACGAGCCTCTGGCTTCTTCGGTTATTTCACCGATAAAGGAGCCATCCCCTATGGCGAACACGAGCCCTGGCCCTACCATGAAAACAATGGCAAGAACTCCATCACCGCATTGCTTTTCGCAGTGCAGGGCAACAAACCCAAGGAAACCAAATTCTTCGCGCAGGTGGCGACCGCAGGCTACAACAGCCGGGAATGCGGTCACACCGGACAGGGCTTCAGCTATCTCTGGAGCGCGCTGGGGGCCAACGCGGGTGGTCCGGCGGCTGCGGCCGCATTTATCAAGGAAGCTTCCTGGCACTTGGATCTCGTGCGTCGCTCGGACGGATCATTTACCTATGACGGTGGCGAACAATACGGAGCCGGCAATACGGACGATGGAACCTACTACGGGAATAGTAGCTACAGCGGCCTGAGCCCGACCGCCACTTATGTCCTCACCTATGCTATGCCGCTGAAGAAATTGTCCATTACCGGACGGGACGCGAATCCTGCGGGCTGGCTCAGCAAAACGGAAGTGCCGGCCGCCATTGCATCAGGACGCTTTGATTTGGACCGCCAGCAAAAGTCTCCCAAGGAGCTAGTAGCCTCCTTTAGCGACTGGTCTCCCATCGTGCGCAGTTGGGCCGCCGATGAGTTGGCGAAGCGGCCTGAAGCGAAATCGATGACGGCGGAATTGATCACTCTCGCGGGAGGCAACGATCCTCACATCATCCAGGGTGCCTGTGAGGCCCTTGGCCTGCTCAACACCGCCGAGGCGCTTCCAGTCTTGGTAAAACAACTGTCTCACCAAGATCGCTGGGTGCGTTACAAGGCCGCGCAGGCCATCAAGAAAATGGGAGGCACCGCCAAACCTGCATTGGCTGACATCCTTAAAGCAGTTGTGCAAACAGCCGAACCCGTGCGCCCCATCAATTGGGCGGACCCAGTGCAGATCGCCCATGGCCAACTGGCAGCAGCGGTATTTTCCGGTCCCCTCAAGGAATCGCTGAAAGATGCCGATCCCAGACTGCTCTATCCCGCAGTGCGAGCCGTAGCGCAGAATCCCGATGGCATGGCCCGCGCCACGCTGAAGGAATTCTTCGATCATAAAATCACGGCCGAAGACGTGGTCACGCTGGCCCCGGATATCTTCGCTGCCGTGAAAACTCCCAGTCCTGCCGACACCATGTTCGGTAACGAAATCCGCATGGGCGGCTTCAAGGCGCTGACCAAATACTTTTTCCAAGAAGGGATCGAGGCCGGGATTGATTTTGCCAAGACCCAAGGCGGCCATGGCAGCGAAAGCCGCACAGGAGAAATCATGAAAGCCATCGCCACTTACGGCAAAGCGGCCCAGAGTGCCATTCCGAAAATGAAGGAACTCATCGACATGTTTAATCAACAAGTGAAGGACAAAGAATTTCCCGGCGGGGAACTGAACCAACGCCGCGTTTCCGCTGTTGAGAATGCCATAAAAGAGATTGAAGCTGCCACCACTCAGCCTGAACTGAGAACCATCAAATCGGCTCTCCCCTAATTTTCCGCTCTCCCATAGATTTTCCACAAACACTTATGCGCTCCATCCTACTTCATCCCCGCCTCTCCCTGCGGCTGCACAGCTCGCTGTTTGCGATCATGCTCGCCTGTCTTACTGCCACCGGCTTTGCCGCCAAAGGGAAAGATCCCACTGACGTGACCGAGAAGGTGCGTGGTTCCATCAAGGACGAAAGTATCTCCATCGCTTCCAACAATAGCATCTTTGGGGATACGGCCAACGGCGTGCCGAAGAAGCTGCATGTGGAATACAATTACGGTGGTGCGGAGAAGTTCACCAAGGATGTTCCGGAAGGTGGACAAATGGAAATTGCCGCCCCGGCTGGCAAAACCCTCACCATCCTCAAGGCCGTTTATGGACCGGCCGATGGTTCGAGCCCCCCAAGTTCGGCGGCTCTCACGGAAGAGCCTGGCGAACTACTCGACACTCTCCCGGGTTTCAAAATTGAACATGTGCTGCGGGCGGACGCGGCCAAAAACGGCTCTTGGATCTGTCTCGCCAAAGACCCGAAAGGACGCCTTTTGTTGGGCGGTCAGAACAAGCAACCAATCACCCGGGTCACGCTGAAGGACGGCAAATCAGTGAAGGAGGAAATCCTGCACATTCCGGTCTCGGAAACCATGGGCATGTTGTTTGTGGACAACGTGCTCTACGTCAGCGGCCAGGGCAGCAAGGGGTTCGCGCTTTATCGCTGCAAGGACACCAAGGGCGACGACAGCTATGACGACGTGGAATTTCTCCGCGCATGGGAGGGAGGATCTGGCGAACACGGATCCCACGGACTGGTGTTAGGACCAGATAAGATGCTCTATGCCGTGTGCGGAAATTTCACCGGAGTGCCGAAGGATCTGGCCCCCAGTTCTCCGCATCGCAACTATGCGGACGATCTTGCGATCAAGCGCATGGAAGACGGGAACGGCTTCGGAGCTGGCAAGCCACCTCCAGGCGGCTATGTGGCCCGGATGAATCTGGATGGAAAAGACATCGAAATGTTTTCCGCCGGTCAACGCAATAACTACGACATCGCTTTTAATGCGGATGGTGAACTGTTCGGTTTCGACAGTGACATGGAATACGATTGGGGCAGCCCATGGTATCGCCCTGTGCGGGTCTTCCATTCGGTTCGCGGCGGAGATCACGGCTTCCGGGAAGGCAGCGCGAAGTGGCCGGAATATTATGCGGACGGCCTGCCAGCTTCCGTGAATATTGGCATTGGTTGTCCTACCGGCGTGGTCTTCGGCACCGGAGCCAAGTTTCCCGCCAAGTATCAGAAAGCCTTGTATATTTGCGATTGGACCTACGGCCGACTCATTGCCGTTCACCTCACGCCTGGCGGAGCGAGCTACCGTGGATCCTGGGAAAACTTCGTCGCCCCAAAATCGCTCCACAGCAAACAAGGCAAGACCCCGCTCAACCTAACCGATGCCCTGGTGGGCGATGACGGAACCCTTTACTTCACGGTTGGGGGCCGCGGCACGCAAGCAGATCTCTTCCGCGTTTCCTACAGTGGAACCGAAGCCGCTACCCCACTCACCGCCGCGCAACTCCATGAGCCCAATGGCAGCGAGGCTCGCAGCCTGCGCCACAAGTTGGAATCCTACAACGTTAAGCCGGACCCCACGGCGGTGGCATTCGCCTGGCCGCACTTGAACCATCCCGACCGCTTCGTGCGCTATGCGGCCCGCATGGCCATCGAGCGTAATCCTGTGGCTGAATGGCAATCCAAAGCTCTGGCGGAAAAGCAACCCGATGCCGCTCTCACCGCACTCTTGGCCTTGGCTCGTCTCGGTGCTGCTGACACGCAACCTGCCTTGGTGAAAGCCTTGGCGGCATTTCCCGCAGCGTCGCTGACGGAAGATCAACTGCTCACCAAAATCCGCGTCTTGCAGGTTTCCATTTCCCGTCAAGGAGTGCCCACGGGCGAAGTGGCGCAGCAAATGATTGCTCAAGCAGACCCAATTTATCCCAACAAGACAGAAACGATCAATCGCGAACTCTGCCAAGTTCTGTTGGCGCTCAATGCGCCCAATGCCGTTGCCAAAACGGTTGGCTTGCTCAAGGTCGCACCGACGGTGGAAGAACAAGTCACCTATGCGGTGGCTCTCCGCGTCGTGAAGTCTGGCTGGACTCCGGAACTCCGACGCGATTATTTCTCCTGGTGGAATGGCGGACTGGCCACCCAGCATCCGCTGGCCGTGACCCAGTGGTTCACCGATGCCGGGATCAAATACAACAATGGGGCCAGCTTCAATAATTTCCTGAAACAAATCCAGCAGGATGCCAAGGCCACCATGACGCCCGCCGAACTCGCGGCCGTGGGGGATTTGACCCAACTCAAGCCAGCCCCAAAACCACCCACCGAACCACGGAAGTTTGTCAAAGAGTGGACCACCGCTGATCTGCTGCCCCTGTTAGGCAAAGCCAGTAAAGCACGCGACTTCGCCCGCGGCAAAGCGAACTTCGAACTCGCCCAGTGCTCGCTGTGCCATCGCTATGGTGATCTCGGCGGAGCCGTGGCGCCAGATCTCACGAACGTCGCGACCCGCTTCAAACGTCAGGACATTCTGGAATCGATCACCGAGCCCTCGAAAGTCGTTTCCGAGCAATACACCAGCACCATCTTCACGATGAACGATGGCACCGTGGCTGCAGGCCGGATCACGCAGGAAACCCCCGAGAAAGTCGTCATCGTGGCCAACCCCTTTGATCCAGCGACCACCACCCTCAAAGCTGCTAACATAAAATCACGCGAACTTTCCAAGGTCTCCATCATGCCACCCGGCCTTTTGAATACGTTCTCCGAAGCCGAAATCTTGGACCTCATCGCTTACTTGGAATCCATGGGCGATCCCCAGCATCCGAACTTCAGTAAGTAAGCTGGCCCTAGGAGGAAGGGCGCGCATAGTATCGCAGCAACCCCTGTAAAACCCCGTGCGCATATTGCCGGAAGATGCTGGGATAACTTGTTCCGTTGATTTCCTGCGTGCCCTCGTAGTCTCCAGCTTGCAGCCGCAGAGAGGTTGGTTGATGGTTCATGACGAATGGCTCGCAGTAAACGACGGGGCATTGGTAAAGTCGGTTGGCCAGTAAGTTGCGCGCCCAGAGATAAGGCTGGCCGGGCACTGGCAAGGCACCACCATGGTAGGTAAAAGGTGGCAGTCCCGTCGTTTCCGCCAAGCTGCTCGCGACGGACTCCGCCAGACCTAACTCTGTTTCATGCACGCCACTGAGGAGGCGACGCAGCATTTCATGGCGCTCGTCATCGTGGGTTAATTCGTCCAGGCTGAACGCTCCGTTGAGGAGCAAATGAAGGTGATTTTCTTGAGAGTATTTGGGGGCAGACGGCGTGCCCCAGGAGCCTGCGGCATTGAAATGCAGGCAGACGACAACGTCCGGCCGGAGTGATCCGTTGACCAGTTTGGCGCGGGCGCGAATTTCTGCGGTGCGATAGAAGAGCTTCTCGGATTGCCACTCCACAGTGTGCATCCTTGATTTATCAGGCGGATTAGCGGGATCAATCCCCATGCGCTCTAACTCTTGGCGAGCTGCCCTCAGGAAATCCTTGGGGCGCTCTGGCGTTAGTGGCTCCGTGCGGTCCCGCACCAGCATTACGGTCGCTCCCTGCGCTTCCAACAACGGCTGGAGTAGCTTGGCCGTCAGCAGAGTGAAGGTTCCCTCACAGATGGCAGGGCCAGATTCAGGCTGGAAAAATCGTTCTTCTAACCGAGCCCATTCACCCCCGATATGGCCGGGGTCCAAGGCAATCCGCACCCCTGCCAGCGGACGGGCAGAATCGGTCGATGGTGGAATTTCCTCCTTGGTGCGCCAGGAGCGATTGGTTGGTTTAGGCAGGGTCCCGAAACGCAGTGCGAAGGTTCCGTTGGGCTCTGTGAGTGGCAAGTGCGACTGTTTGCGGATCCTCACCGAATCTTCCTCCAACGTGATCGTGGTGAGGGCCGCCCCGGGCAGCGCATACACGGTGGTCAGGAGACGCTCGAAGTCGGCTCGGGAAATCGTGCCGTCATAAGCCTGTAAATCAAGCCAGTCCGGGGATTGACCCAACGGGGCAAGGTTTGTCCGCACCTCTGGTTTCACAGGTGGGGAATCCGCAGGCTTCGAGACTTTCGAATCGCAGGCAACCATTCCCAGTAAACAGAAACCGGGAAGGAGGTTCGCAAAGGCTCGGTGCATCGTGAAGCGTGAGGACGATCATTTCCGCTAGCCTCGTCCCCCGCGATCATCCTTGGGAGGATTGCGGATGGCTTCCTGCGTGGCTGGCGGCAGACTGGAGGACTGAAGCCAATTGGCAGCAGCAGCCGGATCGCGGCGGAACCAATATTGACCCGCCTTAGTTAGGGTGTTCACCCGGGAAGCTTCGTTGGTAATGGTCTTCGCCCAAATGATGGCCGACTCGGGATCCTCCCGGGCCAGGCTGCGCGCAAAGCCACTAACCGCAGAATCCTTCGTCGCAGAGGCCGGCATGGCCGCCAAATATTGGCTCGCAGCCAGGGCATCACGCCGGGTCCACTCGCGTAAGGCCGAGTAAGTTCCCTCGGATTTGCTCGCTCCTTCGTTCAAAGTATCCAACCAAGCGATGGCCGCCTTGGGATCGCGCGCGGCCCAATTGTCACTTACTTCTTCGATAATCCGGGCACCGTAATCTGCATTGGCATACTGAGCGGCCCAAGCAGCCGCGGCCGCCGGGTCCTGCCGGGTGTAGGCTCCCGCAATCTGGTCGAGGGCGCTGCCTTTGAGCGGACCGTCCGGCAGGGTAGCGCCCCACGCGGCGGCACCGACGGGACCATTTTTGCGCAGCGCTTCCCCAGTCACGGTCTGGAGAAACTCGCCCGCCATCTTGTCTCCCGCTTTCACCCGTTCCATCACATAGGCCGTGGCCTTGCCAATATCGTGATCCGCCAAGCCGCCCACAAGGCTGCCGCGGAAGCGATTTTTCTCATCGCCATCCTTCATGCCTTCCAGCCAAGCGATGGCCCCGGCGGGATCCTTGCTGGCCCAACCGGGTAATGTTTGGTTCAGGAAACCAAATTTCTGTCCCCCCTCCAAAGTGTCTGCATGAGCCAAGGCTCCCGCTGGGTCCATGGAACCCCAAGCGTAGAGGAAGAGGTTCCATTGATGACCATCCGCCCGATTGGTTTTGAGAGATGCCATGAGCGCTTGGACATTTTCCGGGGTCATGGAAGCCAGCAGCTTAGAGAACGCTTGGTTCCGCGTGAGTGGATTGGGGTCAGTAAACGCATCTCTGGCCAAATCATCGATTTGCTGCGCGGTCAGCGGTGGCAGGGCAAGTTGGCCTGCCGCCTCGGCGGCCGCCGCAGCCTCATCCGTGGCTTTGGGTTGACGCACTTTACTCTTTTGATTTTCCTGTTCTGCCTGACGCTGCGCAGCGACGCTGCGCGCCGAAGCAGACGAAGGATCAGCGTGACCAGAATTGGCCAACTGATATCCAAGGGCAAAAGTAGCCAGAGCAGCAAGACTCCAGCCGGTGTGAGTTAAAACGGAACGCTTCATGAAGCTTAATGGAAATCAACCGCTCCAGTTGTCAAATTCCACTAGACTCGCTTTCGCGTGCCTTCGCTGCGGTAAACCTTGGGGAACACGTGCTTGCTTTCAGGTTGAATGTCCTGCCCAAGCCTCTATGGAATGCCATGCGAATTATTTCAGGCAAGAGCGGAGGGATTCCTCTGCGCACTCCGAAGACTGTGTTGCGGCCCACGACGGACCGGACCCGGTCGGCGGTGTTTTCTATTTTGGCGGATCGGGTGAAGGAGGCGCGGGTGGCGGATTTGTTTGCCGGCTCTGGAGCTTATGGCATCGAGTGTCTGAGCCGGGGCGCGCGCAGTTGCCTGTTTATCGATTCGGAAAAACCGTGCATCACCACCATTGAGCAAAATTTAACCAAGGCCAAGCTGCTGCCCAACACGGACCTGCGCCAGGCTAAGGTGGACAGTTGGTGGACGCGCCCCAGTGGTCCCTATGATCTCATTTTCGCAGATCCGCCGTATCGGAAAACGCCGGAGGATCGGGATTGGAATGCGGAAATCTTGAAGAGCGAATTCCTGCCACCGTTGCTGGCGGCAGGCGGGATCCTGATTTTGGAAAGCTGGGCATTCGCGCGTGAACCCGCTCTGCCAGCGGGCTGGACGTGCATCGACGAACGCAAGTATGGAGCCGCCAAGGTGCGCTTCCTGCAACGAGCGCAAGCCGCCGACGCCTGAATTGGGTGGTGCAAGGTTCATCGAGCAGTCCCCCAATAATTGCAGAATTACAATACGCACGAAATTTTAGAAGTGCATTCCGCGGCGGACCCACTACACTGCGCTCCATCATGCATTGGAAATCTTTACGCTCCCGTTTTTTCCTAACGTCGTTGTTCCTCTCACTGCTGGGCGTTTCAGCTGAAGCGGGGAAATATAGCAGCGGCGGTGGCCGCAGTTATTCCAGCGGGGGCTCCAGCTCCCGCAGCTCTGGATCCAGCTCCAGTTTTGGTTCCAGCTCCAGTCGCCCGTCTTCGGGTTCATCATCATCCTTCAGCCGCCCCTCCACGCCTGCGCCCAGCCCCACGCCTTCCCGGCCCAGCACGCCGAGTTATAGCTCGCAGCGGTCCAGTTACAGTTCAGGAACCAGTCCGGCCACGTCCTCCTCCTTTTCCCGCCCCGCCCCATCGCCCAGCGGGCCGAGCATAGACACGGCGGCAGCCAAAGCCAAACAGGTCCAGCAGAGCACGCAAAATTTCGCCCAGAGCCGACCCACGCCAGCTCCGGCTCCGACCAGCAGCGCCAATTCCCGACCAGCCGCTGCGCCCAGTTATTCCTCGGCTCCACGCCCGCAGTCACTCCCGCCGATGCCACCACGTTCGTCGTATGCGTCCCGTGCTTACGCTAACACGAGCAACCTTAGCGGTGGCTCCACGACCACCCGCGTGGTGCATCATTACCCGGCCTTCAGTTCCTACTATAGTCGGCCAGTGGTGATTTACCAGGATTCCTACTCCAGCCCGTTTTGGTATTGGTTGTTGGATCAACCGCGTCCGGTGCGGGCCGCTTGGTATTATCACCATCGGAGCGACATGGACCCCGCCCGCCAGACGGCCTTGGTGGCGGCGGATCCCGCCTTAACGCAGGAAGTGGCGCAAGTTGCCACCGCCGCACCCACGCCTGATCCCACCTACGTCCCACCCGGCATCGAGCCTCAGGCCATGACCGCAGCGGTGGAAACAATTGAAGTGCCCGCCGAGGAGAATCCGCTTCCAGCGAGTGGCAACACGCTGAACGTAATTCCGGTAACTCCAGCGGCTCCCGCTCCGATGTCCTCTCCGCTTCCGGTCAGCCACCAAAACGTCCCCCACTCCCGTGGTTCCTCCATCCTCAGTAGCTTCATCCTCATCGGCGGTGGGATCTTTGTCCTCTGGTTAGTCTTCTTCAAACGATGGAAACCTGCCTCGGCGTAAGCCCGCTCCCGTGCCTCAATTTCTTCTCCTCTCACTCACTCTCACCATTTCACTAACTCACGCACCAATCCACTCACCAACCAATGAATTTCCATCTACCTGAATACTTCCTGGGCGATATCACCGCCACTCTCGCCTTCGGGCTTCTGGCCATCCTGCTGGTCATTGCTGGCTACAAAATCTTCGACATTGTGCTGAAGCGACTCGATTTCGACGAAGAAATTAAGAAGGGGAATATGGCGATGGCGGTAGTCGTGGGCGCCTTCATTCTGGGCCTCTGCTACGTCATCGGCAGCGTGGTCTCCACCATTGTTTCCGGCTAGGATCATGGAACCAGAATCCTACGCTGACAAACATCCCGAGGGACGGACGCTTTGGGAAATGTTCCTCGACTGGGCGCGCGGGAGTCATGGCTCCAGCAATGGCACGCATCCCGTAGCCTATCCTGACAGTTACCCCAATCCTCTCGAATGGGAGCCCGGCGTGCCTGCGCCCCTGAATTTAAGCCACGGACCGGAGTTCGGGGATGCCTTGGTGGTGGTGGAAACGGTGCGTCATGTGGTCCGCAGCCTAGGTGGGAAGTCGTTTGATTTTATCGACTATCATTTAAGAATCACCCCGCGTCAGGGCAATGTGAATTACGTCCGCGTGCGGTGTCTGCCCAGTGCGGAGCATGGCTGGGATAAACTCCTGCTCCGGCGGCACGATGAATTTTCCTACGATCAGGATTTCGAGGCGCTGCTGGAAGATCCCACCGGCATCTTCAATATTGAGGATGATCCCAGTGGCGTGCCAACTCAATTTACCCGACTCAATCAACTGCAGGGCCCTTGGGAGGCATCCGCGTGCGAGCATCATCACGCCTCCAGCGAGGCCGCAGCACGGAAGGAACCGTTCAAGAAATTCCGCTACTGGGACTACAGTCGGCCGGTGGCTGGTGGGGATGAGTTTCTCTTCGTGGAAATCGATGGCCAATCCGGTTGGACCCAATTGTGGCGCGGCAGTTCTTTTATCGCATGAATCATCTCCGGTTGCGCTCCCTTGCCCTGATGCTGCCGATGCTGGCAACGAGCTGCGCGGTTCATTCGTTAGTAACCCCACTACCGCAAAATTCGCGCATCAAAGCGAGCGCGACCGCGCTTCATGAGATCTGCCAATCCGGAGCGGACGGGGATTGGTTGGTGGTGCGCCAATATCATGCCACGGACAATTTCGTCGCCACGGTGCGGAACTGTCCCTTTAGTCATGCCGCAGTCTTGTTGCTGAGAGAACAAGCGGTCATCGAATCCACCGCCAGCGGCGTGCACCAAACTCCGCTCACGGAATTCATTGATCGTTCTCATCGCATTCTGCTGATCCGACCAAAGTGGGCTGAGACGACGACGCAACCCGCAGTCGTCGCCAAGGCTAAATCCTTGTGCGGGAAGCCATATGATTTCCTCGGATTAGTCGGGCTCGATGTTCCAGACCGCTACTACTGTTCTGAATTGGTCATGGCGTTGTATCAGCCCCAGCAAACAAAAATGGATCGCATCCCGCATCCGGTCGCCCCTGACCAACTATATTACTACGGCAAAATCTTGTATGATACTGGCTCATTGTAGCAAGTTACGGGAACCGCAGGAACAGAACAGGAGTCGCCTTCTCCCCACCATGGAAGGCTGCCAAGCGGATCTCGCGCGAGGGTATCGGGCCGTGGCGGATGCGCGCTCCCGGATGCTGCGACCTAAGTAGGCAGTGCGTTTGGTGAGAAATCCCATCACGAAGGCGAGCACCGCGTTGATGCGCCAGCCGGTGTCATCGGTATCCAGGATGTGGCTGGCGATGAGGGCTTTATTCAGTGTTTGATAGGTGGGTTCGCACTGGCCGCCTTGATCGCAAAGGTGAAAATCTACTCATCCCAGTTCGTCCCATGATGTAGGCGGCGGGACGCACGCCGCTCTCAGTTAATGTGCAGGCGCAGCGCAGTCGGATCGCAAGTCAGTTCATGCTGGACTTCAGGCTTTCGATACTATCTTGTCTCGTGAATCGACATGAGCGAATACCAATACTACGAATTCCAAGCGATTGACCACCCATTGACACGGGAGGACATGGACACCCTGCGGTCTTACTCTTCCCGGGCACGCATCACGTCCACCCGCTTCACCAACGTCTATCATTTCGGCAGTTTCAAAGGAAATGAAAAGGAGTGGATGAGTCGGTATTTCGATGCCCACCTTTACGACAGCAACTTTGGCTCCCGCCTGTTTTGCCTGCGATTTCCCGCTGGATGGATTGATGCCAAAATCATCCTGCCCTATCAGGTTGAGGGCGCGCTGGAAGTGACTCAGACCGCCACGCATCTTATTCTCTCGTTTATTCTCGAGACCGATCCGGGCGACTATTGCGCTGACGAAGAGAGCGACGGAATCCTTGCGGACTTGCTTCCCATCCGGTCTGCGTTGGTGGCGGGAGATTTGCGGGCACTATACATTAGCTGGCTCTCCGCGGTTCAGTCCGGGCTGGTGAATCCTGACGCTGTCGAACCACCCGTTCCCCCAGGCCTTGCTGCCGGCGATGCCGCATTGGATTCGCTGATCGGGTTCCTTGATCTACGCGAAGACCTGGTTAGTGCAGCGGCAAAGCATAGCTGTGTGCTGCCTGCTACTCCTAACCCCACGCGAATCGCGAAGTGGTTAGATGGTATCGCTAGTGATGCAAAGAATGCGTGGCTGGCACAGTTTTTGGCGGGCGACGATCCCGGACTCAGACGCGAGTGCCTTGCACGCTTTGATCAAACCTCAACATCCTCGGAGCGCGGAAACATGTTAGCCAGAACGGTAGCGGAGCTTCTATCAAACGCAGATGAATTAGAAGCCGAGCGTATCGACCATGCACGCCAGGAATCCGAGCGCAGAGAGCGCTCCCGCATCCTGGCTCTCGCTGGGCAAGAAACAGGGCTATGGCAAGCAGTGCTCAAACTCTCCGAGTCATCCTCAACGCGCTATCAGGATAACGCCATTCGCACACTCAAAGATCTCTGTGCGCTGGCCAAAATGAATGGACTCAGAGATGAATTTCAGGAGAAACTGGCGGAACTCATCGAGTTGCGCCGCCGCAAGTCGGCATTTATAAAGAAGCTTCAGGCGGCGGGACTGGCTTGATCGGGATGGATTTTTGCGGGCCATCAGACTCAGGAGCGGCAAAAGGATTCCGCTTACCGACGATCACAAAGTGACGCGACCAGGCTTCTTCGATTTTCGGTTCGCCACTGGGAGAGAAACGCAGGCGATGACTGCCGTGCTGATAAACGGTCATCGATGGCGCGAGGTTCAGGTCGTGGACATGAAATCGCAGCAGGCGCAGGAGGCGGCCAGCACGGCTGAGATGGCAGCGGATCACGCGTTCGAGAAAAGGAATCTGCCCTTGCTTCCAGCGCGTCAGGTCAGCAGGCATGAGAAGGCCCATCTCAACAAACACGTCGATGGGGGAAACAAAGCGCTGTCGCGAGAGGATGCGCAAGACCGCCGCCTTGATCTTGGCGTGGTCTTTGAACTCTCGGAAGTTTGTTACTGTTAACTTGGGCAGTTGGCTCATGGTGGGACCTTTAGCATAAGGGCAGCGAAAATGGCGATGATTTCCGTCTTCTGCAACCACTGCATTCCAGCCATCAGTGGTCGTTGCTGATCTGGCTGCAGGGCCGTTTGCAGCAAGCGCCTGTTTCCGCATTGCCGAGCACGAGTGCTACCCCACTATGGCTGGCAGACATAAGAGCGTTGCGTGAGCGGTGTTCGACAGGCGTCTCTGGGACGCCAGTTGAAAAATTGATCACAGAGATTCGCAGTTAATCTGATTGCTTCATGAGCTACTGGGATACCTCGGCATTGGCGAACAGACCATAACGCCAGAACTCGAAGCCGAGTTCTACGCCATGCTGGATGCGTTTCTGGGGCATACTCCGCCGATATTCCTGCGGACCAACGATGGATTGCACTTGGCTGCTGCTAAGCGTGCCGGTGAAACGGAGATGGCAACGACCGACAAGGGCCTGCGCAAAGCCGCTCGCTTCCTTGGGTTTTCGGTGTTCCCACGGCTTCCTTGAGTTGCACCTAATTATGAGCCTCCCAACTACAACTCAGGTGCCTGCCAAAGCGGGATGCCGCCAGCGGCTTGCTGTTGTTTGAACCACTCGTGATACGGTTTGGTGGGAGACATGGGGGCGGTTTCGTTGACCATGAGCGGGCGGGCTTCTTTCCAATACTGCTCATAGGCGGCACGCATTTTGGCCGCTTCTTCCGGATGGTCGGCAATCACGTTCTTGGTCTGCGAGGGATCTTCCTGCATGTCGTAGAGGGACGCGCCATCGGCAGCGTTTTTGCCTTTTGCTTTGGCACCTTGGTTGGGACCCACGTAACGGTAACGCTGATTGCGGACGGAGAAATTGACGTCTTTGAAATCGTTCGGTTCCGCTCCGGTGGGCCAACGGCAGATGTGATTGAAAATGAAGCGGTCCGTCCAGTCGGTGGCTTTACCTTCGATCAGCGACAGTAAACTGCGGCCTTCCACCTGGTTCTCAGGCAGTTTGGCTCCGGTGAGTGCAGCCAAGGTGGGGAGGATATCAATGTGCGCTGCCACGCGATCAATCTCCTGACCGGCCTTGATCTTGCCTGGCCAGCGCACAAAAAATGGCACCCGCGCGCCTCCTTCATCGGTGGTGCCTTTGAGGCCTTTTTGCTTCGCATTGTAGAACGGATAGCCTGGGGCAAGATCCTCACCGGGTTTGCCCGATCCACCGGGAGTCATGCCATTGTCGGACATGAAGATGACGAGGGTGTTCTCGCTCAGTTTCCATTCATCGAGCTTGGACAACAGTCGGCCAATATTATCATCAATGTTTTCCACCATGCCGTAGAAACCCGCTTCTTCTTTGCCAAAGCCCAGTTCCTTAAATCGCTTTGCGCTGGCATCTGGAGCAATGAAAGGACCGTGGGGAGCATTCGTGGCCACATAGGCAAAGAACGGTTCCTTGGCGGCTGACTTCGCTTTGATCCAACCCAAAGCAGCGGTGAAAAAGACATCCGTGCAGAAGCCTTTGGTTTGTTCGAATTTGCCGTTATGGCGGATGATGGGGTCGGTGTATTTATTGTTCGGAGCATCTGCACAGGAGCAATCGTAGGCTTGCCCAATGCCACCGCCGCCATGGATGAAGGCTTCATCGAAGCCGCGTTGATCCGGTTGGTATTCCTTCTCGTCACCCAAATGCCATTTCCCAAATATAGCGGAGGTGTAGCCGACCGTCTTGAGGATTTGCGGCAAAATGGTCGCCTTCAGTGTCATCCGTTCCCGCTCCAGAATCGTGTGGGTGATACCATTCTTTTCCGGGTGCCTTCCGGTCATCATGGCCGAGCGTGTGGGGGCACAGGTGGGCGCCACCATGAATCGTGTGAACCGCGTGCTGGCATCATGAAGAGCATCCAGATTTGGAGTCTTCAGCCAAGGATGCCCATGACGCGCCAGCGGCGGGTAGCCTTGGTCATCAGTCATCACGAGGATGATATTGGGCTTGGAACCAGCCAACTCCGCAGTGAGCGGGCCGGCCAACGTGGCGAGGAAGAGGACGCAGAGGAGGAGTTTCATAGGTGTTATTTCACATGCAGCACCCCGCGCATGATGACGTGGTGGCCTGGGAAGGAACAGACGTAGGGATAGTCCCCAGCGGTCGTGGGCGCGGTGAACTCAATCACCTGCTCCTTGCCGTGATCTAGCAATTTACTGGCCCAGAGAATGTCCGGGCTGTCGGGAATGAATCCGTTGTCGAAACCCTTGGCACCCAGTGCGAGGGCCTTGTTGGCGATTTCGTCCGCCTTGCCGGGCTTCACGAGGAGCATGTTATGCGGCATGAAATCGTCGTTGGCGAATGTCAGCTTAATTTTCTTCCCGGACTTCACGGTGAGTTCCTTCACATCATAAGTTAAACGCTCGGGCACCGTTGCAATACGGATGGTGGTTAGTTCTGCGGTATCTGCGAGGATGCCTGATTTCTTGGCGGCCGCTTCTTCTGCTTCCGTAATCACCCCGCCGTGCTGGGAGGCTTCCACATTGAACCACAGGTGCTGGACCGTGGCGGCGGCAATGCGCGCATGGGGTTCGGGCGATTTCATAAGCTGGCCGAGCAGTTCGATGTTCCGCACGTTGTGCTGCTGATACACCCACAGGGCTTCAAGCAGATGATGTGCGTCCTCTTTCTTGTTGGGATCAAATTGCTTAATCCACTCCTTGGTGGCAGCGATGACCTCCTTGGTATCCCGCTCGCTGAGTTCAACGCGGGTGCGCTGACGCACGCCGTCCGTGGGGTGTTTCAAATTATCCAGCAACGCAGGGATGGGTTGACCATCAATGGCCACGGGCTTCTGCAAAGGACGACCCGTAGCGGTGACACGGTAGATCCGACCATGCGCGTGATCACGATTGGGATCCCGCACGTTGTGCTGCATGTGACCGATGATGACGTTATGCCAGTCGGCAAAATAGAGCGCTCCATCCGCTCCAAAGATGGCATCCGAGGGCCGGAAATTCTTATCACCACTCATGAGGAATCCACGCGATTTCTCCTGGGACTTGGTGCCATCCGCGTTGGTGACGGTAACGGTGAGTTCATCGCCCGCAGGCTCGCCCCAGACGGCACCGGTGTCAGGGTTGCGGGTCAGATCGTAATGTTTAATCCCAAGAAAACCGATCACGTTACAGATGAGGAAATCTCCCTGCATGTTGTCTGGGAAGTGGGTGCTGGAAACAATTTCACTGGCAGTGACGGGACGAACTTCCTTTTTCAGCAACTCATGCATCTTGAATCCTTTGCCCTCCGGCCGCACTTGGTAAGCACGGCCACCGGTGCCGTCCGTGGCGTATTGATAACCCCAGTAATCAAATGAGATGCCATGCGGATTGGGTGAGTTGCTGGCGTGCATCGCAATCGTGAAGCGACGGGGATCGAAGCGATACATGGCGGAAGCCGAGGCCTCCAGCGAGGAACCCCAGGGATGCTCGTGGTTGTGCTGCATAAAGACTCCGCTCTGCCAGTAAATTCCACCATCCGGACCATAGATGAGATTATTGGCCCCGTGGTGGGTGTCGGAGGAATCGAGCCCCTGCAACATCACAATGCGCACGTCCGCCACATCATCTCCATCCGTGTCTTTCAGAAACAAGATTTCCGGCGGACAAGTGACGATGACACCGCCGTTCCAGAACTCGAAGCCCAGCGGATTCTGCACTTTGGCGAACTCCGTGACCCGATCCGCCCGACCGTCGTTGTTGTCATCATGGAAGATCAACAGGGCGTCATTCATTGGCTTCAGCGGTTCCCATTTCGGATACGTCGGCCACACGGAGGCCCAGAGGCGACCTTTCGTGTCCACCTGCATTTGCACTGGATTGATGAGTTGGGGAAATTTGGCTTCGTCAGCAAACAAGTTGATTTCAAAGCCCTTGGCGATGCCAATTTGTTTCACGCCTTCCTCGCCACTCACATAATTTAAGATGCCTTCCTTCTGCGCGTTGGAGCTTTTGCTTTTGCCGCCGACATTGGAAATCACTGGGATGGGTTTGGGCACATTGCTGTCATCGATTTTCAGATCCTTGCCGTTGGCGCGGGCCCAAATTTGACCATCGCGATTGGCTGTCATCACGTCCAGCATGGACTGCTCGTGTTGCAGCACGACGGCGTTGTTCTGCCCATCGGTAAAGGTCAGCGTGGAGCGCCCGCCCCACACGTCGTTGCCATCGCGCGCCCGGTAGCGATTATTCCAATGCATGTCCTTGTCGCGCACGGAATCGCGCAATTTTTCCAGTGAAGGCGAAGCGGTGACCGCTTTTCCCAGCAAGCCTTTGGCGATCACTTCAGCGAGTTGGCGATTCCCCTCATCGCTTAAATGAACGCCATTGATCGTCAGGGGAGACTTGGCCGCTTTGAAGAGTTCGAGCGAGGGATGAAACAGATCCACAAACGCAACGCCCGCTTCTTTCGCGGCAGCAGCCGTGGCATTAGTGTAGGCCTCCAGTTGCACGTTGTGCGCCTTGCCGTCCGGGACGTTAGGATTGTGCGTATCCTCATGGGCAATGGGGCTGAACAACACGATGCGTGGAAAGCTGGTGCCATTCGCCTTGGTGCTGCGGATGTAGCGCACGAACTCCACGAGCTTCTTGCGATGATCATCGGCCTTCTCAACGCCATCGAACGATTCGTTATAGCCAAAGAAACCGAACACGACATCGGGCTTCACATGGCGCAGATAGTCCGTCATGGGAATGTGACCCTTGCTGCGCGGAAAGGAATTCGGGCGGTCTCCGCTGGCACTCATGTTACGGAAGCGCACCTGCTGCTCTGCTAACTGACTTTGCAAGACTGTCTCCATCCAACCATCGTGCTGCATGCGATCGGGCAGGCCATTGCCGAGTATGGCGACGATCTCCCCCTTTTTAAACGTGAATGGTAATGAATCACGATAGTCCGCTGGCACCTCGGCCAACGTTGTGTCTTTGGCTGCTTCTGCGGGTTGCTGCTTCGCTGCTTTCTTTTCCTTGCCGTCTTTGGCAACCAACGCCGCCTGAGCCACTGGCGCACCGGGCTTTCCAGCATGCGTTAGGTATTCCAGCTTGCCCTGGTTTTTCACATCAATGACCAGCGATTCCGGGGCCGCCACACCACTAATGACGAAGACTTCTTTGCGATCTGCATCAAGTAACTTCAAGGTGAAGCCATCCAGACGGCTCGCCAGCGAATCACGATTCCAAAGCTGAATCTTATCTACGGCTACGGCGGAACCGAGATCGAGTTCCCACCAGGGAGATTTCTCGCCTGCGTTCGAGGTGTGGGTTTGTCCGCCCTTGTTATAATCAGGATTCTTGTTGCCATCAATCGCCTTGGCGGCCACGGCGGCACCATTTGTGCTGGATTGGGTAGCCTTGCCACCAGTCGCGACATTCTTTCCACCACTGATCACTTCCACTTCGGCCAGGGTGAGGATGCGTTTCTCTCCCGGTAATTCGATGCGGAGAAATTTAGCGGGTTTACCGGTTACTACCGCCGGAGTCACTGCGGTGGATGGCGCAGTGGATGCCTGCGGTTCGGCTTTGGCTTCCTTTTTAGCTTCAGCTTTTGCCTCCTTTTTGTCTTCCCGCTTGGCTGGCCTTGCGTCGTTTCCCTTGGTGTTATTATTGGCTGGAATGGGGCTTTCAAAGCCGGAATACATTTCTGGTTTAATGCCACGGGCATAGCCGCCCCCACCAAAGGTATTAGGTTTACCGGCTCCCACAAAGGCAATGTTGAGATCGGGTTTGATGGCCTCCTCCAAGCCCAGCGCCCAGAAACATCCATTCACCAGCAATCGACGATACCCCTCGTTCGTAATATCTTCCGGGGTGCCATAAAGTGAGGTAAACACACGTCCGACCTTGCCCGAGGTGCTTTTATAAGTGCGAGTCCATTCGGAAGGCATCGGCGGCTTGGAGGCATCGGCGGGAGAAGTCGGGGTCATGCCATTGAGAGGCTGCGCAGTGGTTAGGATATCACCATCGGTGGGTTTCCCCACGTAGCCGCCTGCCTGAACCCAGATGTCTTTGACGCCACGCAGGATGGGATGAGATTTCTTATCCTCAACGATCGAGATACGCGTGCTTTGCGCATGATTGGTGCCGTAATGCCCGACCCAGGTCTGGCCCAGCACTTGATGGCCAAAACCCAATTCATAACCAGCGACTTTGCTATCATACGAATATTTCACGAAGGGATCTTCCTTGCCGATCTTGAATCCATGGGTGGCGGTGCGGAGGCCGATGACTGGCCCGCCACGATTCAGGTAATCATCGAAATGCTTCATGTCCTCCTGGGGAAACTGCTGAAACCGCAGGAAGACCACCACCAGATCCGCAGAATCCAACGTGGCCATGCCAGGCATGTTAGAATTTCCCGCCACGATCTCGCCAGACTCCTTATCGATGTTGAAGAGCACGGTGCATTTGAATCCTTGATGCTTCGCCAACAAGCGCGCCAACGCTGGCAGCGTCTCCTCAGAACGATATTCATGATCCCCCGCCAGGAACACAATATGCTTGCCCTTGCCGGGCCCGGCCGTGCCTTCATAAACGAGCGGAGCAGCCTGGAAAAAACTTGTCGTTACCACAGTGACGATGAGCGTGAGGAAATGAGTGAGGTGTTTCATGGTGGATAATTAGCTGACGTTTAATCGCCCGAGCTTGGTGGATTGACAAGAAAGGAAGCTCTCCGACCCGTCACGCCTACGGGTATCAAGCCGGAGGCCAAGACCACAGAATCAACGAGACGGCTGCTTGAGTTCCTGATAACTCCAGGTCGCATCGGATTCGATTGTCAGGACGGCATCGAAGGCGTCCGTGGGGTCTTCGGGTTTTCCCAGGACGAGGTAGGTGATGCCTTGATCGGTGAGTAATTTGAGCAGGCTGCTGGCTTGGGGGCCGTCCATGGTGATGCTGAGACGATCCAGAAAGACAAACTCCGGTTTTGCTAGGAGCACGCGGGCTACGGCCAGTTGGGCTTGCTCGTTGAGGGCGAGATGATCGTTCCAATCGTGCTCCACCTGAAGGCCTCCGACTTGCTGCACGAGGCCCTCTAAATTCAGGCTGCGCAACGTGGCCAGGAGCGATTCGTCGGACACGGAGCCGTTGACCTCAGGCCGCAGCAGGAGTTCGTGCAGGGTCCCTTTGGGCAGGTAGGGACGCTCGGGGAGGAAGAGAAGTTTCGTTTCATCCGGACGGGAGATGCTGCCAGTGCCATCCGCGCAGAGGCCGGCGGTGGCCTTGAAAATGGCTGCCTTGGCGTGCCCAGAATTGCTGGCCACGAGCACGCGGGTGCCGGGATTCAGCGTGAGGGTGAGGTCTCGCAACAAACAGCGCCCGTCGTGGCGGAACAGGCAAAGTTGCTCGTAAACGAGATGCCCGTTGCGATAACTCACGTGCACTGGAGCGGTTTCCCTGGTGCAACTGTGATCCATCGCATCGACCAATTTCCCCAACCGGGCGATGACCGCCGCATAGGACGAAATGGATTGGAATTGGGTGACGATGAGGGAAAACGCACCCATGAGCTGGGCGAAGGCCATGGCGGATTGCGTGATCACTCCGAACTCAAGTTTACCCTCAATGAAGAAAGGGGCCACGATCAGGGCAGGCATGATCTGAATCAGATAATTATAACCGGTGGTAAAGAAACTCAGGTTCCGATTCACCCCGATCATGTGCCGCGCATTCCCCACCAAGTCGTCCAAGCGGTGCAGCAAACGATCACGCAGGCGGGATTCACGATGCAGCAGGGCGACCGCTTCAGCCTCATCGCGAATGTGAATCAACTCGGAGCGGAAGTTGGCTTCTTTATCCAATTGTCGATCGTTCAGACCAATGAGTTTGCGGCCGAGCAGCAAGGTGACCAACGACCCGAGCAGGGCATAGACGACGGCCACGAAAAACAGCCGGGGACTAATGGCCCAGAGCACCCCGGAGAAGGCGATCACCGTGAACGAGGCATTCAGGGTCATGAGGCCAAATGACAACGTCGTGGTGGTGAAGGTGCGGATGTCTTCGGAGATTCGTTGATCCGGGTTTTCCAGCGCCTTGGTTGCTTCCAATTGATAATAGACGCGTTGCGAAAGATAGCGCTCCAACACCTGCCGCGTCTGCCATTCCCGCCACAGCAGTCCCAGCCGCTCTTCCGCAAAGCGGAACATGACCGCCACGATGGTGGACAGGGCAAACACCCCGAGATAGAGCCAGGCTTGATGAGCAAAGCCGATGGCATCCTTATTCTCAATGGCGGAAATGAAGTCGCGTCCGACGTAACTGTTGACCACATTCAGGCCGTTGATGGAGAGCAGAAAAACCACCAGCAAGGCCAACCACCACAGGGCTCTGCGGCCGGCGGGGGAGCCGAAAAACGAGCGGATCGCGAGCTTGAAGCGCGGCCAGGTTTCTCTAACGGGATGGGGGGTATTCATGCAGTTGCTACGGCTGGACCATAACGAGGGTGTTGGTTCCTGCAACACAGAAGGAGGAGAGCGTAGAAGCCCGCCGCGGCAGTTGATGGCAGCGAAAATGTCAGATCCGATCCAGGGTGAATGAAGAAAAAGTCCAATTAAGCATGAATAAAGATTTTCCCTGCTTGGTCGAAATGAGCGGCTTACGCCAGCAAATCAAACCAAATCAAACCAAATCAAACACCATGAAAAAACGATTCGCTATCATCCTATCCTTGGCCGTCCTGACAGGTCTTGTTGGCCTTTCCCTCACCAGTGAGGCCTCGGCCAAGCCGGTCGATCCCAGCGTCATCTCCCACGTCCAGGAGCGCTTCTGTGGCCACCATTGTCATCACCACTGCCACGACTGGCACTGCGATGGACGCACCTATCATTGCAACGGACACGATTAGCGTCAGGCTTTTCGGCTGGGCTTGGTGCCCTTAAGACAAGACTCCGTTCAGCTCGGGCTGAGCGGGGCCTTGGTATTTTTCGGATGGCGACTATTTGGACGTGAGTAATGGCTCGAAGTGGACCATCAAATTCTCGATTCCATTAGTGCCAGCGGACTCACAGTGCCATGCCACGCAGAGCCAACCTTCGCACACATTCAGGCTTAAACTAGTGTTCCAGTTACTTTGCGGTTTCAGTTCCTTTTGCTGAATTCTACCTGTGCTCGAATCGAAGCTTGCCAAGACCGTTTTGTAATCCGAATTCTCATCCGAAGGGTTTGGTTCAGCAACATAGGCAAGCCAAACGTCGTTACTAGATCTCACCAAATTGGAAACGCGCACGAAATTGTAAATTGCCGCACTCGGGCCGAAATTCATCTGCTTCAGAATTTCATATCCCGGTCGTTTGATCCAGGCAAATTGCAATTCCATGGACCAATGTTTGTCCACCGCAGAGCTGGGAGTGCCCCATGCCAAACCAAGCCCGCCGTCCGTTATCAGTGCTGCCTCCAGGCTTACTGCGTCCTCAGCCTCCAGCGGCAACCGCTTGTGAAACCATTGCCCCGCTTCCAAACGATCGAAATGAAACCCGGGGTTTGGATTAAGTCTGCCCTGAACATTATATTGCTGAGTTAGGGTGAGTTTCTCTCCACTGGGTAATGGCTGACAACGCTGAACGACCGCGTTTTTGGGTGCTGGTATTTCGTCCGCAGAACTGATTAAGGAGCCGGAAACAGAGTAGCAGGTGCGACGCCATAGCAACTTGCCCAGGGTTCCAGAATTACGATGGGTGTAAATCACGAACTCCCCGTTTTCCACGCAGACACAAGGATGGACGTAGCCCGGAGGATCCGAGTGTGCTCCCAGATGGGCCGTGAGGATCATTAGCGTCGTGATTATCTGGAGACGAAAGCAAGTGTTAGGCATGTGAGTTAATGCGTTGATTTGAGCCTGCTCGTCAGAAATCGATCCACTTCATCCAACATCCCAGCCCCAAAGAACGCAGCGCCACCATGCTCGCCACCGGGCACCGAGTGGAACTCGCAGGCGATACCAGCGGCCTGGCAGGCTGCGTGGAGGCCGACGGATTGAGCGTGCGGCATCTGGTTATCTTTGTCTCCATGGAATAACAGGATGGGTGGATCCTTGGGGTCCAAGTGAAAGACCGGACTGGCGAGGCGGGCCAGCTCTGGCTTGGTTTCGGCAGGGCCGCCGAAGAGCAATTCCAAGGCTGGCACGCGAACGCTGAGGCCGTGCGGAGTGGATTGGGAGAGGATGGTGGTGAGGTCGGAGGCTCCGTAGAAACTCACGACGGCTTGCACTTGGCTGGAAATTTTGTCATTTTTTCCCACCGTGCCTTCGAGTGCTTCGTTGCCCGTGGTCAGCGCAGCCAGCAACGCAAGATGCCCTCCCGCAGTGGAACCGGCTAGCGCAATGCGGCTTGGATCAATGGCATACTCCTCGGCATGGGCGCGGAGGAAACGAATGGCGGCTTTGATGTCGTGGATGTTGGCGGGAAAGGGAGCCTTGGTGGTGAGCCGATAATCGATGCTCGCGATGCAGTATCCTTTCGCAGTCAGAGCAGTGAGCGGCATGTCCTTGCGGTCGCCTGCGCGCCATGCACCGCCGTGCACCCAGATGATCAGCGGATGTTTGCTCGAGGATTCAGTGGATCGATAGAAGTCTAGCAGGAGACTGGTTTCATCCACCTTGGCGAATTCGATCCCACGGCTGATAGGTTCAGCGGAGGTCGCGTTCAAGCTGTCTTCCTTACGCTTTGGGGCCGGTGGTGGCTCGATTCCGTGGGCGCGCATGACTTTGGCAATGACGGCTTCCATTTCAGCGATGGGGCGAAAATTCCCCTGCCGATGCCCCTGCGCAATCAGCAAGGGAGTCCAGCCAGACTTGTTCTTGCGATTCCAAATCGTAATGTCCGCGCCTCTGGCATCAAGCAGCGTGACTAGTGAGGGGGTAATTTTGTAGGCCGCTGCGTGCATCACCGTCTCGCCACGATCATCCACCGCATTGATATCGGCCCCATGGTCCAGCAGCCATGTTAGGGTTGCCAGCGCTTCCGCTTCGGTGCCGGGTTCTTCGCCCGGTGCGGTCACGCCCACCCCTGCTGCGGCCAGGAGCGGCGGGCAATGATCTGCGTTGGTGATCTTTGGATCGGCACCGAGTTCCAATAGCGTTTTCAACAACGCCAGATCCACATTTTGTGCTGCCAGCAGAAAGGGGGTGGCCCCTTTTTGATTCAGCTGTCCGCCGCCCCCCGAGCCCTTGGTCAGGCGGGCATTCACCTTGGCGCCACGTTTCACCATTTCCCTGACAAACTCCAAACAGCCGACGTTTCCCGATCCCGCAGGCGGAGGATTGCCGTCATCGCCATCGCCCCGGGCGGTGCGTCGAGCCCAGGTCACGGCGTGCAGCGGCGTGAATCCGGAGCGCTCATCATTGGGATCAGCACCTGCTGCCACCAGATCCAAGGCCAGGGCGTAATGAGCATTCTCCACTGCCAGCATCAGCGCAGAGGTGCCGTCGCGCAGGTCCTTGCCTTTGGACTTTTCCACCTTGGCGGGTTCATTGACATCCGCTCCAGCTTTCAGGAGCAATTTCACCACGGCACTCTGACCTTCACGCACGGCAAACATCAGGGCATTGAAACCAGATTTCAGCCGAACTCGGAAATCCGCCCCTTTGGCTAGCAATAAATCCACCACCTCGGTATTACCTTGAGAGGCCGCCCACATCAACGCCGTCTGCCCGTGACGCTCGGTGGCGTTGATTTCGGCACCGTGGTCCAGCAAGGCTGCCACGCAACCGACTTGCCCGGTGCGGGCCGCCAGTAGCAACGCGGTTTCCCCACCGGGCTGAACTGCTTTCACATCCGCTCCAGCCTTCAGCAGGAGGGTGACGGCTTCCGCGTTTCCATTCTGACAAGCTTGCGCCAGCGGCGTGACTCCATAGCGATTCCCTTCAGAGGCAGCAGCTCCAGCGGTTAGCAATCGCTGGACGGTTGCGTTATCATCTGCGGCTACTGCGGTGAGCAATGGAGTCGTGCTGTCATTGCCTCCTGCTACCAGCGCTGGCGCACAAAGGAGCAGGCCAAGTGCTGCTGCGATGACTCCCTTCATATTCCCAACGGCTCTCCCAGTTGGACAATCTTGCCGGTGCTATCGCCAAATTGATCCAGTTTGACCCCGGCCTTGTCGAGCAAGGTCAGGTGCACATTGGCGAGTGGCGTCGGCTTAGCGAAACGAAGGTGCCGCCCGCCCTTCATTCCCCCAGCGGCTCCTCCGGCCACGATGACGGGAAGATTGTGATGGTCGTGCGCATTGGGATTTCCCATGCCGCTGCCGTAAAGGAAGAGTGAATTGTCGAGCAGCGTGCCGTCGCCATCCGCCGTCGCTTTCATCTTCTGCAGGAAATCCGCAAAGAGCGAAACGTGGAACGCGTTGATCTTGGACAGCTTCTCGATTTTGCCGGGATCATTGCCATGATGGGAGAGTGGGTGGTGAGGATCACTAACACCAATCTCCGGGTAAGTGCGATTGCTCGTTTCCCGCGCCAGTTGGAACGTGGTGACGCGTGTGATATCGCCCTGGAAGGCTAGAATTTGCAATTCAAACATCAGCTTGGCGTGGTCCGCATAGGCCGCCGGAACCCCTGCCGGCCGATCCAAATCTGGTAGCGCATGATCCTTGGTATCCGCTTCGGCTTGCTGAATCCGCCGCTCCACTTCGCGCACGGCATCCAAGTAATCATCGACTTTGGCGCGATCAGCCGTCCCCAGATTGCGCTGCAAACGGGAAAGGTCGTCGTTTACAAAATCGAGCAGACTAGCACGTTTCCGCAGCGCGGCCTGACGCTCTGCCTGCGTGCCGCCGTCACCAAAGAGAGTTTCGAAAATCAGTCTCGGATGCGCCTCTGCTGGCAGCGGGGTGGTGGGCGACGCCCAAGAAAGATTATTCTGATAGACGCAGGCATAACCGTTATCGCACTGGCCCACGGTTTGCATCAGATCCATCGACATTTCCAGCGATGGCAGTTGGGTGGCGGCACCGAGTTGGCGCGCTGCGATCTGATCCACCGTGGTGCCCAGGAAATAATCCGCACTCTCGGTGCGCTTGGCACGGGCTGCGCTCAGGAAGGCCGCATTTGAGGTGGCGTGGGTGCCAGGATACGCCGGAGCCAGCTCCAGATTCGAGAGCACGGAAATCTGATCTTTCACGGGGGCCAGCGATTGCAAAATAGGCGACAGCTCGCCCAGCCGATCCCCTCCCGCAGGAGTCCAGCGGCTGAGATCGCAACCCATGGGCATGAAGACAAAGCCCAACCGCTTCACTGGCCGCCCAGCCGTGGCGGCCATGGCCGTGGCCACAGGGATCATCGCATCCAGCAGCGGTAATGCCAACGTCGCGCCCATTCCTCTAAGAAAGGTCCGGCGGGGTAAATGCTTTTTGGTAAGGATCATGAGCTTGGGCGATGGTAAACGGGACGGCATCAGGCCTGGTGCCACCGTGACGCAAAACCGCAGCCTTATCAAGTTCCATGCCCCCTCAAGGGCGTAGGCACCCTGCCTAATTTGACTTTAATTGGTTTGGGTGTTATAATTACCATAATGAAATCTTTAGGCATAATCGCGATCATTGCTGCCATGAACTACGGGCTCTACACTTGGAACCAAAATTCCGGGCCGAATGCGCCTGCCACGGTGGCGACGATGAAGCAGGGGAAGGTGGTGGTCTATTTCGGGGCTCCGTGGTGTGGTGGCTGCCGGGTCGCCAAGCCACAAGTGGAGGCATTGGCGAAGGATTTGGCCGGGAAAGTTCGTTTCCTGATGATCAATGTCGATGACGAGCCGACCCTGGGTCAGGAGTATGGCATTCGCTCCATTCCTGCCTTGATGGTGCTGGAGGACGGGAAGGAAACGGCTCGACTTCATGCGGGCAGCAAGGAATCCATGCGCCAAGAGATCCTTGCGAGCTTCTGAGAAGCAACCAACGGCTACCGCACCACGTGCGGATAATCAGTGACCTGCATCAACCTGACCCCGTAAAGCTTGGCGATGGCGTCAGCCTCGGAGCGGTCATAATCGTCTCGGTAATAGATTTCCTGGATGTTATAAGCACAAAGCATCTGCATGCAAGCCGTGCAGGGTTTGGTGGTCACGGCCACCAACTTGACGGACCCGCGGGTAAACAGGCTGCACAAATTTACCTCGGCGTGGAGCATATATTTTTGGCGGGTTTCCCGGTCATCCCAGAAGCCCGGAGGGGCTTGGAAGCCCGGAGCCAGCCCATTGTAGGCCGTGCCGATGACACGATTGGCATGATCGATGGCCACGGCACCCACTTTGCGGAAGGGGTCTTCCGAGCGCAGACTGGCAACGTGCGCCAAGGCCATGGCGTATTCTGGGACCGCAATGCGGGTGGAGGGAATGGGATCAGTCATGAGAATGGAGGTCAGTGAGACAGACTTGGGTGAACAGCAAGCTGCATTGATACCCGATGGAGCTGAAGGATTCAAGCATGGCGTGATGATTCGTCCATCCTCATGCTGGGAATTTGCGCCACGGTTGTGCTGGACTTTAGGATGCAAACGCCGTAATGGCAACCATGCGCTCCCCCCTTTCCATCTTTTTGCTTGGCATCTTCTTCATCGCAGCGGGGGTGAATCACTTCGTGAGTCCCCAACCCTATCTGGCGATGATGCCACCTGCGTTGCCGTTTCCTGAGGCGTTAAATTATATCAGTGGTGCGGCGGAAGTGCTCGGTGGTCTCGGAGTTTTGTTACCGCGGTTCCGTCGCCCTGCTGGATGGGGATTGATGGCGCTGCTCGTGGCCATATTTCCCGCTAACATTCAGGTGGCCATGCATGGCTGGCCGGGCATGGACCTGGCACCGTGGGTGCTGTGGGCGCGTCTCCCCTTCCAGATCCTCTTCATGGTGTGGGTGTATTATGCGTGCCTAGCCCGGCCTAAGCGGAACCGTTCCTGGAAGCGTTAAGAGGAGAGATTGCGGGGGCTGCTTGCGGGCTAATTCCAAGTTGGGTGCAAACCGGGAGCCGATTGCGCAAAACTTTCGGGATGCTTGGGAATTTTTCGAACCACAACTGCTTAGCGGGAGCGCCCTTCGCTCGCAATGATCGTTTCGGGGACGCCCGTGCCTGGGAGCGAGGGCGCTCTTTTTACGATGGGGAGCGAGGGCGCTCCCCCTACAGTTCCTCGGAGCGAGGGCGCGCCTGACACCGGGTGCCAGCCTCAATGTTATCAAGCACGCCCTAGTCCTGCGCCACCGCTTGGGACGCGAAGGCCCCATACTTCCGGAATTTCTGATAGCGCTGTTCGGTAAGTTCCGCCGGCGTGAGCTTGCTGAGTTCTTGGAGGTGCTTCACCACTGCTGCCTGCAGGCTGGCAGCGGTTTCTTCTGGATTATAGTGCGCTCCGCCGATCGGCTCTGGAATCACCTCGTCCACGATTTCGAATTCGAGCAAACTCTTGGCCGTGAGCTTCAGGGCTTCGGCCGCTTCCGGGGCGTGCTGGCGATGTTTCCAGAGAATGGCGGCACATCCTTCAGGGGAAATGACACTGTAGTAGGCGTTCTCCAGCATCAGCACGGAGTTGGCAATGCCAATCCCCAGCGCGCCTCCAGAGCCACCTTCACCAATGACTACGGCCACGATGGGCACGGTTAGAGTCATCATTTCCCGCAAATTGTAAGCAATGGCTTCCGCGATATTTCTCTCTTCGGACTGAATGCCTGGATAGGCTCCCGGGGTGTCGATCAGGGTCACAATGGGTAGCCGGCTGCGTTCCGCCAAGCGCATGAGTCGCATGGCCTTGCGGTAACCTTCCGGATGGGCGCAGCCAAAATTACGCAGAATGTTCTCCTTGGTATCCCGGCCCTTTTGCTGCCCGATCAGCACACATTTGATTCCACCCAGCGTGGCCAGTCCACAAGGCATGGCATGGTCATCGCCAATGTGACGATCGCCATGGAGTTCGATGAATTCGCTACAGCACAGCCGCACATAATCCAGGGTGTAGGGTCGCGAGGTATGACGCGCGATCTGCACGCGCTGCCAAGCGGAGAGATTTTTGTAAATTTGGTTCTGGGTCAAATGCAACTTTTCCTGAATCGCGGCCACCTCTTTGGAGACATCGATCTCCTGAGTGGTGGAAACGCGCTCCAACTCTTCGAGTTGGTTTTGCAGTTCGAGGATGGGCTTTTCGAATTCCAACGGTGGCAACTTCATAGTAAACGGGGAAAGGGTTCGGTGGAGTAGTCAACCAAAGTTGGCCAACAGCTCATTTGAGAAATTTAACCGGAGTCTTGAGACGGATGATGGTGCACAATTCCTCAAGTTCGGATTCACCCAAATAAATGCCATTGGGCGAGTCGTCACCCTTTTTCTTTGGTGGGGGGCAGAAGATTACGCCCGGGCGCCCGGGCACGGAAGTCGTCTGTAACCACTTGCGCGCCATGGGGTAACGGGCATCCGAGTCCCGCACGGATTTATCCCCGATGAAGGCCTGCTTTGAGGCAATGACGCTGGTGGCGGGCAATTTAGCCCCGGGAGCCAGTTTAATCTCCAAGATAGGGTAGTCTTTGAAGAACTCTCCTCGGTAGTAGAGCGTCAGCAGATGCTTGTTCGGCCGCACTTGAATTTCGAAATCCAGCGGGTAGAGAATCAGTCGGTCTCCGGGGTGGATGACCGATGTGGAAAGATTATTAATCCGCCGCACAAACGGAATCGTCGTCCGATTCTTATTGGCGATGGGATCCAGCCCGACATCCCCCTTGCTCACCGTAAATTCCAGTTTCCCAGGCATCGGACTCCGGCTGAAGAGTCGATCCACGTTCATTTCTCCCAGCACTCGACGGGCGTCGAAGAACTTCTCAGAGTCACGGTAAATTTTTATCACCTGCAACAGCTTTTCCTTGGCCCCTTCGAGGTTATTGCTGCGGGTCAGGTCCATGGCTTCGTCAAACACGGCTTTGCCAGGATCTGATTTCCCGGTGGTGCTCGTCAGCACCTCCCGCAGTTCCCGTTTGGTCTGGGCTTGGGGCTTGAAGATCTTTTCCCAGACGAAAAAAGCCCCCACCACCGTTCCAGCAAGGATGGTCAGGGCGACGACAGCAGCGAAAATTTTGAGTTGGGCTTGAGCCATGCAGGGAAGATTTCGGGAAATAGCGGGACAGCGCTACAACTTTGGGAGAAAACGGGTTTTTGCAACCGACTCTCTTGCCGGATTCCCTCTTTGAGGGCGCTTTCACTTTCAGTTAGTTCACTTTTATTGAATATTTTCGCGATTTTTGTTGCATTTATTATAATTTCCACAATATTCATCGTGGGAATTAACCCTACCTTCACTTTTATGAATAAATATCTCGGACCACTATCAAAATCAGGCTATGTGCGAATCGGAGCCATGCTGTTGGCCTTTTACCTTGCAGTCCAATGGATGACCGGAGATTCCAAGCTGGACCAAGCAGTGTTGATTGAGGATCTGCGAGCCACAGCGCAAAATCTGGCCCGCATGTCTGATTCCAAGTTGGATGTCGTTCCTTCCACCATGACCGGCATGAAGGCACAAGGGCTGATCACGGGGGACTTACTTGAACGGTGCAAGCAGGCGAAGGTTGATTTTCACCCAGAAAATGTTGCCAATCGGGACGGCCTGCCCGTATTCTCGGTGCCGACGGAAAATTCCCAGAATACCCGTGTGACCGCCAATGGCTTGGTGCTGCGTTAACAATGCTTTTGGGTTATACTTCGCGCGCCAGTTGGCGGAGATAGAGCCGCAAAAACTCCGTGCGCACTGTGGCCTCCTCCCGGCCTGCAACGGTTTGCATCGTTCCTTCCAGCGTCAGTAGCTTGGAATAGAGGTGATCCAAAGTGTAGATGGCATCGTCGGGCGGTCGCTGTTCGCAGAATGGATCGACGGATGAGTAGAAAGTGCGCTGCATTTCCTGTCCCAGGAAAAGCGTGCGCGCCAGGCCGATGGCACCCAGCGCGTCCAAGCGGTCTGCATCCTGCACCACCTGCGCCTCCACGGAGAGCGGCGGAATTTGCGCGGAGAAACTATGCGCTGCGATGGCATGGGATATTTCCTCCCAGCGTTCATACGGCCAGCCTGCTTCACGCAGCCATGCGAGCGCTTGCGCGGCGGCCAATCGCGAAGCTTGCGTGCGCTGTGGCGAGGACTTGGCCACGACTACACAATCGTGCAACCAAGCGGCAGGAATCACCACCAGCAAATCCGCTCCTTCCACCAAGGCCAGCCGCCGCGCATTCGTCACCACCCGCCGGATGTGGTCCAAGTCATGAGCTGCATCTGCCACCGCATGGTCCACGAGCCATTGTGCAAACAATGGTTCCCAGTTGGTGGCTAAATCTTCGAGTGGTGGGGTGGTCATAAAATTAACGAAAGTGCTCAGCGCTCATTTTTGAGTCGGGCTAGTTCGGTCAGTAAAAACGGGAGGTCCTCAAAGGGCAGGTCTCCCGTCAGCCACCAACGCAGCTGGCCACTTGGATCATAGACGAAAGTGCCGTGCAAGGGTAGCTGGGTGAAGTTATCCTGACAACCCAGCGCGGTCGAAACGAAGCGTTTAGGATCGGCCAGTAAGGGGAAGGGAAACGCGGTGAGACCAGACCCGGTGGTCGGCTTTACCTGAACCACCGTTTCCTCCGTGTCTCCGCCGATGCAAACAATGTCACAGCTGGCTTTGACGAATGACTCGTGAAGCCCAGCCAGGGCGGTTAGTTGCCCCAGACATCGAGGGCAATTCCCGTCCAGATAAATATTCACCAGCTTCCAGCGATGATCCTTCCCAAGCACTGGCAAGCGATCCAACAAAGCGGGTGGAGCCGTTGGTAAGGACCAGTGCAGCGGGCCAATGTTGGCCAAGTCTGGTGCCCCGACTGGCAGTGCGCCGCCGCCATTTCCGCTGGCGGGCGCGGCCTCGGAAATTGGAGCACCAGGAAACCTGGGGAACAACTCCAGGCCGCGGGTCAACTCCGCTCTGGAACTGGCGGCCAAGCGCGGCAACAGCGCGAGCGCTTCCTTCCGCAGGCCCATCTGGGCAAAGAGGAAATCCATCGGCTTCCCTTCCAAATTGCGAAAGCGTTGGCGCAACGCGGCCTCGTCGAACCAGGCTTTGTCATTCCCCCCGACTTCCTGCCCGGCCCAGCGCCAGACTGCTGGCGTGGCCGCAGCCTTCGCATGCGCTAGCATCTCCGGCAGGGCCACACTTCCGCCCGCCCGGCGTTGCCACCACTGGAATTCCAACCAACCGCATTGCGACGGCAGAAACTTGGGGGGGCTTTGCGGTGTGGTGGGAGTTTCTCGGACGGCATCATTGGCCTCCAATCGCACCAACATTTCCGTCACCAAAACGAATCGCGCACTGGTGCGCTGATCTCCCAACGCGTGCAGTTGCTTGAAGAGTGCCCGCCGTGCCTCTGCCACAGCGCCCTTGCGCGCTGCGATGACAAAATCCGGCCACGCCGAGAAGAACGCCTGCTCGGAAGCGGTCCCGTTGAGTTTCGCCAGGCGCGTTGCCTCTTGAAAAAATGCCGCCGCAAACGGCAGCGTATCCAACCGCGCCATGCCCCGGCCCCACGTCGCCCAAGGATCCCGCTCGATGCGCTCAGCCAGTCGAAAGGCGCGGTCCGCTTCATCCCAGGCCAGCACGGTTAGCCAATTCACCCCCGTCTGAATCCACTGCCGCGATTCCGCTTTACCAGGGGTGGTCCATTCCGGCAGTGCCAGCGGCTCCAGTCCCGCAGGAGCTGGCTTGGGTAGAAGGTAATCGCTTGGATGCGGCGGATCTGCCACTGGCCCTGCCGCGCAGAGATTCATGCCCGCCAGCAGCAGGAAGGGCAGGATTCTGCGCGGGGTAAATTTCATCTGGCAAGCGCTAGGGAACTTGGATTTCGATGTCCTTGAACCAGACATCCACGTCTTGTCCGCCGTGGACTTGCAGGGCGAAGCGACCTTCCTTGCGGCCGGGATCGTTGGGTAAATCAGCGGAAACCTTGCCATTAATTTTCACCGTGAGGTGGCCGCCTTTCGCGCTGACGATCATTTCGTTCCAGTCGTTAGGTTTGAACCAGGTGGCCACTTGCTCCGGCGTCGGTTGCGAGACCCAGGAGCGACCATTCGTTTCATACAATCCGCCCACATCCTTCGTGGCATCGATTTCGGCTTGGAACCCGGACACGCCGCTGAAGCCCTTTTCCTCCACGCGGAAATAGAGCCCACTGTTGCCTTTGAGGGATTTGAATTTTAAACGAATCGTGAAGTCTCCGTAAATTTTATCGCTCACGAGGTGGCCGAAGTCCTTCTGGGAAGCGGCATGCGTGGCATGAATGGCTCCATCCTCCAGCTTCCAGTTGCCTTCCCCAATGGGATGCCACCCAGCCAGGGATTTGCCATCCCAGAGGGATTGCCAAGTCTCGGCAGCAGAGAGATTGAGGGTTAAGAGACTGAACAGTGCGAGGAGATAGCGTTTCATGAGGTGACTGGATGGGTTTGAGTTTGCGAAATTAAGGGTTGCTGCCGACCGTGGCATACAATTTTGCCAAGCGATGTGCATGTTCGTCGTAGGCGGATTCGAAGAGTTCCGTGGCGCGCTCAGCGCCCACCACCACAGCTCCCGTCAGCACCTTCGGAGGATGGCCTGCAGCAGTTAGGCGCAGCGCTACTTCCGCCTTCAAGGAGTTGATCAACAAACACCCCCCCACCGTGGAACCTGGTGCTACCGGGGTATCCAGGCCCTCGACGTAAATCATCGCATCCCCCACGGGCGCACCGGTGTCCAATACCAGATCCGCAAAATCCGTCAGTTTCTTGCCGCCGGGATGACGCGTCGTGGAAGCATCCAGATGCAGTTTACTAACAATCGCGACGACCTTGATGCCGCGTTGTTGGAATTCATCCGCCATTTCCACCGGCACCACATTGCATCCGCTGGAGGAAATGATCAGGGCGGTATCATCGGTGGTCAGGGCGAAATTTCGCAGAATGCGCGGAGCCAGCCCGCTGACATTTTCCAGAAACATCGCCTGACGCTGGCCATTGGCTCCCACCACCAGGTTGTGGAAGGATAATGACAACTCCACGATGGGATTCCAGCCGGGGAAGGAACCGTAGCGCGGCCACATTTCCTCAATCATCATCCGGGAATGGCCGGAGCCAAAGACATGCACCATGCGGCCGGTCAGGATCGTCTGCGTGAACCAATCGGCGGCTTGTTGAATGAGGGCCTCTTGGGCGGCAACGCGCTCGAGGATAGCACGGGAATGGTTCAGGAAATCAGCGGTGGGGGTCATGAATGAGGAGGTAAATGTTGCAAAGCATGATAGGCGGCACCATGGGCGCCCGCCCAATCGCCTAACGTGGCGCGGGAAATTTTCACACGGTGTCCTTGGGGCCGCCATTCGCAGCGGTCAAGTTCAGATGCCAGCGGCAGCAACAACACGTCCCCGGCTTCCGCAATCCCCCCGCCCACGACGATCATTTCCGGATCCAACACGTTGATCAGCGAAACCATCCCGGCCGCCAGATCACGGATCGTCAGACTCCAGATGGCGCAGGCTTCCGGGTGGCCGGAAGTCACATCCGCAATCAATTCCGCCGTGGAAGTATAACGCCCTCCCGTCCGGGCTCCCAGCGAATGATTGCTCACGGCATCTTCCAGACTGCCCGGCGTGTTCACAATGTCCAACGTCCCGCCCGCATCCACTGTGATGTGCCCCAGATGCCCCGCCCGCCCCAGGTGGCCGCGCAACAGTCTGCCATCGCACAGCACGGCCCCGCCCACCCCGGTCCCTAACGTCAGCAGGAAAACGTTCTTTACGCCCCGGGCTGCGCCCAACCAGACTTCGCCTAACAACGCCGCATGCGCATCATTCAAGATCGGCACGGGCGTGGCCGCGTTGAGAAAGCTCGTCCAATTTAATCCCTCCAGCCCTGGCAGTCGCCCTGGCATATGACGGATGCTGCGCTCATCGGCTGCCGCCAATCCCGGTGCCGCGGCTCCGATGGCCCGCGGCGGGCCGAGTTGGGCGATCATTTCCCCCACACAGGCAAGCACTGCTGGCTGCCAATCGGCGGTGTTGGTCGGTGTCGTGGCACGGCTTATTTCCACGCCATCCAACGTGAGCGCGATGGCTTTCAACCGGCTCCCGCCGAGATCCAATCCTAAAATATAGCTGCTCGTAAAGTCACTCATGCCGTTGGGATTTGCCCTTCAGAAACGGACCACCCACCATCCACCGCCAACACTTGGCCGGTGGTGTAGGCTGAACCTGGCGAAAGAAAATACACTGCGGCCGCATCCAGATCCGAAGGCTGGCCGATGCGACCGCCCTCCAGCGGTTGCTTCGATCTTACGAAAGCCAGAATCGCAGCGTCGCCAGCGGCCCGCTGCGCCATCGGCGTCTCCACCAATCCCGGTGCCAGCACGTTCGCCCGGATGCCTTGCGGCGCATAGTAACTGGCAATGGATTGGGTTAAACCAACCACCGCTGACTTCGCTGCCGCATAGACATGAGTGGCGAAAAAATGGGGCGACGGTCGTGATCCTAACACGGATCCCAAATTTAAAATCGATCCCCCGGACCCTTGTTGCAAGAATTGCCGAACTGCGGCTCGATTGGAGAAAATCAGCGATTCTAAATTGAGCGCCAACGTGCCGTGCACCCCGCCGTCCGTCACCTCATGCAGTGGACCGTCCCCCAGCCTCCGCCCACTCCCACCCGCCACATGATAGAGCCCATGAAAGCCGCCAAAGCGCTGCCCGGCCAAGGCGATGGCCGCCTCCGCATGAGCAGGATCGCAAGCATCTCCCGTGACTGCTGCCGCCTGCTCTCCCAATGTTTCCAAGGCCGTAGCCACACTCTCCGGATTGCGCCCTGTAATCACCACGCCCGTGGCCCCCGCAGCAAGGATCGCTTGCGCGGCGGAGAAACCGAGTCCGGTGGTGCCGCCAATGACGACAATGACTTGTCCGGTTAGTGGAGCAGGAAACATGGCCTCCATTGTGTAAGTCCTGCCGACAAAATCAACGACTATCCCCACCGTTCTGCGATTCCATCATGGCGGATTTTTGCACGACGTAAGTTATTGATCATCAACATGTTTTCCGGTGGTGACGCGCTGCGCCGCGTCACTAAACTTTCCCCCTACGGTAACGCGCAGCAGCGCATTACCACCTCCGTGCAAAAATCCGCCGCTGCGATTCCATCAATTTTACCATTGTCCACGGCCGCAATTCCCGCCACAGTCCACCCCACGACGTATGACAACCCCTACTCCTGCCATCGATATTCACGAACTTCGTGTGGACTACGGAAATTTCGTGGCCGTGAATGATCTCACGCTTTCTGTCCCAGCGGGGGAAATCTTCGGTCTGGTGGGGCCGAACGGAGCGGGGAAAACGAGCACGCTCCGGGTGCTCGCGACGCTGCAAACTCCCACTTATGGCAGCGTGAAGTTGTCCGGCATCGACATCTTTGAGGCCCCGGAGGAGGCGCGTCGCATCCTTGGTTACATGCCGGATCTAGCCCCGGTGCCATCGGATATGAAAGTGTGGGAATTTCTCGACTTCAGTTGTGAATCGTTTCTGGGTGGTGGGGCTGCGGAACGCAAGGCCCGCTGGGAAGAATGCCTGGAAATGGTGCAACTGGAGGATCGCAAACAGGCGATGTGCAAATCCCTCTCGCGCGGACAAACGCAGCGTCTGGTCTTGGCGCGCACGTTGTTGCACCGGCCCAAGGTGATGATTTTGGACGAACCCGCCAGCGGGATGGATCCTCTTTCCCGGCGTAACCTCAGGCTGACACTGCGGGAGCTGGCCGCGCAAGGCACCGCCATTTTTGTCAGCTCCCACATCCTCAGCGAACTGTCGGAAATGTGCACTTCCCTTTGCGTGATGAATCGCGGCGCATTGTTGGCCTCCGGCACCGCGGACGAGGTGCGGTCTGTGTTAGGAAGATCCGAGCGAACGCTCCTGATTGGGGTCGTGACCCGGCGGGAGGAAGCGGCAGCCTGGCTGCGGAACCGACCGCATGTCCGCAGTTTGGAATGCCAGGCCGAACGCATTTCGCTGGCGTTTGCGGGGAGTCAGGACGAACAGGCAGACCTGTTGGAAAGCTTGTTCCAGGAAGGATTCCGCGTCAGTGTCTGCGAGGAACGGAAATCCAGTTTTGAAGATATTCTGATCAGCGTAGCGGAGGAAAACCAATGAACGAAATGGCATCAGCGCTAATTGCGGCAGGCCCGGCTCCAGCCTGGAAACTTTGGCGTAACCCGATTTTCAGACGCTATTGTCGCACCCGTCTGCGCCCTCGGGCGTTGGGCGTGGCCTTGTTAATTACGGTGCTCGTGGCGGGTTTTGCTTTCGCGATGAGCCGCACCGTGGCTAAAAGTGAAATGGGGCGCACGTGGAAGCAGGGGCCGAATCAGCAGTTCGTGATGGAATACCACGAGCCCAAGATGTCGGATGTCGAGCGGGTTCCGTTCTTTTTCCTGTTGGGGATTCAAGGGTTGATCATCTTCATCATCGCCACCGGCCAAGTGGCTGGCGGCATGACGGCAGACGCCGATGAGAAGACCATGGACTACGTTAGGCTGTCTCCCATGACACCGCTGGCCAAAGTGTTGGGTTACCTGTTTGGCCTGCCGATTCGGGAATGGATTATGTTTGCCGCCACGCTTCCGTTTACGGCTTGGAGCTTGTGGAAGGGACAGGTGGCGGCGGAGTATTGGGTGCCGCTTTATGCCGTGGTGATTACGGCGGCGGTGCTCTATCACCTGACGGGACTAACGGCGGGAACGGTGCTGAAGAATCGACGCTGGGCATTCCTCGTTTCCATGGGTGGCGTGTTTCTACTTTACTCGGTAGTGCCCCAGTTGGGGAAATTTGGGTTGGTGTATTTCGATTACCTAACCATCTGGCCGGTGATCACGGAAACGGCCCACGGCTTCATGCCGGAAACCGCCGGAGCCGCCATGAAAACGGCCCAAAATCTGATGGGTAAAGCCCGCTTCTTCAACCTTGATTTGCCGGAAGCGGCCTTCACGATCTTTTCGCAACTGGTGTGGTGTGTGACCTTTGTCGTGATGCTGTGGCGTCGGTGGTATCGGGCAGAATCGCACCTCTTGGGCAAGGCTTGGGCCACGGGGATGTGTGTCTGGATTCAAATTGTGCTGCTGGGTTGCTCGCTGCCGCTGGTTTCCTCCGGGCAGTTGTTCGTCTCCCAACGGCTGGGAGCCATGTTCCGCTTGGGCCAGCGCACGCTTTTCAACTGGTCACCATCGTTACCTGAAGCGATCCTAACTATCAGCATTTACGGCACCGTGACCCTGCTGGTCATGGTGCTGTTGGCGCTGCTCATCGCCCCGGCCAAGGAAACTCAGGAGTTGGGCTCCCGACGACTCGCCAAGTTGGGCGCCCATCGGGTCTCGCGACTGGGGGATGAAGCTTCCGCTGTGTGGTTCGTGGCGATCATGGCCATCGTGGGTGCGGCGGGTTGGAATATGTTTGCCCAGAAGGTGATTGGCTCGCATTGGTTCCCTGGGCAATTCCTCCCGGCGTGGACTCCATGGGTGTTTGGGTTGGTGTTGCTCACCGCTGGCCTCACCAGTGTTTTGCTTTACGAACTCAAGGGGGCGAAGGGGCTATTTCTGGCGGTTATCTTTGCCGGGGTGGTGCCCATCCTGGTCTCCTCGGTCATGGCCATGGCCGACAAGAACCTTTCCGTGGCGAGCGTTTGGATCACTTCCGCCTCACCCCTGCTGGCTCCCACCAACGCCGTCAGCACGGTGATTCCTGATGGTTTGGGAGATCATGGAGCCATTCATTTGGCGGGGCCCAGAGCCTTTGCTTTCTGGCAGGGCATGTTGACAATTCTCACCGTTTGGCTGCTGGTGCTGCATCGCCAGGAACGCAGGTCCAGGCAATTGCCGGGTGCTGCTCAGACCTCACAGGTGCCAGGGTCGAAGGCGTGATGAAATTGGCGGTGGGATCTATTTTTCCGACTCAAATGCCTCAGTTGACGGCGGTCCACCGTAGAGTTCAGGATGGGTGATCATGCGGCTGGCGAAGTCGAGGTCGAAGGTTAATGACGCTGGTTTCGCATGCACGGCGGCGGCATCGGCGGCCAGGTGCACTTGGGCTTCGATGCGGGTGAGGTCGCTTTCGATTTCAGCCCGGGTGGCGGAGCGTTGTTCCAGTGCAGTGAGGCGACGTTGCAACAGGCTGCGGGTGGCCTCTTTGCTGGCGCGCAGGGCGGGAGGGAGTTTGGGGGCCGCCAGAGCTTGTTCCAATTCTGCCAACTGCTGCAGGATGGCTTCCGGCTGGGCGTTGGAATCGAGATGTTGGCGGGCTAGCAGGAGTTTTAAATAGCATCCCTCCAACTCTTGCAGGTTGCGCAAATTTTCCTGAGCCGTGGGATCGCTGGGGGCAAATTTATCGTAGTCCGCTTCAATGCGATTGAGGGTGGCCCGCAGTGTGGTTAACTGCTGCTGAGCTGGGGGCTCGAGTTGCGTTTCCAAGGCTTCGTGGGCATCGTCGGTGGCGGCTTGGGTGGATTGTAATGCTTCGGCATCCACGAGATTGCGGAAGCGACGATTCCCCACCAAGGCCCAAAGCAAGGCGACTTCCGCCCCCAATCCCAACAACCAAAACGCAGGATGAGCCAGGCCCAAAACGGCGGTGGCGGCCAGGAGGAGAAAATTGATGGGGACCGCACCCAGCAAGGGAATGCGTTGTTTGACCAGAAATGCTTGTTGGAGGTAGCGGAGCATCTTGACGGGGCGAGGGGAGGACGTTAGCTGGACTGGCCCGGGCGGCCCTTCTCAAAAAACAAAGTGAACTCGTATCCGTTGTAGGTTAGGTGGGTCTGGGCAAAGAGTTTCAGACCACCCTCGGCGGCCAGTTTCACCAGGTTCTTGAAGAGTGTTAGCGGATCCTGCACGCGTTCCACGCGGGAGAATTTCAGCGTGAACACGACGAGGCCAGTGCGGCGGAGGTTTTTGGCAAGCCGCACGACTTGTTGCATGGCTTCATGCGGTGGGCCGTTCATGTCGCAGAGGATGGCGTCGTAGCTGGCCCCGTTGGGCGGGGTGAATTCGAGGACATCGGCTTGGATAAATTCACAATTGGGGTGCTTCAAGACGCGTTTGTCGAGGGCGGCGCGATCAATAGCGGTCACGCGGAAGCCTTTGGCGAGCAATTCTGAGGTCATACCGCCGGGGCAGGCGCCGAGTTCCAACCAGTGACTCTCTTCCGGCAGGGCCGGGCGGTAAAGCCGCAGGTAGTGGAGGGCTTCGGCAATCTTACCACCGGCCCGACTGATGGTGCCGGGGCTGGAGAGGCTGATGAAGCGGCTGCCACCTGGATAGAAGCCATTGCAGGCGCGGGGGCTTTGCATGCCGCAGAATAACCCCTCCCGGCCGACGAGGGCGAAGAGGGTGGGCTTGTCCACCGCCTGATCTTCCACGAGTTTCACTTTGGAGGGCGGGAAGAGTTGCAGGGTGCGACCGCGGAGGTTGGACGCCAAGTCTTTGTAGTAGGGATCGCGCGAACCGGGCACCAAGGGCCCCATCAGAATGGACTGAGGTTTGCGGGGACCGAATTTCTTCCACATGGCCTGGGCGGCCTTCTCGATGAAGCCATCCATCCGGGCGGGATTGCAGGGCCAACTGTGCTCCACGGGCATGTTCCAGCGGGCAAATTGCGCGGCGGTGGATTCCCGCACGGCTTCGGGAATGTAGGTTTTGATCAAATAATATTCTTCCCCCAAGCGGGCGCAGGAGATGGCCCCGAAGGAGTTCAAAATTTCGTCGGCCAGGCTTTCGAAATTGACGTCGATGCGAATCAGCCACGGGCTGGCCTCCGGAGCCTTCGGGGAAGGTTCGGACGGGGTGGCGGGTGTGATTTGATTGCGTTCGGTTTCTTGCATGGCGCACCATGGCCAGAGCGACTGGGGTCACAACTGAAAAGACTGGAGGGCTCCCGCCCGGTATTTTCCATTGGCAAAATCAGCTCTGCGGGCGAACACTCAGCATCTTATGTGCCCTCCCACCTCCCTGCCCGAATGTCCTCCTGCCCCGCCAGAATCCATCAAGGAGGAGGAGCGTTACGAGGTCGAGTTTGCCGATCGCTCCTTTATCTCCGGTCCGCAGGGCCGATGGCAGGAACTGAAAACGCTGGGGAAAATCGTGCGGGACTTTCTGCGGGGATTTCGCACCTTTCACTTCGTGGGCCCCTGTGTGACGGTGTTTGGATCGGCCCGGGTGCAGCCGGGGCAGCCGTATTATGAGTTGGCCCGAGCCATGGGGGCGGGGATAGCGAAACTGGGGTTCACAGTGATGACGGGCGGCGGACCGGGGATCATGGAGGCGGCAAATCGTGGGGCCAAGGAAGCGGGGGGGCGTTCCGTGGGAATCAATATCAAGCTGCCCCACGAGCAGGCTCCCAATACTTACGTCGATGCGATGGTGGAAATGGAATATTTCTTCACCCGGAAGACGCTAATGATTAAATATAGTTATGCCTTCGTGGTCATGCCCGGCGGCGTGGGGACGATGGATGAACTCTTTGAAGCGCTCACGTTGATTCAGACTGGGAAGATCCGTAATTTTCCCGTGATTCTGCTGGGCCGTGATTACTGGGCGGATGTGATGGACTCCATTTACCGGATGCGGGATGAGGGGATGATCAATGCGCAGGATTTGGATTTACTCTACGTGACGAATTCCGTGGAAGAGGCGGTGGAGCATCTGCGGGCGCAGGCGATTACGCAATTCAATCTCCGCCGCGTGAGAATCCCTTCGAAAAACGTTCTGCTAGGCGAACAAGGACTGGACTAGGCAGGCACAGGGTTATACCTAGGGCACCGGCACCTTTTCCGCGCTCACTTTCTCCCGCATTTCCTGCACGCCTTCCAGCGCGCGAGCCAAGAGTTGGCGCTGGCGTGGTTGCAGTGGGGCCAGGGTGATGAAAATCTTGCCGTCTTCCTGGTCCGCCCTAGTTAACGTTAACAATGGTGGGGTAGTGGAGACGTCCGCCCGGGCGATTTGCTGCCAGAGCACGAGGTGCATATTGCGGGCGGGAAGGAAGAATGGATAAATTTCCAAGCCCACTCGGGTGAGCACCAAATACGGATGCCGCAGGTGGTTCCACGCCAGCCAGCAAAAGACCAACGCTGGGACGGCTGGCACCACAATCCACCACCACGCTTGGCGGTGGAAATTATGATAGTAGGTTGCCATGAAGGCCACGCTGATCAACCAAAAGGCCACGCCCCAGGCCATCATGACCACTGCTTGACGGGAGCGGGTAAAGCGGAGTTCGATGATTTGGTCAGACTTGGGCATAGGCAGGGGACGTCATGGCGGAGGCTACTTTTTGGCCGCGCCAAGGCTGGGGAACGGTTGCACGGAACCGTCAGGAAAGACGACGTTCATCCCGTTGCCATGGAAATCTCCGCGCTCGATGAGCCAGGGTTGCCGCCATTTGAATGGAATGTCTGCGCCCTCTTCAAAATTCGTGGGGACATAGGTGCCTTCGTAGCGGTCCCGTTTCTTGCCTTCCTTGGCATAGTCTGCTTTCCGCTGGCGGTCGTCCGTGGGGCAGAGCCACTCACGCTCGGGCACGCCCTGGGGCTCCAGCGTTTCCACCCAGAATTTCCAGTGCTGTTCTTCGTCCGCCTCATCCAGACTGGCTGGCAGTTGCGGCCAGCTCTGGTGGATGCCGGTATAGGTCGCCAACGCCACGTGAATATTCTTCATCCGTTCCACGCATTTCGCATTCTCCGCCCGCCGAATTAACTTCTGGTAGATGGAGAAACTGAGAACACAAAGCACGGAAATAATAGCGACGACCACCATGACTTCGAGCAGGGTGAAGCCACGATTGTTCAATCTTGGAGGACGGGACATGGTAAATTTTTGGTTGAGCAGGAAGGGAGCGAAAGGACCGTGTAAACGAAAAGGGAGCGTTTGGCAATCCTCAGTCCATCTGTAATGCGATGCACTTGAGGTAACGGGCCTCGGGAATCGTGGCCGGATGGTCCGCCGCGTGTCCGGTGAGCCAGAGTTCGGAACAGCGTCGGCCTACCTGATGCGCCGCCCGACGGACCGAGGTGAAAAATTCCTCTGAACTAACATGAGCGGAGCAGGACGCAGCCACCAGAATGCCGTGTCGGGTCAGGCGGAGCAGCGCGGCGGTGTTCAGCCGCTGGTAGGCGGCCGCTGCGGTGAGGCGTTGATCCTCCCGCAGCGCCAGGGAGGGCGGATCGCAGATGATGAGGTCGAATTTCCAAGCCGGGCCGGATTCCATCCACTGAAAGGCATCGGCCTGCACGCATTCATGCACGGCTGCGGCCACGCGCGGGTGCCGGAAGTTAAGCGCAAAATTCCGCTGGGCGCTTTCCAGCGCGTGGGTGCTGATATCGATATCCACCACCCGCTCCGCCCCGCCGCGCGCCGCGTAGAGCGAGAAGCCACCGCTGAAACTAAAAGCATTGAGCACTTGTTTCCCCAGCGCCAGTTTCTCGACGCGCTGGCGATTTTCCCGCTGATCCAGGAAGAATCCGGTCTTCTGTCCGTGGATCACATCGGCCTCGAAGCGCAGTCCGTTTTCCGAAAAGATGACCGGCTGGGGCGGGGTGCCGAAGCGTGGTCCCTCGGTTACCTGGAATTGCCGCTGGGCGATCTCCTTGGCATTGCGGCTCAAGCGCAGGGTTAGGCTGGCGGGGGCCAACTGGGCCGTGATGAGTCGCTCCAGCATCGGCAACCACGGCAGCCAGGCGGCGGTGTAAATTTTGAGGACACAATGTTCGGCATATTTATCCAACACCAATCCCGGCCAGCCATCGCTCTCTCCGTTAATGCAACGGTAGCCGTTGGTCTCCTCTCCAAAGAGGGGGCGGCGTAAATCCAGCGCCTTTTGTAAATGCGCGCTCCACCAAGCTTCATCAACGTTTTGCGGACTGCCCACATGCAGCACTCGCAGGGCAATCGTGGACCCGGGATCGAACAACCCCACCGCCAGAAAGCGATCCTGGTGATCATAGACCACGCCCAGCTCACCCACTTCCCCCGGTCGATTCTGGGACTTCACCCGGTCCGCAAAAACCCATGGATGTCCCTTACGAATGGCAAGTTCGGCGGACTTGGTAAGGCGGAGTTTAAGACGGCTGGGGGAGGACATCCGCCACCAAGGCACAATGGGAGAAAAGACACAAGGGGAGTTCAGTGAGGCGCAGCAGGTGGCGATGCTGAACTCGTCACTGGGTCAACCGAACGTAAAATGGCGCACGGCGGCACACTGCTGCTGTAGCTCGTGGCGGAAGTCGGGATGGGCGATGGAGATGAGGGCTTCGGCGCGTTGGCGCAGGGTGAGGCCATGTAAATTTACCGCGCCATATTCGGTCACGATCCAGTGGACGTGGCCGCGCGTGGTGACGACGCCACTGCCGGGCGCTAGTTCCCAGCAGATGCGTGACAGGGTGCCGTTCTTGGCGGTGGAGGGCAGGGCGATGATGGGTTTCCCGTGCCTGGCTTGGGCGGCACCACGGATGAAATCCATTTGCCCACCAATGCCGGAATAAATGCGATGACCCAACGAGTCGGCACACACCTGGCCAGTGAGATCCACGGCCAGGGCAGAATTGATGGCGGTGAGCCGATCCAATTTCCGCAGAAGATTGGTGTCGTTAGTGCGATCACATGGGTGAAATTCCACGCTGGGGTTGTCGTTAACGAAATCATACAAACGCCGGGAACCATTGACGAAGCTGGTGATGCTGCGGCCGGGATGCACCGACTTGAGTCGATTCGTCACGGCTCCGGAATTAACGAGATCGATCACAGCATCCGAGAACATTTCCGTGTGGATGCCCAGATCTCGTTTGTGATGCAAGCGCGTGAGGACGGCGTTAGGAATGGCCCCGATCCCCGCCTGAAGCACCGCGCCATCCTCCACCAGAGCCGCAATATGATCGCCAATCGCTCCGATCACTGGTGTTTCCGGTTCCGGGGCGTGTTCTGGCAACGGACGGTTCGTGTGCACAAATGCCGCAAAACGGGAAAGCGGCACGTGGCTGAAGCCATGGGTCCGCGGCATCTGTTGGTTGATTTCAGCCAACAGTAATGGTGCAGAATCCGCCGCTGCCCGTGCGCAGTCCACGGAAGTTCCCAGCGAGCAATTGCCATGGCGATCCGGTGGCGAGATTTGGAGGATGGCCGCATCCAGCGGAACTTGCCGGCTGGAAATGAGCCCCGGAATATCTGAAAGAAACACCGGAATGAAATCGGCCAATCCCGCCGCAATCGGCTCCCGCAGCGGTTCGCCTGTGAAGAAGGAAACAGAGCGGAAACGCCCACCACCTTCTGCGCCTGCCCAAGGAGCCGCTCCTTCGGTGTGCATATGGTAAAAGGTCACGTCCTCCAAATGGGATTGCGCCGTCAGCCGATCCAGCAACGTGGTCGGCGTGGCTGCCGCACCGTGGACAAAGACCTTCATCCCACTGCGCAAGTGGCGTAATACGTCGTCTGCCGAGACCGCCCGGCTCTGCCAAGAATTATTCATCCAGCAGCTTCGGACGATTTCCGGCATCGTGCAATTGGCAAGCTGGCCACTCAGCGAAAACGGAAATACAGCCACCCCGCCAACACCCAGATCACCAGGCCGATGAGAGAAACGATGCCGGCCTTGAGACGCCGTGGTTCGGAGAGCTGGTAGGACCAGATGTCCCAGTCGAATCCCCGGATCCGCTCCGCTCTGGGTAAATCAATCAAGGGAGCCATGCGAAGCCGACCCCAAGTGACGATTTTTAACAAGGGGTATGCGGTCCAATACCCGATCACTCGCAGGATGATCCAGACGAACTCCACTAAACATCCATCCAGCTCGATCGACATTTAACTCTGATGCCTCGCTTCGATTGCCACGGTTGCCGTGGTGGTGACTTGGTTTCGTTTCGCACTACAGCCGGGGGAGGATGGAGCGGGGCGGCCCGGATTGTCTGGGGCAATATCGACGCTGAAGCGGGAAAGCGAGAAGAGGCTGAGCACTAAGAGGCGCATGAGTTGAGTTGGTTAGCAGTCGTGGTGGTGGCAGAGGACGAGGGTCGCTCTGGACGGGGGCCGGGACGTGAGCCGCAACTGGGGCCGACATCGGCCAGAAGGATCAAGACGCTGAAGGCACAGATTCTACGGAGTGTTTGCATGATGGGGAAATTACCTGTTTGCCTGTTTGCCGTCAATGCATATCCTTGAAGCCGTGGCTGCTTCCATCTCACCTATTGCCCAGGCTTGTCGCGGACTTGATTACTTGCGCGTGCGAGTGCTCAAGGCTCTTTCGCCTTGGATCAAGCCTTTCATTCGGCGGCGGGAGCTGCGCGTGGCGGTGTTTGGCTCCACGGTGGTGCTGATCGCGTTGGCGGGCACGCTGATAGTTCCGTTTTGGCTGTTGGCGCTGGGGCCCATCGTCTGGGGGATTCCGCACCTGGTCTCGGACCTGCGTTATCTGGTGTTTAAACCAGGGTGGCACCGCCAGAAGGCGTTTTGGTTGCTGGTGGGCGTGCCGTTGGTGGTGGCGGGAGTAGGCTACCACCCGATGACGTTTGGCCTGGTGGCAACGCTCGGCGCGGTGATGGTCGCGCGGGGGCAGTGGTCCCGCAAGTGTGCGGTGACCCTGCTGGTGGCAGCGATGGGGCTGGCGGTGTGGCTGCTGGGGGATCTGTCGCAACTGATCTTTGCCCATTTGCACAACTTCATTGCGGTGATGCTCTGGTGGTTCTGGCGCCCGCGCACGGGCTGGCTGGCCGGAGCCATGCCGGTGCTGTTTCTACTGGGAACGATGGCCATTCTATTTGGCTGGTTAGCACCCCTGACGCCATTTGCGGGGCTGGCTCCGGCCAGTCTGCCAGTGTCGGGCTATCTGGAAACGATGTCGGCAGGGCTGGCTGAACCTTGGGCGCTGCGGCTGGTGCTGTTGTTCGCCTTTGCCCAAGCGGTGCATTACGGCGTTTGGCTGCGGCTGATCCCAGAAGATGATCGGGCGCAACCCACGCCACGACCGTTCGGGGCTACGTTCCGGGCGTTACAGCAGGATCTGGGCTCAGTGGTGTTAGGGGTGGCGATAGTCCTGGCTGCTGGATTGGCGGTCTGGGCGGTGGTAGATCTGGCGGAAGCGCGGTCGGGTTATTTACGACTGGCTTTGTTCCACGGGTATCTGGAACTGGCGGCCTGCGCCATCCTCTTGATTCAGCGTCCAACCAAGTCTCTCTCATGATCGATTGGTTCAATGCGTTCCTGGTGACGCAGGTGGTGGAAATCCCCATCTATTTATACGCCGGACGCAATTTGCCTGCGGGCCGCCGGTGGTTGCTGGCCGCAGGAGCCAGCACGCTGACGCATCCCATTGTCTGGTTTGCGTTTCCATGGGCCACCGCTCCCTATGGTCCAACGATTGTGGCGGCAGAGTGCTTTGCGCTGCTGACGGAAGCGGGCATGGCGCGTCTCGCAGGGATGAAGTTTCCGCTCTGGTGGAGCTTCGTGGCGAATGCCGCCAGCGTGCTGATGGGGGTTACGCTGCGTTGGTTAGTAAATTGGCCGTAGAGCGCGGTTCTGTTGCGTTGAAACCTCATTCCTGCTTTGACCCAAAAACCTGCCGCGCCAGCGGAAAAGCAAACGCCCCCAAAACCAAGACCCTCACCCAGTTGTAAGGATCGCCAGTGGTGCCGCTTACGAGGAAGGCCACGACCCCTCCGCAGAACGAGATCAAACAAAGGATCGAGGCAAATTTCCACCCGGGAGAATCGTAGGGATTCTCGGCCACCAGCGGCGCACTGCCGACCTGACCTCGCACCGCATTCGTCAGTTCCAGCACCCTTCGGGGAAACTCCGCATCCTCGGCCCGCCGCAGGACCATGATCCACGAGCGTCTCGGTGCGCGAACCCGCAGGGTCACAAACAGCTTGGGAGAGTTCGGTGCGTTCGTGGCCCCTACCTCAACCCGGTCAATTTGATCCCAGCCAATGCGAACCAGCCCAGCGCCACCGCAAAAACAAGAGCGCAGGGGGACAATTTCGAGGCCAATTTCATCCAAGCTAGCAAGCCCATCGCCATAGACGCTGCGGACCATCCACCAGATAAACAACACGATACCGACCAGCGCCAGAAAGGCAGCCACTTTTGGCGAATCCAACGACAGGGCCATGGCAATGATCCCGCCGACTAGCACGCACGTGCCGCCGATGATGACCATTACTTGCCGACTTGGTATCGCGTATTGCACAGGGATATTTTTCATCGTTGATGGGAGCCTGGCCCATGAAGCCCAGGGCTTGGTGGGCGGATTGCTTTACTTGATTTGAAATGCTTTACTGCCCAGCACCTGGCCGGCTTTGAGGAGTTCCACTTTGTAATCTCCCGCCGGCAATGCGCTTTCGCTCTTTAGATCCGACGCCACGAAATCCTTCAGCCCTTTCTCTGCCACATCCACCGTCGCCAATGGATGATTTTCAAGCTTGCCCGTTTTAACAATCGTCCAGACCACCTTAGCTCCGCTGACATTCACCGGAAGATCCAACGAGAACTCCGCGTGGAGATGAAGATCCTTGGTCGTAAACTCGGTCGCTGCTGCGCCTGGTTTCCCCGATCCATCATCTTTGAACAAGGTCACTTTGCGCACCTGAATCGTTTTGTTCGCCTGCAACTCATTCGCTAACTCTCTCAGACCTCTCTGGAATTCACTCATTTTGGACCCATCGGCAACCTCAGCCTTGATCGTAAATTTGTTTCGCACAGCTTCCTTACCATCCAACATGATGACAACTTCATGCTCCCCCGCAGGCCACCCTCCCGCCGGGAGGAATGAGAACGAAAACGGCAGGGTCTCCTTGTTCTCGTTTACCGTGAATGACTTGGTTCCCTCCTCATCCAGTTTGCCCGCGACAAACCAATCCACCCAGAATCTGCTTTCTTTGCCAAACTTGCCCGTCCCCACCAAGTAAACCTTTTCCTGTGGGCTGAACTCCTTCGTCTCGTTCTGGGGCACGAAAGCCTCGTTGACTCCTTTGGCTAACTTTACAGACGAGATACTGCTGGGAAGCGCCCCTTCGGGTGCGGCAATTTTGAATGGAAACGCGCCCACAGATTTTCCATCCCAACTAAGTTCCGCCCGGCACCCAACTCCCACTGGCAATGGGCTCGGCGGCTTCAGTTGGAAACCCATGAAGGTATTTCCGCTTTTCGAACTGGCAGTGGCCGGGGAGATCGATGCCATATCAACCGTCGATTCATCGATCAACTGTTCCAAGTAATAGAATTGGGCTGTCGCCTTGCCGATCTTGGGCCTCCCCTTGATTTCCATGGAAAGATAAATCACATCCTCTTGGGTAAAGGCCTCCACCTTGTCGGACGGTGACTGATCTGCGTTCAGCTTGTGGGTATAAACCACCTTGGGGAACTCCCCCTTGGCCGGAACGTCTTTGGCACTGGCCAGCAGAACACTGCCAAACCAAAAGGCGACAAGCATTGAAGGCTTCGGGAAATAGCTGGTAACAGCGAAGGCACAGGCGGAGGAAAAAGCGTTACAGTGGAAACGGAATTTGCTAGTCATGGAATCTAGGTGTTGGGAGATCTTTAACATTTGCGCTATTATTTTACTGGCATAACGCTCGTATGGTTAAAAAATTTCTGCTCAGGAATTGCCCTATCCAGCTAATAGGAAATCCCCCACCGACCCCCGTTCAATCGTGAGGGCCCGGAGTGGGTGTTTTGGAGTCCTGCCGCAGAATCTCCGGTGCCTTTTTGGAAAAATACTCCAGCCAAGTGGCCGTGATGGCGTCCGCGATGCTACCCTTTGGCTGTTTATATTCTGCGATGGTTGCGCCCCAATAAAAGCTGATCCAACCAGTGGCAGGCGGGCTCGAGCGGTCGATGAATTGCGCCAGATCCTCAAGTGAGCAGCTCAGGGGAAACATTTCCTCGATCACGATGGGCTTGCCGACATCATAGACCGCCAGGGCCTTCAAGGCTTGATCCACCTCGCCTTGCTTGGGATAGAAATGCACGCTCACGAAATCCAGCTTGCCGCCGACTTCTGGCGCATGAAATAATGGTTTGGCCCCGGGAAAAGTCAGCGCCCACGGGATCTCCCCCACGGTTATCAGGTGTCGCGCGTCCTGCTGGCGGATGGCCGTCGCGAGCTTGTCCACCCAAGCTTTGGCGATTTGCTGCACGGTGCGTCCTGCAAAATCCAGCGTGATTCGTTGCACATAGTAACGGTCGCCCAACGCGCCTGGAGTCCAATCCCGATTTACTTTGTCCTCGGTCACGATCGGTTCATTCATGAGGTCATAACAAAACACCGCCGGGCTGTTGGCGCACGTCCTGGCCACCACTTCCCAGAAACGCGCTTGCACCTCCCACCGCTGACTTTCGTCCAGCGCGTTATACCATGCCGGCACCTCCTGCTTGTCGTAACAGCCCAGACCGGTGATGTCCAAGTAGAGCCCCGTCCGCTCCGCTAGCACCAAAAGTCGGCCCAGACGCCGGAGTGATTCCTGATTAGGTTCACCCGCAGACTTCATGAAATGTGCCACCTGCAAATGGATCCTCACCGTGTTCGCTCCCAGCGCCTTCATCTCCGCGAAATCCTGCACGACCGTGTCCCATTCCTTCTCCCAATATTGTTCCAGCAATCGGCCGGATCGATCGTGATCATAGTTGCAGCCCCAGGGAGTGAACTTCAGCCCTGAACCCGCCGTGACGAAATACCGTCCATCCTTGCCGAGGCAGATGGATTCAAGCTTCGCCTGTGGCGATGGCGTATTGGTCTGGCCCACCGCAGGCAAACTTAAAAAGCCCAGGCCGACCAACCAGCAGGCTCCGCATAGGATCGTGGTGTTCATAGGAAAGATCTCCATCAATGCTTCCGAGATCCGCTCACTGCAACCCAAATTCCCGCCCCAGACCGGGTCCAAAAGAGTTTCGTGGTCGCTATGGCCGAGCCACCATCTTGCCAATCAGCACCGGACGGCTGTCTTTTCCCACACTGTTGGAGAAAGTGATGCGCACCGTTTCTCCCTCAAACTGGCAGGCCACCCGATCACTATGCGGTGTCTCAATATAGCGCCAGATCATCCCCAGGGTGTTCTCATCCTTCCAGCCTGCGCTGGCTGCGGCCTTCATCGCGACTCCCTCCGGTGTGTTGATCGCTTTCACGAATCTTGGTGGCGTTCCCGGCAATGCGATCTCACTGTTCTGCCAGCCTCCGAGGCCGCAGGGAATGGTGTGGCCGGCATCGGCAGTGCGGAACGTGACGTGGTGAGAATCGCCCGTGAAATTGAACACGACCGACTTCAATCCCAGCGCATTGTCTTCAAACTCAAATGCTTTTCCACTGATGCGATCGGCCGTGGGTGAGGTCGGCTTCCCTTCGGCTGCAGGCAATGCTAGTGTGGGCAAGCGCTTCCGCAAATCCTCCCCCGCTTGTTCCAGCTTTGATTCACGGCCACCCATGGCTGGCAGCAAATGCTCCCACACCAGATCCAGCAGTCCCTGCATGTCGTTCACTTCACTGGTGATGGCCACCACCGCATCCTGCTCCGGCATAACGATGGTGTATTGCCCGAACGCGCCATCGCCCCGATACGCATGGTGGCGGCAGCGCCAGAACTGGAAACCGTAGCCCTGCAGCCAGTCGTTGTCGGCGTTGGGGCGGCTGGGTTTGGCTGGTTCCGGCTGCATGATTTTTGTGGTGGTGGCAGTCTCCACCCAGGTGGCGGGCACGATCTGACGGTCGTTCCATTTTCCTTTCTGAAGCAACAGTTGGCCGAATTTCGCCAACCCCTCAGTCGTGATGCCCAAGCCCCAACCGCCCGTATTGATGCCTTGCGGGCTGACTTCCCACGTGGTGCCAGTAATGCCCAGCGGTTCAAACAGTCGCGCTTTCAAGTATTCATGCACCGTCTGTCCGGTAACCTTCTGAACGATGGCCGAGCACATGTAAGTTGCGATGCTGTTATAGAGAAATTTCGTGCCGGGCTCATGATCGAACGGCTTCGCCAGGAAATCCTTCGCCCAGTCAGCCGATTTCACGGTGTCGAACGTGGGATCTTTGCCCTGGCCGGCGGACATGCAAAGCAGGTCCCTAACACGCAGGGATTTGAGGTTGGCGCTGATTTCTGCCGGAAGGTCGTTGGGGAAAAAGGAAATGACGGGATCATCCAATTTCAGTTTCCCCTCATTGATGGCAAGCCCCACTGCGGTCGAGGTGAAACTCTTGCTCATGGAATACATCGTGTGGTTCAGTTGCGGCCCATACGGTGCCCACCAGGCTTCCACGATCACATTCCCATGCCGCACCACGATAATACTGTGCAGTTCAAGTTTCTTCGCCTCAATGGCATCGAAGAAATGCACCAGCCCCTCTGTGTGAACCGCCTGAAACTCAGGAGTGGAGCGGGGCAGGGCAGTATTCCCTAGCTTGCTAGCGTCGGCATGCAAACTTAAAACCAGCGCCTGAGTGAAGGCACAAAGGAACGCCAGAGCGAAGGAGAGGCGGCGGAAAATCATGAGAGGATGGAAATTGCTTTTTCAGGGTGGCATGAGACGGGAAACGGAGGGGCGACCGGGGAACAGTGGAATGATGCAGGACAAAAGTAAAGCACAGTGACGTTTTGCGGCAGGGTCCATCGGAAGAGATCTCTTGGGGAAGCGCGGCACATTTTCCATTTCCAAGATTGACGAACTGGGATGATTTTCGGTAAGGTGACCGCTATCCCTCCCTTCCCCCAAATTTCATTCCCCTCCCTCCCATGTATTCTCGTAGCGTTGCCTGTGTCTGGCTTTGGTCCGTGCTCTGCGGACTGTTCTGCATTGTAGGAAATGCCGCAGCAGTGGCCCCAGCTGCTCCCACCGCCATGCGGGCCACGGCTATCGCGTATGATTCGATCGTGCTGTCTTGGTTGGACAACGCGACTGATGAAACGGGCCTCGAGCTGGAATACAAAGATGGGAACGGTTCCTTCACAGCGTATAGCACTACCTTGCCTGCGAATTCGGTCAATTTTTTTGCTGGTTTCGGTGGCAGCACTGCGGGGAAAACCTTCACGATGCGGGTGCGTGCCTATAACCTCACCGGCCCAAGCAACACCAAGGCTTATTCAGCTTACAGCACCGCCGCCCCAGTGGTGATGCCGGCGGCTACGGTGACCTTTCTTGCACCATCCAATCCCGCCGCCACGTCGACTCCCGTGAGTTTCACTCCGAGTTGGACGAATAATGCGACCAATAAGTCGGGCTTCGCAGTTTATGGGAAACGTTCGACGGATGCTAACTATGAGATTTGGGCGAATGTCCCGAACTCGCCAACCACCATCACAGAGTTCTATTCCTCGGCAATTAATGACTACGTGGCGATCGCCCCGGGCACGACCTACAATTTTGCGGTGCGGGCCTATATCAATGTGACGAATGCCGCCGGGGGGACGGATTCCTGGCTTTCCGGTGCTTCTGCCATCGCGACGATTGCGACAAAGGACGCCATCACCAGCAAGACTGGAACATCCGGCATTCCCGGAGCAGCTTTCTCCCATACTTTCAACAATTCCGCCGGTGCTGCCGTGACCTCACGAACCCTAACACCTCTTCCGAGCACTCTAACGTTTAACAGTTCCACGGGAGCGCTCACTGGGACTTATCCACCAGTGGGGGTTTACCCACTGACTTACACCGTCAATTTCGCCAATACTTGGTCGCAGACGCAGACGTTCTACATCCGGGTGCGTCCGGCGGCGGGGGCCCCAGTGGTGGCCACGACGATCCCCGCCTGGACGACGGCCGCGGGTGCAACGCGAGACACCAATTTGGCCGGAATTTTCACGGATGTCGAAGCGGAATCGGCGGTCCGGGTCAGCACGACCATGGGAAATATGGATTTCATCCTATTCGATACCGCCACCCCGGCCACGGTCACCAATTTCAAGAACTATCTGGCACGATATACCGATGTGGTCTTCCACCGGAGCATCGCAGGCTTTGTGATTCAAGGAGGAGGCTTCCGTGCAACGGGGACTGGGAGCAACTTCAACGTCGTGGTGAAAGATCCTACGGTGGTCAATGAGCCGGGTGTCGCCAATGTGCGGGGCACGATCTCCATGGCAAAATTGGGAGGCAATCCGAATAGTGCGACCGACGAGTTCTTCGTGAGCCTGGGCGACAACCGCTCAAACCTTGATTTCCAAAATGGCGGATTCACCGTCTTCGGTCGTGTGGCCGGAAATGGGATGACGGTGGCTGACTCCATCAGCCTCCTCCCCACCCGCACTTACGGTCTGAATTTGGATGGGGCCAGCACCGGGACTTCTTTTAGCGATTTTCCGATGAATGCAGCTTCCGCACCCACTGTGATGGATCAGTCGCTCGTGGTGAAAATGAACTCGGTCACGCCCATTCCAACGATGACTTATGCCATCTCGAATAACTCGAATCCGGCCGCGGTCAGCGCCACTATTGTGAGTGGTCAAGTCCATCTGGTCGCGCTGGCTGGTGGCACCAGCACGGTGGCGGTCACTGCGACCGATCTGGACAATCTGAGCACCTCGCAGAACGTTACGGTAACCGTGACGGACTCCTACACGACCTGGGCCGCGCGGCAGTCTTTTGCTGGTGGTCAGAATGCTGAGGGGCTGGATCCGGATGGAGATGCACTTTCCAATCTGCTGGAATATGCCTTTCTGGGAGATCCCAACGTTAACCGCACGGCTGATGGCCCGGTCCATGGATTACTGGACACGGCTCCCAGTCCGCAGACGATGACAGTGACATTTCCCCTCCGGAAGTTTACCGCTGGGCTGACTTACGAGGTGCAGGTCAGCTCCGTGTTGGACAGCGGGTGGACGACGATTTGGAGCAGCACGGATGGCTTCGCTCACCCCCGAGTTGAGAGCGCAGTGGATGCGACGGACCGCACTGTAGTTACCATCAAGGACTTCACCCCGATTGTGCCCGGCTCCAAGCGCTTCCTGCGCACCAAAGTAACCCAGAATTGATCCGGGAAAGCTTCAGGCAACCGGAGTCGAGACCGTCGTCGCAAATTGGCGAAGCAGCGTTGCGGCCACCCAAGCCTTGGAGCCACTACTAGAATCCGTCGCGCAGAAGGCGCTGACGAAATCCATGGGGCAATCATTTTCCCAAGGGTTACTTATACTTTGGGATGTGGTCGCTGGCTCCATAGCGCGGAATCCACGAGTAGCCGCGTGAGGCCGCTGCGGGATAGGGGGTCACGTATGGTTGGCAATTCGCGCGGAGGGGAGGACAGGGATGCTGCCCTTGGTTGTATCCGGAGCCATACCCATAACCGTAGCTGCCGTAGGCCACGCTAGGGTCGTAATAGCCACCGTTGTTCCAGCCGTAACCTGCGCTGGCTCCATAACTGGTCGCAGCGGGACCATGGTAGGAACCGGTGGAGCCAACATTGACGCGAACTCGGATTGGCTCTCTCACAACAACCGATTGGGTAGCAGGCCGCGCGGGGCGGACGATGGGGCCACTCGTCACATACAATGGCTTGCCGTTGGCATAGCCCACGATGCGCGGTTCGCCCGCAAAGCTATTTAGAGTAGTTAGGGAGAGCATGCCCAAAGCAAAAAGGGCCGTTAGTTTTGTCTTCATAAGCATGGAATAGCGCTGCTGAGGTTACGGGTTGAGTGATAAGGTTCGGCAGCGTGGTGTGGGCAGATTATTCCATGTGCGTCGCATTGTCTAGAAATTATTTAATTTTGAGACAAATCAGTCCATCCGCACCAGAATCAACGGAAATTATGATTTTTCAGCGAGATAGCTCGCGAAGACATCCTAATTATTCGGAACCCTTTATAGTCTTATAGCGTGGTGCGTCCTGACCTAACTCCAATGGGAGGCGTAGAAGTTGGTTTCTATAAGATATTCACCATTCATTATAAAAATTTACGGTAATTTTGCTGGCAATTTCCGACGAACTAGTATAATCATAATTGAGAGGTTTCTCAAAAACTAGAATTTCAAAATCATTTCTGATGGGTAAGAAGGCGACATTATTGATGGACAACGGTCTGGACGAGGCATCCAGAGAAATAGTTATGAGGCATTGATGGCAAGTTAGGCAAGTTTACTCTATGGCAACGCGATCAGTTCAATCCAAACCAGCAACCCATGTGGTCAGTCCGCGTTTCGTGCGGCCGATCGTGTTGGGAAGTTTGCTGTTAGCAGCGTGGCTCGTCCCGCAACGGAAGGAGTTGGTGAAGCGATTGTTGGAGGACGGGCATCATCAACGCGCCATCGCAGTGGCGGAAAGTGATTCCCCCCCTCCGATCGTGGAACATCCGATCACGATCCTGAAAGCGCTTCCGGTGCCAGAGGAAGCTGCGCCTGCTCCTGCACTGGAGCGACTGCGCGCGGCCCTGCTGCCTGAGGCCAGAGGGACGTCAATCGATCTGACCGCCACGATTCAGCAGGTAAATGATCCCGCAGCTGCTTGGGAGTTAATCAAGAGCCTGCGCTCCCAGTTGGACGACAGCCAGTTAGGCAAAGTTTACCTGGGGCTGGGGCAAGCGGCCCTGAGCGCGGGGGATCCTAAGTTGGCCGCGGACATCCTAACGGACGGCAGGGCACAGGGGGTGCACTCTGAAGCGCTCCTGGTGCGACAAGTCGCAGCGTATCGATGGTCCGGCCGACCGCAGGGGGCGCTGGAAGCGCTGGAGGCTTGGCAGGCATTGGGACCACTCCCACATGGATTGAAGGATATGCCATTTCAGCTGTATCGGGAACTGAACCGGCCCGACAAGGCGTTGGACATTTATCTCAAAGACCTCCCCAGTGAACTCCAACCAAAGCAGGCGGATCTCCTCTGTGAATTAGCCAGTCAGGCTGGCCAGATGGATCGGGTGCTGCCGCTGGTGCAACATTTCCTCCAATCCCAGCCCGCAGGCAGTGCCAGCCTGGAGGACTTGGCACAGGGTAAAATCAAGGTGGAGGAGACTTGGCGGAGCCTCGCCAAGCGTTTCTCCCTGACCCTGGAATGGGGAGGACATCCGTTGGACGCATTTCGCTGGCATCAGAAATTAGCCGTGCTGGGAGATCGGGATGCGCTGAAGCGGATTCTGGCCTTGAATCCTGGACTGAATTTAGATGGGGAAGTGCTCCCGGTGCTGGCTGCGGTGGTGCCCGTTCCCGACCAGCCAGAGTTGACCCTAACTTTGGCGCAGATGCAGGCGGATGCCGGGGAGTATGAAGCGGCTGACCGGAATTTTGCCGCCTGGCTGGAACTCCATCCGCGAGATGTGGCGGCGTTGAAACTGCGCGCTGCAGTAGCCGAAGAACAGTCACGACTCGACGATGCGCTTGGTCTCTACCATCAAGCGCTGAAGTTGGATCCCAAGGACCTGAGTGTGCAGAAGGAAATCGCAGATATTCAAATTGCCCGGGGTGAATTCCGGGCGGCGTTCCAAATCTATGAGCAACTACCCGAAAAATCGCACGATAATTTCACGCTGGAAAATTACGCCCTGTTAGCGGAATCGCTCGCGGAGTATCCGGCCTACAATCGCGCCTTGGTGGCACGGATGCATCGGCTCAAGCAACCAACCACGCAGGATTATTTGGAACTAGGCCGCAGCTTCGATGTGGTCGGGGAACAGGAACAGGAAGTGAAAACCTATGAGACGGGCTTGCGGCGGATTCCGCAGAGCCACAGCCTGCGCATCGAGTTGGCTCATACCCTGCGTTTGCTGGATCGCTATCAGGAAGCCCTGAGCGTGTTAGGACGTCCGGAGATGAAATCCGACATGCAAGCAATGCAGCTTTACATTGAGCTGGCGGTGCTGGCGGAGGACTACGCGAGTGCCCTCGCCTTTCTGGGCCGGGGCATTGAGGATAAATTTGCCTTCGGACCGGAAGTGCGTTTGGACTTGGGTCAGATTTATTTGCAGACTGGCTACGCCAAGGAGGCGGATGCGTTGTTCACTTCAGTGCCAGACGAACCCGCCCTGTGGCCACTGCTGGCCGCAGCCCGCTTTAAGGCCGGAAACTTTCCTTCGGCTGAGAACTATCAAAAGAAATACCTTACTGCCCTCACCGTGCCTGACCCACAAGGCTGGATGCTGTTGGGGGACATTTACAAAGCGGAAGGCCGTGAGGCCGAAGCCCAGCAGGCTTACACCAAGTCCCTCTCGCTCATGGAGGACAAGCTGGACGCGCCCGCACCGCCGCCACCCACGCCGAAAGCGGCGGTGCGTTAGCAAAACTAAGAATCTCCAATCGACCGTCACCAATCCTATGACCCATCCCATGACAAAACTCACCCTTGCCTTCACCAGCCTAGGTTGCAGCCTCATCTCGCTAGCCCGCGCGCAGGAGCCAGCGCCGGCCAGCAAACCAGCCGCCCCTGCGGAACCTCAAGTGGAAATCCGCGCAGCCGCACCCGCCAAGGAGGCCCCCAAAGTGCAAATTCGCTCCGCCGCCCTGCCCAGCGCGAAGCCGAAGGCCGCCTCACCCTTGGGTCCCAAGGAGCAGACGATCGTCAAGAACTTGCCCAGCATGAACCTGGAGCAGTTGCGGGAAATGGCGGAAGTTTACACCCGCGTAGGCAATCAGCGCATGGCCCAACTGTTGATCGGAGAGATCACCCGGCGGGACCCCAAGGCGGCAGACTTGGCAACCTTGCAGGCAGATTTGTTGCCAGACGGAGCCGAGGACGATCCGGCCGCCACCAAGGCGCAGGAACTCTATGCGGCAGGCAAACCAGCCGCAGCCGCGGCGGTGCTCCAGAAGTTGAAAAACGAAAAATTTAAGGGGCAGCCCTTCCGCTATCAACAGGATCTGGCTTATGCGTTGATGGAGAGTGGCCAGGAAGCTGCGGCCCAAGCGGCCTTCCAAGAACTGCTGCGCTCCCGCACCGCCACCGCCGATGAGAAGGCGGATGCCAAGAAATCCCTCACTGGCATGGCCCTGGACGCGCTCCAGGCCAAGGGGCAGGCGGCATTGACCGCACGCGATGCCCGTCGGGCCTTGGACGTGGCTGAGCAACTCCTCGCCAAGAATCCGCATGATCCCGAAGCCATGGCGCTGAAGACCGCCGCCATGAGCCTAACGGGTCATGGCGCTGAGGCCATCCAACTGCTGGAAAACCTGCGCGCCAGTGCCGGCAAGGGCCACTTCGTGCACCAAAAGGCGCTGGCGGATGCTTACTATGATGCGCAAAATCTACCCGCTGCCGAAGCTGCCTATCAAGTCATCCTGACGCAACCGGGATATGACGCAGAGGATCGGGGGGATGCCCGCGGGCGCCTGGCGGACATGAATCGGGATCGTTTGCTGCTGCAGGGGGAACGCGCCCTGAGTGCCGGTAAAATTTCCCGGGCCGAGACCATCGCAGTGCAACTGGAACTGGAGCGCCCCGTGCATCCGGATGCCAGAGCCTTCCGCGCAGCCATCTTGAATAAACAGCGGCGTTTTTCCGAAGCCAAAGCGATCCTGGAATCCATGCTGGCCGATGCCAAGCATCCTTTCGAAGCGAACGTTGAACTGGCCGACACCTATGCCAACACGGGCAACTGGTCCGGGGCCGCGGCACAATATGCGGTTGCTGAAAATGACCCGCGCAACGCCCCCACCGAACGCTTCGATGCCGCCCGCATGGGACGCGAAATGCTGAGCCGTTACCGCCCCACCGTGAGCACCACTTACGAGGCCGAATCCGGTGCCGAAGGCAACGTCTGGCGCACCGCCACCGAAGCCTCCACGGGCGATCTGGGCGGCGGAAATATTCTCCTCGTGCGGGGCAACTGGGACCAAGTTTACCTCAAGGGAGAACGCGCCACGGCCCGTCGCGAAGCAGATCGTTTCCAGGCGGAATTAGCCTATCGACGCCTCATCGCCAACGGCTTCTTTGGCGAAGCCAGCGTAGGCGGCAGCGATAACGATGTCGTTTATGGCGCAAAAGTTGGCCGCTACGAAGGGCCGGGCATGGCTTGGGAATTGAGTTACCGGGGCAACGATCGCGCCACGGATTCACTGGCCCTGGAAGCCCTGAACGGTCGCCAAAATGTTGTTTCCATGTATCTGGGAACGCACTTCAGTAAACGTTTCTACTTGGACTCCCACCTCTTCTTCCGCCAAGTCACGGTGGGCGGTCAAACCTTGGGCCAAGGCTGGGGCTTCGACATGAACATCGGCTATACGTTCCTAGAGGAAACCACCCGCAGACCGGAGATGGCCATCAGCTACTTCAATGAAATTTCCCGCTTCTCGAGTCGCTCACTCGGCACCGAATTCGAGCGTCGCTACGCCCGCAAAGGGAGCACCGAGCGCCTCAGCGAGGGCCTCATCGACCGCGCCATTAATCGTCATGGCGTCATTATCACCTTGTCCAAGCAGCTCACCCACCGGGTTAGCGCTTACGTTTATGGCGGGGTGAGCTACGAGTTTGAGAACGCCGAACTCGAAGGTCGAGCAGGGGCCGGCATCGAAGCCTACTTGGCCCCGAACGCCACCCTCAACATCGGCGTGGATTACACCACCAGTGGCAATGCCGGTAACCGGGGCAGCGATGTCCTGAGCGGCACCGTGGGGGTGAAAATGTCCTTCTAAACGGAAGAGGAAACTCTCCTCTTCCCTTGCGGGAAGAGGAGAGGGTGGGCTTTCATAAGCCGAATTTTGTCCCCCGCTGCTCTCCAGCGGATCAACGACCATTCCTCTAGTCCGGCCTTGCAGCCGGGCTCCCGACTTGCGTCAGGGGCGACTAATACCCGAGGTCATCCCAGCCTTGCGGCTGAGGCCGGGCAGGCAACCCGTTCCCTCTGTTCTGTCTTGCACCACGTGGGGTTTTTCCTGCCTCGTTCCTTGCGGTTCGAGCGGTGAGCTTTTACCTCGCCTTTTCACCCTGGCCGCCTCCCCTTGCGGAAAAACGGTGGTATATTCTCTGCGACACTTTCCGTCACTGCCGACTTACGCCGTCAGTGCCCGCATTTAACATCCGGCACGTTGCCTTGTGGTGTTCGGACTTTCCTCTCAGCAGGGTTGCCCCTACCAAGCGGTCGTTTCGAGTCCCACGCCGATTTACTACGCGGGGGGAAATGAGATTGCGAGAAGTTTTTTCCAGGAACCGGAGCACCTGCGTCATGCTGTTGCAGGCATACTTCCGACCGTGTCTGGAATATTATGAGTTGGAGTCCCGCTTTTAAGCCAATGCCTTTAAGGATTCAAAAATATCTGGAATTCTGTAATTTCCCATGGCGCCCTGCCAGCTTCTGATGGATTGGGCGGATGCCCCATAACTCCCTGCCGCTTCCCGCATTCTT
>JANOAV010000214.1:0-15789 GCA_031411295.1 Verrucomicrobiales bacterium | reverse complement strand
GCCGCCTCGTGCGCGACCACGAGCGCAAACCCAGTCACCACGAAGCCTTTGTCTATCTCGCCATGATCGGCTTCGCCGTCAGACGCCTCACTAAGTAATCCCATTATGGCTGTTAAGTTTATTTGCCGGACAGGTTCTAAGCGCTGAAGCGCTGGGATTAGTTAAAATTCACGAAAAGCCAGCCTCGCTTTGAGGCTGGCTTTTTCGTGAGCTTACACCATCATCACAAAGGATCAGGTAGCACGTGGACCAGTTCGCTGGACTGCTCACGGAATGCTCAATTCTTTCCAGATCAGCCCAGCGGGCTGATCCACATTCCAAGGCTAGACTGGTGCTGGCAGGGCAAATTTCCACACCTGCTCCCGCCAAGCTGCGGTGGCCCAAGCATCGGTGGTGAAGAACTCGCGCACCAACGTTTCCTGACTGGAAATCGTAAAATGGAGGAACGCTTGGCCGTCACTGTTGAAATGCGCGGCATTGTCCGTATTGAATACCGGAATGGCCGCAGGGTTTTTGGGCGCAGGTTTGGATCCACCATCCCAACGGAAAATATTGCGGACATGGGTGTGCCCAAACAGAATAGCCGCCACCCGATAGGGTTTCAGCGCGGCATAGAATGCCGCCACATCCGCATAATCCCATTCTTTCTTCACCACCTCTGCCTCCGCCGCTGGTGCTGCGTAGCGCAACATGTCCACATGGTGGGTGATGACCACTGGCTTCCCTGATTCCCCCACATGCTCCGTCAGGTCGCTGATCAGGAAATCAAGGCTGGCCATGGGAGCATAGCGGCGTTTGCGTTTCACGCTGGCCACTTCCCCCACCACAATCCCAAGATTGATAAAGTGCACTCCCTGCCAATCCCAAGAATAATGCAGCCCATTCGGGGAAACTTTCTTGAGTCCCTGCCGGCGGGTGTTGCGCTCCTTGAGTTGATCGATCACCAAGCCAGTGCCGCCCGGGCTATCATGATTCCCATAGACCTCCCGGACCGGCCACTTCAGCTTGCCATCGCCTCCATTCAGCCCCCAGTCGGCTTGAAAGGAATTCCACTCCGTCTGTTGCATCTGCGGATGCACCCCGCCGGTTTTGTCTCCACTATCAATTAAATCCCCCGCGTGGATCACTCCATGAGGATTTCCCAACTGTCCTCCGCCAGCCGTGGTTGGGACCACCGTGCCGGGCAATACGTTCAGCCACTGCACCAAGCGGGCGTTCGTTTCCGCAGAAACCTGCATCATGCTCCCCGGGGTTTCTTCCTCGGCCCGGTAGTGGGTATCCCCCACGAGGAAAAATTCCACTGCCGCAGCGGATCCCTCGGCCCGTGTTGGCAGCGTCAAGGCCCCGGCGGCCCAGGCGGAAGTTTGCAGAAAAGATCGACGTTTCATGAGTTTTGATTTTTAGTATTTTCGGGGAAAATGAGCATTTGGCGATTCGAATCGACAGACTAACGCAACCGGAACTCCAACTGCCGCAGAGCCTCATAAAGACCGATGCCCACGGACGTGGCCAGGTTCAAGCTGCGACCTGCCGTTTGCGGAATGGTCACACAAGAGGTCTCGTTCTCAGTCAGGAGGGTTTCGGGCAGGCCTTTGGTTTCGCGACCGAAGACAAGGTAGTCACCATCTTGAAAGGTGGCGTCCCAATGACGCCGCTTGGTTTTGGTGGTAAAATACCAGAATCGCGCGTCCGGGCCGGCAGCCGCTCGGAGCGTCTCCCAATCCGGCCACCGGTGGCAATCGACATCTTTCCAGTAGTCCAGTCCTGCGCGCAGCAGGGTTTTATCGTCCATGGAAAAGCCAAGGGGCTCCACCAAGTGCAAGCGCGTGCCGGTGGAGAGGCACAGTCGTCCGACGTTGCCGGTGTTGGGTGGAATTTCTGGTTGGTGCAGGACGATGTGGAGCATGGTTCAACTACTGCTCCGTGAGTGTTAAGGTCATGGTTTGTTGGATCGGAATCTCAGTCGGCTGACCGTTTTCTGGAAACTTCTCCACGCTGAGCCGAATGTTGGTATCCACCTCCGAACTTATCAGCATCTTGGTGACGGGATCATACCAGAGGGAGCCTTTGACAGTGCCCACTTTTACTTTCACGCCCATCAGCAGCATCATCCCTTGAACTTTCAGCACCTCCTCGTCCTTCTCGTTGGGGTCTGCCTTGGAGAAGTCTCCCTGAACTTGACCCGTGAGCTGGATCTCCAGCAGGCTCTTACCGCCGCGCTCGGATCGGCCGCCTAACGTGTAGTTACCCTTGATGAAAAGGGCTCCCACCGGCGTGGGGAACTTCATTTGATAGGGCCAGGAATCTCCCTTGCCCACTGCGGTGGCAGGCATGCTAGTCAGCCAACCCTGCAGCATCAGGTTCGCCAACTGCTCCCGCCCCAGGAACCTAGCAAGGATGGGATTCTGAATTTTCTGTGGATCCAACCCCGTGACGTCGCGCACCTTCCCCCGGTCATCCAAGAGCAGCTTCGGAGACTGCTTCCGCAGGTCACCATAGAATTGGGCAATATCCTGATTACCTTCCCCTGGCATCGCTGAGTCGAACTCCTGATTTTGTGCAGGCGCTGGAGGATCCAGCAGGACCTTGAGACTATCAAAGCTCACCAGCAGCCCAGTCTTGCCGGACTTCAGGGCCATCTGTAGATTCGTCTTGGCTTTGGCTTCACCATGACGCGGCACGCCGAGGACTTGGCTCATCTCAATTTGTTGTTGGTAAACTTTTCCCGGCTTCCAATCGAGGCTGAGATTAATTTTCTCCTCCGCCCGGAGGCTGGTAGTAGCAAACAGCGAGAGCGTGATCCAAAGGGTTGGCAGGTGATTCATGTGGGAGTGGTGGTGGAATTTGGCTCTGACTTTAACAGCCAACCCACCGCTAACGCCAGCCCCATTAATGACCCTAATACGGAAAAAAGTTGCAGTTGAGAGATCATCACCATTCCCGAAAGCGCCAGGATGCTAGCCGTGATAGCCCAGCGGGGAGGCCACAGGATGCCGGTCGCCAGCACCAACTCCACCACCACCACCGTCCGCGAGAACCACTGCGCGTAGGTGTGGATGGTCTCCTGGTTCAGATGCGCCCGCATCCAACTGAAGGGAAACTGGGATTTATCCATGAAGTAGAGGTGATAGAACGGCTCTCCCGCCCAATACTCGGAGGTGAGTTTCCCGATGCCTCCTCCCAGCCAACACAGGGAAATGATACCGATAGCCAGCGCGATGCCATGCCAATAAGATCCCGCGTCCGTCCGCTCCACCCGACCAGCCCACCACGCTAACCACAGCCCCAAATAGAAAGCTGTGAGATGCGTCGCGTCATTGTAACTTTGGACATGCCAGAGCATCACCAAGGAACAGGCCGCATAGGTCAGTCCAGCCAGGCGCAGCCACACTGCGCGATGAGCCCGCAGGGCCAGAAAGCAAAGCACTGGCGTGAAATAGGCCACCCCACCCACCACGGGACTGCACAACCAATCCGGCAGCAAGGTGTGATGTCGAATCGCGTGATCTGGCCCTTGGAAAAATAGGTTGATCTGGTCCTTCGATTTCACGAACCAAGCGAACAGACTAATCCCCAAGGCAATCCGCCAAGCCATCAGTCGGGGATTTTCAGCGGCGGATTTAATGGAGTTCATCGGAGAATTTGGATTCGACTCGGATCACGTTCCATCCGCCCTCGGGGCTGGGCTCCAAGCGATACTTGGTGTGCAATTCCCGCCCCTGAAAACGGGACCGATAATACCCCCAGAGTCCCGCCGGACCGACTTGATCGCGCTCGAACCAGGTGAGATTTCTAACGGGGAAATGATTGAAGTAGCTTCCGGGATCATGGTTTCTGGCATTCCATTGCTCCAGAGTGACATCCTCTGGAGCGCGCCAACCTTGATTGGCGAAATTATACATCGCTGGGGAAATCTGCTGCGCTGCGAACGCCGGAAAGGAACTCGTAGCCAAGTGCATCCGCTGCAACGTGGCATCCACCACTGCGGGCACAAACAACAACCCACTGGACCAGACACCCACGATACCCATCATCGCATAAAACAAACCCGCACTAAACCCTGGTCGTCCTTGGGACCATGCTTTGAATAATGGTGAGCTGGAAAATAGTTTCATTATGAATTTCCAAGCTAAATCATAATTACTAAAAACGCAATGCGAGATCCATGCACATGAACAGGTTATCGCCTGAGCTGTAGCGCGTAAATGGGGTTTTCTGTGGCTGGGGCCTCTTCCCAAGGTGGGGGGCTTTGAAAGCCCCACCATCATGATAGGATAACAAATTGAGCTAAGCAATACCCACGCTTGGGTATCGGGCTTACAAAGCCCCACTCCTAGAGTGTTCCTCAGGCTGCTAGCTCTCGCTGGCGTCTGTGCTATCGTCTGCTTCGGCAATGTTCCCGTCGTCGCTGATGGAATCGACTGCTGGCTCCGTGGCTTCGCCCTCGACGCCTTCGCCAGCTTCGGCATCGTTTCCTTCGGCATCATCCTTATCGGAGATGACCTTGGCGATATCACGGAGCAGTTCCCCACCCTTGAGCGTCAGCAATTTCACCCCTTGGGCGTTGCGGCCAGTCTCACGGATTTGATTAACGGGGATGCGCACGCTTTGACCGCTGGTGGTCATGAGCATGAGTTCATCCTCATCATGCACCACGATGGCGGCAATGACCTTGCCGGTTTTCTCCGTGGTCTTCATGGTGATGATGCCTTTGCCGCCACGGCTTTGGATGCGGTATTCATCGAAGCTGCTGCGTTTGCCCAAGCCATTCTCACTGGCCACCAGCAACATGGCTCCGGTTTCCACTGTGGTTAGGCTGACTACATAGTCACCCTTGCGAAGCTTAATCCCACGGACGCCCTTGGCTTGGCGACCCATGCTGCGCAGACCGCCTTTGGACTTGCCTTCGGCTTCATCCTCGCCTTCACCTTCGGTATCTTCAGCATCAGCATCAGCATCAGTTTCCACGTCGGCTTCGGCTTCAGATTCCTCATCCGAGACTTCCTCCACCTCGACCACTCCAGCTTCACCAGCCTCTTTGGCATCCGCTGATTCGGCATATTCCTTCAAGCGCAGGCTGTAACCCTCATGAGTTACAAAAACGATTTCATCCCGGCCAGATGTTAGCAGGCATCCAATCAGGAAGTCACCTTCCTGAATCGTAATGGCGATGATGCCGTCCTTCCGGAAATTACGATATTGCGACAAGTTCGTGCGCTTCACGACCCCATTCTTGGTGCCGAAGATAACAAACTTATCGTCAGAGAAAGTAATATCCTTATCGGACTCGCCTTCAGCGGCCACGCGCAGCACGGAGGCGATTTTCTCCTCCGGGCGCAGGTTGAGGAGATTCTTGATGCTGCGTCCTTTACCGGTGCGGTCGGCCTCAGGGATTTGGAAAACGCGCTCCACATAGACCCGACCAGAGTTCGTGAAGAACATCAGGTAATCGTGGGAACTGGCGCTGAACATGTGTTCTACGAAGTCATCCACTTCATCATCATGCTGCGCTTCCCGGGTGGCCATGCCCTTCATGCCCTTGCCCCCGCGGCGTTGGCTGCGGAACTGGCTGGTAATGGTGCGCTTGATGTAACCCCGATGCGTGATCGTGATGATCTGCGCTTCATTGGCAATCAGGTCGATGGTGTTGATGTCAGAATCGTCGGCAATGATCTGCGTCAAACGCGGTGTCGCATGCTTGGCCTTGATCGTTTGCAGTTCCTCTTTGATAATCGTCATCACGCGGGACTCATTGGCGATGATGTCCATGTAGTCCGCAATTTCGAGCATCACGGCATCATACTCTTCCTTCACCTTGTGGCGTTCCAGGCTGGTGAGCTTGTAGAGTTGCAGCTCCACGATGGCCTTCACCTGGCGGTCGCTGAAATAGTAATTTCCGTTCCGGAAATGCGGCTGACTGTGCATCACCACACCCAAACTGAGGGCGGCGGCTTCGGTGAAATGATACGCCTTGATCTTCGCTTCGGCTTCCGCCCGATCCTTCGAATCCCGGATCATCTTGATGAAATCATCGATCTGCGAACTGCTCAGCAACAACGCTTCCAGAATTTCCGCACGATCCTCGGCCTTGCGCAGCAAATATTTCGTCCGCCGCAAGACCACTTCCCGCCGATGCTCGATATAACAAGCAATCGCGTCCTTCATGGTCAGCAAGCGCGGCCGCCGATTATCAATCGCCAACATGTTCACGCTGAAACTTCCACCCAGCGCGGTGTATTTATAGAGGTTGTTCACCACCACTTGCGCCCGGGCATCCTTCTTCAGCTCGATCACGATCCGCGTCGTCTCCGAGCATTCATCACGCACTGCGGAAATTTCTGGCAGCACCTTCTCATTCGCCAGCTCGCCAATGCGGATCATCAGCGTGGCGCGATTCGTGTTATACGGCACTTCCGTCACCACGATCTGCTCGCGACCATTGTCGGCTTCCTCAATTTCCACCTTGCCGCGCACGCGCACCTGACCCCGACCAGTGGTCATGTATTGAATGATCCCGGTCTTGCCGAGAATGAAGCCACCCGTCGGGAAATCCGGCCCCTTGATGTATTCGATCAACTCCATGCCTGTGATGGCCGGATTATCGATCTGCGCACAGATGCCGTCCACCACTTCGCCCAAATTATGCGGTGCCAGATTCGTGGCCATGCCCACCGCTATCCCCGTGCCGCCATTAACGATCAGGTTGGGAAAGGCAGCTGGAAAGACCGTCGGCTCCGTGAGCCGCTCGTCATAGTTGGGGACAAAATCCACGGTATCCTTGTCCATGTCGTCCAGCAGGGCGGTGCCCAAGTGAGTGAGACGGGCTTCCGTATAACGCATGGCAGCGGCAGTATCGCCATCCATCGAACCAAAATTTCCCTGCCCTTCGATCAGCGTGTCACGCATCGCCCACGGCTGAGCCATGTGCACCAGCGTCGGGTAAATGACGGCTTCCCCGTGCGGGTGGTAGTTTCCAGACGTGTCACCGCAAATTTTCGCGCACTTATAAGGCTTCTTGTTGGGCCAGAGGCTCAGCTCGCTCATGGCGAAGAGAATCCGCCGCTGGGAAGGTTTCAGGCCGTCCCGGGCATCTGGCAAGGCACGGGAAATAATCACCGACATGGAGTAATCCAAGAAAGACTTGGACATCTCATCGGCTACATTAATGGATTCAATACGGTTGTTAGGATCGCTCACAGTAACAGGGAAAATAGGGCTGAATTCCTCCCGCTGCGCCCGGGGCACGGAGGGAGAGCGCTACCATAGAGAGCCCGCTTCGGGGGCGCAAGTATTATCCCCAAAACATCCGTTCCGCAGCGGGGCGACCATTCGGTCTGGAAAAACCAGCCCCACCCGAATGGCCGGAACCGGATCGTCATTTCAATAGACGACATCGTCTGGACCGTCTGCGCTGCCCCCGACGCCATTGAGCCCGAAAGCGGCTCTTGCATTGTGGTTGTGGACTTTAGTCCGTAACCGCAAAGAGTTGGACCCGAATCAGGCGGACCCAGTTTTGTTGCAGGAAATCTTCGGCTTTCATGGCATTCGTTACTCGGGACGCGTGCTCAGTCGCCTAACGTCTAGCTCATGCACGGCGGGGACGGAAGCCCGAATTCAAACTGGAGCGTTACCGATTTTGGGGTGGAGATCCTGCCCGCGAAAGACGACGGCCAATCACCGGGAAGAACTTGGGAAATGCGAAATGAAACATCACGATAAAAACAACTGCCGGAAAGACAACACAAATCAAGACAGATGAGACGATGTAGTTCCAGCCAAAAAACTGAAAGGAACGCAAGAAATCAACCGACTGCTGAAATAACCAGTCAGAAAATATAGTGAAATCCGCGATGAAGCGCAGGCACACCGTGACGCCAAGGACGTAAAGTAACTTCAACGCATGCGTCTTCAATATCCGGTCAGCCAGTATGACGTAAGCAAATGGAAGAACGATGTAATAGGCGATGATGTTCACTTCATTGTAAGTGAATCCTGTGATCTGCGCGATCCACTTTAGAAGTGAGTAAACGATTTGAAATGTCGTGTTCATTCTTCAGCTAGGGGCTCAAGCGCTGGCACCGCTAGGGCGGAACTACGCGTCGAGAGCAGGTTGGATGTTGGAATTAAATGGAGCATGGAAAACAGAGGGACTGGTCGCGAATGCCGTCGAGCACTCGCTGTCGGTGTTCAAGCATCAAGTCAGCAGCCTGTCTCGCGCAACGAGCACACCGCTCCGCCGCTGTCCGCTTCGGAAATCCGCAACAGATGGGCAAGCGCCAGAGCCAATCACCCAAGTCCTCATCCTCAATGCCAAGGGCTGGCTCGAGGATAGAGATGCCCCTAAGCGTCGCAGGGAACGTGACTCCCTGAAACGTGATGGGGTGGAACTCGTAATCGTCGAGCGGCATGGTGCGCGAGGAAATGCCTAATTAGTTGATCACCGACAGAAGTGTCGATTGTTCCCGAGCTTCTTTAGAGGCGACAGACTTGTCGGTTTTTGCGCGGGGAAGTGATTTCATAGTGGAGTTTTGCTGGGATTTAGTCGCAGATGCGCGTGATCGTCAACGAAATTGCAGATTTGCGCTCAAATGCGGGGGATTCCCGCAGTTTATGGAGGCGGGTTTTTGAGTGGCTGCGGTGGGGGCGTTAGTCGGACGGTAGATTTCCAGATGGGCTTTCCTGAGATCTGGATGCTCGTGCGGAATTTTCCGAGGTGCTTCCCCAACGTTATTTTGGTCATTCGGAATTTTCCGAAGTGCTTCCCCAAGGTTATGTTGGTCGTGCGGAATTTTCCGAGGTGCCTGCCCAAGGTTAATTTGGTCATTCGGAATTTTCCGAGGTGCTTCCCCAAGGTTATTTTGGTCATTCGGAATTTACCGAGGTGCCTCCCCAACGTTATTTTGGACGTTCGGAATTTTCCGGGTGGAGTTGCTCGTTTGGGGCCACACGGTGCAGAAAAAAGCGCAGATTCGGTGGTTTCGGAGGGCGGGACGCGGAGATCTGGGGAGGATTTTTTTGGGGCGGGGCAGAATTCGGGGCCCGGGAAGCGGACAAAAAAAAACGCTGGAGCAGGTTTCCCCGCTCCAGCGTCTGACTTTCAACCAACTAAAATGTGGTTACGATGCACTGTGGTAGGCTTCTTCACCGTGATCGGAAAGATCCAGACCGCGGGATTCAGCTTCCTCAGAGGAGCGCAGGCCGAGGGTGGCTTTCACGATGTAGGCGAGGACAACCGTGACGACTACGGAGAGCACGATGGTGACACCGCAGATGATCAGGTGGTTCACGAGCAGGGCGCTGGAAGCGTTCCCGGTCTCTGGATCGAACATCTTGGACATCCCGTTGGCTTGTGCATAGCTGCCGACCAAGTTAGGATTGACCTTGGAGTTCGCGAAGACTGCCGTGAGGATAGCTCCCAGGGTTCCACCCACACCGTGCACGCCGAAGGTGTCCAGGGAGTCGTCATATTTGAAGATGTTCTTGATCTTGGTGCAAGCGAAGTAAGGGATCACACCAGCGAGGATGCCCATGATGAAGGCGCTCTTGAGGCTGACGAAACCAGCGGCAGGGGTGATGACCACCAGACCGGCAACCGCACCGGAGCAAAGCCCGAGCACGCTGATCTTACCGCGGCTGATGCCTTCTGCCAGGCCCCAACTAAACGAACCGACGGCTGCGGCAATGGTGGTGGTGGCGAAGGCCACGGAAGCGATGCCGTCAGCAGCCAGAGCGGATCCGGCATTGAAACCATACCAGCCGACCCAGAGCATCCCGGTGCCGATCATACAGAGCACCATGCTGTGCGGAGGCATGGGTTGTTTGCCGAAGCCCATGCGCTTGCCCAGGATCAAGCAAAGCACGAGCGCGGACCAACCAGAAGTCATGTGCACCACCGTGCCACCAGCGAAGTCGATCCCAGGGAGGCTAGCGCCACCGTTCCAGACGCCGTTGAACTTACCATCGAAGCCCCAGACCATGTGGGCCATGGGGAAGTAAACGAGGAACATCCAACCAGTGAGGAAAGCGATGAGGCCGGAAAATTTGATCCGTTCAGCAATGGCACCGATGATCAGCGCCGGGGTGATGATGGCGAACATCAATTGATACATACAGAACGTGCTGTGGGAAGGCCACGCGGTGTAGTTTGTGTTCGGAGCGGATTCGACCCCTTTCAGGAAGGCGTATTTTCCGATGTCTCCGATGTAGTCTTTAAAAGCAAACGTGGATGCCGCATCGTGCTCCCCGAAGACGAACGAGTAACCGCAGAGGAACCATAATATGGTCACTAATCCGGCCAGCATCAAACACTGAGCCATCACAGAAAGGATATTCTTGGAACGCACGAGGCCGCCATAGAAAAGGGCCAGACCTGGCAGGGTCATGAACAGCACCAGGGCCGCACAGATCAGCAGGAACGCATTGTGACCAGGACCGACCATCCCAGTCAACGGACCAGTAGGGGCCACGTTATTGAAATAAGCGAGGGTGTCGGTTTCCATGGTTCCGGGCGCGGCGGCTGGGGGCGTGGCGGGAGCGGCCTCGACCGGAGCGGCGGCAGTTGGTGCTGGGGCAGCGACCGGAGTCGGTGCGGGCGCAGTTACTACAGGAGCGGGAGCTGGTGCGGGGGCAGTTACTGCGGGAGCGGGAGCCGGGGCTGGTTCAGGAGCCGCGGGGGCTGCATCCTGACCGAACGCGGAAAAGGATCCCACGCTCAAGGCCGCGCAGGCAATGATTGTTTTAAGGAGATGTTTCATAGGATTAGTTAGTTTCAAAGTATTTCTGGGGTGGAGCGTTAGATGGCTGCGTCGTCCCGCTCAGCTGTGCGAATGCGGATGGCACTCTCGACTGGGCTGACGAAAATTTTGCCGTCTCCGATTTTTCCGGTCTTGGCGGCTTTCACAATGGCGTCCACGGCGGCTTGCACGCGGTCAGAGGCGACCACGAGTTCGAGCTTCACTTTGGGGAGGAAGTCCACGGTGTATTCACTACCGCGGTAAATTTCAGTGTGTCCTTTTTGCCGTCCGAAGCCTTTGACTTCAGTGACGGTCATACCTTCGAATCCCACTTCATGGAGGGCATCTTTGACGTCCTCCAGTTTGAAGGGCTTAATAATGGCTTCTACTTTTTTCATAACAGAGTTGCTGAGGTGAATGTTAACTAACGGATTTGTTTGAGAACGATTCAAGAAAAGCGGTTTCCGTGCCAATTTTAGAAAAAGATCGGAATTTTTTTCATAGTCGGCGTAACTCGTTGATTTTCAGCAATAATCTTAGCGTGAAATATTTTCTCATGACGTTGCTTGACCAGAAGCCCTTTGTTTTGGCAGTCTGTGCGGGATGAAACGCCCCACTTTTCTTTCCCTCCTCGTGGCCGCCACATGGCTTCCAGCCCAGACGCCGCCCCCCAAACTTCGCGTCTTGGTGATGACGGGAGGCCATGGGTTTGATCGGCTTCCGTTTTTAGCGCTTTTTATGGGAAATCCAGCGATTGAATTCACTGAAGCAGTCCATGAGGGGAAAACCGCCACGGCGTGGGAGCGGAAGGATCTGCTAACCTACGACGTCATCGTGCTCTATGACATGATGCAAACGATCAGCGAGGCCGGTTTAAAGCAATTTGCCGCCGTCCGTGCCAAAGGGATTGGCCTCGTGGTGTGGCATCATGCGCTGGCCTCCTATCAGAAGTGGGCGGAGTATGAGACCATCATCGGAGGGCGGTATCCGGAAGCAGACGGCCAGGCGGGAAAGGTCACGGAGACCAAGGGTTATCAGCATGATGTCGAGATCCCAGTAACCATCCTGGACGCGAAGCATCCGGTCGTGGATGGGATCGAGAATTTCACCATCAAAGACGAAATCTATTGGGGTTTCCGCGTTGGCACCGAGGTCACCCCATTGCTGGGGACCACTCAGGAAAAAAGCGGCAAAGTCCTCGCCTGGGCGAAGACCACGGGTAAGTCCAAGCTGGTCTATCTTCAACTGGGTCACGGCCCCACTGCTTGGACCAACGAGAATTTCCGCAAAATCCTCGCCCAAGCAATCACGTGGGTGGCCCAGCGGTAAGTTAAGGGCCTGACGGAACCACGTTCCCAGAGTTTGGAACGCGTGCTACCCAATGCGCGTATTAATTTCTACCTTGGCGTAAAGGCTGCGATTGGCGTAAACTCCGCCGCTATGAAATCACCTTTTCAGATCTCCCTCTCCGTCGCTTCTCTTATCCTGCTGCCCATCTGCGCCCCTGCCGCCTTGCAGATCAAGGTGGCCGAGCAATTTGCGCGCTACGATGCGAACCAGGACGGCAAACTCAGCCCGGAGGAGGTCAAAGCCGCCCCGTGGGCAGCGCTGCTGGAAGGCGCTGATGCCGATGGCGACAAGTTCCTCACGACCGATGAGATTTACGATCAGCTGGGCCGGGCTTCCGCTGAGCAATTGCGCGCAGCAGTGCCGAGCGATGAGGAAGTCGAGCGTCGCTTCAAGGCAGGCGACAAAAATCAGGACGGTCAGCTTTCCGCTGAGGAGTTAGGGAAACTGAGTTGGCTGCTGCGGATGGATCGCAACGATGACGGGTTGGTTTCCTGGCCAGAAATCAAGCGCTCCCTAGCAAAGCTTCCTCCACCGACCTCTCCCGAGGCCGTCGCCAGCGCTCCGCCACCGCCATTTCCAGTTCCGGTGCCAGACTTAAAATCACCGCGCATCCTGCGGCCCGCCGAGCACCAGATCGGCCGGAGGATTGCGTTGGATGCCAGTTGGAAACACGATCCCAAGGCCAAGGTGACGGTTTTGGCGTTGGTTAGCACTACCTGCCCCGTTAGTAAACGTTACGTTCCGGAGTTGCAGCGACTGGCTAAAACGTTTTCCGCCCAAGGCGTGGAATTCCACTTCCTAACTACCACCAAGACGGAAGATCCCACCTCGTTGAATTTACCAGGACAAGTCCACGCTGGTGAGAATGCCACGCTGCTCGCGGCCTTGGGGGCCACTTGCAGCACAGACACATTTGTCCTCGATGCGGCGCAAACATTGGTTTATCGGGGCGCGATTGATGATCAATATGGCTTGGGTTACAGCAAACCGGAGCCCAGCCAACGCTATTTGGTTACGGCCCTTCAAGCGCTGCTGTCCCAACAGGAAATCATCCATGCGGCCACCGAGGCCCCCGGCTGCGCCCTTGAGGTTAAGCCGATGGAGGAACCCACCGACGCCATAACCTATCACAATCGCGTCTCCCGAATCATTCAAGCGAACTGCCTGGAGTGCCATCATCAGGGAGGCGTGGCCCCCTTCGCCCTAGAAACCTTGGACCAAGTCAAAGCCAAGGCCGGCATGATTCGGAAGGTGATCAGCAGTGGTGCCATGCCGCCCTGGATGGCGGAGCCTTTACCCAAGGCAGCGCACTCTTTGTGGGAACGGGATCGTTCACTGGTGTCGGCGGATCGTGCGGCCTTGCTGGCGTGGTTGGACCATGGGAAACCCGAAGGCGCAGCCGCGGAGGCACCCTTGCCGCGCAGTCCACATAAGGAGTGGATGATTGGAACGCCGGAGGTGGTTTACCAAATTCCCCAACCCATCGCAATCAAGGCTGAGGGTATCATGCCCTATCAAAATGTTACCGTGGAGACCCTGCTCAAGGAAGATCGCTGGGTGCAGGCGTGGGAAGTGCAGCCCAGCGCCCGGGAGGTGGTGCATCACGTGCTGGTCTTCGTGAAACCTCCCGACGGCAAAAAGAAATCGCATGGCGACGCCTATCTGGCCGCCTTCGTGCCCGGCAATAACTATGTGTCCTATCCGCCCGGCTATGGGAAGTATTTGCCTGCGGGAAGTCGGCTCCGATTCCAAATTCACTACACCCCGAATGGCACCGCCACGACGGATCAGGTCAAGGTCGGCCTGAAATTTACCCAAGGTCCGGCAGCCCATGTGGTGGAAGTAATTCCCGTGGCGCAGCCGAAACTGCGCATTCCCGCAGGAGCTGCGAATCACGCCGAGAGCGCCACCACGCCAGTTCCGGTGGCGGTGGAATTGCTGGGGTTTATGCCCCACATGCATGTGCGGGGAAAATCCTTCCGCTATGACATCACGCTGCCAACCGGGGAAACGCAGAACCTCCTCAACATCCCCCGCTATGACTTCAACTGGCAGATTGCCTATCGCTATCAGAACCCACCCATCCTGCCCGCTGGTTCCAAGATCAAAGCCATCGGCTGGTATGACAACAGCACCGGCAACCCTGCCAATCCCGATGCCACCCGCACCGTAACCTGGGGGGAACAGACGACCGATGAAATGATGATCGGCTACGTGGAATATGCGTTGGTGAAGTGATCCGTCAGGTGGTCCGCACTCCACCCTCTTAGGGGTGATTATTCCACAAGATAAGGCTAGGAGTTCCGCCTTTAGGCGGTTCGAACTGTGTCTGCGCAACCGCCTAAAGGCGGAACTCCGAGCGTCTTGTTTTGTATTGGGCTGTGGAATAATCACTCCTACCACCCTCTTTTGCGCCCCGGTTTATGATTGCACAGAAAATCGGGATCTGCTCTGCTGCACTCATGAATGAACTTATGCAACGTCGGGACTATTTGAAATCAATCGCACTGGGAGCAGGAGCCATGGCGCTGCCGGACTGGACTGTGGCGGCGGAAACTACGGCTAACGCGGCCCGCTTGAAACTGGGCTTCGATAACTTTTCCGTGCGGGCACTGGGATGGAAGGCTGGGCAGTTGTTGGATTTTGCGGCGGAGCACAAACTGGATGCACTCTTGATTTCCGATTTGGATTCCTACGAGAGTCTGGAAACGCCACATTTAAAAGAGGTGGGAGCCAAGGCGAAAAGTCTGGGCATTGAATTGATGGCGGGCACACTTTCGCTCTGTCCCACGTCCAGCAAATTCTCCAACAAACGCGGCACGGCCCAGGAGCACGCCAAGTTACTGGTCCGCGTGGCGCACGACTTGGGCTCGCCCGTGGCGCGCTGCGTGTTAGGCTTTGGCGAAGATCGCAAGACTCCCGGCGGCATCATGGCCCGCATCAAGGATATGGTGGCAGTGCTCAAGGAAGTGAAATCGTATGCCCAAGATCACGGCGTGAAATTTGCGGTAGAGAACCATGCAGGCGACATGCAGGCCTGGGAACTCCTGCATTTGATCGAATCCGCCGGACCTGATTTCGTGGGAGCCACTTTGGACACTGGCAACGCTACTTGGACGCTGGAAGATCCACTCGGTTGTCTGGAAACTCTGGCCCCCCATGTGCTAACCAGCGGAATCCGGGACTCCATGATTTGGGAAACGGAGAAAGGCGCCTCCGTGGCCTGGACCGCTGTGGGTGAGGGCTGCGTCGATTTCAAACCCATCGCCAAGCGCTGGACGGAACTGATGCCGGAGAAACCCGTGATCTTGGAAATCATCTCCGGATTCTCCAAGGGCTTCCCGTATCGCGAGACAGAATTTTGGGGTCCTTACAAGGAAGTTAGGGCCGCAGAGTTCGTGCGGTTCCAAGCGCTGGCCAAGTTAGGCAAGGAAATCCCCCCATTCAAAGCGGACGGTCCTGACAAGAAAAAGGCGGAACAGGATTACCAGAAAGCGGAGTTGGTGCGCAGCATCAACTACTGCAAAGAAACGCTGGGCATGGGACGGAAATAGCGGCCATAAGTTGGTGTCCAGCCTTCCATGAGGAGTCTGTCAAATATAAATCGGCGGTAACGCCGCTCTTTTTTCTCGCCGCGTCGGGCGCTGTGTTGGGCTTGGGAGTTGGGTTGGGTGGATCTCTCGGGTCGGGATTATTCGGTTACGGA
>JANOAV010000213.1:0-47185 GCA_031411295.1 Verrucomicrobiales bacterium | reverse complement strand
GCCGCCTCGTGCGCGACCACGAGCGCAAACCCAGTCACCACGAAGCCTTTGTCTATCTCGCCATGATCGGCTTCGCCGTCAGACGCCTCACTAAGTAATCCCATTATGGCTGTTAAGTTTATTTGCCGGACAGGTTCTGAGACAGGAAAAACCTATGCGACAGTCACCCTTTTGTGTAATATCGCATTATTCACCTTGAGGTATGCTCGCAGAATCTAACGCATCCTGCGGTGCCGAATCACTCCTCAGGCTGCGTTCAATTTTACCTAACCTACCAAACTAAGTCACTAACCCTCATGAAATATTTTACATCCCCCTTGACGACATTTGCCGCGTTATTCCCGCTGGCCCTCGGATCCGCTCAGGCGGCAACCAAAACTCTGGGTGGAGCCAGCACGGCGTGGACCAATGCCACGGTGGACAGTTGGACTCCGTTAGGACTTCCTACCACCTCTGACAATGTGGTGATCGCCAGCACAGGCACCAGTGATGCCCGGGGGAGTGCGCTGCTACAGACTGGATCCGCCAATGGGACGGCCACGATCCAAGACCTGGCCTTCAACAGCACGGCAGCTATTACACTGATCAACAACAGCACCAGCGCCAACACCACTCTCACCCTCAGCGGAGGCCGCGGAGTTGGGGTGCCATTGCTGGCTGCGACGGGCGATTTTGCTTATGCCATCACAAGTCCTGGCACCAGCACTGCTCCAAAGACCCTGACCCTGAGTCTGGGCGCTAGTGGGGACATTGATGTGGCGGCCAATACCGGCACGAATGCACTGACTATCAGCGCGATTATTTCTGGGGCGCAGAGCCTGAACAAAACAGGCGCGGGCAGACTGGTGCTCAGTGGTGCCAATACCTTTAGCGGCGGGCTGACGCATTCCGCAGGCATTCTGCGTGCCGTGACGAATCCGGCGGCCTTGGGTGCCGGAACCCTGACCCTGACTGGAGCAAATCTTCAGTTGGCTGGGGCTGCCGCCGTGGCGTTCAATCGCCCGACCACGGTCACTGCCAGCACGACCATTACCAGTGACAAACTGGCTGCTGGAGCTGGCGTCACCCACACCTTGGGGACCTTGTCGATTGGCGCGCAAACGCTGTCGGTCGCTGCCGGAACCTTCAGCACGACCGGAACCGCTGGCGTGGCCTTTGGGGCCACGACGGTTACAGGCGCTGCCATCTTATCTCCCGCCACCCTAACCTCGCTGACCCTCGGGGCCACGGATCTTGGAGCAAATTTGCTGACGATTGCTGGCGCAGGTGCGACCACCGTGGGTGCGGTGACCACGCTGGGAACTGCCAACTTGGCGAGAACTGGGGCGGGTGCCGCCACCATCGGCACCATTGGGGCGGATACGGTCAACCTCAATGTGACCGCGGCTGGAACCACCACCATTGCCGGGGTGACGAATACGACTGGCCCGCTTAGCATTGTGGCCACCGGTGCCGGAGCTGGGGCAGCCACGATTAATGGCGTTTCCAGCACGGGAACGGTTACGCTGACTACCACCGCCACGGCAGTGCATGCCGTCAGTGGCCTCGTCGCGACGGGAAGCGGTGGCTTTGTCAAGGCAGGCACGGGCCGTTCGATCATGACTGGCGCGGCCACTTTCACCGCAGGATCTACCGTCAATGCAGGAATTCTTGAAGTTACCAGCAATGGCGGACTTGGCACCGGCCCAGTGGTCATTAACACGGCAGCCACTTTGGAAATCAATTTGGCCGCTGCCGTGCTGACGACCTCCGGCATTACGGTCAATCCGGGCGGCAGAGTGGCCGTCCGCAACATCACGGTCACGGCTCCGATTACCCTCGCAGGCGGGAACTTGGGGACCCGCAGCGGCCTGCTCGGCAACTTTGCCGGGCCGATCAGCGTGACCGCCGATTCGACGGCTACGCTCATCAGCTATACCACTCCGACCATTAATCAGAGCATCACGATTTCCGGACTGTTGAGCGGTTCTAGCGCGTTAGGGGTGGTCGGTGGAGCCACCGCCAATAACGGGGCGGTGGCACTGATTCTCACTAATCCTGCCAACACTTTCAGCGGGGCGTTCAACGTGGCGACAGGCCAGCGCTTGAGCAGTATTCCCACCACTACCGGATCCAGCTTCGGGACGGGCACGGTCAATCTGGCGGCCAATAGTTTCCTGCGCATCAACGACAATGGCACGGGCAGCGATGGCACCATCACCTACAATAACGCGGTTAACACGGCAGGGGCAGCGACCATCGATCTGGACCGCGCGAGCGGTGCCAATACCGGCAACACCATTGCCTTGGGTCCCCTGACCGCAGCCGCAGGCACGATCACGGTTAATACCGCTAACAACTACAAAGCCAGTTTGCCCAGTGTGACTTTAACTGGCAACGTTACGCTCAACAGCGCAGGCACGATTTCCTTGCCGGGGACGGTTACTGGGGCCTCATCCCTCGCTATGAGTGGAACGGGCACCCTGAACGTGACTGGCTCGATTGCGGGCGCGCTCACGGTCGGTAGCACCTCCATCCTCACTGGCACTGGCACGATTGGTGGCACCACCACGGTGGCGAACACGGGCACGATTAATCTCGGGGCGGCAGGCCCTGGCAGCATGCTGACGACCAATGCCCTGACCTTCGGCACTGCTGCGACAGACACTTCCACGATTAATTTCTCCACCGGAATCAACGCCAGCACTATTAACGTAACGGGCACGGACGGCCTGACGGTCACGAGTGATGGCACGGGGGTTAATGTCGTGACGGTGAACCTGCAAACCGTCCTGCCAGAGGTTGGCACGCACACCGTGATCGACTATGCCGGCACCATCCAGGGAACCGGACTCAGCGGATTCAAGCTGGGGCCGCTGCTCAATCCGCGCATTAACGCCGTATTGATCGACGATGGCAGCCGCATTGCTCTGAACGTGATCTCCGTGGACACCCCACGGTGGAGTGGAGCCAGCAGCAGCGAGTGGAGCACTGCCGCGATTGCCTCACCCAAAAACTGGCAACTCGTGCTGGCCCCCGGGCCAGCCGACTACATCGAAGGTGACAACGTGCTGTTCAATGATGATGCGGCCAGCGGTGCCGTGCAGTTAACAGTGGCGGATGTTACCCCCCGCACTGTGGTCTTCGACAACTCTGTGGCCAAAGCCTATACTCTCAGCGGCACCAAGGCGATCCTCGGTGCCACCGGGTTGGTGAAAACGAAGGATGGGTTGGTAACGATCAGCAATGTTAACAACTTTACCGGTCCCGTTAGCATCAGCACCGGAACCGTCAGCGTGAACAGCCTGGCGGACAGCGGTGCCAACAGCGCCCTCGGAGCTGGCACGGGTATCACCCTGGCGGCTGGCGGCACGCTGGAGTTCACTGGTGCGACTGGCAGCAGCAATCGTCCTGTGACCGTGCAGACTGGAGGGGCCACCATCAAGTCCTCCACTAGTGCTGGACTTACCTTAACTGGTGCCGTCACCCTGGCTGACACCCTGACACTAGCAACTGAAGGCACGACTGCCATTTCCAGCGCCCTCGCAGGGACCCATGGAATCACCGTCAATGGAGTGGGAACCACCACCCTCTCCGGCAATGTTACTGCGACAGGCGGCCTCACCAAGAATGGCACCGGAACCACCATCCTCACGGGGGCCGCAAACACCTCCGCGCTCACTATAGCGGCAGGGGTGATGACGATTGGCAACGGCACCACGCTGCCCGGCAGCACCGGCACCGGGCTCATTACCAACAACGGGACCCTGGCTTACAATACACCCAATACGGCCACCGCCCCTGCCGTGACCACCGTGACCTCTGCCAATCATATCACTGGCACTGGCGAACTAACCAAGACCGGCCCGGGCTACGTGGTCCTCAGCGGAGCCACGGCCAATGATTACACCGGCACCACCACCGTGAGCGGCGGCAACTTGATCCTGAGTAAATCTGATGGTGTCAATGCCATTGGTGGAAACCTCATTGTCGAATCGGGCGGCACCGTTTCCTATGGCACTACCGCCCTGCAACTGCAGGATCACATCCCCGATACCGCTACGATCACGATCAACGGTGGCACCTTCGGATCGGGAGCTGGCGCCACACTGGCCGCCCCAACCCAGGGGGTGACGGACACCGTGGCTGCGGTGGTCCTCAATTCCGGCACCTTCCTCAGCGGTCGCAATGCTGCGGTCACCCCGTTCACGCTTACGGGAGCATTCAACGCCGTCGCTGGCAGCATTCAGGTGCAGCGTGGGGGTGGTCTCAGTGCCGACTCCTTCACTCTCGCGAGCGGGGTTGTTTTGGACTTCGATGGCGGCAGCACCACGGCTGGACAAACCAGCAAACTCCTGGTGGGCCCCAACGGCTTGCATCTGAGCGGAAACGTGCTGCGGATGAACAACGGACCTAGTGTCATTACAGCAGCAACTTCTGCTGGCAGTGTGCTGGCTCTGGGAGGAAATGTGACTACCACGGGCACCAATCAAGTGACCCGCACGGCAGCCGCGTTGAAGGCTGAAGTGGAGTTAGGTGCCGCTGCGCGCACCTTCGACGTTACGGGCACGCTGGATCTCGGCACCGCTGCGGCCCCTGTCATCATCGTTGGCACGGGTGGCCTGACGAAGGCTGGCGCAGGCACCATGGCTCTCACCGGAGTGAATACCTACACCGGGCCGACCACAGTGCAGACCGGAATCCTTACCCTTGATGGTTCTGTGACCTCTCCCGTCATTGACGTCAAGGCCGGTGCCACCTTCCACACGCTGACCGCTACTGGTCTTGCTCTGAGTGCCACCCAAACGCTCACCGGCAGTGGCACCGTCCAAGTGGACACCGCTGGCATCGCCACCGTGGCCGGAGCCAAATTGGTTCCTGGCACCGATGGCACGGTCGGCATGCTGACAGTAGCTCCTACTACCAAGTTGGATCTTTCCGGCACCTTGGCTCCCGTGGCTCCCACCACCGCCGCGTTGAAATTTGACCTCGCAACACCTGCCGCGAGTGACAAGATCGATCTCACCACAGGCACCCTGGATATCGGGGCGGGACTCTTGGAACTGGATGACATCGCGTTTACCACCCTGGCGGGATATGCCAGCGGCACCTACACATTGATCTCCACCAACGCTGCCATCACTGGCACCCTCGGAGCTGGCGTGACCGGAACCGTTGGCGGACGCACGGCAACCCTGTCCTTGGGTGACGGCGGCACGGATCTCATCCTAACTGTTTCCGGCTCCCTGACAGCGCAGCAAAACTGGCGGAATACCTTCTTCGGTATCACTACGAACACTGGTGATGCGGCTAACACCGCTGATCCTGACTTTGATGGCGTGGCTAATGTCCTGGAATACCTCCTGGGCAGCGACCCCACCAAGGGCGGTCAACTGGGTGACGTGACGGTTTCTGATGATGGCACCAATCTGACCTTAACCTACAGCCGGGTTAAGGCCACCCTCAGCGAAGTAACGCCTACCGTGGAAACCTCCAGCACGCTGTCCCCCACTTGGGTGACGACGGGAGTTACGACCATCATCTTCAGCGACAATGGCACTATCCAGGTCATCAAGGCCAGCGTTCCCATTGCTGGTGACAAACGTTTCCTGCGTCTCCGGGCTGATAGCGCAAACTAACCCCTACGGTTGGCAACGATCCGGAGAGGCCGGAGCAACCGTGGTTGCTCCGGCCTTTTTTCGGCCTCGCGCGGTTCAGTTCCCGAGGGGCTTCTCAGCCATCGTGCGAATACTCGCAGGCACGCTGAATTGCTTCGGATCGTCAGGATGCGTTGGATCAAATTTCGGCAGTCCCGGAAGCAAGTGCCGGGATAGATCGGGCAACGAAATATTCCGCAAGCCTTCCACAACGCAGCGGCTGAGTTCGTAAGCCCCGAAATTGTTGTGATGGGTTCCGTCACCATCCTTGAAAAGCGCCCCGGAACCCTCACGGCCCATGGCTTCGTAGAGTTGGGTGCTGAGCGCGTGCAGGTCGATCAAGGGCAACTTCATTTCGGCAGCGACTTGTTTCATGGCGGCAGGAAAATCGTGATGGCTGTTAATGATTTTGCCATCGGCATCGAAGGTGCGACGCTGCACGGGCGTGACGAAGATGGGCTGCCCCTGCTTGGCTTGGATGGCTTGAGCGTATTGCCGCAGCAAGTCCGCATAGGTCGTGAACGCCCCGGCTCCCGGGGATTTGTCCTTCTCATCATTGTGGCCGAATTGGATCAGCACAAAATCACCGGCTTTGAGCTGGCTGACTACTTTTTCCAAGCGCCGGGAGCTGAAGGAACTGCGCAGGGACTCCCCGGACTGAGCGTAATTCGCCACCGCCAAGCTGGGGCTGAACCAACGCGGCAACATCTGCCCCCAACTGGCATAGGGCTCGGAGGGCTGATCGCAGACGGTGCTGTCTCCCAGCAAATACAACACGGGGACGGTGACCGGAGTAATTTTCAGGGAACGCACCGCAGGCCGGGTCCCGCTGAACTCCAACGTGAGGCGGTTATCCCAGGCGCTCATTTCCACCTTTTGCTCCCGCTCCTTGAGACGCACGGAATTCGTGGAGGAAATCTGCGCAGTGCGCACATGCACGATCCCTTCCCGGGTGATGACTTCCTTTGGCTGCGTGACCACCTGCTCCCAGAGGAGTCGTCGCATTTCGGATTTCACAGTGGTGGTGGCCTCGGCCTGGTCCCCCAACTCCATTTGGATGCGATAACTCCCTGGCGCGAGTTTGACGTGAAAGTGAAACGGGGCAGCGCTGGTGCAACCGCCATCTGGGAGGGCGGTAACCTGACTTCCGGCATCAAATCCGAACCCCTGAGCATCCGAATACTGCGAATCAGGCAAGACCTGCTGAGTTGCGTCCCGGGGTGTGACGTTGCCGAAAGAGAACGCCAAGGGAACTTCAGCCGAGGCCAGCGTTGCCGCAGCAAGGAAAAGCAAGAGAGACCGCATCATCGCGCAGCAGACCGCAACACCACGCGACTGCAAATGGAAATCCTCAAACGACAGCCCAAGCAGCAACTGAGCACGCGAAACGTTATAATTCACTGTCAAAATTTTTAAAATTAATGGACCTTTACATTTAATTATAGTAGAATTTCATTTTTCTGTAGAGTTTTGTGCCTTAGATTAAGCAGGTGGATTCCGAAGTCTTAAAAACTTATTTACAGCATGAACTTTTACACAAAATTGCCTCTGGTGGTTGGCATCGTCCTCGCCACATTGATGAGCCCTGGCAGGGCTCGGCTCGGCATCATCATGCCGGTTTACACGGAAAACAGCGCTCAATTTAATGCGGCCTATGCGGCGGCGGAAAAGGTCCCCTTCGTGGCTATCATCAATCCGGATGACGGACCGGGGACCAGTCGCCTGAATTCGCTGCGGGACTTTTCCAACGGAATCAAAGCTCGCGGCGGGCAGGTGATTGGCTACATCAATTCCTATTACGGCGGTCTGTCCTGGGACGAAGCGGAGGAGCAGATGGATGCCTACTACAGTTTCTACGGAGTGCAGGGCTACTTCATTGATGAAGTGGCGACCAATATTTCCAGTTACTACAACACCATGAAAGGTCGCGCCAAAGGGCGCTACTTAGTGATGAATCCTGGCACCTCCGCCCCGTCGAGTTACAACAATTTTTCCACTGGCATCGTGACTTACGAAAACCCCTTGGGGGGAGACCAATCATCGCCCTTCTTGAGCTATGGCAACAATCTCAGTTCCTCCAGCACGCTGTCCGCCGCCATCATTTACTCTGCCCCAACGGCCGCCAATATGCAGGCTTGTGTGGATCGGGCGGTGGCCCAGGGCTACGATTACATTTATGTCACGAATGATAACAATCCGAATCCCTTCGATGGCATTCCTGCTTATTGGACAGAGGAAATCGCAGCGGTGGTGCGCTCCAGCCTGCCCGCAGCGATCCCGGCAGCGCTCTTCAAGCTCTCCTCCCCCACCCCTGTAACTGACGGGTTCTCCTTTACCTGGCCTGCGGCAATCGGGCGGACGTATGCCATCCAAGTCTCCACGGATCTCAAAGTCTGGACGACAGCCACCAAGACAGACGGCACGCCGGCCACGCAGGTGGCGACGACGAATACGCTATCCCTGGCGGTAAAGAAGCCCAGCAGCACTCACTGTGGTTTCTTCCGCGCAGCGGATGTCACGCCGTAGCTGACTACTTTTCTGTTGGTTCCGCTTTGGCGCGGGGGTGGGCTTGGTCATAGACTTGTTGCATCCGTTCCGTGGAGACGTGGGTGTAGATTTGCGTGGTGCTCAGGCTGCTATGGCCCAGAAGTTCCTGCACGCTGCGGAGGTCCGCCCCGTTGTTGAGCAAATGGGTGGCGAAGCTGTGGCGGAGTTTGTGCGGGGTGCCCCGAATAGGGATGGTGGAGACGCGAAGGTATTTCTGGAGAATATCGCTAATGGCGCGACGACTGATGCGGGTGCGCAGTTTGCTGATAAACATGGGGCCTTCATGGACTTCGGCCTTCTGGCGATAGCGTTGGAGCGCACGCACGGCGTGGCTTCCCAGTTGGCAAAACCGTTCTTTCCGGCCTTTGCCGAGGACGCGCAGGGTGTCGTGGTAGATGTCGTAATCTTTGACATTCAGGTTCACCAGCTCGTGCAGCCGCAGCCCGGTGGAATAGAAGGTTTCCAGAATGGCGGCATCCCGTTCCCCCGCCCAACTGGGTGCCTGGCTTTCCTGCGGATGGGTGAGCGGCAGGGCCAGCAGTTCCTCGATCTGCTTTAACGTGAGGACGACCGGAAGCTTTTTTTCCAGTTTGGGCAGTTGCACCTCCAGCAACGGATTGACCTCGAGGCCGTGCCGTCGCGTGAGGTATTTATAGAAACTGCGCAGGGCCGCGAAATGCAGCCGCACGGTGGAGCGGCCCAACTCTCGTTTCATGAGCAGGAAGAGGTAACCACGGAACTCGTCTGCGGTTACCAGCATCCAATCAGTAACCTTGGGCATTTGGCGACGAAATTCCGCCAGCGCGTGGGCATAATTCACCAGTGTTAGCGGTGAACTGTCCCGCTCCACGCTGAGGAACTGCATGAAGTCCTCGACCAAGGGATCCGGCGGCAGCGGCTCTTTCGGGGGCGCAGCGGCGGATTTTTTGGTCTTGCTGGATAGCTTGGCGGGCATGGATCTGGGCCTTGCTGCCGGCCTGTGGGTGGCTGCGGCCTAAAGGCCGGACTCCAACGGGTTACTTGTCAGCTGGTTTGGCGGGCGCTGGGGTTTCCGCAGGAGCAGGATCCGTTGGTGCGGCAGGCTTTTCGGGAGCTGGGGCCGGAGCAGCAGGAGCAGGGTCCGCGGGCTTTTCTGGCGTGATGGCGGGAGGCACCGCTGGGGTTTCCAGTTGGGGGATTTCGAGCGGCATCTTTTCCCCGCCAGCGGGTGCGTTCGGCTGAGTGGGGATCAGGCCAGGCACGTCCAGCGCAGTGGAGGGAGCGCCACCAGGCAGACCGCCGGGAGCACCAGGAGTGGGTGGGGCGGGAGGCGCATCGGGCACGAACTCCACCGGAGTAGGATCTTTGCGGCTCAGGGCATCCCGATGTTTCATCATCGTTTCGTAGTATGGGGTGCCGGGGAATTTCTCTTTGAGCAGTTCGTATTGCTTGCGCGCTTCATCGATTTTCTTTTCGCTGGCGTATTGATCGCCCAAACGCAGCAACGCCACTGGAGCATGCGGAGATTTGGGGAACTTGGCGAAGACTTCGGAGAAGGTGGCCTTGGCTTCCTCGGCTTTGCCGGAGAGGGTCAAGGCGTCGGCCAGACGAAGGGTGGCCAAGTCCGCCAAGGGATGATTGGCGTAATCCTTCAGAAAGGCTTGGAGCTTGGTAACGGCTTCTTCAGGTTTGCCTTCTTCCGCCATGGACTGTGCGGCCATGAGGACGGCGTTGCCACCAGCATTGCGACCCGCCAAGTCTTTGGCCACGCGCTCGTAATCAGCCACGGTTTCGGCTTTGAAGAACGCCATGCCATCATTGGTGTTCTGGTGTTCTTTCCAGAACTTCATGGAATAATATCCCAACGCGCCCACTCCGCCGAGGATGGCGACGAGGATGAGTTTGCTTTTGTGCTTCTGGAACAATTGTTCAAAAGCACTGGGTTCGTATTCCAATTCCGCGATGGGGGCTTGATCTGGCGTTTCGTTGGCCATGTGGTTAGGGGAGTAGATGAGTTAAAATGTAAGGGAAATCAGAGCGGAGCGAAGAATTAGGCACCGACTTTGGCACGGGCTTCTTCGGCCAGCGGGGTGGAAAGATAGCGCTCTCCGGTGGAACATCCAATGGTAACAATGAGTTTTCCCGCATTTTCCGGGCGCGAGGCAATTTGCAGGGCCGCGCAGACATTGGCTCCCGTGGAAATCCCCACGAGCAGGCCTTCTTCCTTGGCCAAACGACGCGCCATGGCGAAGGCGTCGTCATTGGAAACCTTGATCACTTCGTCCACCAAAGCGAGTTCGAGATTGTTAGGCACGAAGCCGGCGCCCGTGCCCTGAATCTTGTGGGGAGCGGGCTGGACGGGTTCGCCTGCCAGCGTCTGGGAAATCACAGGGCTGGCTTCCGGCTCCACTGCGATGGCTTTGAAGCTGGCTTTCTTCGGCTTAATGAATCGGCTCACGCCGGTGATGGTGCCACCGGTGCCGACTGCGGAGACCAGGAAATCGACCTTCCCATCGGTGTCGTCCCAGATTTCTGGACCGGTAGTGGCGGTGTGGATTTCGGGGTTGGCTCCGTTGTTGAACTGCTGGGGCATGAATGCGCCCGGGGTGTTGGCAACGATTTCTTCAGCGGCAGCAATGGCCCCCTTCATCCCTTTGGGCCCCGGGGTCAATACGAGATCTGCCCCCAACATGGCGAGCAGAGTGCGGCGTTCCAGGGACATCGTCTCGGGCATGGTGAGGATGAGCTTGTAGCCTTTTGCCGCCGCTACGAAGGCGAGCGCAATCCCGGTGTTACCGCTGGTAGGCTCCACAATCGTGGTTCCGGGTGTGATCAGCCCCTTCTTTTCCGCGTCTTCGATCATGGCCATCCCGATCCGGTCCTTCACGCTGCCGAGCGGATTAAAGAACTCGCATTTGAGGGCGACGGTGGCGTTGAGGCCTTTGGTGACTGCGTTCAAGCGCACCAGAGGGGTGCGGCCCACGGTTTCGACGACGTTGTTGTAGATGTGTCCCATATATAATTGGTGGTTTGAAGTTTGAGATTGATTTGGAATGAAAATGAAAGGAGGAGGGCCTGAGAACGTATTATTTCCGTGCCGCTGGCAGGGGGAAAGGTTTCCACGACCCAAATGGGGATACCTTCGCCACCGCCAGCGTCAAGATTATTTTACGCTTCGGTTTTGACAACCGAAAGAAGCGGGGTTCTATGGCACGACTTTTCCTTTCCTACCAACGAATTTTTACCCACCCCACGAACACCCCTCCTCATTATGTCTGAACTACTCTCGAAAGATGACCTCAAGCGCCTCCTCAAACGCGTTCCTGAATGGGAACTCGAAGGCAAGAAAATTACCCGTTCCATCGAGTTCGATGATTTCTCCGATATCGTGGACTTCGTCAACGACCTGGCTGAGATCGTGGAAGACGCCGGCCACCACCCGGATCTTGATATCCGCGCCAACAAGGTGCTCCTCACGCTGACCACGCAAGAAGCTGGTGGCCTGACGGACATTGACTTGGAGGTGGCTGAACGGATCGACAACCTGGTGGACTAGCAGTCCGCTGATCGCGAAACTTAAACGGCGTCACCCGCAATGGATTGCGGGTGACGCCGTCTTTTTTTTACACCACAATCCGGCGGACTGCGGCAGGCTGGGATGGCCTTAGTCTAAGTTGAGACCCAGACTCTTGAGGTATTTGATAGTAACGGGTAGTTGCGCCTCCACGGTGGGGGCCTCGTCCTCGATGAAATAATGTTTGATGCCGATCCGCTTGGCTTCAGCGATTACGGCCGGCCAATCGACCACTCCCGTGCCGCAGGCGACGCTTTCCTCATTGGGGGCGTGGCCGCTGAGGTTGCCGATGCAGCCCTTTTTCCAGTCTTTCAAATGCATCAGCTTGAAGCGGGTGGGGTATTTCTGCATCAGTTTCACTGGGTCTTGACCAGGGTGAACCATCCAGAAGACATCCATTTCAAAATCCGCGATCCCAGGTTTCATCTCCTTCATCATCAGATCGAAGAGGGTGCCATCGCCAAAGGGTTGGAACTCGTAACCATGGGCGTGGTAGCAGAAGCTTAGTCCTTCCTTCTGGAGCACTTCTCCAGCCTGGTTGAAGACGGCAATGGCTTTGCGGGCATCAGCCTCGGTAAAGGCCGCATTGGCATGCGGCACCCAGGCACAGGCGACATGGGTGCAACCCATGGCCTTGGCTTCGGCGGCTACACCTGCGGGATCTTTCTCCAACCGTTCGAACGGCCAATGGCCACTGTAGGCGTGCTGACCATGATCGCTGAGCAACTTGGCGAAGGCTTCCGGCTTCTGGTCCTTGATGCCGGCAATTTCGACTTCCTTAATCCCCAACGCTTGAATTTTCTTCAAGGTGCCGAGGACATCTTTGGCAAAGCTGTCCCGCAAGCTGTAGAGCTGCAGGCCGATCTGAGGCGTAGCGGGTTTCTGGGCGAAGAGCAGGGAACCAGTCAGACTGGCAACCACAGCAAGGAGGGTGAGGGGAGCGTATTTCATAGGATGATCAAGTTATGCCTCAGTGGCTACGGACGCGTCAAGCTTCCGTTTCGCAAACTCAGACCGTTGGCGCTGGGAAATCCCCCGCTACTGCGTGATCACGCGCCAGTAAATTTTACCGGGAGTGGCGGTGCCGGGATTGTAAACGGTGGCGCTGAGGATGGATTGAATCACGAAATCCGAACTCCCCGTGGAATTGTTCAGGCCATGAATCGCCAGAATATTGGGGCCGTTCTGGAGTGTGCTGAGGGCGGACGTCAGCTCGTAACTGCGGTAGGCCGAAGCAATCGAATCTGAGCGTGTAGCGGTGGCGAGAGCGTTGTAGCTCAAATTATTTGGACTCAGGTCACTGGCAATCTGATTCCCGTTGAGATAGGCGACAAAGCCATCATCATAACGGATCTGCATCGTAAGAGTGCGCACCAAGGCGGCATTACTGACGTTGAAGGGGATGCGAATGAAGGCAGTGCCACGAATGTTATACATCTGGCTTAGCACACTGAGGCCAATGAATGGGGTGTAAGGCACATTACCATTGGCAGTGGATGAGTCCGTCTCGAAGCCAACCCCCTGCGTGCCTGTCAGCCAGCCAGTCGTTCCCCCGTTGGCGGTAAAGGCAGCTTCATCCCCACCGCGCCAAAGCGTGGTATTGGCGCTGGAATTGGGAATGAGGGCAAACGCCGGAGCGTTGGCCGCTACCATGGTGATCGAAGACAGCGTCCCCACGGGTTTCACGGTCGTCTCGGTGCGATTTGTGGTGGCGTAGTAACGGGTGGGATAAGTGGTCCATGTGCGCAAATCTGACGATGACTGCACGGCATAGGTGTGCCCCGGAACGCTGTCCCACACCAAGCGGACCGACTTGTTAGCCGTAACCTCAGCTTGGGCCATTTTCAAGACGGAGGCAGGGTTGGTCGGAGACGTGCCCGCCACCGCCTCCAAAGCGTTGGATTGACCATCCCCATCCGTGTCCTGCGCTGCATTGGCCGTGGTCAGATTCGGGAAATACCGATTTTCCCAAGCATCCGACAAGCCATCCGTATCCGTATCCGCCGGGGTCCAGACAATTTGGTCAATATAGGCAGCATCCGCTCCAGACACGCCTTCATAGCTCTTCTCAAAGCGGAAGGTCATCGTGCGGGGACTGATGCTGGTGAAGGTGTAAGTCTTTTGGACCCAGGCGACCTCCCCGCTGTAACTCTCGTAGTTGTCATAGTAGTCATCATAAACGTAGAGGTAATCACTGGACTGGGAGGATACTTTCATCCAGAACGTAAGCACCCCAGGTCCGTCCAGAGGAATCCTGAACTCGCTCTGACCGTAATGTGGAATCGGACCGCTTTGCAGCGCGTCCACACCATCATGGGTGACCGCGTATTGCGTGAACCAACCATTGTAACTGGCACCGGTATTCGCGGTTTGCTGATAAAGGACATTCTGCGCATCCCCCCCAACGGCCAGGGTGGCCGCGCTCAGCACGGTGTTCAGAGCAAGCGGAGCGGAGGCTGGACCGCTGGGCGTGGTGGCGTTGAGCTGAATGGTATAATACCCTTTCGAGGCCACCGTGCCGGTGATCAGTCCCAGCGGAGAGACCGTCAGACCAACCGGTAAATTGAGAGCCGAAAATCCCGTGGGACTCTGGCTGGCGGTAATCTGATATTCAAAAGCCTGCCCGACCACGGTGGAAGCATCGAGCGGGCTTGTAATCATGGGAACGATGGAAGCCCGGGTGATTTGGTCAACGGCCAGGGAACCCGTCCCAGGCGCAGCACTACCGGATCTATAGTATTGCCACTCGACGCTATTGGTCGCGCTTGGCAAATCGACGAAGACCTGGGTCCAGTTGGAACCCGAGTAAAGCTGCTGGGTGTAGGAACCATTCACGTAGAAATACAAATATTCACTGGAGCCACCTAAGTTGCGCCACCAGAAACTTAATCGATCTGGTCCTGGCAAGGTGACCGACACAGTGGAATATCCCTCCGAAGCCAAATGAGGAGACTCAATGGCATCAACTCCATCACGCGAAACCGCTGTCTGCGCTCGCCAGAACAGAGTGCCACTGCGGGTGATGGGAGTATTGCTCGGCAAATCCAGTGCTGTCAGCATTGCTGCATCACTAGACCCAATCTGCAAATTTACTGCTTCCGCCCCGGTTCCGGAATCACCCGTCGCGCTAACATTAACGACACCAAAAAATTCCGTTGTTGGAGTTCCCGAAATAATGCCGGTCACGGGATCCAGCACCAGTCCGGGAGGGAGTCCGGTGGCCCCAAAACTGGTGGGATTCTTGGTGGCTGAAATTTGATATTGAAACGGCTGATCAACCAATCCCACTGCCCGCAGTGAGCTCAAAATGGTCGGCGTGGGCGTTTGCGATGCCACCACCACTTGATCGACAAATCCCGCGTCCGCCCCGTTCACCGAGGACGTGCTGTAGCGGCGGTAAGTCCAGCGGAACGTATGGACCCCAGCTGGCACATCGTAGGCCACTTGCTGCCAGTCAATCTCTCCTGAGATCGAATTGCTCTGGTTACCGTCCAAGCCGTAAAAGAGATACCCGCCGTATTGATAGGACGACACTTTCCACCAGAACGTCACACGATCCGGCCCAGTGACGTCGATTTCCATCCAAGTCTGTTGGTTGGCCAGAATGGCTCCGCTGCGGGCGGCATCGACGCCATCATGCGTCGTGGCTGTCTGCGCGAACCACTGGTTATCCCCGCCCCGGCGGTAGGTAATTCCCGGCCCATCCAAAGCCGTGGCCATGCCTTCCGGAGAGGATGTAATCGATAACTGCAGCCCCGTGGTGCCCGTGCCCGTGGGGCCAGTGGCAGAAATACTAATCGTAAACGTCCCACCCGCTCCGGTCGGCGTGCCAGAAATTTCCCCAGTGAACGCATTGATAAACAATCCTGGTGGTAGGCCCGTCGCGCTGTAGCTCGTGGGCGCATGCGTGGCGACGATTTGGTAGGTGAACGGTGCGCCTTGATACGCCACGGCGGTCAACGGGCTAATGATGACCGGTTCTACCGTCTGCGAAGCCAGCCGCACTTCGTCCAGATAGCCCGCATCCGGGGAGACCGTTACCGAACCGTCTTTCCGGTAAACCCAGCGCACCGTATGGGTTCCCGCTGGCACATCGTAGGATATTTGCGTCCAATCCACCGAGCCACTAATCGATTGAATGGTGGTGCCATCGACGTTGAAATTCAGGTAATCGAAGCTTCCTTCCGAGCCTACTTTCCACCAGAAGGTGAGCCGATCCGGTCCCGTCACCACCGTTTCCAGCCACGATTCCTTGCTGTCCGCGATGACCCCGCTCCTCATGGAATCAGCCCCATCATGGGTGGTGGCGGTCTCCACTAACCAGTTCGACGTTCCACCGGTCACATAGGAAAGCCACAATCCATCCAGCGCACTGGCAAACGGGTCCGAGGTCACGGTAATCACCAATGTCTTCGTATCAGAGCCCCCGGCGTTGGCAGCAAAAAGCGTCACACTAACTGATCCAACAGTCGTTGCCTGACCGCTGAGGACGCGCGTCGTCGGATTGTAGGTCAGCCAGTTGGGCAGATTAGTTATGGTCAGTGTGATTGGATTGTTCGTAGCCGTAAAAAGATAGTTGAAAGGAGCCGTCAGCGTAGCCCCCACCGCAAGCGAACTGGAAATTGCCGGAGGGGGCGGCAAACTAATAGTGATCACCAGTGTCTTCGTATCCGCCCCGGCAACATTGGTAGCCGTGATGTTCGCATTGGTGACTCCTGGCGTTGCAGGCGTGCCGGAGATTAGTCCGGTGGTGGGATTAATGCTCAGGCCGTCCGGAAGCCCCGTGGCTCCAAAACTGGTCGGTTCATTGGCTGCCAGCACCTGATAACTGAACGAACCGCCCTGCGTGCCGCCGGCGGTGAGGGCACTGGTGATTTGCGGCGGCCCGGCTGATCCAGGGGTGCCGCCAGCATTAGGGCTGGCCGTCCAGCCATCCTTCACATCCCACGCGGACAACGCTCCATTAACATCGACCGCCACCAGCGAGCGCCCTAACCCATCCGTCTCTGGATACCAGGAATCCGCATAGACAAACGTCTGCACTGCCGTCGTGAAAGGACTTGGCAGCGTCAACGTGATCCGCTCCCCACCATTGGATAGCGTGCTGGTGGTGGCCCCCACCACGGGCAAGTCGGCACCATATTTGGCCTCGAATGCTCCAAGGTTGCTAACCACCAAAGCGTAGCCGCCCGGTGCCAACAAATAATTCGGGAACGTGAAATTCACCCCTTTGGTAAACCGGAGCCCGCCAAGCTGAAGTGCGGTGGTTCCGATGTTGCGCAACTCGATGAATTCCTCGGTTTGGCTAGTCAAGGCCGTCCCGGGATTAAACATCACCTCTGACACCCTCAGGCCATTCATCAGCGCGAGCGCCCGGGTGTAATCGGCATTGCCGGCAATCTGGGCCGCAGTGGCATTGGGCATGCCCGGTGTCATCAACGTGAAATTTGACAGCGCTCCAGCCCCGTCCGGCGTGCGCCCCTGCGACACGTCTGGTTGCTGGCAGAGCAAATTAAATTGATCGATCACCACCCCATTTTGCCCCACTAAGCTCATCCAATCCTGGTGCGCCGCGAGCGAAAATGGCAGTTCCCCCCAGTTGCCTGGAGTGGCCGTATTGCCATCGGCATGCAACAGATAGAAGCCCTGAGCCGCCATGAAACTCAGCGGCGGGAATTGATGCAGCGCAGGGAAATTAAGCGCGTCATCCGTGACGCGCAACCCACCCAGCGGCATCGGATTAGTCGCGGCATTGTAGAGTTCAATGAAGTCTTCGTCGTGGCGATTTTTCGGCAGGGCCAGCCACTCGTTAAACTTCAGTTGATTAGGATCCGCCAAGGTTAACGCTGCTCCGTTGGCGACGCCTGGACTCGGAGCAGTCAGCGCCCAAATCGTAGGTGCGGCAGCCGTCCGCGAGATCGCCAGATCCTGAATTTGCGGCCCCCACGCGATGGCATCCACCAATCCCCCCGCAGCAGCATACAGCCGCAGCGCTCCGCCATCCCGGTCCAGACCGAAACCTAGGCTCAACTCAGGGGCCAGATTTCCGCTTGGGATCACGAGATATCCATTCGCAGGGATGATCGTATCCACCGGAAACACCAGCCCACCCGTGCTAGTTACCTGATTAGTCAGGCGCATTCCGTCCAAGTTGACCGCTGCGTCCGTGGTATTTTGCAATTCGACGTAATCCGGAAACACCCCGCCCACCGTGTAACCTGACGCATTCTTCACCACCACCTCGGAAAGCTGCACACTCTTCACCGGGGATGTCACTGTGGCCGCCCAAGTGGCTACAGGAGCGGACGGCGTGGGCGTTCCCAAAGCCGTTGCGCACTGGCCGAGCACGAAATTCCGCCGACTGTTCATGAACGTTTTCAATTCCGTGATCTTGGCCGCAGGCACCCAGCCTGTTAGGTAATTATCCAGCAAGGCATCGAAACGCGCTTGGGAGAAACTCGTGAGACACAACTCCCGCAGCGCTGTAAAATACTTCTCACGGAACGAAGCCACCCCTCCCCCACTGGAGGTGCCAAACAACGCGATCAGTGGAGCCAATGAATCCGTCGTCTCCGACATGTCAAAGAGAGTGCGATTCGGGTCCGTGATCTTACTGGAATCCCCCTGACCCAAAATCGTATCGAAGTCATGCGGCACGAACTGGGCACGTTTATCAACCGCACCGAAATAGATACTATAATCGTCGTCCACCCCGTTGCTGGCATTCGTTTCTCCGTTAGTGAGCAACGTTTCCACCGCAAACCACTTGGCCCACTGATCCAAGTCCGCTACCGCCTCTACCTGGGCCAGATAATTTCCCGCCCCCTGAGCTTGCGACATCACCCGCAGGAAATTGTCCAATTGCGACCAGTCATCCGCCGCCGTATTGCTCGATTTGATCCAACCATCCGACACATAGTTCGCCACCACACCCGCACGGTAAGCCCAGTCATTATCCGGCCGGACCTTCTTGTATAAATTCCCTCCGCTATCGTTGGGGAAGTGGTTATCCACAAACTCACTGCCCAGCGGCTCCAAGTGCGCCCAATAGCCATAATTTTCCACGGCCGTGGAAGACATGGCATTCACTCCATTCCGCCGATACAGAATGCGCTTCGTATCTGGTGCCCGCACCCCGGAGGCATACATCAATTTCATCCCAATGAACTGTAGGTAAGTGTATTTACTGTTAATATTCAGCTTGCTGGAACCATTGTAAGGGTGATCCGAGGGCACATCAATCCGATTCGGTGCCGGGGTGAAGTCACGTGAACTAGCACCACGATAGCGAACATCCGAGCGGTAGCGAATGCTGGGACCAGATCCGTCGTCACCTATAAAAGTGCAGTTCATGGCGGCATCCGTATGCGTCGTCATCCCGGTGAACTGCGTCTGCTCTGGCACCGACATCACCACCCGATACACTGGCGTCCCCAGCGGCAGCACTTCATTGTCCACTTGATAAAGACAGTTTGTCGTTTGCCCCAGATTGTTCGGAGCGGGCCACGTCCGCGTCAGAGCGCCGTCCGTAGCCGAAATATAGAATTCAATCACCGTCAGATTTGGCTGCGCTGGCAGCACGGCCCGGTAAATGGTGGACACACCCTGGCGCACCAAAGGAGCCTGCGCGAACTCTCCTGGACTGCTGTTGGACACCCGCCAGTAAACCTGTCCGGTCGGAGTTGCGGTATCTACTAACCGAGCCTCAATCGTTACCACGTCCGTGGGTTTGGGAATCGCAGGCGTGTGTTTCACATCCAGAATCAGCGGAGCACTGTTGGTCTGCTCCGTCGAGTTTACAGCTGCTGGCGTGCCCCCGATCACCGTGCTGGCCGCCCAGTTCTGTCCCTCCGACAAATCCATCAGTCGATTCCGTAATTCCCAAGACTTCCCCGTCGCTTCTACTGGATTCAGCCACTCCCAGCCCTGCTGTCCGCTATCTGCGGCACTGCGGGAGCGATTGGCCCAATCCCCTTCCGAGCCATACTTCATCGTCGCGAGCACGGTGGTGCCCAACTCATCAATCAATCGCAGCGTCTGCCCATTATTTCCCAATGTCCCCGTCCAGGGGCCGAAAATGAGGTCATTCGGCACCGTTGGGTGGGCCGCTTTGAACGCCGCTACATTGGCCACCACCACGCCATAGCCATTGGCAGGGATGATGGAATCGACCGGAAACAGATAACTGATCCCCTTGTCAAATTTAGCCCCGCTGATATCCGCACCCTGCGGATCCGTGTTGAGTAATTCGATGAACTCCTGTCCGGTTGGCTCCGGCGTGCCGGGCGGGCGGACCATCAATTCATTGATGATGATGCTGCCGTGGCCAACTGCGCCCAACCAGGACCACAGGCAACACGTGACAACGACCAAGGAACGGAAATTTCGGAACATAAAATATTTGGGTAGGCTAACGTGGCGGATTAGATCCTAGTTAAGACGCTCCAAAAAGCAAAATCTTGCAAAATTGTTTCATTAAATTTTCACCAACCCCGGCCGCCTGCCAATTATCGCGCTGGAAAAGTGCTTTCGAAGCAGCGCCTCGCCTCATCCTGTCTAGCATAATTATTACTACCACTGCTAATACCTCCTCCCTCCTCCTTAGCGGAAGTGATTCGGGTTGACGCGGCGTTGTTGGCAAAGGATAGCCTTGTTCTCCCGCAACCTGTCGCTTTTCCAACTTCCCCTCTGCTTGGCTTGCGTGCTATTTTGCTATGAATCATATCCCGTCAGAACCTGTGCTTACTTCCGTCAAAGGACGGGTGGGTTGCTTTATTTTTATCCTGGCCCTTTGCGGGATCGGTGGCTGGTGGTGGATGCATCGGGTGCCCGCAGACGCCTCCATGGGTGGGCCCGGGGGCAAGGGCGGACGCGGCTCCAGCGGGATCGGGTTGCCTGTTCCAGTGAGTGTGGAGGAAATTACCAAAGAAGATTTCGAGGAATGGATCAACCTTTCCGGCACCGTCACGCCGCTGAATGTGGTGACGGTGCGGAGCCGCGTGGACGGGGAACTACAGAAAGTTCATTTCAAAGAAGGCCAGTTGGTGAAGGCAGGCGATTTGCTCGCGGAACTAGACCCCCGCCCGTTCCAAGTGCAGTTGGATCAAGCCCGCGGCACCATGGAAAAGAACGAAGCCCTCCTGGCCAATGCCAAGGCCGATCTGGTGCGCTATGAGGCACTGCTGAAGCAGGACTCCATCGCCAAACAGCAGGTCGATACCCAAGCCTCACTCGTGCGGCAATCAGAGGCCGCCCTCGTGGGAGATCGCGCAGCCATCGCCAGTGCGGAACTCCAGCTTGGCTATGCCAAAATTACCGCCCCCATCACGGGACGGGTCGGCTTGCGGCAGATCGATGTCGGGAACATGATTCATCCGGGCGACGCCAGCGGCCTCATCATCATTACACAAATGGATCCCATGGGCCTGATGTTCTCCATCCCGCAGGAGCGAGTGGCCAACGTGCGCAAGCTTCTCCAAGCGGCCGCCGAAGTGCCGGTGGAAGCGGTGGATAAGGAAATGAACGTTTCCCTGGCCAAGGGAAAACTGCTGACCACCGACAATCAGATCGATCTGGCCTCCGGCACCTTGAAGCTCAAAGCAGAACTACCCAATGCAGATGGAGCCTTGTTTCCCAATCAATTCGTGATCACAAAATTGCTCGTCGACACCCAACGCCAGGCCACCGTGGCCCCCGCCAACGCGGTGCTGCGAGGCGACAAAGGACCTTATGCCTATGTCGTCAAAGCCGACAACACCGTGGAACTCCGCCCCGTGGTGACCGGTGCCATGCGTGGGGAGCGATTGCTCGTAAAAGAAGGCCTCACCCCGGGCGAAAAAGTCGTGACCCAAGGCGTGGATCGCATGCGAGACGGTGGCAAAGTGGAAGTCATCCCACCCGGCAGTCTCCCCGCCCGTGGCGAGGGGCCTCCAGGTAAACCTGGCGAGCGCCCGGCAGGCGGCGGAGCAGGCCGGCCAGGGAAAGGTCCGCCCGTGCCGTCGTGAAGCCGCTTCCGCTGAAATAAATTTCTGTCTGATTCAGGCATTAACGTGCAGAATGGAGTTATGCAGACAGATTCAGAACTAATACAACGCTGGGATCAGTTCCAAGATCAAACCGCCTTCACCGAGATCGTGCGACGGTATGGGGGACTGGTGGTGGCCACCGCGCTCCGTCAATGCGGCCAGCGGCGGCATTTGGCGGACGAGGTGTCGCAACGCGTTTTTGCGACGGCAGCTCGGAAGGCGGGCAAACTCATCTCCACCCCCAGTCTGAGCGCCTGACTGCATCGGTCCACGGTGTTGGAATGCGCTCATTTGACGCGTCGCGAGGCCATTTACAGCAAGAAACTCACTGCCTTGGCGCACCAATCACACACGATGAATCCCCAGCCCAAAGCCCCAACGTCCGCTATCGATACAGACCTGTTGGACGCGCTGGATGCAGCCCTGCTGCGGCTGCGGGACCGGGATCGGGAAATCCTCATGCTGCGGCATGTGCAGGGGCTGAGTTATCGTGAAATTGCCACCACGTTAGGTAAAAGTGAAGCTGCCACCCAGCGACAAGCCAGCCGCGCTTTAGAGGCGCTAGCAACTCGGCTGAGGATTCGTTACGCCGCGCTCACCGGGGTTGCTGTTGGCACGCATTTAAGCCATGGATTGGCCCTGCCAGCCACTCCCGTGGCCGTGGCAGCGCTCAGCGCCACGGCACGGAAATTGGCCGCAGCATCGGGTTCAACTGGAATGGCCAGCTTATGGTTCGCCAGTTTATCCCGTGGCAAATCCTTGCTAGCCGGGGCTACCGTTATGACCGTAATCGGAGTCGGCGTTTACCTATGGCTGAAATCTAGCCCGCAGTCCCAGTCCATCGCAAACCCAGCATTACTGCCGGACGTAAAATCACAAAGAGGCACATCATCAGGAAATGCGCAGGCAGAAGCAGCAACTGCAGCGCTGAAGGGTGAGCAACCGCTCACAGATGAGGAGCGCGATCGGTTACTGGCAGCGGAACGGGTGATGATGACCCAGGCGCTGAAACAGCTCTATCAAGTGCACCAAGCTCTGTTCGCCTACGCTTCCGGGCATGAGCAACAGTTCCCAAATCCCAAAGACCGCAATGCCAACGCCGCCCTGCGGGAGCTTTTTCGCGTGGGAATGATGGACGATGAGAAATTGTTTTGCTTGGGTGGCACAAGCTGCAAAACTGATGGCAACATCGGCTCCAAGGCTGACGATTATGCTAAAGCCCTCGGTCCAAATGAGAATAGTATTTCGTATGTCGCAGGGCTCGCCTCCGACCGGGATGACTCTACCTTGCCGATCCTGCGAGCGGATTATGTTGGGAAATCAGGTTTGCATTACGTCGTTGTTGCACGAATTGGTGGCGCAACGAGAGTCTACGAAACCACGGACGGGATTGTGCTGGATAAGCGCAATGGGACTGAATGTGACATTTTTTCCAAAGCCTATGGCACCGTGCCAGAAAATATTTTATCTCCCGTGATGACAGATGCAGCGGCGGACGACGAATGGGAGGAGGTGCTGAATTTGGCTGCCCGGGATCCTGACGCAGCCCGGGAGCGCTGCTTGCAGCCACTGGCAGGACGTGACCCAGCACCTTGGTTTACGAACGCAGTCCCCATCGTGTTCGGAAATATTCCTCTGGAGCAGTTCGAAGCCACCCTCGAAAAAGTCCAAACCATCGGCAACGAACGTCAACGTGTTGTTCTACGGAAGGCTTTGGCCTCCAATTTCTCATCCTACTACACAGTTGACCGACAAGGCTGGCCGCGAGTTGACCAACTGTTTCAAGTTCTGTGCCAGACCGACGAAATTTGGTATGAAGATCCCAAGGCCATCGTTGATAGTCGGCTCAAGCAGGAATCTGCCTCGCAAACCGCAGCTTGGCTGGATGGATTGCCGCCCGTTGGAGTTACCAATCTGATCGGTCCAGTCATTTCGAAATTTGCTGCTGAGGATCCTCAAGCTGCAGCAGATTGGTATCTGAAAATCCATCGTAGGCTACCGTCTGCGGCAGCGACTGATCGAATCCTGGAGCAAGCCGTAGCGCTCTGGCAGGAAAAAGCTGGAAGCGGAGAAGCAGACTTGGCCGCCGCGTCCGAGTGGTTGCTACAGCAGGATCAAGCAAAAGCAGACCGAGCCAAGGGCACGTTGGCGAAGAAATGGTTCCAAGTTGGAGAACCCGAAGTTGCTACTCAATGGGCGGAATCCATTTTGGATCAAAAGTATCGCGCTAGTGTCCTACAGGCATTGCAGGGCATAAAGCCAAGCCCGAAGCCCCTGCAACCCGATTGATCTTTGCGTCCTCGGATGCAAAGAGCCGGATTTGGAACCGGATGAATTAATTCCAGGAAGATTCGACAACATTATCGTTTAAAGCGAGCGTCATCGGCATGACTTGAGTGTCCAGCCAGTAGAAGAATTGCTCCAATTGTTTGCGCTTCCGCGCGACCTTCATGAGCTGGAGCGCTACTTGGACGATGGATTCCCACGATTCGTCCTTCGGGCTTTGCTGGCTGAGGTCCAGCAAGGAGTAGTGAAAATTTGGCTGATACGCGGTTAACAATTGTTTGAGCGACGCAGGAAATGCTAGCATCTCCACGAACTCGGTGGAGACGGACCATTTATCCGGTCCTTGATGCAACAGGAACGGAATGATGGGCGGGAGTTTGGCTTTTGGGTGTTGTTCGCGATGCTGGAGCCAGATCGGAAGATTTAGCGTCTGGTGGCTCAGGATGATCAGCGGGCATGCCTAACGAGAGTGGCACTTTCGAAAAATGCAACGTCTTGGTGGAAATTGACGGAGTGGAACGCCCAATCTCAAATAAATTGTTCCGTGGCTTTGGGCGCTTACGGGGCCAAGGGTGGGATTCGGGTTGACGGCGGAACGGGGGCGTTGCCCATTGGACAGATGATTTTTGTTGTGCTCGGATTCGTGAATGATCCCGCTTTGTGGCGGGCGGGAGGGCTGTTTTTATGAATCCCTCACGTATTTTTATTGAGCGCCCAGTGGCGACCACGCTGCTAATGGTGGCGGTGTTGTTGGCCGGGGCCATGGCTTATCGGCTGCTGCCAGTTTCGGCTTTGCCGCAGGTGGATTATCCCACGATTCAAGTGACCACCTTGTATCCGGGGGCCGGGCCGGAAGTGATGACTTCTTCCGTGACGGCTCCGTTGGAAAGGCAGTTCGGCCAGATGCCGGGGCTGGCGCAAATGTATTCGGTCAGCAGCGGCGGGGCCTCGGTGATTACGTTGCGTTTCACGCTGGGGTTGGACTTGGATATTGCGGAGCAAAGTGTGCAGGCAGCCATGAATGCTGCGAATAATTTACTACCCACCGACCTGCCGAATCCGCCGGTTTATAACAAGGTGAATCCCGCCGATGCCCCGATCATCACGCTGGCGCTGACATCGAAGAGTTTACCGTTGATCAAAGTGCAGGATTTGGCGGAAACGCGTTTGGCTCCCAAGTTATCGCAGATCGGCGGCGTGGGCCTGGTTTCGCTGAGCGGCGGCATGAGGCCGGCCGTGCGCATCCGGGTGAATCCGGTGGCCCTGGCCGCACGCGGACTGAGCACGGAGGACGTGCGCACCGCCATCGCAGCGGGAAATGTGAATCAGCCGAAGGGAAGTTTCGATGGACCGACACGCAGCAGCACGGTGGATGCCAACGATCAACTGCTCTCCGTGGACGATTACCGCAACCTCGTCATTGCTTGGAAAAACGGGGCCGCAGTGCGCGTGAGCGATATTGCGGAGATCGTGGATGATGCGGAAAACGTGCGTTTGGCGGCATGGTCGAACGCGCAACCTGCGGTGGTCGTCAACGTGCAACGGCAACCGGGCGCAAATGTCATCGCGGTGGCTGATCGCATCAAAGCGATGCTGCCGAAGCTCCAGGAAACGATGCCGGCCGCCGTGGAAATAACACCACTGACAGACCGGACGACCACCATCCGGGCTTCGGTGGACGATGTGCAGGTGGAACTGCTGCTGGCGATTGGACTGGTGGTGGCGGTTATTTTCGTGTTCCTGCGCAGCCTGCGCGCCACCTTGATTCCCGCAGTGGCGGTGCCGTTGTCGCTGGTGGGAACGTTTGCCGCCATGTGGTTTTGCGGATTCAGTCTCAACAACCTCTCGCTGATGGCGCTAACCATTGCCACGGGCTTCGTGGTGGATGATGCCATCGTGATGATCGAAAACATTGCCCGCTACATTGAGCAAGGCGAGCCACCGATGCAGGCAGCGTTGAAGGGCGCACGGCAAATTGGGTTTACCATCATTTCGCTAACGCTATCGCTGATCGCAGTGCTCATCCCGCTGCTGTTCATGCAAGACGTGGTGGGGAGGCTATTCCGGGAGTTTGCCATTACGTTGGCAATTGCGATTATAATCTCCGCCGTCGTCTCGCTCACGCTCACGCCGATGATGTGCGCCCGACTGCTCAAGACAGGGGAAGAAGGCCCGCTGGCCAAGGCGGTGGCCCGTGGTTTCGACAGCATCATTGCCCAGTATGGGAAAATTTTGCGGGTGGTGCTGAACCATCGCGCAGCCACCATGCTGGTTTTCGGAGCCACGCTGGGGTTGACGGCGGCATTGTATTTTGACGTGGCGAAAGGCTTCTTTCCCTCCCAGGACACGGGCCTGATTCAGGGGATCGTTGAGGCCCCACAGAACACTTCCTTTGCCGCCATGGGCGAGCAGCAGCAGGCCATTGGGCGCATGGTGTTGCAGGATGATGCGGTGCAGAGTGTTTCGTCATTCGTAGGCGTTGATGGTGTGAACACCACCCCCAATGTGGGACGTTTGCTGATCAATTTGAAACCCCGTCACGATCGTAAGGCCACGGCTGGCGAAGTGGTGCGTCGCTTGCAGGACAAGGCAAAAGCGCTGCCGGGGGCTCTGCTCTTTCTCCAACCGGTGCAGGATTTGAACATTGAGGATCGGGTAAGTCGGACGCAATATCAATTCACGTTGCAGTGCCCGGATATCTCCGTGCTGCAGACGTGGGTGCCCAAAATCGTGGATCGGCTGAAACAATCTCCACTGCTGGCAGACGTAGCCGATGACTTGATGGATAAGGGCTTGCAAGCGCGGGTGGTGATTGATCGCGAAGCCGCCGGGCGGCTGGGGGTGACGGCGGCAGCGATTGATGCCGCACTGTATAACGCCTTCGGCCAGCGGTTGATTTCCACCATCTTCACCCAGAGCGGGCAATTCCGCGTCGTTTTGGAACACGCACCGGAATTTCGGGACGGACTTTCCGCCTTTGATCACGTCCACGTGCCGGGCACCGGCGGTCAGCAGGTGCCGTTAATTACCATTGCCAAGGTCGTGGAAGAACCTGGCACGCTGGCGATTGCTCATGCGGACCAATTCCCCGTGGTGACGGTTTCATTCAACCTGACGCCTGGCAGAGCCCTGGGCGATGCGGTGGAGGAGATCCGCCGGATCGAAAAGGAACTGACCCTGCCGGAGAGCATCGAAACGGGCTTTGAAGGTGCCGCCCTGGCCTTCCAGAGCGCTCTCAGCAATCAGCTCTGGCTTATCCTGGCGGCAGTCGTCGTGATGTATCTGGTGCTCGGCGTGCTCTATGAAAGTTTCATCCACCCGCTGACCATCCTGTCCACCCTGCCTTCCGCCGCCGTGGGCGCGCTGCTGGCGCTGAAGGTCACGAACACTGAACTTGGGGTGATGGCGATTATCGGCATTGTGTTGTTGATCGGCATCGTGAAAAAGAACGCCATTATGATGATCGATTTCGCCCTGGAAGCGGAGCGAGTCCACGGAGCCACCCCGCGCGATGCCATTTACCAAGCCTGTCTGCTCCGGTTCCGGCCCATTCTGATGACCACCCTGGCGGCCCTGCTGGGGGCGCTGCCGTTGATGATTGGCAATGGGGAAGGTTCGGAATTACGGCATCCGCTGGGCTTGACCATGGTGGGCGGCCTGCTGGTGAGTCAGTTGCTGACGTTGTTTACCACTCCGGTCATTTACCTGTGGTTCGACAGCCTGTTGCCATCGCGTAAGGTGGCAGAAACGGAAACGCTCAGTCCAATTGAGGCCTGAGTGCGCCCGCCACGTTCCCGCCTTCCCCGATGCCAGGAGCCGAGTATTTTTTGGCACTTAAAAAATCTACTTGCCAGCTGGGAGGAGGTGTGGGAGTCTCTCCGCCCTTCGGATCAGGCCGAATTTCTCGTAAATTTACTCTTTTCTGGGGGGCGAACCCCTCAATCTTCGACTCTCTCGTTAATTTCCTTACACATCTTCCGGTTATGGCATACGCAATCATCAAAACAGGCGGCAAACAATACAAAGTTGCCGTGGGCGATACACTCGACGTCGAGAAGCTCGACGTGGCCGCAGGCGACACCGCAGTCTTTGGCGAAGTTCTCTTCTACTCCAAGGATGCCGATGTCCGCATTGGTGATCCCGTGCTTGACGGAGCCAAAGTTTCCGCAACCGTGGTGGATCAACACCGTCGCAAGAAGGTCATTGCCTTCAAATACAAGCGCCGTCAAGGTTACCACCGCACCGTGGGCAGCCGCCGCCAACTCACCCGTGTGAAGATCGAAGCGATCACCGTTTAGTCTTCCAATTTCCATTTTCTCACCCTCTAACTTCCTCATCTCATGGCCCACAAAAAAGGACAAGGTAGCGTCAAAAATGGACGCGATAGTCGCAGCAAACGCCTCGGCGTGAAAAAATTCGGCGGCCAAGCCGTCATCGCTGGTAACATCATCATTCGTCAACGCGGCACCAAGTGGGTTCCCGGTGCTGGCGTCGGCATCGGCCGTGATCACACCATCTTCTCCATCATCGACGGCCGCGTCCGCTTCGACCGTGAAGGTCGTCGGGTCAACGTGGACCTCGCTGCCGTGGCTGCCGCCAACTAAGGCAAATTTCTGATTTTAAAATCATAGCTTGAGGGGCGGACGGCAACGTCCGCCTCTTTTGCGTTTTTCTTGCACCTTCATCCGTCCCTTCCATTCACTTCGTAAATCGTAAATCGTCACTGCCTATTCGTAAATCTAACCACACCCGCCTCGCGCGCTAGATTTACGATTAACGAATGACAAACTACGATTTACGAACCTAGACGCCCCGAGCCATGAACTCCGAAACACCCGTTACCTCCGCCCCCACTGCCGCCGAACAAAGCGAACTCCTCCGCGTCCGTCGAGACAAGCTCAAGGACTTGCAGGACCGTGGCATCAACGCCTACGGCGGCACCTACACCACCACCCATTCCCCAGCGGAGTTGTTTAACAATTTCTCTGAAGGCCTGCAAGTCAGCGTGGCCGGGCGCATTTCCGCCTGGCGGGACATGGGCAAGACCCAGTTCTTCGACATCTCCGATATCCACGGGCGGATCCAATGCTTCCTCAATGCCAAGGTGGCCCCGCAGGAAGTGTGCGATCTCTTCAACCAATGCTTGGATTTAGGAGACTGGGTGGGCGTAACTGGAGAAACGTTCATCACCAAAACTGGGGAGCCGTCCATCAAGATTCTTACCATCACGGTGCTCACCAAGACGCTGCGTCCCATGCCGGACAAGTGGCACGGGGTGTCGGATCGTGAGATCAAGTATCGCCAGCGCTACCTGGACTTGATGTCCAATGCCCGCAGTAGGGAAATTTTCGTCCTGCGCAGCAAGATGGTGGCAGAGATCCGCAATTTCCTGCATGCGCGGGATTTTCTGGAAGTCGAAACCCCCATGTTACAAGGTGTGGCTGGTGGAGCCGCCGCGCGTCCGTTCGTGACCTATCACAATGCGCTGGCGCAGAATTTCTATCTCCGCATCGCCCCAGAGCTTTATTTGAAGCGCCTGCTGGCCGGTGGGTTCACTAAGGTTTTCGAACTGAACCGCAATTTCCGCAACGAAGGTATCTCCCGCCGCCACAATCCAGAGTTCACCATGCTGGAAGCCTACTGGGCCTTCGCAGATTTCTCCATCATGGCGGACTTGGTGGAGGAAATGACCTGCCACTTGGCGGAAAAATTCATCGGCACCTTGCAGATCGACCACAAGAACGAGGCTGGCGAAGTCACCCGCACCATCAATCTCGCTCGCCCATGGCGTCGTGCGTCGTATCGTGATCTGATTCGTGGCGTGGATCCAGAATGGTTCAATTACACCGATGAGCAACGACGCGCGCGGTGCCCGGAATTGGGTGTGGAAATTTCCGCTAACATGGAGGACTATGAAGTCACTCAGCAAGTATTTGAAAAGCTCATCGAGGAGAAGACCTTCGATCCCTGCTTCGTAACCCATGTGCCGAAAGAACTGGTGCCGCTGGCCAAACAAAATGTGGCCGATCCCAGCGTGGTGGATGTTTACGAACTCGTCATCAACGGTCAGGAAATCTCACCTGGCTATTCCGAGCTCAACGACCCCATCGTCCAGCGCGAACGCCTCTCCCATCAAGCGGGCGAGGAAGTCCAGAATATCGATGAAGAGTTCCTGCTCGCCTTGGAACACGGCATGCCCCCAGCCGGCGGCATCGGCATCGGGATCGATCGTCTCATTATGATGCTAACAGGAGCGGAAAGCATCCGTGATGTCGTGCTCTTCCCTCAGCTGAAGAACAAAGAGTAGCGGGACTTCGATTTTGGAATCCGAAACGCTGTGGGGTGCCACCCGGCACTGGAATGTTACGCTACTAAGCGGGGCATTCAATGCGACGACCCGCGCACCCGTCCTCCGCTCCAGACATCCCACTTTGCAAGCCCCCTCATTCCGGGGTCTGGAGTCGCTGCTTCAGGATGGAAATTTCCCTTTCCGCAACCTCACGTGAACCCCGTTCCTGAGCCAGCGCCTGCTCTGCTGTTTGCAATGCCTGCTCTGCTGTCTGCAATGCACGCTCCGCCTTCTCTCTGCGCAGGGCTTCATCCTGGAGGGCGGTTCGGAGTTCTAGCATGGCACCTTCATCCACATTCATGCTTCGGAGGACCTCCATCGTAACATCCTCGTCGAACACGGCAGCCACTGGGATCTTCAGTCCGACGATAGTGGTGCTCTCGATATAACCGGAAGCAATCAGCTCAGCCGGGGCGTAAGTCTGGGTGTTGGCGTCTAATTTGTATAACTCAACCATTTCTGCCACTGTATCCACGATCCAATATTCGGAGACCCCATGCAGTGCATAATCGCTAAATTTCACACCCCGATCCCGTTTTTCCGTGCTGGGGGAGAGCACCTCGACAATCAAGTCAGGAACGGGAAAGCGAAGTGTATCCGGCAGAATGCACGCTGACTTGGCCGGACCAAAGAAAATGACATCCGGCTCGTAATCGTTGCGCGGAAAGGACGTCATCGCCTTCTCCACGAACACACTGCCGCAATGTTGATTCTTGGCATAGACGAAGAGGATTTGATAGAGATTTCCCGTCGCCACCAGATGCCGCTGCAAGGCGGGGGAGTGCATGATGACTTCTCCGTTAATGAACTCCCACTTGTGCTCCGGCGTAATGTCATTGAGAAATTTAGCCCGTCTCGCCTGCTCATCGGCCCACGCCCGCTCTGCCTGCTGGAGTATTTCCGGCAGATCAGGCGCGTTAAGCAGGGATTCCAGCATCGGTGAGGGCGTCATGATTGCTTTATTACACGCCAAGGCGGCCTCCTTCAAGCGCGAAATCTCAGCGCTGCCAGCGAACCATACACCTGCGCCCGCCGCATGGACACCATCTTTTCTTGCAGACGGACATAGTCTTCTGATAGACATGGGACTCATCCCACACTTTCATGAAACTTACCGACGATATCAAAAGCCCCTGGCTGATCCATGCCAAGGGGGCGTTATTCCTTATCCTGGGCCTAATGGCCGGAGCGTTTATCTGGCTGGAGCATCCCACCCTGCGGACCGCAGGCCTACTGGCGGTTACCATCTGGGCGTTCTGCCGATTTTACTACTATCTGTTTTATGTGTTGGAGCGCTATCTCGGCCAGGGGCGATTCAGCGGGGTGGCGGACGCGATCAAACAATGGTGGGTAGCAAGTCGCAAACCTCCCCAAGCATAGTCCGCCTAATCGGCCTCATGAGACTGAAGAGCCCCCGCTGAATTTATAACTAGGAGTCAGTGCCCAGCGACGAATGCGGATCAGCCCCACTGGGCTAATCGGGGAGCATTGAGCAGTCCAGCGGACTGCTCCACATTCTACCTGTTCCTTTGTGGAAATGGTCTTAATCGTTGTAGGCATTTTCGCCATGTTCCGCCAAGTCGATCCCTTGGGATTCCTCGCTCTCGGTAACGCGGAGGCCGATGGTTTTGCCGATGATCTTCAGCAGCAGATAACTCACTGCTCCTGAGAGCACAATCGTGTAGAGAGCGGCCAGTAATTGTGTTAGTAATTGACTGCCAATAGCAAAATCTCCCTGGCCGCCAGCGAAGGATTTGCTGCCGAAGACGGCCACGAGAATGGTGCCGATAAAGCCGCCGACTCCGTGCACCCCAAAGACGTCGAGCGAATCGTCGTAGCGCAGTTTTTGTTTCAACTTGGCACAGGCCAGCCAGCAAACGATCGCAGAGGTGGTGCCGATGACCAAGGCTCCGATGGGGCCGACCATGCCCGAAGCTGGCGTAATGGCAGCCAAGCCGGCTATGGAACCAGTCGCGATTCCGAGCACGCTGGGCTTGCCGAGTTTGATCCATTCAATCATCGACCACACAATGGCCGCTGCGCAGGCGGAAAGATGAGTTACCAAAATGGTGAGCGCAGCATTTCCATTGGCAGCAAACTGACTGCCGCCGTTAAATCCAAACCATCCCACCCAGAGCATGGCCGCTCCGGCCACCGTGAACGGCAAATTATGCGGCAACATTGGTGTGTGCGGGAATCCCTTGCGCGGACCAACCATGATGCAAGCGACCAAGGCCGCCACCCCCGCTGTGATGTGCACCACGATGCCGCCTGCCAAATCAATGACACCGGTGAGACCAAAAAAAATTCCCGCCTTGCCCCAGACTCCATAGCAGACGGGAACATACACCAACAAGCTCCAGAGCACGCTGAACACCATGATGGCACTGAACTTCATCCGTTCCGCAAAGGCCCCGATGAACAATCCCGGTGTAATTAGGAAGAACATCATCTGGAAGGTAAAGAAACTGAATTCCGGCACCGTCTTGGCCAGATCATGCACTGAACTTGGATCCACTCCGTTAAGGAAGACTTTGCCCAAGCCCCCAATGAGGGCATTGCCGGGGGTAAAACTCAGGCTGTAGCCACAGACCAGCCACACCACACTGAGCACACAAGTCAGCGCGAAGCACTGCATGAAGATCGACAGCGTGTTCTGTTTCCTAACTAGTCCGGCATAGAACAATGCCAGGCCGGGCATCATCATGAACAGCACCAGCGCGGCGGAAACGATAAGCCAGGCGGTGTCTCCGGAGTTGATCTCCGCAAGGATAGTAGTATGAATTGTATTTGTGAACATGGAATTAAAAATGAGCGTTATTCATGATGTTTCCTTCAATTCTGTAAAGCACAATTTCTCCACTAGCACATTCACGCAGACCCCGGCGTTTTCGTCTCAAGAATTCTGGTTGCTCGCGCCAGCGAATTAAGTAACCTAAACAGTAAATTTCTGCGTAACTTTAGCGACGCAGATGCTCCCCTCCCCTCCCCCGCTTCCGTTGTCCCCTCTCTCCCACCACTATGAAATCCATTCTTGTCTTACTCTGCTTAGTCTGCTTCCTTGCCTCGGGCCAGGCGGCCGGTGGGAGCAGTGCGAAAACGGCCCAGCGCTTATGGAGTAAGGCTACCAGCCCTTCCGTCGTCTCCCGCTTGGTGTATGTTTTCGGTCCCCATGGCCAGGACCAACCGCAGTCTTGGTTGTTTATCACCAGAGATGAGGCGGGCTTTTTCCAAGAGCATCGAGTCAATGGCACCCGCTACGCCGGAGTGCGGGCAGTGCCGGGGTTTGGAGTCGGAAAACCCATTTCCGCCAAACGATGGAAGATTGATTCGACCACGGCCTTCATGGCGGCGGATAAAGCCGCCAAGGTAGCCAAACGCGGGTTCGACTACGCCAACTTGGAAATGCGGTGCACCGAATTGTCCGACCGTCCGGTATGGTTTATCACCTTGGTTAATGCTCAGGAGCAGAAAGTGGCGGAAGTGTCCATTTCTGCGGAAACCGGCGGCGTGCTCACGAAGAATTTCTACGTGCCGCAGGACGCCCCAGCCCCGGAGTTACCGAGAACGAAGGGCAAGAAGAAAGGTGCAGCGCAAGGGCCGCAAATGCCTCCTCCTCCCCAGCAACCGCAACCTGGTCAGACCCAGTATTACAACCCCAACCTGCCCGCCCCACAGATGCAGCCACAACCGCAGCCCCGTGCGCGCACGGGCCTGTTGGACAATGCACGCGGTGGCTTGGATAACGCGGGTCACACCATCCGGGGATGGTTCGATAAACTCACTGGGCAAGGCCAGGCGCCACCTCCCCAACAGCCGTATTACACCCAGCCAGTGCGGTAGGACTACGCGAATACCCCACGCGGAACCGCGACTTTGCTCTTGGCAAAGCTCACTCCAGCGGTTGCACTTGGGTTCTATGCATCGCTCTTCTTTTCTTGCGCTCACGTTTCTCTCTCTGCCCTTCTTCGCCCTCGCTGATGGGCCCTCCGATAACAAGGCCGAATCCGTGCGACGAATTCCGCCAGCCGGCGTCCCGGTGCCGGACGATCAACGCGCGGCTCTGACCGCCGAAGTCGAGAAGCTCGGCAAGGCCATCGGGGAGGCCGCCAAATCCCCGCAGTGCAAACGTGAGTTGCTGCCGGACGTGCTCATTTTCCACAAGGCCGTGGACTGGGCTCTGCGCTATGACGAGTTCTTCAATCCCAAGCAGGTGGATGTCGCCAAGGAACTCCTGAAAGAAGGATTCACCCGGGCCGAGGCGCTGGGCAAAGGCACGGCTCCATGGCGCTCTGCGAAAGGGTTGGTGGTGCAGGGGTATCGGTCGAAAATCGATAACAGCGTGCAGCCTTACGGCCTGGTGATTCCTGAAGCTGGACGCTCGGCCGGGGCCTTGCACGCATGGTTTCATGGCCGTGGGGAAACGTTGAGCGAGCTGGACTTCATTTCCCAGCGACTCCACAGTCAGGGCGAATTCAGCCCCGCAGATGCCACCGTGTTGCATTCCTATGGTCGGTATTGCAATGGACAGCGCTTTGCCGGGGAGACTGATTTCTTCGAAGCCATGGCCGATGCTCAGAAGGATATGGGAAATCAACCGAAGCGTCCTCTCGTCGTACGCGGATTTTCCCTGGGCGGGGCGGCTTGCTGGCACATCGGGACCCATCATGCTAGTAAATGGACGGTCGTGAATCCGGGGGCCGGGTTCTCCGACACTGAACTTTTCCTGAACAAGTTCCAAGGCGAAACGCTCCAGCCTGCGTGGTATGAACGCAAGCTGTGGAACTGGTATGATTCCACGACCTATGCGGCAAATTTATACAACACCCGCATCGTGGCTTACAGCGGGGAAATCGACAAACAAAAGCAAGCGGCCGATCTCATGGAAGCAGCCATGGCCAAGGAAGGGCTGACCTTGCGACACATCATCGGTCCGCAAACGGGACACAAATACGAACCCAAAGCGAAGGAAGAAGTCATCGGCATCGTTAAGGAAATGCAGTCCGCGCCCAAGGAAGCCGAACCCAAGCTGCTGAAGTTCGTGACCTACACCTTGAAATACGATCAAGCAGATTGGGTGCGCGTGGAAGCACTCCGCGAGCATTGGGAAGAAGCCCGCGTGGAAGCCAAGTTAGGCAGCGATGGTGTTTATCAATTAACCACGAAAAACATCACCCAACTCACGCTGAATATGCCGTTCGCGACCAAGGGCATTTCCCTCGATGGGCAGACCATCGCGCTCAAGTCCCCACAGACCTTCGCCATGTTAGACAAAACCTGGGAAGCTCCCGAAGCCAAGCCCGCCGGCCTGCGCAAAGTCCACAACCTCCAAGGCCCCGTGGATGATGCCTTCATGGACGCCTTCATTTTCGTGCGCCCCACCGGCACACCGCTGAATCCCGCCGTGGGCGCCTGGGTGAAGGCGGAAATGGATCGGGCCGTGACCCAATGGCGTCAGCAGTATCGGGGTGATGTGCCGATCAAAGACGACACCGCCATCACCGCCGAGGATGTGAAATCGAAAAACCTCATCCTCTGGGGCGATCCCAGCAGCAACAAAGTGATTACCAATCTAGCCCCCAAACTGCCCATCCAGTGGTCCGCCGCCGACGTGAAAGTAAAGGACAAAGCCTACCCCAGCGCCAACCACGCGCCCATCCTCATTTACCCGAACCCACAGAACCCAGCCAAATACATCGTGCTGAACAGCGGCTTCACCTTCCGGGAATACGACTATCTCAACAACGCCCGCCAAACTCCAAAGCTCCCCGACTGGACCATCATCGACGTCACCACCGCCCCGAATTCCCGCACGCCCGGGAAGATCGTGGACGCTAATTTCTTCGATGAGAAATGGCAGGTGAAGTGAGAAGCGACCTCATAAAGCAGCCGTCATTGCCGGGGATAGTGTTTCCCGGTTCATGGATCCGCCGCAGCCCACCAGCCCGAAACCCTAAGGGATGGGCGATGCGGTAGATATCGAATCTGCCGGGATCATTACCTTCCCGCATGATGGCGGACAATGAGCAATCGACCTTGGCCCAGACGCGTGGTGATCTGCATGCCTAGCGGCGGTAGCGATCCTCCCGCGGTGGCGATCGGTTCGTAGAGTGCTCGTTCGCAGGACACGGGAATGTTGGATTCCATCACCGGATTTTTCCGCGGCGTTTCATCGTGAGTCTTCAGCGTATCGGTCGTGAAGCGTGGGTCGGACTGATAGGTGGCGGCCCATTTTCCTTGCTCAATATCGGCCGTGAAACCACAGGGCGTGGCGATTAGCTCAACCTGATCTTGAAACTTGGTTCCTTCCGGGATTTTTTCCGTGGTTGGATCGTGGGACGAGTCATCACTTCCAATCATGCTTCTCGGTTCTGGTGAGTCCCAAGCAAGGCCGGAGGACAAGCTGGAGCGATCTTCGGTTTGGCGCACAGCCCCGTAGGCCAACAAGTCGCCCGACGGGTTTGGATGAATTGCTTCGATTGCGTCGTTGGCAGCGTCAGCGCTGCTGATCACGCTAAACTCAATGAAACTCTCAGCAGGCCTCGGCGTGGCGCTTTTGGCGAGTGATGCGTTACCCCGCATCATAAACCAGCGCAACGTAGGTTCCTTACGAAAAGTGCTGGCGGGCACCAGGCACGTTCCCAGCAAATAATCACCTCCATCTGTTTGCCTCATGGAAACTTTTAGCGCAGTGCGGAGAATGATGGGACGATCGATGCCAGACGTCTCGCGCGACTGCAACGGGCTGTGGGGAAGCCAGAGCGCATAGTGTTGGGTGCCCACGGGTTCACTAAGATTCAAGATGGACGTTGACTCGATCTGGCCGAAGCCCAAACTACTGCTATCAATTTGTGCGTTCAGGCCAGCAGTGCGAGGACTAACGAAGCGAGGGTTGTAGAACAAATGGTCTCCGCGGATGGAGGTATTGAGATAGGATTCACTTAATAGATAGCCCTCCCCGCTGACACCGCTGCTCCGCTGGCCATATTTAGTGTGGACTAACTCGAACTTAAGGAGGCGAGCGGTGCCAGAATCTAAAGCCGCCTCCAGTTCCGCTAGTAACGCAGGGTTGCGAGCCTGAGCTAATCGCGCCAACCACGGCTGAAGAGGAGTTTCTATAATGCGCAGGGTTTGGGAAATCTGACGACTCTCCGGCTCGTCACGCCGGATCCAGTCCATAAAGGTCATCCGTAGTTTCCCTGCGATTATCCTGGCGCGAACTAGCTGAGAAACCCCGCGGTCCAACGCTAAGCTCGCGTTGTAGTTGTCCTTAGCAAACACAGGCGTCTCCACTCCCGCAGGCTCGTCCTTGGCTCCAAGTGTCGAGCCATACCAATGCACCCAGCGAAGCGGAGTGGCCGCAAGTTCTACGGAAACAGTCAGGTCCAGGACAACGCCAGTGTCCGATAACACACCGTCAATTTCCAAGGCGTGTGGTAGCTTGCAGGTTGCCGAGGCATCGCACACGACGCGAAATTCCTTGCTCCGCGTCGGTTCAAACTCCGATGGAAACTCGAACTGAAGAGCACTATAAATTTCTGATCTGAAGTTCAGACTGCGATGATCGTATTCGTCTGAAGTCCCGAATGGATCAGCGGCGGTAGGCTTGCCTGGGGTTGTGTGGACGGGCTTTGAATCTGCTGAAGCGATGGCGGAGCAGGAAATGAGAGTGGCGGCGGGATCGGCTGCGAGCATTTTGTGTAACGTGGGGTCATTTGACGCCCGAGTTCTGGATCGCAGCAGTTTCTCGCCTTTATCAGCCGGCACTTCATAGCTCCATGTGCGCACGAGGATTTTTCGAGGCTCAGTGAAATCGACGACCGGGGCTTTAGGCGTTGATCTAGCTTTGCCGAACGCCATCAACATAAAGCCGCTGTGAGGAAAGGCGCCATCGGGGCCAGGGGCCTCCGCATTAGCTGCGAGCAGGGAAATACCGTCGGACAAACAGTAGTGAATGTTGAAGTTCCATGGCTGGAACAGTGGCGTGAAGTCATGGCCGGGTGCTTTGACTGGCCATGAGTTGCAGGGGCGCTTCAGCGGCTCGGGCATCCATTCGAAATTAAGCTCAGCCTGAAGTTGATCGCCATCCCGCTCCAGGACAGCATCAAGTTTGGTGCCGATAGGTGTAGTCACCTTGCCATCTTCCAACTCGCGTTGGTCGGGCGGTGCCGAGCCCTCATCCCGAGCGGTTTGTTCCATCCTCCACTGAAATGAGACAAATGATATCGCACTGTGGGTAAAGTCTTTTACATCCTTAAACTGCAACTTCTGCTTCTCCGGCCCAGCCACGCTCGCCTTTGTAACAACGCTAATGGCACCGTCCGCCAGCAACGCCTGTAGCAGCGATTCTGCGCCCGAAATACCGCCCTGATCCTGGAGCAGGGCTGCGGATGCAGTCGCCATGGGAACCCTCAAGAGGACCAAGTCCATGCCAGCCTCGCCTGCTGGCAGCGGCGGTTTATTCGGTAGCAACTCAGCCCAGGTCAGGAGCGGTTTGGCTGGAGCCGGGGCGCGTTTGGCTGATTGATCGATCCCCTTCGAGCAGTGAACCAGCAAAAAGCAGGGGAGCAAGCTGGCTAGAAGTCGAGGCAGGAATTTCATGCGTTGAGTTTGGAGAGTTTTCAGGGAAGGGGCAAGCCCTTTGGATGCCAGTAAACCAACTTCGACGGTTTCGGTAGCTAATTTATTCTGACAAACTGTCGCTTCTTTACCATCATTCCCGATGAGCCCGTCAACGCCCGCAGGTGGCAGACCGCGGCAGATCTAGCCTGGAGCATGGATCCGCCGCGGCCTCGTGGTAAGATTCCGTAACAGCGCACTGAATGGCATCTCACTAGTCCCGGCGTTGGTGCCGATAATACGTTTCCAAGATCAGCGTGGCATAACAGGCACGCGCAATCGCGTCATCCTCCTCCGAGGTGCTGGTGAGCGCTGCTGCTCCAGGTTTTCCGACGTAGGAACCATCTAGCTTTTGTTGGGTCAAAATTTCGTGGATGCAAGAGTTTTGCCACTGCTCCCAAATGGCCCCACCCTCCTGAAAACAAAGACCAGTCATCCAGGTCCAGGCCGGCAATCTCTCGCTGTCCGCCCAAGAAATCGGCTGATCGAGCAGTTGTTTGAATTGCGATGTTTTTCGGTTCTCATGCAGAGGGTCGGCCGCAAATTGCTCCCGCAACAGGCAGTCGAGCAACGTCTTATCCAATGGAGCGGGACCGTCCGCAAGCTCCTTTCCCCGATCGTAATACTTGAGAAAAACTGCTCTGCCAGTGGACTTGATCGGCAGCCTTAAGCTGACGAGAGCTCTGAAGGCTTCGAGTTGCAGGATCATCGTTTCGAATTCAACTCCGTCTGCGCTGGCGTCCCGCCAACCGCTAATGGTCAAATCACGGTGCTGCAGCATTTCCGCGCCCTCTTCCAGAGACTCTCTGAGGCGGGGTATCAGGGTTGTTCCCAATTTGGCAAATTTATACAGTTCACTGATGGCAATCATGCCGAGGGCATGCTCCTGACGCGCTAACGGCTGATCCTCAGGGGCAGCCGAAAAACGCCCTTGGTGCTTTCCAGCCAAATCGATCAGAAACGTTGCTCCAGCCAGCACACAGGCTCCATTGGTCGGGCTATCCGGTGTTTCGCAATGCGCCAGAAAGCATAAGAGCGCTAGGCCGGTAGTGCCTCCCTGAGCATGCCGCCCCCAGCTACCGTCTGGATGCTGATGGGTTCTCAGCCAAACGAGCGTTTTCTCAACCGCACCTTCTGAAGCCATGGAACCGCCGTTCTTTATTATTGCATCAGCCCGAGTTTGCGGGCTGCATCTGGCGCGGATGAGCGGAGGAAGATGAGAAATAAAGCCGATGCGCTTGTCCTCAACCGGAGTTTTCGGATCAGCCACGGGGAAACGGCAAATTGGTCCCCTCATGACTTGAACGTCCGGGAGCGAGAACTCCTTGGCACTTCCCGTTTCAAATTGAGGTATGCGATGCCTGATTTTATCACGCAAACCTTCCAACTTTACCAGCGTTATGGCATCCAGTTTTACGCGTCCCTCCCCTTCGCCAGCATCGCTAAATCTAGGGTTCATGAATGTTAGTTTGCGGAACTGCTGTATTCCAGCAGCCAGCATCACGCTAGCTATCAAGACGCTGATGAGTAATGCTAACGACTTCCATTTGAGATTTTGGTGAAGCCAGTAAAGCGGGATCGATTTCAGGTTGGTAAGTTTCATCAAAGTGGTAGCTGCAATCGGTAGTTACCACTTAGACGATCAGTCGCTGCCTGTTATTAGGAGGATTTCATGCCGCTTGGTAAGTTCACCAGTAACCCACTTCGACTGTTTCGGCAGATCATTTATTCTAACGAATGATGATTTCATAAAATCGGGAAATGAACTTGCGTATGGGCGGTATGGCCGTAAATATTCCCATATGAAAACAACCATCGAACTCGACGACGAAAAACTCGAGAATATTATGAAGTCCATGGGCTTCAAAACCCGTAAGGAGGCCATTGATTGGGCTCTGACGGAGGCGGAACGCTTGGCCGTCATGCGGCACATTCAGGCGAATCCTTGGTCCGCTTCGGTGCTGCAAGACGCGATTGATCCTGACTATGATGTGCAGGCTCTGCGTCGGGGGGTGCGTTACACGAAGGGAGACTAACGATGGAATTTTCTGATCCTATCATCGTGGATTCTTCGGTGTATATCGACCACCTGCGGGCGGGAAAGGACATCCGGCAGGAATTGATGCCGTATTTGGCAAACGGACTGCTTTACAGTTGCGGCGTGGTCCGGGCGGAGGTGCTGCGGGGATTCAAGACCCAGCGCTTGAAGGGGGAAATGACTGCATTTTTTAACATCATTCCGGAAGTGCCCGTGAACGCCCGCATGTGGCAAACCGTGGCGGATCTAGCCTGGGCTATGGATCGCTCCGGGGCGGGTGGCAAACCATTGACGGATATCATCATCGCCCGGTGCGCCATGCATGTTGGAGCCGTGCTAGTGTCTCCAGATAAGCATTTCCGTGACATCCCGGGGCTGAAGCTGCGGGAGGAACTCTAAACCCCACGCAGCATCCGCTCCAGCACATTCTGCGTGATCCGTTGCGCCCGGGCATCGGGCCCCTGAGGGGAGGTGTAAACGCTGGGACGCACGTATCCTGGTGGTGCCGAAAGCCCATCCGCCCACCAGCAAGTGGCCGCATTGAAGACGAAATTTCCTTTGGGTCCCGGGTAAATCGTCGCTGTAAACTTTCCTCCGTTCGGCTTACCCGGGGCACTCTGCGTGGGCCCAGTGGCGAGGATTTCCAGTCCAGGAATGGGCGCTGGATCGCCATGCCATTCCCACCCCACCAAGCCGGGAATGCCTTCTCCAGCCTTCATTCCCGTGCCCGCAAACACCCAGTGCTCTGGCTGCACGCAGATCCAATCCGCTCCACCTGTCACTGGCCCGGTGCTGTGCGCGCCGATCAGTTCGTTGGCGTAGGGACGCTCGTGAGCGAGCCCGCTCATGGCGGCAAATTCAATGGTTCCGCCGGGTGGCCCGAAGACACCAATGCGCTCGAACGCTCGGGTCATCGGGGCCCACCGCACCTTGCCACAGACCGCGTTGCCAGAAAAGAAGCCTACGCTCACTCCATCAGCAACGGCAGCCTGCACGTTTGTAAACATTTGCCCAGTCCAATATTCATCATGCCCGACCGACAGCAATTCCTTGGCCCGCCGCAGTCCAGGGCCGTCGTGATGGGTGTCGGTATTGGTAATGTAGGACACATCATACCCGTGCTCTTCAAGCCAGAATACGAAGGGGAACTCCCACAGGAAAAACTCGCCCGAGCCCGTGGACAGTGGTTGATCCAGGATCTGACAATATTTCCCGTAGGGCCGATTGAAACTCACCTGCACATCCTTCCCCCAATACCATTCAGACTTCCCATCATCATACAGCGCGAACTGGCTGGGCCAGCGGTTATACGCCTGCCAAGTGTGGTCGCTGCATTGGAACAGGTAGTCTGTCTTGCGCGCATCCTTTACAATGAAGATAACATAACTCTGCCAGCCTCCCTCGCGAGCTGTCAGCTTGCCGACATACACACCACTAACTGCCGTTGCAGGAACTTTCCACGAGGTGGAAACTTGCCAGGCACAGTTGCGCAAGCGCTTCTCAGCAATCGGCGGATCCGCCTGCACCTTGCCTGGAAAGGGGCCCAGACGCTCCATCAGGCGACCTCCCTTGCCGCCGTAGTATCCCAGCCGATAGATTTCCAGCGTGAACTCCGAGGCGGGATTCGTGCTCACGAAGAACTCCACGGTCTCCCCTGCCGCGATACTCTGATGCGACGCATAGCCTTCGATCCAAGGGCAACGATACTTTGTAGCCGGATCAATTCTGGTTTTCTCCAGCATCCAATCCGTGGTGCCAGCCAGGGCGTTCTCCTGTTGGATGCGGGAACTCGGGGCATTGGCATCAGCCCCCAGTGCAGCCCAAGCGGCCAGACCTGGGGTAGTAGCGAGAAGTTGGCGACGGGTTTTCATTTCGCAATGATACTGCGATCCATCCCCGCGTTCCTACTGACGCAATGCCGTAGCCACCAGCTAATTTACGTGGGCGTGGGGATTGCTTTCCGCTATCAGCAGGACAAACTCCGTCTCCATGAAATTCACCGCGCTCGCCTTCCTCTTGCTTGCCCTCTCCGGCATGGCCAAAGAGTATTCCTTCAATGACCGTCGGTTTCAGGTGGCGGATGGCTACACGCTGGAGGTGGCAGTGCCCGCTGCGCTGGTGGAACGCCCCATTGAAGCGGATTTCGATGCCAAGGGCAGACTCTACGTTAGCGAGTCCTCCGGCTCCAATGAACCCGCAGAGCAGCAACTCGAAAAGAAACCGCATCGATTGCTGCAACTGACAGACACCAATCACGATGGTATCTATGATGAGAAATCTGTGTTCGCAGACGGGCTGATGTTTCCCGAAGGGGTGCTCTGCCATGAGGGTTCAGTCTATGTGGCTGCGCCTCCCCAGATTTGGAAATTCACCGATGCGGATGACGATGGCGTAGCTGAAAAGCGCGAGATCTGGTATGACGGCAAAACCCTAACCGGCTGCGCCAATGATCTCCACGGCCCTTATCTGGGGCCGGACGGATTGATTTATTGGTGCAAGGGCGCGTTCGCTGAACAGACTCATGATTTACCAGCGAAACCCCAGTGGACCAGCCGGGCCAGCCATGTCTTCCGCATGAAACCAGACGGCACGCAATTCGACTGTGTGTTCACGGCAGGCATGGACAATCCGGTAGGCGTGGCGTGGACTCCGGAGGGCGATCTCATGGTCTCGGGGACGTTTCTGCAACAACCAGCGGATGGCAAACGCGATGGCATCATTCATGCGGTTCTCGGTGGCGTGTGGGGCAAGGAACACGATGTGCTGGAGGGCCATCCTCGCACTGGTGATCTGCTGCCGCCCATGACCCACTTGGGCCCGGCGGCGGCGGCAGGGATGTGTCGCTATGGGCGCGATTTGCTAGTGGCGCAATTTAATTTACACAAAGTCAGTCGTCACAAATTGATTCCGCAGGGTGCGAGCTACCGCACGGAGGACTCGGATTTGTTGGTTTCGGACCATCCTGATTTCCATCCTACGGATGTGTTGCAAGCACCGGATGGCAGCATCCTGGTAGTCGATACCGGCGGCTGGTATAAGCTGTGTTGCCCCACCTCCCAATTGGCCAAACCCAACGTGCCGGGCGCAATCTATCGTTTACGGAAGACGGGCGGGGAAATCCCACCCAACTGTCCCCCACCCTCATGGAAACTCGCGCAACCATCCGAATTCGCCTCGCTGGTGGAGCAAAGCCAGTCGCCTCAGCTGCATGTGCGACGTGCCGCCATTGAGGAACTAGGCGCGCGAATGGCCACTAAAGCAGGAACGGATGACTCTGAGAAAATCGTCTCCGCTCTGGCCCGGGCCGCCAAACTCCCTAACACGGATCGTTTCCTCGAACACGCACTGATATTTGCGTTGATGGAATGCCGGGATCACAAATCACTGCACGCGCTGGCGTTACAAGAGCACGCGGGATTACAACGCATGGCTATCATCGCGATCTCACAATGTGGACCAGATGAAATCACGCCCGCGGAACTGGGACAGCTGCTCGCGCATCCGGAAGCAAGCGTGCGCCAGGCCGTCTTCTTTGGACTCCGACGCAACAAAAGCTGGCGGGGGGCGGTCACGACCTGGCTGGCGCAGCATTTGTTAGCGCAACCAGATACAATGTTCGTGACCCTCATTAATGAATATGCCACCGAGATGCCAGATCTACTACCGGACCTCGGCTCCCTGTTGCGGCAATCAAAAGCATCCACCACTAGGCAGAATTTGCTCAACGCCATGCGCTTGAAAATCGGCCAGAATCCCTGGCCCTCCGAATGGACCCCTTTGCTGCGGGACGCACTGAATTCGCCAGATGCCGTCGAAGTCCGCGCTGCGGCTGATTGCGTGGCGGCAGCTAAATTTAACGCTGAAGACCATGCCTGTGAATCGCTGCGAGCCGCATCCATGAATGTCTCGCAGCCCGCCATGATTCGGCTATTGCTTCTGTCGAACCCAACCCTCGCCAGCGGAACCGCAGACCAAGCGGACTTCTGCATCCGCCAATTGAACGAGCCAAAAGATCTGGAAACGCGCCTCTTGGCAGCCCAGACTTTGGGTAAATGGAAGTTACCGGAAGCCACGCTATCCTTGCTTGCTAGCAAGATTGGCACCCTCGGGGTGCTGGAGCGTTCCTTGCTGCTGAAGATCTTTCTGCCAGGAGGAAGCGAGCAACTGGGGATGACCGTGGTCACCGAATTGGAGAAATTGGGAATCTTGCCCACGATTTCAGAAGCGCTGGTGAACGAGTGTTTTGCAAATTTTCCTGATCCCGTTAAGTCCCGCCTCGCCAAGTCTCGTAACGCTGCCAAACCAGGCGGGGCAGCACAGCAGAAGCAACTGGCAGAACTTGCAACAGCGATGCCGAAAGGGGATGCGCAGCGGGGCAGCATCGTCTTTTCCAGCAACAAAGCCAGTTGCACCTTGTGCCATCAAATCGGCTATAAAGGCGGCAGGTTAGGCCCTGATCTCACCAAGGTGGGTTCCATCCGCACGCCGCGTGATTTGCTGGAGTCCATCGTTCTTCCCAGCGCCAGTTTTGTGCGCAGCTATGAACCCGTGATGATTCAGAAAACGGATGGCAGCAGCGTTTACGGGATCATTCGCAATCAAGGTAAGAATCAGTTGACCCTCACCACCGGAGTCGCCACTCCAGAGGTTACAATAGTTCTAACCGCAGTGAAATCCATCACCCCAGGGGAATTCAGCCTGATGCCAGCCGGACTCGATCAAGTGCTCAGCCGGGATGAACTAGCCGATCTCGTGGCCTACCTGATGTCCCTCAAGTGACTGGTCGAATCCCAAAGTCCTTAACTGAATCCCATGAACCTCACCCAAGCTGCCCTCATCGTATTCTCCGCCACGTGCATCGCTCGGAGTGAACTTGCCACCGCTGCGCCTGTTTCACTGGAGCCGTTTTTCCAACCTCCAGCGGAGTTTGCGAATCTGCTGGGGGACTATCGTTCGCCTTTGCTATTCAATGATGGTTCGAAGGTGGCCACGCCAGCGGATTGGACGCGTCGTCGTGCCGAGATCCTGCGCGACTGGCATGGCGTGATGGGGGCCTGGCCGCCCATCATTGAAAAACCATCGGTGGAAACCCTGGCTGAAACGCAGCGCGAGAACTTCACGCAGCGTCGGGTGCGGCTGTCCATTGCCCCCGGGCAAACTGGCGAAGGCTGGCTGCTGATCCCAGAGGGAAAGGAACCCATGCCCGCAGTGCTCGTCGTTTACTACGAGCCGGAGACGAGTGTGGGGCTGGCTCCTGCCGCGCCCGCTAAGTCCCACAAGGATTTTGGCCTGGAGCTGGCCCGTCGTGGGTTCGTCACCCTGTCGATCGGTTCGCCTGGAGGCAATGCGTGGAAGCCGGAACTTGGCGGTGCGCCCTGCCAGCCACTTTCATTCCATGCCTACGTGGCTGCGAATTGCTGGCACCTTCTAGCCAATCTGCCCAACGTTGACAAGGAACGTATCGGCGTGGTGGGACACAGCTATGGTGGCAAGTGGGCGCTGTTTTCCGCAGCCTTGTGGGACAAGTTCGCCTGTGTGGCTGTTAGTGATCCCGGGATCGTCTTCGATGAAAAACGATCCAATGTAAACTACTGGGAGCCATGGTATCTCGGCCTGGATGCCACGCGCACCCGCAAGCCCGGCCTGCCCAACGCAGACAACCCGCGCACCGGAGCCTATGCCAAGCTGATGGCTGCGGGGAAGGACTTGCATGAACTCCACGCGTTAATTGCCCCACGACCGTTTCTGGTCTCCGGTGGTGCCGAAGACCAACCGTCCCGCTGGATCCCGCTGAACAATGCGCTGAAGTTAAATCAGCTGCTGGGATTCTCGAATCGAGTCGCGATGACGAATCGACCGCAGCATGACCCAGATGACAATTCCAATGCGCTACTCTATGGATTCTTCGAGCGCTTTTTGAAAGTGAAGGCGCTGAAGCAGCCATGAGGCTAATGGGGAAACCTACGGGGTGAGTTTGAGAACATGTTACAACTGTAGGGGGAGCGCCCTCGCTCAGCCCAGAGCGAGCATCGCAACAAACCGCGCATCCTAACTGGGAGTGGCGTGACTCTGTCCGCCATCACCACTGGCCTAGAATGGATCTCGTTATGCACTTGCCTGACGCAATGGCGG
>JANOAV010000212.1:0-106213 GCA_031411295.1 Verrucomicrobiales bacterium | reverse complement strand
AAAGGCTGCGGCGAAATTGGAAAAGAATGCGGGAAGCGGCAGGGAGTTATGGGGCATCCGCCCAATCCATCAGAAGCTGGCAGGGCGCCATGGGAAATTACAGAATTCCAGATATTTTTGAATCCTTAAAGGCATTGGGTTTTAACCGAGACCGCGTCTTTACTGATGAGGAATTCTTTTGCAGCAACTCCTGCATCCTCATTTGCAACGCGTCATCGGTCGCTGCGCCCTATTCAAGCGCCTGCCCGGAAACCAACAACTCACCCCCAGAGAACGCGAAGTGCTCTTTTGGGTTACCCAGGGAAAACGTGACGAGGAAATCGCGAGCATCCTGACTTCGTCACCTCGGACGGTGAGCAAACAAGTGCAGGTAGTGATCTCCAAGCTGGGGGTGGAGAATCGGGCGTCGGCCGTGGCAGCAGTGCTGGCTGGGGTAAGCTAAGGCCTGTGAGACAGTTTGGTTTCAAAAATCACAACCCGCCAGCGTCAGTTCTTGCTTGGAAGCCGTCGGTTTCGCGTGGCCTACGGCATAATTCTCTGCCCGTGGACTTGCATCCTCGGAGCAGAGGCCGCATCAGGTCCAATGAGTGCAAACACCCGTCTGAAACTCGGTATCGCCTTTGCCCTTGGGGGCAATCTGCTATTTTTTACCAGCGCCTGGATCGCCTGGATGCCCTGGTCGGCTTCCTTCAAGGCGACCCTCTGGGGCGTGTTGTTTTTCGCGCCGGAGGTAGGCACGCTGATCGGAGCTGCGCTGATGGGGAAGGAAAATTTCGCGCGATTTAAAGCGCTCGCGTTCTCGGTAGTCGGGCGCATCAAGCCAGCCGGTGGCGTCAGTAAACTCCGCCATAACCTTGGCCTGGCGATGCTTTGCGTGCCGCTTCTCCCTACCTATCTGCAAGCCTACCAGCCGGAGTGGTTGCCGGATGGTTCGCCCCTGCGATGGCAGGCAAGACTCGTTAGTGATGGCATTTTCGTTGCGGGCTTGTTTGTGCTTGGGGGCGACTTCTGGGACAAACTCTACGCCCTGTTTGATCATAAAGCCAAGGTCGCCAAGGAGGATGCTCCAAATTCAGCGCGGCCGCTGCTACTGGATCCAGACCAATATACTATCTGCTAGTAATTGATCGGGGAACGAACGGGAAATCAACTCCCGCCCCCGTCATGCAACGTTGCCAGGAGCAAGTGATTCAATGGTGCAAGGTCTGGTTCCGGGTGGCTGAGGACTGCGGCGGTAGCAAGACAATCGCCCTGCATGGTGGCGAGGAATTCACGCAGGACGGGGCTGACTGGCAGGGCATCCTTTTTCGTGGCAGCTTGTTTGAGGCGGACAAATTCAAGAATCCCCGTTCTTTTTCCAAAGCTTTCAAGCTGGCAACGATCGTTTCATGCATCAGTGAAAGCTGTCGTTAGATCCGTTAGAATGCAAGTAGTCCAGGCAATCCTACGCGCGCGCCAGCCACGCGCGCCATCCGCCGTAGGAGGTGATGTCCTGAGCGGTGTGTGCGGCGTGACCTTCGCAGATGAAGCCACAAACTTGGCTGCCGTCCGCCAGCTCAACTCGGCCCAGGCCCAGTGGAGCGGCTATGCCTGCGAGGAAGGAGCCCAGTGTTGCTTGGGGGATTTCCCAAGTTTCCAAGGCGATGGATGCGCCATCCGTGCTGACGCGAATCATGCCGGGGCGGTCGGGGATGGGGCCGTGGCCGGGGAGCAAATAGAGTTTATAGCAAGGGGCGCTTTGGGTGCGAGCGATGAGGCGCGCTTGGCGATCCTTCAATTGCCAATGCAGCGCAAGGCCTTCCAGGTGGGCTCCGCAGACGGCCAACTTGATGGTTGGAGTGATGGGTGGTGCCGGGGGCAATGAGACTTCGTTGCTGAGTTGCGTGGTTTTTCCTAACGGCAGCTTCACGGCTTGGTGGAAACGTCCGACGTAGTCAAGCATTAGCGCATCGTCGGCAGCCGGGGCGCAGAAGGTGATGCCCCAGGGAACTCCATTGGCGGTAAACCCCGCGGGAACCGCGCAGCCGCATAGGTCCAGCAGGTTCATGAAATTGGTGTAGCGCCCAAGGTTGCTGTTGAGCGCAATGGGTTCGGCTGCCAGGGCTGCTTTGGTATAGCAAGTGGCGGCGGTGGGTAGCAGTAACGCGTCGATATTGTTCCAGTTAGGCTCAGTCGTGCGCTTGAGTTCCGCGAGGCGATACTGTGCGGTAAATGCCGCGACCGCCGTGCCCTTCAAGCCACCAGCAATGATCTGGCGGGTGACGGGCAGCAGCGCTTCCGGATTACTTGTCAGCAGTTCTTGGATGACGGTCGTGCGTTCGGCCACCCAAGGGCCTTCATAGAGCAGGCGAGCGGCTTCGAGAAATGGGTTGAGGTCAATTTCGACGAGCTGCCAACCAAGTTGCGAGCAGGTTTCCAGTGCGGAGGCATAGAGGCATTCGGCATCGCGATCTCCCAGGAAATCCAACTGCCCAGCCATGGGAATACCGATGCGGGGCACGTCCTCGCGATGGGTTCTGGGTGCAATTTCACGGGCATAACTGTCCGCAGCATCATAGACGGCCGCTACTTTCAGCACTTGCGCGGCATCCGCTGCGGTAAGCGTGAAAATAGAAACACAATCCAGCGTGCGGCACGCCGGGACCACGCCGGAACAACTCAGCAAGCCGCGCGTGGGCTTCAGGCCAATGAGGTTGTTAAAGGAAGCCGGCACCCGACCGGAGCCTGCGGTGTCGGTGCCTAACGCGAAGCTGCACAATCCGAGCGCCACGGCCACGGACGAGCCGCTGCTGCTGCCGCCGGAAATGTAGTCTGGATGAAAGGCATTGGACGGCACGCCATACGGAGAACGCACGCCGACGAGGCCGGTGGCGAATTGATCAAGGTTCGTTTTCCCCATGGGAATGGCCCCCGCGTTAATTAACTGCTGCACAACGAAGGCAGATTTTGCTGGCTCGTAACTCCAGGCCGGGCAGGCTGCCGTGGTGGGATAGCCTTGGCAATCAATGTTATCTTTGATGGCAAACGGAATGCCATAGAGTGGCTTCGTGTCAGGCGATTCACCTTCCAACGCAGCCAATGCCGCGCGAAGTTGAGCCTCGGTGGGCCGACTGATCCAAATGGCGGGATCGGCCTCCGCGGCCCGCTGCCAGGCCTCCAGCACGACTTGCTGCGGGGTGGTAACTCCAGCGCGATAGGCCTCCAAGAGGGCGGTTATTCCAAGGTTAGGGATCATGATTGCACCGTGATTAAAGTCTGTCCTGGCGTGACCGATTGGCCTTCTTTGACGTGCAGGGCCGCCACCTTGCCGGCGGCGGTGCTGGGCACTTGGATTTCCATTTTCATGGCTTCAACGATGGCCACGGTTTGCCCTTCGGCAACGAGATCGCCTTCCTTCACTTGCAGCTTCCACACACTGCCGCTGACTTGACTAACCACGGCTTCGTGGCCATCCGGAATGGTGATCGCTGTCTCTGCGGTGGCGATGCTCACAGCGGATTCCGAAACGTCCAATCCAGCCACCCGCCAGCGTTCGCGTTCGGCGGCAAAGGCCTCGCGTTGCATGGTGCGGAAGGTGGCAATGCTCTCGTGCTCCGCGTCCAGGAACTCAAGGTAATCACTGAGTTTGAACGTGCTGGTCTCGATTTTTGGCGTGAAACGACCGGCCGGAAACTCTCGTCTCATTTCCATCAATTCCTCTGCGCTCACGAGATAAAATTTCACCTGATCGAACAGCCTGAGCAGCCACGGCTTTCCTTCCGTGAAGACATCCGTGACGCGATCTCGATTCCACATTTGAATCGTGCGGCCCACAAACTGATAGCCGCCCGGGCCTTCCATGCCGTAGATGCACATGTATGCTCCACCAATGCCCACGGCGTTCTCTGGCGTCCAAGTCCGCGCGGGATTGTATTTGGTGGTGACGAGGCGATGCCGCGGATCCAACGGTGTGGCCACCGGAGCCCCAAGATAAACATCGCCCAAACCCATCACGAGATAGTTCGCTGCGGTCACAATACCCTGCACCGCTTGCGCATCCGACAGCCCGTTGATCCGTCGAATGAACTCAATGTTACTGGGGCACCACGGGGCATCGGGTCGGACGGATTGCATGTATTTATCAATCGCCAATTGCGTCTGCGGATCGTCCCAAGACAAGGGCAGATGCACGATGCGCGAGGGCACTGCCAAATGTTCCACGTCATCCAGCGACTCGATCAACTGCATGATCAGTTGCTCTGCAGCGGCCAATTTCAGATGCGTTCCATCGATATGCACCTGCAAGGAACGGATCCCAGGCGTGAGATCCATGATGCCCGGATGTTGCATTTCCTGCAGCTTCAGGTAAACGGCATGCACCCAGAATCGCAGCGCAATATCCAAGACCAGTGGTCCAAATTCGATCAATAAATTGCGATCTCCCGCAGGTCGGAACACCACTTCCGGTCGGGCCGTGGTGGCAGGCAGGCGCTGCCGCACTGCGTCCAAAGTAACTGCAGTCAAGCTCGGCTCAGGAACTACCTTCCCATCTGCCAAGGCCTGCTCCATCCGGGCTTCCAGCGCCTCCGCATGTTCGAGTGTGATCGGGAGAAATTGCACCTTATCGCCGGGTCGTAACTGACCTACTTTCCACAGTTCAGCATAAGCCACGACGGCAGGACAAACAAATCCCCCCAGACTCGGCCCATCGGGCCCTAGAATGATCGGCATGTCACCCGTGAAATCAATCGAGCCAATGGCATAGGCGTTGTCATGAATATTCGACGGATGCAATCCCGCCTCCCCTCCGTCCGTCCGCGCCCACTGCGGTTTCGGTCCGATCAAGCGCACGCCGGTGCGCGCGGAATTGTAATGCACTTCCCATTCCGTGCTGAAGAACATCGCGATGTCTGCATCGGTGAAAAAGTCAGCCGCGCCATGCGGACCGTAGATCACTTTGATGGTGGTTGGTTCTTGGTTATTGGTTCCTAGTTCTTGGTTCTGGGCTAATGGGTGGAGGTCATGCAAAGCACCAGTTTCCAATGACCAAGGACTAATAACCGATGACCGATGACCGATCGCCAACACATCTCCGACTTGCAAGGCACGTCCGCCGTGGCCGCCAAAATTTCCGAGGGTGAACGTGGATCGACTGCCCAAGTAGAGGGGGACGTCGAGACCGCCAAGCACGGCTAGATAAGCTCTGCAGCCGTTGCCAGTAGTTCTTCCCAGCTTGAGCACTTGCCCTGCGGAAATGGTGATTGGTTTCCAAAAGGGAACGGACACACCGTCGAGTTCAGCGGTCAATGCGGCTCCGGTTAGGCAAATTGTCGTGGCGGCATTGAATCGCAGGGTGGGGCCGGCCAGGGTGATCTCGAGACTGGCGGCATCTGGGGCGTTTCCTAATAATCGATTCCCCATGCGCAGTGCCAGCGGGTCCATGGCACCTGAGGGAGGCACCCCAATTTCCCAATAGCCGACCCGTCCGGGGTAATCTTGCACCGTCGTTTGCACGCCAGGAGAAAGCACATCGATGGTGCGGGGACGATACTGAAATTTCGTCGCCAGGGCTTGGGTCGTGATGCGTCCTTCGGTGAACAGTGGATCGCGAATGATCTGCCGCAGATAGCCCAGATTGGTTTCGATGCCATCCAGTCGCGTGTCATCCAACGCTTGCTGCAGCTTGGCAATGGCGGCCGCTCTGGTATCGCCTTGGACAATGATCTTGGTGAGCAGAGGATCGTAGTAGGGGGTCACCTCGGTGCCTGCACTCACCCATCCGTCGCAGCGGGCACTGGCTGGCAGTTGCACGCAGGTGAGCCTGCCACAACTGGGTTGGAAATCTTTGTGCGGATCTTCCGCATAGACGCGCACCTGCATGGCGAATCCCTGTGGCGCAGGTGTGTAGTCAGCCAAACCAATGTCTTCTCCCGCAGCGGTGCGCACCATCCAAGCGACAAGATCCAAGCCGGTCACGCATTCGGTCACGGTGTGCTCGACTTGCAGGCGTGTGTTCACTTCGAGGAAATAGAATTGATCCGTGTCGGCATCATAGACAAACTCCACGGTGCCCGCAGAACGGTAGTTTACCGACTTCCCTAACCGCACGGCACAATCCCACAACGCCTGACGGGTGACCCCTGAAATATTGGGTGCAGGGGTTTCCTCAATGATCTTTTGATTCCGCCGCTGCGTGGAACAATCACGTTCTCCTAACGCCACAACGTGGCCATGGCCATCACCAAAAATTTGCACCTCCACATGCCGCGCATTGACCACCAGTTTCTCCACAAACACCCCGCCGTCACCAAAGCTGCTCTTGCCCTGCCGCACCACGGTGGCGAAGGCAGCGCGCAGAGATTGCGCATCGTCACAGCGCTTCATGCCAATCCCACCACCGCCAGCGGTGCTCTTCAACATTACGGGAAATCCTATCTTAACCGCTTCGATCACCGCTTCATCCACGGCACTGAGCAAACCGGAACCTGGCACCAACGGCACGTTGCAAGCTAACGCGCGCTCGCGGGCCGTGTGCTTCAAACCAAAGGCCCGCATTTGCTCGGGCGTGGGCCCAATGAAAGCCAACCCGGCCGCCTCACAGGCTTCGGCAAAGTCTGGATTCTCACTCAGCAAGCCATAACCGGGATGGACGGCCTGGGCTCCAGAGATCGCAGCCACTTCCAATAAGCGTGGTTGGTTAATATAACTCTCTGCCACTGGTGCCGGCCCCAACAAATACGCCTCATCCGCCATGGCTACATGGGGAGCATCACGATCCGCCTCGGAATAGACAGCCACAGATTGAACACCAAGATCACGCAAGGTGCGCATGATGCGGCAGGCGATTTCACCGCGATTAGCGATAAGCACTTTGGTAAACATAGGTCAGTTCCAGATGAGCACGCGCACCGGCGTGGGGTTGTAAGCATTGCACGGGTTGTTCAACTGCGGGCAGTTGGAGATGAGGCACATGACATCCATCTCGGCCTTCATTTCCACGTAGCGACCTGGACCGGAAACGCCATCGGCAAAGCTGAGTTGGCCGTCGGGAGTGACGGGGACGTTCATGAAGAAATTGATGTTGCAGGTGAGATCACGTTTCCCCAAATCCTGATGCCAGCCTTGAATGCCGCGGATGAAACTATCGCAGCAGGCATGCATGGGCTCCTTGTCGAAGGCGTAGCGCATGACATTGCTCTCTCGGGAGCAGGCTCCACCGAGGGTGTCGTGGCGACCACAAGTGTCCGCAGTAATAGTTAGGAGCGGGCGACCCCGTGTGGACATGAGTTTGGTGCCGGTGGTCAAATAGAGCGAGGCCTGATGGCGGATCGTATCACTGGCGCTGTAGCGTTCCAGCGGATCGTGCGCATTGTAAAACAAGGTGTCAGCCGCCTGATTCCCTGCCACATCTTCGATGCGAAAGGTTTGCCCGGCTTTGATCAAATGCAGCCAATGATCGCCTGCGAGCACGGTTTCATCATGCACGGCGGTAGCTGGTAGGAAGATGGAAGTTATCATTGGGCGAGCAGGTAGTAATCTTGCGTGTTGCGATAGGCGCGCCCGTTTTCTGGTCGCACCATGAGGCTGGGATCATTTTCTGGCGGGGGCTGCGAAGCCATAACCTCGAGCTTTACGCGTCTCGGATGGTAGATCGAATCGGGATCCAGCGGGTGCTGGCAAGTATTGAGCACCACCAGGGTATCCATTTCAAAGCGCAACTCGACGAAGTCTCCGGCCTTGGAATTGCCCGGGACGAAACTCAATTTCCCAGCATCATCAGCCACCACTTTGCTGAACCAGTTCAGGTTCGGCATCAGGTCGCGCTCGCCCAAGCCCCACTTCGCCAGTTCAATCAAGAAGCAGTCGCGCGCATTGCGATGAAATTCATTGCGAGCTTCTTGAAACGTTTTGCGACCATATTTCGTCAGCACCGACTCGGCATCGCCTGCGCCACAGACCGTGTCATGCCAGCCAACGGAGTCTGCGGTAATGGAAGCGAACATCCGGCCCATGTCGGAATGCAAACAGTAAGGGGCGCGCAGATAGAAAATGTGCTGGCCCTTCAACGTATCCGGCATGTTATAACGTTCGTGGCGTTCAGGCGCGTGGTAGAGCATCATGCCAACGTTGGCTCCGCCTTCGAGGTCCGTGAGGCGCAGGGTTTTGTGGCGACCAATGATGCGCGACCAGAGGCCGGAACCGTTGAGTTCTAAAGTGTAGAGCGGGGTCATGGCTACTTGATCGTTGGTTCGGGCGCTGCTTCTTCGGATTCCATTTGAATCGGCGGCATGAGCGTGCGCGTTAGGTTTAGACGTCCCGCCAGGACTCCCTTGCAGGCAATTAGTTGATTGGCGATTTGCCGCAGGCGCTTGGCGGGGCCTTGCACGAGGATGACTTCCATCGTGTTGCCCCGTTCGAGCAGCACGTGCAGTGAACTGATCACATGCTGAATGTGATCGTGCTGAATGTCGGCAATTTGTTGTTTCAAGCCGGAGCGCTTGTGATCGTAGAACAACGTGATGGTGCCTGCCATCATGCGGCTTCCTTTCAGGCTGTAGTAGTCGGAAATGTGCTGGGTGAGCACCTCGGAGATGGCTTGGGAGCGATTCTGAAAACCGCGTTCCTCCATCAATTCTTCAAACTGTCGGAACACCGCGTCCGGAAGGGAGATGGTGATGCGATGCGCGGTGAGCGGGTCTGTCGGGTGAGTTGCCATGTGGTAACACCATTCATAGCAGCCACCGGGCCATGCGTATGATTATTTTCTAAAATCGTATGACGATTACGGTTGCTGCATCACATGCCGTAACCGCTGCATCATGCTGTGGTTCAGTTCCCGCAGGTCTGCCACCGGGCGCTGGGTGATTGGCTCACATTGCAGATAGCCATCCGGGCCGAATTCCGGTGTGAAGCTCAGGGTCTCCTTTCCCATCGTTGCTTGCTGGCGCATGATGCGCTGCCACCACCGCACATGGGCCGCAGTGGCCGCGGTGTATTCTGGTGCGTCAGGATCGGGCGCTTGCGGACCTTGCTCATACCCCACGCGGGCATGAATGTGCCGTGCGCGTGTCGCAATCAACTCCAGCAATTCCGCCTCTTCATCCATCACCAAGCGCTCCGTGACGACACACCAGTGGCTGAAATCGCACGTCAGATGCAGGTCGGGCAGTTCCAGTAGGAGGTCGCGTGTGATCCACGGGTTGAAGGTGGGCCTGCTGCGATGCGTCTCAAAGGAAATGGGAACTTTCAGCTCCTGCTCCAACTCCAGCGCTCTGGTATGAAAATCCATCATTTCGCGAAACGACCAGGCATCACTGCCCGCCAGTGTATTGATCATCACGGGACAAAATGGCAGACTCGCCTCAGCCAACCGCCGCAAGTCATCCAAATGTTGCGCCACGGTCAGGTGCGGCTGCGGCACGTAGTTTCCACCCGTGGGAATCTCTGCAATCCAAGGTAATGTGGTGGCGCGCAACGCCTCGGCTGCGCAGGTCTCCGTTGGCACCGGCCCCTCAATGCCATCCGCCGACCAAGCGGAAGCCAGTGCAAGGGCTCCCAGGTGATCAACTTCATTGGCCCAGCAGGAAACGTAGAAGATTGGGGTCATTGGTTGTTAGTTCTTGGTTATTAGTTATTGGTTCTTGGTCATTCCTTCTTGGTCATTGGGGCTAGAAACTAATAACCAAGAACCAATGACAAAGAACCAACCCCTAACTATCAAAATTTACCTCCTGTCTGGCCTCGGGGTGTTGGCGCACGTAGTTGGCAATTTCGCGGCCTCGGGCGAACCAGACGTGACCTCGGGCGTGGGCTTTGGTGAGGATTTCCTCCAGTAGTCTGACGCGGGATGGTCGGCCACTAAGCCAGGGATGCAACGTTAGGACGAAGCAGCACCCGAAATCATGCATGGCTTCAAACTCTCGCCACCAGAGATCGAAGACCTTGGCGCAATTTTCGGGAATGAATCCCCAGGCGGGTTCGGCATTGAAGGCAAACTGTTCCCAGTCCTCCAATAACCACTGGCCGGGGATTTCCACGAGTCCGTTGGCATGCGTGAATGGCACGTCGTCACCCATGAGGCTGGCGTTGTAATGGAAACCAAATTCCTGCAGCAGATCAGGAGTGCCTGGGTTGATCTCAAACCAGGGAGCACGATAGCCGACGGGTCGCTGGCCAGTGACTTGTTCCAGAATCGTCAGGCTTTGCTCCAAAATGCCGCGTTCCTCCGCAGGCGAGAGATGCGCCAATTTCTCATGCAGATGACCATGCGCTCCCACTTCATGACCGCGGGAAAGGATGGCCTCCATCATGCGGGGATGATGTTGCGCGATGTAAGACGGGACGAAGAAAGTGGCGGGCACTTGCAAGTGATCCAACAGTCCCAGCAGACGCGGCACGCCCACGTTAGGGCCGTATTCGCATTGAGACATTGTCGTGAGCCGCGAGACCAACTTGGGATCTTCTGCCAGCGCGGTTGTTTCGCCATCCACGTCAAAGCACAGCATGAACGCGCAGCGGGCTCCATTCGGCCAAATGAAGCGGGGAGGAGGGGAGTAGGGAGTGGAGTTCATAGATCACAAGCGATGCGGAAACCGAGATTGTCGCGCCGAGTAGTTGATGGGGCAGCATCACGCCATGCGCTGCGCAGCAGCCTGGGAAGGTAATCCCAAGCCCCACCACGGATCACCCGGGTGGCGGTCGCGTGGTCTGTTGCGTAGTTTGGTCGCCAGGCGTCCTGCACCCATTCGCACACATTTCCTGACATGCATTCCAACCCAAAGGCATTGGCTGGATAAGCTCCGGGCGGCGTGCGATGACCGCAGCCTACTTTGAATCCATGTTCGTCGTAAAGGTAGTTTCCCTGCGAGGGATCAAGGTTGTCGCCCGTGTGGAAGACGGTGGTCGTGCCCGCGCGGCAACAGTATTCCCATTCGCATTCAGTTAGTAAACGGAACGGCTCGCTCGTTTGCTGACGCAGCCACGCAAGATACGCCTGAACATCATCCCAGCTGACATTGACCACCGGCAACTCGCTCGGAGCAACCCGAGGATCAAATTGCGCCCACTGGGATTCGGCCACAGGGAACCCTGCGACGGCAACAGGGCGCGTGATTTCAACGCGGTGCAACGGTCGCTCCGTCGCATTCGCGAAACGATCGTTGTCTGATGATCCCATGAGGAAATCTCCCATCGGGATGGGCAACATTACTGGAAGCTCAATCATACCACTGGCCTCCTTGAACGTTCGGCGGAGGTGTCAGCGGATACTCGTTCCAGCCCGCGGTAATCCCGCCGTCCACGGGGATGATAGCTCCGGTAATGTAACTCGCATCATCCGATGCTAGGAAATGAAAGGCCGCCGCGATTTCTTCAGGCGCGGCTAAACGACCCAAGGGGGTGGCGCGACTGACAAACGGAATCTCGGGATTGTCTGGAATGCTGGTAACCGCAGGTGTCAGCACCGTGCCGGGACACACGCAGTTCACCGTGATGCCACGTCCTGCCAGTTCGATTGCTCCCAATTTAGTCAGATGAATCACGGCGGCTTTGGAGGTCGAGTAAGCCGTGCCTGCGGGGGAGCCTAGCAGACCGACAAACGATCCGGTGTTAATAATGCGACCACCGCGTGGCAGCATTTTAGCGCCATGCTTAATGCCAAAGGCGACAGAATGAACATTCACCTCCAAGGTCCGTTGCAAGAGTTGCGGGGTAAGCTCGGCAAAGGAAACGCCGAGCGGTTGGATGCCAGCATTGTTAATCAGAATGTCCAGGCGGCCGAACTCCTGTTGCGCGCGCTGCAACATTTCCTGCACTGCAGCCTCTTGCGAAACATCCGCCTGATGAAACACTGCGCCAGCAATCTGTGCCTCATTGCGATCCACCAAGAGCACCTTCGCGCCCGCACGGAGGAAACGCTCGACAATGGCGCGACCGATCCCGGAGGCTCCGCCGGTGACCACGGCAACTTTGTGGGTCAGGTTAAACATGGTGCGGGGGCGTTCTGGGGAAATTTCGGCAACGCAGGATCCAGCACCACCCAGGGCCAGTGATCATCCATCCAATTGTGGTCTCGAGCCGGTAACTCTGAGGCTCGATCCATCGTCCCTAGTGAAAGCTCCATGAGGTCCGGCAAGGCTGCATCAAAGAAACTGATGGGCGAACCGCAGAGCCCGCAGAACGTGCGTTCGCGTCCATCATAGGCATAGGTCCGCAACTCTCCGCAGAGCAACGTAATGTCACGTTTGGCAAAAAACACCCAGCCTTGAAAGGGGCTGCCGCTGGCCCGCTGACAATCTTCGCAATGGCAGAGAGAGACATGCAAGGGCGCACTGGTAGCCTGATAACGCACGGCCCCGCAGCCACAGTGGCCCGTCCAAGGTGCGGAGTTCATGGTCGCTGAGAAGGTGCAGGTGGAGTGTCCAACGCTGGCCAAGTGCCGCGCGCGCGAGCCGCCAGGTAGCGTTGAATCAGCCACACAGACATTTCCAAGTAACTCAAACGCCCCCGCTGATAACCGCCCGCTTTGAACCCACGTTGCACCGCCGTGCACACTTCCATGTCCTCCAAATGGAACGCGCGCAGTTGCTCCGTCTGCGCAGCACAGAGCGCTGGCCAATCCGGGTGCTCCATGGTGGTGGCCGGCACCAGCACGGTGGTTAGGAGTTTCAAGCGATCCGGCCCCAGTGGCTGGATGCGGTAAAAGATGAGTCGGTCAGGGTTCGCTGAGAGCAGCATCAACGGATAGACGAAAAACAGATTCCACTCATACGCTTGAGCATCGGACAGCGCTGTGATGGGGGGCAGTCCATGGACGAACTCCCCGCGTGCAGCCGCTGTTTCCATCAGCGTTCGCTGGCTGGGTTTTACGGGCAAATGCGCCCGCACATAGGCCGGACGCTCCTCTTCATTCCAAGTGTGTTTCGCTGGCATCATGGGCTGCAGCGTTTTGGCATGCGCTCCGATGTGGTGGTAGGATTCCATAAAATTTTCCGCCAACACTTTCCAATTGAATGGACAGTCCCACTCCATCTGGATCGCCATCTTCATATCTGCCACGCCCCACGGAGCCAGCACTTCCGTGAGGCCACTCAACCGCTGCTGCAGTGGGAGTGCCTTGCCATCCAAATTCACATAGACGAAGCCATTCCAAACCTCGCAGGCGAACTCCTTCAAACCCCACTCGTCGCGCTCGAACTCAGCCGTCTGCTGCATTTCCGGAGCCCCCTTCAGCCGGCCATCCAGTTCGAAGGTCCACGCATGATAGGGGCACATGAAAAGTCGCGCATGGCCGCATCCCGGCTGCCCTTCCTTGGCGTCACCAATGCCATGCCCGGCATAACCAAATCCTTCCGGCATAATATCCATGGCTCGATGCGGACAAATGCGCGACAACACCCGCACGCCACCGTCCTTCCCGTGCACTACAATCAACGGTTCCCCCAGAATTTCGATATTTAAAAAATCGCCCGCCTGCGGAATCTGCGACATATGCGCCAGCGGGAGCCAATCATTGCGGAACAAATGTTCCACCTCCCAATCATAGAATTCTTGACTCGTGTAAGCCTGAGCCGGAAGCGTCGTGGCGTGGGTTAGCGGCAGCGCAGCAATGCGCTGGATCTCGGCAAGGATGGAGGTGGTCATTGGTTGTTGGTTCTTGGTTATTTGTTATTGGTGCGTTGGCACTAATGACCAGTGACTGCTGACCAATATCGGCACCTCAAAACAGTCGGGCGTATTGGTCGATCTCCCATTGGCTGACCCGTTGGTGATACTGGAGCCATTCCTCGCGTTTGTAGGTAATGAACTCGTTGCGCAGGGTGGTGCCGAGGGTGGCTTCGATGAAAGGATCTTCTGCGAAGGCGCGGACGGCTTCGTCCAGCGTGCGGGGGAGTTCACTGATGCCACGGGCGTGGAGTTGTTCGTCGGTGAATTCGTAGAGATTTTCTTCGTTGGAATTTCCTGGATCGATTTTCTCGCGGATCCCTTCCAAGCCTGCTGCGAGGACCAACGCGGCGGCCAGATAGGGATTGCAGGCCGCATCGGCATTGCGGGATTCGACGCGGCCGCCCGCCATGGGCACGCGCACGGAGTTGGTGCGATTGTTGCGGCCATAGCTGTTGAAGACTGGGGCCCAGGTGTAATAAGACATCAGGCCTCGACGCACAAGGCGCTTGTAACTATTGACCGTGGGGGCAAAGGCCGCACAGAGCGCACGACCGTGCTTCAAGACACCACCGATGAAATGATAGGCCATTTCACTGATGCCCAGTCCGCGTGGATCTTCGGCGTGGGGCCGGGCAAAGAGATTTTTGCCGCTTTCCAGATCATACATCGACATGTTGAAGTGGGCTCCGTTGCCGGTCTTATCAGCAAAGGGCTTGGGCATGAAGGTGGCGATCAATCCTTCCTCGGCGGCGTAATGTTTCGCCATGTAGCGGAAGAAAATGTAGCGATCGCACATGGTTAGCGCATCGCTGTATTTGAAATCAAACTCAAACTGCGAGGAGGCATCTTCGTGATCAAACGAATACAGATCCCAGCCGAGATCATTGATGCAGGTGGCCACTTTATCCAACCAGGTGAAGCGATCCATGAAGCGCTTCACATCGTAGCAGGTCTTGACCAGCGTTTCATCAGAGTTGGGGATTTCCAACTTCCCTTCGGGCGTCAAGCGCACCACGAAGACTTCACATTCGATGCCGAGATTCATCCCCAGCCCCATGTCTGCGGCTTGCTTCAGCACTTTCTTGAGTGCGCAACGGGCGTTTACTTCGTAAGGTTCCCCCTTGTAAGTATTGTCTGCGGGCATCCAGGCCACTTCCTTTTGCCACGGCAGTTGAATGATTTTATCCAAGTCTGGCAGGGAGGCGATTTCATCATCGTTTGGGCTCTGACCCAAGCCGTCCAGAGCATAGCCCGTATAGAGTTCGGAGCCTGCGGCAAAATCTGAGAAATGATCAATCGGCACCACTTTGCCTTTCGGCACGCCATGCAAATCAACGTAGGCACCGATGCAGTATTTCACTCCTTTCGCTTTGAGGGCATCACGCAAGGCTAGGATTTCGGCTTCGGTTTTCATGGGTATTTTAGTAGGGAAATGAGGTGGTGGGCCAATGGGAGGCTGGCAGCGGTGGCTGTTCCGTGCGGGCGCGGGAAACGATGTCTGCCAGGGCCTCGCCCATCTGCGCGAGGAGTTCTGCGCCCCGCAGGGCAGAGCCCAGCGATGGCTTGCCGGTGATACCGTTGAGGCTGGTTTGGGATACGGGATAACTGAAAATGAGGCCGTTAGTGCGGTCAGGATCATCCTCCACCCAATCCATGCGCACGGTGTCGGGGGCCAGATGCAGCATGAGATCCGTCTCCGCACAGTTGGCGTGGAGGTCGGCGGCATCACTGATGAAATACTGCCAGATTTCCGGCGTGAGTTGATAAGTGTGACGCCAACCGATTTGCAGTCGCCCCAGAAACTCCGTGCGGATGCGATCCACTGCGACCCGCAACGAAGCATCGTTGCCAAAATGCGCGTTGACTAGCAGCAAGCGTTTCCACCCGGTCTCCATGGCCCATTGCGCCAACTGTCGCAGCGTGGCGATGAAGGTCTCATGGTCCAATGAAAACGTGCCGGGCCATTTGGCCGTATGCCCCACGGACACCCCATAACTGATGGCGGGGAGCAAGGGGACGCCAGTGGCAGCAGAGGCGTAAGCGCAGGCGGCGGTGGCGATGACGGTATCGGTATTGATGGGCAAGTGCGGCCCGTGTTGTTCCGTGGCCCCGAGTGGCAACAGCAGCAGATCCATGCCGCTCGTCTGCATTTCCTGCAAGGCACGCCAGGAGAGATTCTCCAAGCGCACCGCCCTGGCTAGCAGTTCATTCAACATCGTCGCCTGCAGTGGTTAGTTTGATGACGGGGAGTCGATCCTCTTCGAACTCCACGGGGGGATGAATCAGTTCCTCCAGCCGCAGCTTCAGCGACAAGTATTCCGGCCCCACAAATTGCGCGGGCGAGCGGGGACGCGGGATGGGGTTTTCGATGATCTCCACGATACCACCCGGATTCGTGCCCATAACCATGATGCGATCGGAAAGATAGGCCGCCTCTTCAAGGTCATGCGTGATGAATAAAATGGTGACGTCCACCTTGCGCCAAATTTGCAGGAGATAACTCTGCATCTGACAGCGCGTCTGCGCGTCCAAGGCCCCGAACGGTTCATCCATGATGAGGATGCGTGGCTCGTTGGCCAGGGCTCGGGCGATGGCGACGCGTTGCTTCATGCCGCCGGAAAGCTCGTGCGGATAGGAATCTTCAAACTTGGACAAGCCCACCATTTCCAGCCACTGGCGCGCTTCGCTCTCGGCTAGCATGCTGCCTTTGCCGCGCATTTCCAAACCGAACATGACGTTGCGCTTCACGGTGAGCCAGGGGAACAACGTGTAACCTTGAAACACCATGCCGCGATCCGGCCCGGGCTCACCGATCTCTTTCCCGTCGAGTAAGGCCACCCCGCCACTGCCTTCATCCAAGCCGGCAATAATGCGGATGAAGGTGGACTTACCACAACCAGATGGCCCGATGACCGTGATGAATTCACGACGGTGAATATCCAGCGAGACATTGTCGAACACGGTGCGCGTGGTGCCATTAACACCGTAGTGTTTCTTCAGATCGCGCACGCTGAGGATGATGGGCCGCTCCCGGATTCTGGCAAAACGGGCGGCCACTTCGGGCGACTGATCGCGATAACTGGGTAACGTAAGATCGCGTGCACTCATATTTCAGCGGGGATTTCGGGCGTGGCAGGCTTGGCTTTGAACTTCGACCACCAAGTCCCAGACTTCTTGGCGGAACCGGCCCGACGTTTCCATGGAAAGATTGTCCGACCAAGCCAGGCCAGGAGCAGATCCGAGGTGAACCCGATGATGCCAATCATGAAGATGGCGGCGTAAACGTTGTCGAAGTTGCGATAGCGCGCCTGTTGATTGATGAAGTAAGTAATGCCGGACATGGTGCCCACGACTTCCGCCACGATAAGATACGTCCACGCCCAGCCTAACAAGATGCGCATGTCCGTGAATATATCCGAGATGGAGGCGGGAATGATGACGCGACGCATGAGTTTCCAACCGCGCGCGCCCAGCGTCTGCGCGGCCTCAATCAAGGCGGGGTCTACTTTCCGCACCGTGTTGCTGATGACCAGGACTTGTTGGAAGAAGGTGCCAATCACGATGATCGCAATTTTCGGAGCATTATCGATTCCCAAGATCGCCACGCATAACGCACCAAAGGCCGGAGCGGGAAGGTAGCGGAAGAATTCAATGAACGGCTCCTGCAAGCGAGAGAAGAAGCGGTAGGTGCCACAAAGGATCCCCAGCGGCACCCCGAACAGCGAGGAAATGAAGAAGGCCCAACAAATGGTGCGAATGCTATGGGCGAAACTTTCATGCAGCCAAGGCTCGTTCGGCAGGCGGGGCTCCGTGGTGAAGGCGCTGTAGAAGGCATGAATCACTTTGTGCGGAGCGGGAAGATAAACCGGATTCACGCGGTAGCCTTCCGGCAGCGTGCCGCCTGCGGCCTGCACTTTGGCCGACTCCGCTTCGAAGTCTGCGCGCGGCACTTCCATGTCCTCCACGAAATAATCCACGTCCCCAATCGCAGTGACATGAACCAAAGGATGCCACAACCATGGCACATAACTGACTGCCGCCCAGATCCCCAAGGGGACAAGGAAGGAAAGGATGGCCAACAGGACCCGCCGCCGCACTGGCAACTCCTGTTTCAATCCCAACCAGTCGCGCTGTGCCATGGTAGTGGTGGTAGTGAGAAAGGCTATTTCAGTCCCATGACCACGCTGGGCGTCAGATAGCTCTCAGGCTTCTGGGAGTCTTTATACACCTTGTTGTCCAGGTTAAATTTATTACCGACGGCCATGGAGCCGTAAATGGAATCCAGTCCATCGCCTTTCTTGTAAGCCGTCTTGGCCTCGGCCAGGGTGAGGAAGTGAGTTCCCGGAACGTTGGCGGCATAGTCATCTACATCCGCTCCCACCTTGGCCGCCATGATTTTCACTGCCTCAGCTTTGGTCTTGGGGTCCATCAGGTAATCGACGCACTTGTAGTAGATGGCGACGAATTTGCTCCAGTCCTCTTTGTTTTTCGCGAAGCTCGTGGGATTCACGGCCAGCACATCGTAGATCAGTCCCTTGGCATCAGAGCTGGAAAACAGCTTCTTGGCACCCGCCACTTGTTTCAGCGCCTGACCGGACGATGGATACCAAGCTCCGATCGCAGCCACTTTACCCGACGCCAAAGTTTGCGGGGTTTCGTTCGTTGGCGTGTTCACTAACTCAACGTCGGATTGTTTCATGCCATTCACCTCCAACGCTTTCAGCAGCAGCAGATGCTCCACCAAGGTCAGTTCCAAACCGACCTTCTTGCCCTTCAAATCCTTGATGGACTTGATTCCAGGCATCCCCACAATGGCATCACTGCCGTCACTGTAGTCCAGCAACGCGATGATCTTGCTCTTGGCACCATTCGCCCCATTCACCAGCGCATCGGTGGCCACACAGGCCACTCCATCAATCTTTCCCGCCGAGAAGGCATCCAGCGAAGGCAGGTAATCAAACCACACCAACTCCACATCCAACCCGGCTTCCTTGAACCATCCCTTCTGCTTGGCCACCTCCAGCACGGTATATCCCGGCCAGTCGGAGTAACCCACTTTTAGTGGAGCTGCGAGTGTCGGTGCAGTGAAGATGGCTTGCGCCAAAAGAAGCGATGTAATGGACAATAGGGTTCTTAATTTCATATAGGTTTTGGTGAATTGTTCACTGGGCCATGAAGCATGGGCTGTGCCAAGCTTGCGAATACCCCCGGCAAACTTCATAATATTGCCCGCCTTTCGTCATACGTTCCCTCCCTCCAACCTGAGAAGTGACTGATTCTGAGAAAAATGAGCGGATGTTCATCTGGCAAGTCTCGACAGGCATCCCAATTTTCGGTTAACTTAGGGTTGAGGACTAGCCCCTGAAAGTTCTAGTATGCCGCCATCCCTTGCGTTTCCCCCCATTTATGAAAACTGACCACCTCCTCCGCTCCGTGCTGGGTATCTCGTTCTTTAGCCTGACCGGGCTGAGTGCGAGCCCCGTTATTAATGAGATCTTCTACCATCCTGCGCAGCCGGGCACCCAGCTCAATCCGACGGGACCGGAGGACATTAGCAAGGAATGGATCGAAATTTACAATCCCGACCCGATCGGATATGATCTCACCGGCTGGACTATCGGCGGGGGCTCGGTGAGCTTTACGTTTCCGAATGCCTGGGTGTTACCCGCAGGCAGTTATGTGATTGTGGCGGCCAATGCAGCGACGTTTCATGCGGCCTACCCGTCCGTTGTGAGTTATTTGGGGAACTGGACCGGGGAATTGGGAAATATTGCGGATAGCGTGGATTTGTTTGATGCTTCTGGTGTCCGCGTGGATCATGTGCATTATGACACCGAGGGCGATTGGGCGAAGATGCGCAATGTGACGACGTTGGATCCGTTGGGCTATCCTTATGGTTGGCTGTGGCTGAGCGATGCGGATGGCGGTGGGAAATCGGCGGAGTTGGTGAACCCAAATTTGAAACATAACAATGGTCAGAACTGGATTGCGAGCACCCCAGCGGGCGGCACACCGGGCGCGGCCAATTCCGTTGCCTCAGCGGATGCGGCTCCATTGATCGAGAATGTGGAACATTTCCCGAAGGTGCCCACGCGCACACAGTTAGTGACCGTGAAAGCGCAGATTTTCGATGAAGCCGCCGCCTTGGCCGGGGTAACCGCAAGTGTGAAATACCGTATCCCAGTCTCGGGTGCGGTTCAACCTGCGTGGTCCTCCGTGACGATGCATGATGATGGTCTCACAGGCGATGACATTGCGGGCGATGGCTTCTATGTTGCCACGCTGCCAGCTCAGGCCTTGGGGAAATTGGTGGAATATTACGTGGAAGCGAAAGACGCTGCGAATCACGTGCGCACTTGGCCTGCCGCCAGCGATGACACGGGTAACCACAATGCCAATGCGCTCTATCAAGTGGATGAGGAAGCCATTGTGGGCACAGCTCCGTTTTATCGCATCCTGATGGTGCCCAATGAATTGGCGGGCTGGGACGCGTTGGTGAACAATTCCAGCAACCGCACGAGCCAGAAGTTCCTCTGCACATTCCTAGCCTTGGCGGAGGGGACTTACACCGAGCGTCAACGCGCCACGACTCGGATGCGCGGGTCAGGCAGCCGGGGTAGTGCTACCCGCAGCGCCCATATTGATTTCTTAAATGAGCAGCCCTGGCAGGGAAATACTGGGGTGAATCTCAATGCGCAATATACTTATTTACAGTTTCTGGGTGCTCAATTGGGTCACGCTTCCGGTATCGTCTGTGCCGATGCCAAGCCGGTCCAAGTGCGTTGGAATTCGGTGAATCGGCTGGCAAGAAACTCCGTAACCGGCCTCACCACCGGCCAGGACGAAGCCCACTGGGTTCGCAATTACGGCCTGATGGCGCACGTGGAGCCGATCAATCGGGACTTTATTAAACATCACTATCCGACGGATTCCTCCGGCAATCTTTATACCAAACGCGGTAGCGGTGGTGGCGAGTGGGCGGTGGCGGCTTCTTTGGCCACAGCTCCTGCGTTCTACGCTGGAATTGGCACTGCTGCCACCGGGGAGGGTTGGGAAAAGCAGAATAACACTTCCAGCATGAATTTCGCGGACCTGCACAATTTCGTTTCCACCATGACCGCTGGGGTGGGCGCTCCCGCGTCCGGTTATCTCACAAATGTCGGGAACGTGCTGGAGGTAAATCAATGGCTCAAAACGATGGCGGTTTCCACCATCCTAACTAATGGCGAAACGAACCTGCTCAATGGTCGGGACGATGATTACTCGATGTATGCCGGGGTCACGAACAACAAGTTCCAAGTCCTATTCCACGATATGGACACCATTTTGGGGCTGGGAGATGCATCGGTCATTACGCTGGCGGACATTCAAACGAGTCCCAACAACACGATCTATGATGCCGTGGAGGCCGGGAAGGGTGGCGATGTGTTCGACAAATTGGTCCCCCTCTTTAACCAACCCACCGCCGTGGTGCAGTATCATCAATACCTGCGCGACTTGCTCAACGGGCCATTTTCCAAGACTCAATTCGATGCGTTAGTGGATCGGAGTCTTGCGAATGCGGGCTGGGCGGCGGGTGATGTGACGACCATCAAGACCACAGTGAAACAATTTATGGATGGCGATGGCGGGGCCAATCCGATTGGCCGTCGCCAGGGTATTCTCAATAAGATCGTCCCTGCGCTGGCGGTCACTACAGGCCCTGCGGTCGTCAGCGGCTATCCGCAAACGATCACCAGCGCGATCCCCTCGCTGGCAGGAAGTTTTGATAGCACCAACGCTTCCCAAGTGCTGATCAATGGAGTCCCCGCCACCATCGACATCAAAGCCGGAACCTGGACTAATGCGGGCACCCCGGACACGCTCATTGCTCCGGGTGATGCTTGGAAATATTTCGATGGAGGCACGGATCTGGGCACCACTTGGATTCCGCGGCTCTTTACGGATACCGGCTGGGCGGCAGGTGCTTCTCCGTTAGGTTACAGTCCAGCCAATGTGGATGGTGCGACCACAATCATCGGCGGAGCGAATGTGGCCAATGGCCAGAGCACGCATATCACCAACTATTTTCGCAAGCATTTCACCGTCCCCAATCCTGCGAAATATACCGGGAACATCACGGTCCGCGTGCAGCGGGATGATGGCGTTGTGCTCTATTTAAATGGGACGGAAATCGGCCGTGAAGGCATGCCGACGGTGGCAACGTTACCAACCGTTCTCTACAATACCCAGGCAACTAACAGCCCCACCGTGGAGGATGAATGGATCACGTTCACGTTTCCGGCAGCGAGCCTCTTGACCGGAGATAACGTGCTGGCGGCAGAAGTCCACCAGAATAACCTAACCAGTTCTGATTGTCGTTTCAATTGTGAAGTGGTGGCAGGCACGGCCGGCTCCGTGCTGGGTGGATTGACTGCGTTGAATCCCGGGATTAACCGCGTGACGCTGGAGGAAAAGAACGCTGCGGGAGAACACGTCCGCTACAAATATTATGATATCTGGTATAACGTGGCCGAGACCAACAAGAGTGGCGCGATTGCCGCAAACACCACGTGGACCGCAGCCGGCGGCCCTTACCGCGTTACAGCGGATGTGACCATTGGTGCTGGGGTGACGCTGACCATCCAGCCAGGCACTACGGTTTACATGGGACCTGCGTTCGGTTTTACAATCTCAGGCACCGGTCGATTGCTGGCAGAAGGCACGCAGTATAACCACATTCGTTTCACACGGAAACCAGGCACCACGGACGCCTACAGCGCCATTTATCTCAATGCCGCCACTAACGAATCCCGCATCGTGTGGGCGGACATCGAGTATGGTGGCGGGAAAACGGTCGGCTCGCACAATGCCACGCTGTTCTCCAACGGGGGTTCGAAATTGTATGTAGATCACTGCCAATTCACCAACAGTGACGCGGAATATTTCTCCGCCGATACCAGTTCGTTCATCATCGCCAATTCCTATTTCCAAACGTATTCCAAGCCTGCAGGATATCCACCCGCCAATGGCACGGGCGGCTTCGGGCGACCGGAAATGTTGCATGGGGTGGGGGGCTTGCCAGCGGGTGGTTACGGCATTTTCCGCGGCAATGTGTTCGGCCATACGTATGGCTTCAATGACATCATCGATTTCACGGGTGGGAATCGCGCTAACGCCATTACCCAATATATCGACAACATTTTCACAGCTGCTACTGATGACTGTCTGGACTTGGACAGCACGGATGCCTTTATTGCAGGAAACGTGTTCATGCACACCCATCAGGATCCGGCACGGACAGATATTGTGGACACCGGGAGCTGTATTTCCGGCGGTAATGACACGGCAGACATTTCCGAGTGGACGATCATCGGTAATCTGTTCTACGACACGGATCACGCGGTGCTCGCCAAAGGCGTGAACGGTGGTCCGAACACGAAGGCTGCCCGTCATACGTTTATCAATAACAGTGTCTATAAAGTCACGGGTCAGAGCACTTACGGCAGCGTGGGGGTGGATATTGCGGCGTTTAACTTCTCAGATGATGCCGCTGGAATTCCTCCAGCATCCGGTGGCGCTGGAGCCATCATTGAAAATAACATCCTCTGGGACATCAATGCGCTGGTGGCAAATTATGATGGCACCAAACTCTGGGTTACGATGAACAATAACATCATGCCCGTAGCTTGGACCGGGCCTGGCACCGGCAATCTGGTGGCGGATCCGTTGATGCACTACGATTTATTCTCCGAACTCTCGCTGGATAAAGTGGAGTTTGAATCCGACTACGAATTGCTTCGCAAGCGCGCCAATGCTGCGTTCGCCCTTTGCCCAGGCAGCCCCGCCAAAGGCAGTGGTCCGGGCGGTTTGGACAAGGGTGGCTTGATTCCCTACGGCGTCACCCTAACCGGAATTCCAGCCAGCACCACTACCGTCAACAGTGCAACCATCACGGTCGGACCCAACGGAATTTTCAATCCTCCCGGAGCCATCGTGCCAGCCTATCCTTATGGCTTCACGGCTTACAAATGGAAGCTGGACACCGGTGCCTACAGTGTGGAAACGCCCTCCGCCACCCAGATCACGCTTTCCGGCCTAACCACCGGCAGCCACACGATTCAGGTCATCGGCAAGAATGATGCGGGTGACTATCAAGTGAATCCCACCGTTTACACCTGGACTGTGGACCCCAGTTATCTGGCTCCCGTGGTCATCAACGAAATGCTGGCGACGAACCTGACTAGCGTGCTGAATGGTGCGGCACATCCTGATGTAATCGAACTCTACAATCCCCGCGCCACCGCCGTGGACATCAGTGGCTGGGCCATTTCTGATGACGCTGCCGCGCCCGCAAAATTCGTTTTCCCTGCCACGACCTCGATTCCTGCTGGCGGTTATCTGGTGCTTTTCGCAGATGCACCCGACGGCAATCCCGGCACGCATCTCGGCTTCTCGCTGGATGGCGATGGCGAGAGCGTCGTGCTTTCCAGCCCTAACGGAGCTACTTGGACCACGGTGGACTCCGTGACCTTCGGCTTGCAGCTTCCGGACAAATCGATTGGCCGTGTGGGCTTGGATCGTCATTGGGATCTGAACAGCCCAACGCTGGGCAGCGCCAACGTGCAACAGCCCAACGATTGTCCTGGCCACGTGCTCTTCAACGAGTGGCTCGCCAATAGCGAGATTTCCTTCAAGGACGATCAGATCGAACTCTATAACACGAACGTCCTGCCAGGAAATATCGGCGGATTTTACCTGACCGACACGCCTGACAATCCAATGGCCTATCAATTTCCTCCGTTGTCGTTCGTGGCCGGGAAAGGCTACGCCAGCTTGATCGCAGACGGCACCATCGGAATGCAGGCGAATCATTTGCCGTTCAAGTTGGATGCATTTTACGATTGGCTCATGCTGACAGATCCCACCGGCAAAACCGTTGATTACGTGGCCATCACCTGTGCCCAGTCAGACGTGGCGGAAGGTCGTTCCCCGGATGGCAGTGCCACGATCACCCCGCTGGCTCTGCCCACCTTCGGCCTGCCAAATGGCACTACTGTGGCTGGCACCACGACAACGAAAACCTATCCGCTCATTGCCATGAATGGCACGTGGCGTTTCTATGATCAGTATGGTTCCACCACAAATGCCGGTGCTCCGGTGGTAGATGTGAATTGGAAGAACCTGAGTTTCGTGCCGCCCACGCGAACGACCACAACTTCGCCCGTAGCCCCGCTGAACAGTTGGGGCAGCGGTGGCGCCCCGCTGGCGCTGGACCCCACCTATCCTGCGGCCTTGCCAGCGATCGTGACGCCGTTGATTCATGGTGCCGCGGCGGAAAATGTGGATTATTTCCGCACGGTCTTTTCCTACGCGCCCGATACCCCACCGTCTGGGGCTACTGTGACCACCGTGCTTAAACTAACCCACATCATTGATGACGGTGCCGCGTTCTATCTGAACGGCACGGAAGTCACCAGCAGCGGCACCACCTTCCGCTACAACATGCCAGCTGGTGCACTGGCGCCCACTACTTCGGCTTCCGGCAGTTTGGAGGCCGCTCAGATTGGCCCTGTGACCTTGGATGCCACGGGACTTGCCACAGGCACTAACACGAACGTGCTGGCAGTGGAAGTTCACCAAAACGCCGTCTCCAGCTCGGACGTAGTCTTCGCGCTGAAGCTGGATGCCGAGGTCACCACGGTCACGTCGCCATCGGTGGATCTCGTTTATCAACGGATGCTAGACCTCATGGCCTTCCTGCGCATCACGGAAGTGCAATATGCTCCGCTCAATGGAGCGAACTTCGAGTTCGTGGAAATTAAGAACACCAGCACCACCAAGACGCTGGACATCACTGGTGTGCGTTTCACGTCCGGAATCACCTACACCTTCGGCACCATGAGCCTTGCTCCCGGGGCCTTCGCAGTCGTGGCTAAAACCCCGAGCGCCTTCACTGGCATCGCGAACGTGGTGGGCCCATTCATCGGCAAACTCGACAACGCTGGCGAGCAAATCGCGCTAACGTTACCGGAGCCATACACTGCCAACATAATGTGCTTTACCTATCAAGCTGAGTGGTATTCAGCAGCCTTCGGGGCGGGCTCCACCTTGCAAATTGTGGATCCGTTAGTTTCCCGGGCTGCCTTTGCTGATAAAGCTTCCTGGCAAGCATCGGTCAATGTCGGCGGATCCCCTGGTGGTGGCACCGCCGTCTTCAACTTCGCCACTTGGCAAACTGCTCTGAGCGCCCCCGGAGCCAATAACGATCTGGATCACGATGGTCTGGAGCACCTGCTGGAATATGCTCTGGCCTTGGATCCCAAGCTTCCCGACGCGGAGAAAGCGCAAATCACCGCCAGCTTCAATCCCACCAATACCCAAATGGAAGGCACCTTCAGCCTGCCCGTGGTTTGCCCTGCCGACATCCGTTATCTGGTGCAAGTTGGGGATCAGCTAACCGGCTGGACGACTATAGCCACCAAGACCGGAGCTGGAACCTGGAGTGGCACCGCCACTGTCAGCACCAGTGCGCCTAGCAGCTCGCGCGTCACGGTTGTGGTCACGGACCCGGATCTCGTGGCCGCGCATCCGCGCAGTTTCTTCCGGGTGAAGACGGAGTTGCTGCCGTAGCCGCATCCTCCCACTGAGTCCATTTACCTTCAGATTTCGAGATCTGCAAAAGAATGTGGGTCAGCCCGCTGGGCTGATCTCCAAAGGCCTGAGCAGCCCAGCGGGCTGTCCCACATTCACAGTGCCGAAACCTTGGCGCTGGGCGAGTCCCCACGAATGCACTGGAAATTTCTTTTGAAAATGTAGCTGCCCCGGCCTCCATTGTCCTGAAGGATTCGTTTCGTTATCCCTTAGATTTTAAAATTCCATGCCTATGAATACGCTCGCCCCTGAAATCATCCTCGATCCAGCCCAACGTCAGTTCCCGCCGTTCGACCTCGGTCGGCTGCTGCATACCGTCTTTGAACCTGTCAAAGGTCGCAAGGTCTGTGTCTTAATCGATTTGCCAGACCCGCAGGGAATGAAGGACTACGCCTTTCTCCAGGATCCCCAATGGGCCATCCAGCGCAAAGCGCACGACGTCTTCTATCTGGGGCTGCAAAACGGCGTCATGGCACAACTCGGGATGATTGGTGGGGAAATGTATGCCATCCCCATGACCTATGGCAGCAACTTGGATCTGGAGGACCGCGTCGTGGACGCACAGGGCCAGGAGTTGAGCTTGGAAAATGACATTTATCCAGACTACGATCTCATCCTCTGCATCACCACCTTTAGTGCCACCGCCCCGCTCACGGCCATGGCCAAGAAATACAATTTCCGTGGGGCCACCATGCATGGGGTGAATGACGTCATCCTCAGCACCGGCCTGGCGGTGGATTACAACGAGGTCAGCGTCAATGCCGAGAAACTCCGCCTCGCCATGACCAACGCGGATGAAATTGAGATCGATTTCACCTTGGAGACAGGCGAAGTGCTCACCGCTAAACTCGAACTCAGCGGCCAGGAAGCTCAGAAGAGTCACGGCCTCTGCCGCGGCACCAAGCCAGACATCGCGAACCTGCCCGCAGGTGAGGTTTATTTCGTTCCGACCGGAGCCGAAGGAATGTTTCCCATGAAATACGAAGACGGCACGTTAGGGAAACTGACCGTCGTGGGTGGTCGCATCATCAAGTCCACCTTCATTGCGGGCAATCAAAAGACGATCGACGAACACAACGCCAAGCTTGCCGACGATCCCATGACTGGCGTCTTGGGCGAACTGGGCTTCGGCACCCAGGTGCTGCCGGTTTCCGGGGCGGACATTCAGGATGAGAAAGTCCTCGGCACCTGTCACATGGCTACCGGACGCGATGACCATCTGGGTGGGCACATCACCCCTGACCTGTTCAAGAAGCACCGCAACGCCACGCACGACGACATCCTCTTCGCACCTCACAAGACGCCCAATTTCGATATCAGCCAAGTGCGCATGAAGCGGGGCGACCAACGGGAAATCCTCATCGAACACTTCCGCCCCAGTCAGTATTTGCTGGAGGCCCTGGCGTAGTCGGTTGGTTTCACTAACCCTCATGTCCACGCCCCTTTACGAAACGCCCCGCCTGCTCAGCGAGTATCTCCTCTTCCACTACGGCACGGAAGCCGAATTGATTTCCCATCCCTCATTGCCCTCTGCCGCGCTTGATTTTGCCGTGCGGACGGTAAGCCAGTTACTGCCCACCACGGGATCCTGCACCAGAGCCTTGGACTTGGGGTGTGCCGTGGGCCGCTCCAGTTTTGAGCTGAGTAAACATTACTCGGAGGTGATCGGAATCGATTACTCACAGAGCTTCGTTCAGGCCGCCGAGCGCTTGCGCCAAGGTGAATCCATTGCCTATCAACGCCACGATGAAGGGCACCACTTCACGACCCTGAACGCTTCCGCCCCAGCCGATGGACTACCCGAAAGGATTCATTTTCAGCAAGGGGATGCCATGCAGTTGCCACCGGATCTGGGAACGTTCGATCTGGTGCACGCGGCTAATTTGCTTTGTCGCCTAACTGATCCGGAACGTTTACTCCAGCGCTTGCCAGAATTGGTAAATCCGGGTGGGAGCCTCATTCTCACCACTCCGTGCACTTGGCTCGAAGACTTCACGCCGTCAGCCCATTGGCCTCAAGGCACGACCTTGGCGTGGCTCCACCAACATTTGGATGCGACCTTCCAACTCCAGGAGCGACAAGATCTGCCATTCCTGATTCGCGAACACTCCCGTAAATATCAGCATACCATCGCGGAAGGCACGCGGTGGCAACGGCGGTAGCTTCCCCTCATGAATCCCCTCATCCGTCCAGTCGATGCCGATTACCCACTGGACGTTCGTTTCGAGTAGCAGATTGACACACCGCCGCGCTGGGACTAAATTTGCGCTATCATGAGCCGGACCCTAGAGAACTTAATGCACGAGGTGGATGAACTGCCACGATCCGAGCAGTATCGATTCTATTCCTCGCTGCGGAGTCGTTTTGAAGCGGTGGAACCAGCCGACGAAACAGACGCGGAAGCCGCCAGCGCATGGGAGGCGGAGATAGCCAGCCGAGTGAACGACCTTCAGACTGGGAAAGTGGAACTGGTATCGGGAGCGGAGTTCGAGCAGCGGACGCAAGCCTTATTCGAAGAATTAGGCATCGAGCGCACGCCGCGCACGAATCTGTCCGCATGAGTTTGCCGCTGACTCATCCAGCCGTCTGGGAGGAATTCAACGACGCCATCCGCTACTATGCCTTGGAGGCCGGGGCAGAGATAGCACTGGATTTCGAGCGGTGCATTTCCCAACATTTCGCTGCCATCCAAGCGGCTCCATTGCTTTATCGCGAGCGGGCATTAAAGGTGCGGAGGGTTAATCTGGAACCGCAATTCAGCGAGTGGTATCTGGCATTTATGCTATGGCAGCAGCGTGTGGTGGTGCTTGCGCTCGCCCACGGAAAACGCCGCCCCTACTATTTCCGGGAGCGGATCAAGGAAGCCAAGAGGCTGCGCTGAGCAGGAAAAAAATTTGCGATGCCTTCAAACTAGTGCCAAGGACCGAAATCCTACACAACATGTTGCGGATTGGGTAATAGATGGAATAATCTGCGAGGAAAAGCATGGGTGGATTTGCATGGACGTTTGCGCGCTCCTATTAGCAGGTCGCCCGTTTTTTCTACCGAAAAATCCGCGTAACTCGCTGATCATCAAATGGCTCCATAGTTCAATGGATAGAACGGGTGTTTCCTAAACGTCAAATGTGGGTTCGATCCCCGCTGGAGCTACTTTCACGAATCGCTTGCCTCCCGGAAGATTCGCGGCCTGTTTGGAAATCTGTGAGTGCTCCCCCCGAATCGCCTGTGATATTTTCTGCTGAAGGCTTGCGCAAAGTTTACCAGACTGGCGAGCTTGATGTGGTGGCGTTGCACGGGGTGACGGTGGATTTCCGCGCCAGTGAACTGGTGGTCCTGCTCGGGGCCTCTGGTAGTGGCAAATCTACCTTGCTGAATATTCTGGGCGGGTTGGATGTGCCGAGTGAGGGGCGGCTGGCCTACAAAGGGTGGGACCTGACCAATGTGGACGAAACGACGCTGACCCTGTTTCGGCGGAACTGTGTGGGATTTGTGTTCCAGTTTTATAACCTGATCCCCAGCCTGACCGCGCGGGAGAATGTGGCCCTCATTACGGAGATCTCCCGCGACCCCATGAAGCCAGAGGAAGCACTGGAAATGGTGGGCCTGACTGCCCGCATGGATCATTTTCCCAGTCAACTTTCCGGAGGAGAGCAGCAACGCGTGGCCATCGCCCGCGCGATCGCGAAACGGCCTGAGGTGTTGCTCTGCGATGAACCGACGGGCGCCCTGGATGTGACCACGGGGATAGCGGTGCTGGAGGCCGTCGAACGGATCAATCGGGAGCTTGGCACCCTAACTGTGATCATAACCCACAATGCCGCCATGGCGGAAATGGCGGATCGGGTGCTGTATTTGAAGGACGGGCAGATTGTGCAATCCAGGACCAATGCCACGCGGTTGCCCGTTACCAGCTTGGAGTGGTAGGCGTTAATTCGCGAATTCACGATTTCGCGAGCAGGCGGCGCTTTACGCTTGGAAGCCGCCTCGGCTTGTGTTACGAACCGTTCCTTTCCATCCATCCCATGCCTCCCGTTACCAAAGCCATCATCCCTGCCGCCGGATTCGGCACCCGTCTGCTGCCCATTGCCAAAAGTATTCCCAAAGAAATGCTCCCCATTGTGGACAAGCCCGTGGTGCAATACGTGGTGGAGGAGGCCGTGGCCAGTGGCATCACGGACATTCTATTCATCATCAGCCGGGGCAAGCGCGCCATTGAAGAGTATTTCCACAGTCTGCCAGAGCTGGAAAATGAACTGCGTGCCAAAGGTAAGTCTGCTGAACTGGAAAGCGTGGAGCGCCTCAATTCCCTGGCTCGGATTCAATTCGTCTGGCAGCAGGAAATGCGCGGATTGGGAGATGCGGTCATGCACGCTCGTTCCTTTGTGGGAGACGATCCCTTCGCCATCATGCTAGGCGATTGCATTCTGGAATCGGCCACGGCCCGGCCGGTGCTGGGCCAATTAATCGACGAATTTTCCTCCAAGCAAGCCTCAGTCGTGGCACTCCAACACGTGCCGCAGGAGAAAGTGTGTCGCTACGGGATCGCTGGCGGCACCATGGAAAGCGAGCGCCTGATGAAGATTTCCACTTGGGTGGAAAAACCGTCCATTGAAGAAGCCCCCAGTCAGTTCGCAGTCTCCGCACGCTACTTGTTCACCCCCACCATTTTCCAAACCCTGGCCGAAACCAAGCCCGGCAAGGGCGGAGAGATCCAACTCACCGACGCCATGCGGGCCTTACTGGCCTGCGAACCCTGCTATGGTCTGCGTTACGCCGGCCAGCGTCATGACATCGGCAACAAGGTGGATTTCCTCAAGGCCAACCTGCACTACGCCCTCCAGCGAGAGGATACCGCCGCAGAGCTGCGTGCCTACCTGGCGCAGTTGTAAGCCGGAGGGGATACCACTGAGTTCTGGCTAGAAACGGTAATTATTCACCGTGTCGAACCGATTCGGAGAGCACCATTGATCCGTCAGCATTCGGTCGAACATCTACGGGGAGTGATAGGCTTTGTCATACCAAGTTGAAAACTGCGGTGAGGGAAGCACGGGTGCGCTGGCACCAGTCCATCGCCCCCGCCATCGCAACCATCACGCCCATGAATGTCCCCGCCGGGTTTGTCCTTCCGTTCTCAAAACAAATCGAGTGGCTGGTGGACAAACTCCGTGGGTCTGCTTTCTTAGCCGTGACCCCGTGTCCCCACCTCACCATGATCATCATTTACTGGTGCCCCACCTGCCATACCACGCACTGCTTCGATGAACTCTCGTTTCCAGATGAAGCTGGCGCGCCCATCCACTGCCTCAAAAGTGGCGGCGTGATCCAGTTGCGCGGCCTGCGGGACGATCCCGACGACCCGCTCTACGGCACACCCCGATGCCCTGTCTGCGAGTTAGAATTGAGAACCCCCGTGGCCCAGTGTCCGGATTGTGGGACCCAATGCTCCTGAGACGGATCGGTAAAAAGCATCATTCTGTAATTATTACGCTCAACGTAACGAGAAGCGTGCAGCTTAGCGCCTCAGAGTTGCGTGATTTTCACGCGCATGTAGCGACGGGGCGTGCTGGCAGACTGAGGCGTGCCATCGATAACAACGCAATCATAGACGGACTGGCCCGTGGGCACGGCCTCTGTTTCTGTGATGCTTTGGGCCCCTCCCATGTTCTGCGGGGTGCTGCCGTTATCGGATCGAGCGATGGTAGTCCATGTCTGCATGTTAGGTGAGACTTGGACTTCATACATCAAGTCCGGATAGTATTGATGACGGCGTTTAAAGGAGGCCTTCAGTCGTTTGGTGGCGGGATCATAGCTGATGGGTTGGTAGGGTGCATTGCGAACCGAGGGGTCCAGTGCGAAGGCCAGTTCAGCAATATTGGAAATGCCATCTTTGTCAGGATCTTGCAGTTCGCTGCCCGCGGCCAGTCCTTTGCCCCGCGCCCAGGCGGTGTAGGAGGATTCCACTATCATGGTGAACGTGCGGGTGGTGGTGGTGCTCTGGGCGTTGGTGGCCATGAGCGTGAAATTGAAGGTGCCTGGCCGAAACGGCACTGCGCCAATGTAGTTCGTGGGATTTCCCAGGAAAAAGACCCCTTGCGGCAGGCTGCCGCTCATGGTCCAAACCACATTGGGATCATCCGCCGTCAGAGGCACTCCAGCTTGCTGACCGCAGGTCCAATTTACAGTTAATGGACTGGTGATTGTAGGGCCGGGAGTGATCCAGCTAACCTGATCCACCCATCCCATGTTTTGCCCCCCGTTGCCACCACCGTCCCGGGCATACTCCCAGCGCAGCGTGTGCGTGCCTGCGCCGATGGAATAGGTTCGCTGGATCCAATCCACTTCACCACTGATGCTATTTTGCGCATTGCCGTCCAGACTGAAGGTGAGGGGATCACCATTGAGTTCCGTGCTGGCCTTCCACCAAAATGAAAGGGTGCCTGGACCGCTGACGGTAGTTTGGAGCCAGGAATTCAACCCGTGCCTAACTGGCCCGGAGTGGGCGGCATCTGTGCCATCGTGGGTGGTGGCAGTATCCCCAAACCAAGGATTGGCCCCTCCCGTAAGCCATGTGAAGCCGCCGTTGTCCATTGCCACAGGCAAGGAAATGTCTGGGTAAATGTAAACGGTGGGAAACGTGCTGGAAGTGCCGCCAGCATTAGTGGCGGAGATTTGCGGATCGTATGCCCCTGTGGCTGTGGGCGTGCCGGAAAGCACTCCGGTGCTGGCGTTTACGGTCAGGTTCACATTTGGCGGCAATGCGCCACCTGTTAGGGACCACGATGTGGGACTGCCGGTGGCTTGGATCGGCCAGGAAAAAGGCTTGCCGATGATGCCTGCGGCGTAGAAATTTCCCGCCGGATACTGCGGCACTTGGGTGTAGCTCACTTGGTCCACAAAGCCGGCATCTTCCCCGGCAGTGGTGCCGGCATCCTTGCGATAGATCCAACTCACCGTATGCGTGCCCTGCGCAATCGTGACGGATTTCTGCGTCCAGTTGTTAATCCCGCTGATGGGGTTCAGCTGCTCCGTGGCATCAATTTTTAAAATAAGTCGATCCCCCTGACCTGAACTGTCAGAACTAGTCTTCCACCAGAAGGTCAGTAGCCCTGGGCCTGTGAGATCAGTGCTTAAAATTGAATCTGTGTTCGCCCCAATGGCTCCACTGCGGGCCGCATCTGTTCCGTCGTGGGAAAAAATGCGCTGGCCTTGCCAGAGCGTGGCCGGGGCGCTGGATGGGGGCGAGGTAGAGGTCCAACTTTGCGGAAAGGCGTCCAACGCGTCCGGCAGACTCACGCTGCCGTAGATGGTGAAGGTGAAGGTTTTGGCTGTGCCACCAGCCGCATTGGCCACGGCCAGATTGATGCTGTAAACTCCGGCCTGCGTCGGAATGCCAGCGATTGCGTCTCCGCTAATCCCCAAGCCAGGCGGCAAGACTCCACTTGTGGAATAGTAGGAGGTGGGAGCAAACGTGCTCAGCAGCGGAAAATTATACGCGACCCCCACCGCCCCGTCTGGCGGGGGATCATTGGCCGTGATGCGGGCCGGGTTGGGCGCCCCGCTAATGGTGCCGGTAATTTTATAGGTTCCCACGCTCCCATAGCGCGACCACCCATCAGTCGCTGGATTGGCCTGCGCATTGCCGCGCACTAGCAGATAATAAGTTCCTGCCGCCAGCCCCGTCGCCCCGACAGCGGCACTACGGGAATCGGCCTTGGCATTCGAGGCCAGCACTGCACCTGAAGCATTTTGCAGTTCGGCATATAAATCCAGTGGGCCATCACTGAGCAGCGCAGTGATCTCCAATGAGATGTCTCCAGTGGCGATGGTTGTAATTTTGAAATAGTCATCATCTGTTGAGGATCCGATCACTCCGCTGTCGTCAGGTGCCACTCCGCTAACATGCAGAGTGGTGGCGGACGCGCGGTCATTACCTTTGTCGTCGGTCAGATAAGCTGAACTGCCTGCTCCGAGGGAATTTGAGATCACAGCCAAGTCATCCTGCTTCGTTGTTAGTCCGCGGTTTTCTGCGCCAGAGTATTCCCCCTTGGCCCACTGGATCAGACTCGCATAATTGAAATCTCCCATCAGTGGAGCCCACCCATCGGGGCTGCGTGGGCCATGAAGCTGCAAACCCTGCGCAGGATAATACTCTCCGGGGCCGCCCGGATAAGCACTAGTGCTCCAATGCAGCAAGCCCAGCGTGTGCCCTAATTCATGAGCAATGGAATCGCCCAGGCGCTCAACGACGATTATATCCGGTGTGGAGGCAGGCGGGTTGGCAAACGCCCAGCAGACCGCGTTAGAGGGCACGGATCCCGTGCCCGCCGCCCGGAAGTCTCCCGTGTGCGCCACGCCGCCAATACCTCCATTGATTTCGTTGCCGCTGATGTCCTTTTGGGCAACGATGCAGCGCATCCGCCGACCCACCGTGGCATTATTATAGGTGGTCACATCCGTGGTAATGTTGACGTTGAACGGAGCGTAGAATTCAGTAACTCGGGTAATGATTTTATCCAGCATGGTGCGGTCGAAACAGGGGGCACTGTAATTGATAGTGGTCCCATTGTTCCACCCCCCAATGGCAATGCTGCCGCCGCGGAAATCGAGAAACAGCACGGAACTGCTGCCAGGCCGACTGGATTTATTGGGGATGTCCGGCGTGAATGGCACCCCGCCTACAGTGCCACCAGCCGGAGCCAGCATGGCATTGGTCCCCGGCGGCAGACAAACGATGGAGGAAACCGGCTGTTGACTCCACGCCGGATTTCCTGCCTCATCGGACGTCACCACCCAGGCATCAGGCTCCCCGTAGTGAATGAACCAGCCACTGAGCGCTTTCCCCTCGTTCGCCTGCGCCAAGCTGAACGTGCCTTCTGTTCCCAAGCCACCTGCCACTAACCAGCGGTTATTGTCCTCTTCCCCTAAATTCACCTGAGCTTGCATCTCCCTACCATTCGGCAGCTTGATCGACCACGACGTGCCGGCCTCCATCGCCCGGAGATTAGTCGGGAACTCCGCTGGAAATTGCGGCCGAGACGAAGTTCTGGGCAGCGCTGGAGCAATTTCCGCAACGGGCATTAAGCGCGATGTTGTCGCTGACCGTTTGGGCGCATCCGCCACGGGGCCGGTGGCAAATTGAGTCGCGCTAATAATCGCCAGCAGAGCAATACCGATGGGGAGTAGCAATGGAAGACGGCGTTTCATAAGTCATTTGGTTGGATGTTGAGCAGGTCCAGAGGTCGGAAAAATTCTGGGTTACCTTTCCTTCTGCGCTTTATTTTGCTGTGCGTTACGGGCCGACACTAAAAAAGTTTCCGTCATTGCAAATTTCAAAGCATGGTTTCCTCAACGGCACTTAGCGTGACCGAAATCGTGGTTCCCGCGTCCATCGTCGGGGACGCAAGTTTCAGGCAACACCCGACCTTGATGAGGCACCGCCCCCGGGTCGGGGCGCTCAGATTGATCGTTCCGTCGTGGTTCATCATGACCATGCGGCCATAAGTCACCATGATGTGCTGCGCCCCCACGGATTCGACGAACAAGGTGTAGGGAAAGCTTTCAATGCCGACCGTGGCAGGCGTCAGCGCCTGTCCGGCCGACACGGTTAGTTCGACGGATTTCGTGGCCGGTTGTTCGACAGACCAACCAGTCCAGCCTTTCACAGCAATGGTAATGCGCGCGTGTCGTGGCATGATGTTTCGTGATTAGGCAATGGTGGTTCAGGGGTTATTTCGCTTTCTGAAATACCCGGGGCCAGAGGCTGATGGCAAGTCCGTTTAGTGTCACCGTAGCACCCCACAGGCTGAGATCTGAAGATTGGCCCGTGGCAATGAGCCCAACGAGGCAGAGCAGACCAACCACCAGCGCGGCTACCGTGACAATTTTCCAACCGATGGAGGACATGGCATCAATGAGTTCGAGCGGTGGTTCCGCCATCGCAACGCGATGCGCATTGGCCAAACGCTGGATTTCCTGCCCGAGGTCCGCATGGTCCGGGGACAAGGGAATCAGAATCCACGTGCGCTTGGGTGACCGGGTTTTTATCATCACATAAGGATCGGGTTGGGTGGCATCGTCCCGGCCAGATTGCAGGTTTAAACAGTCCACCCACGCAATTTGCAACGGACCATTGCTAGCACAGAGTGCCGGGCGCTGGGAAATGATTTGCAATCCTTGGTCCGTAAAACTGAGTTCCCCGCGCCCGTAGATATGGCGGATGGCGAGCCAAATGCATCCCCCCAAGCAACCCGCGCCCAAGGCTATGCCCCAGAGCGGAGGATCCGTCAGCGCTGCGAAAACGACTCCGCACACGAACAGCATGGCAGTTCCGAGCAGCATCCAGACCTGCCGATTGGGCACGGCATATTTTACAGAAATTGGATTCATGGTGACGTCGTAATGGCTGCTGATTTGGCGAACCGCCAGCCCGCAACGGCCATGATCAGGCCGAAAATATTGGTCCAATAAATGGCGGCAGGAATTTGCGCCTGCGGTCGATGATTGATGTCAAAGCCCGCAAGCCAGGCGTCCACCTGATGGCTTTGCGTGCGGAAGGCATCCATGGCGCAGAGCAGGAGCACTAGGGCAGCCCAAAATGGAATCCAGACCCGACCGCCCAGATCGCGTCGCACCTGGCCGCAAAAATAAAGGATCAATGCGAGGCAGATCAGTGGAATCCATCCTTCGTGCTGCGCGAAAGCGTTGGCCGTTCCACTGGCTTGCACACTCCAGACTTCATACGTCCGGCTGCCGATGCCCGGCTCCGTGGTATAGGAACCCGCCACTCCGAAATCCCATGGTTGGAACAGCATGAGCAGGATCAGCCCAACACAAACCACCAGGACCTTGCAAGCGGTGCCCTGTCGCCACCACGTGCTGGCGCTGAATCCTACAGGGATGGGTGGCGGAGGCGGACTCGGTGGGATTGAATTACTCATAAAAACGAAAAGGATGATTTCACGGCGGGCAATGAACGGGTGTAATAAAATTTGTCTCACCATCATCTGCGCCATCCCGAGCCAAGCGTTACGCTGATTAGGAACAATTTAATCGAGTCACAATAAAATGAACTGATCCAACTGACCCCAGTGAGTAAAGACTTTGAAAATCAGCGAGCAGTCGTAAAAGCGTGGCGATACAACCCACTGGGAGCGGCGTGCGTCCCGCCGCCGTTGCGATGCAATTTCCCCAGCAGTGGCACCCATGCGCTCCGCGCCCAAACCTAACGCCAATAAGATTGCTGCAATTTCCCCAGGGTCTAATTTTGATAGTTCCGGGGGCGTGCGGTCAGAGTTAGGTGCCACTGCTACTCGCAGCCAATTTGCGCTTCGGGCTGAGAGCAGACGGTTCCATGCCACCTCGTCACCTATTTTTTCCAGTTCATCCCATACTTCCTGTGGCATCATCACCACCTTCCATCGTTCCCTTAGCCAGTCCAACCAGCCCAGCTTTGCCATGGCGGATAATGGCGAGGTGTCACTGACGACTACCATCGGCCAAATCCTCCTTCCACTCCTCGACACCATAATGCATTGGGATGTCCCGGACTCCAAGTTCCCCATCGAATTCCATACGGGTCAAGCCAGCCAGCCTGGCTCCTTGGGCCAGCGTCAACTTGTGGGCCGCATACATTCCACACGCCAATTCCAGCAACACCCTGCGTTGTCTGGCATTTACTTCAGTCGGAAAAGATTCCGCTAAATCATCCGGTATTTCCAAGTCCATGATCATCTTGAATTCTACCGCGTCCGTCGCTTCCAGTAACACGCAATTTTGAGCCAACCAAGATCTGCTTCCAGTCGAAAAGTTGCAGCCGTCGATCCGACCCCACTTAAGCCCCATGGGGATTCGTTAAGCAAACCACTGGATGCTGGCTAGAAACGGTAATCATTCACCGTGTCGAACCGATTCGGAGAGCACCATTGATCGGTCAGCATGCGGTCCAGCATTTGCAGGGGGTGATAGGCTTTGTCATACCAAATAGCAAACTGTGGTGCCGGAAACACAGGTGCGCTGGCACCACGAAAGCCCATTCCATAAACCACCAAGGGGCCAGGCCTATGCCACGAACGGATGGCAAAGCTTGGGACCAAATACCCCAGCAGGTAAAGGAAGACGATCAACGCAACGGCGGTAGACGCACGGTTTTTCATTGGGGGATCCTTTCAAGGTCTCAGCTTGGCTTTGAATAGGCGCAGGTGAAGGTTTATTCCAGCAACGTGCCTTCCATCAGCATAACTTGACGCTGCGCAGCCTCACGCTTGAGGGCTGCGGTGAATCCACTGCGGCTGAAAATTGCGAAATGCTTTTTCCAGCGCGCTAATCGTGGGAATGCGGCCGCCTTGGCCTCCAAGGACGCCAGCACGTCCACATCTACCTTGCGGGTCGTCCATTTGCATTCTCCTAGCAGGGCGCTCTGCGACTTGGGATCGGTGGCGAAAACATCAACCTCTGCTCCCGTGCACCACGCCCGGCCAACCATGCGTGGAGTAAAGGACAGTTTACCAGTATCTCCCAAGCCCGTAAGATAACGCCGGGCCAGTTCTTCATAACCGGACTTGCCAACGTAAGCTTCGAACCGGGAAGTAATGATTTCCATGAGTCGGCCAATGCGCTTGGTTTCGATCAAGTCGGGATGCGGATGCATGAACTCGAAGTGGAAGCGCAGGAAGGGATCCGTGATTTCATAGCGGCTCAGCCGGGTCTGTGTAGGATCCGGGGCTTCGACCGACTGCACCCGCCGCACCATTTTGAGGGCCAGTAACTGATGGAGGTATTTTCCCACATGCGTGATCGGCAGGCCGGTCACTTTGCTGATTTGCACCGGCGTGCGCAATCCGCCGCCAATGGCCTCCAGCACGCCCAGGCAGGTGCGCGGTTCCGCAATTTCGTCGTGGATAAGAAATAATGCCTCATGCCGAAAAACGGACGCAGGTGAAAGCAAGAGGTCTCGAATGTTGTCTAACACCGGTGCGCGGTCATTCCAGAGTTCCAGATATTTGGGGACACCACCGATGACGCTAAAGGTCTCGACCGTCTGCACCTCGCTGTAGCGTGGCAGGAACTCGCGCAGGTTCTGTGGTGGAATCTCCTCCACTAACAGCGATGCCGTCGCTCGTCCGTAGAGCGGTTGCTTGGGGGTGAAGAACTACGCATGCATCATTTGATACTGGGAGCCGCACAGGATCAGCCGCAACTGGGATCCGGCTTTGCCCGCATCCCACAATTTCTGCAGTAACGAGGCAATCCCCGGAACGCATTCCACCAAGTAGGGGAATTCATCAATGATGACCGTGAGCGATTCCTTTTTGGCCAGGGCGAACATTTGTTGGAAGGCTTCTTCCCATGAGCCAAAGCGGATGCGACCGGATATCGCTTGACCCAGGCAGGAGGCCAACGCCTCAGAAAAACTGGCCAGCAGAATCTCTGCGGTGGCCCGATGCGATACCCAGTAGAACCCCCGTCGTTGCAGCTTCTTGGCTCGACCCCGCAACCAGTGGTTCAGCAGCGCGGTCTTACCAATCCGCCGTCGCCCATAGACCACCAAGAATTGCGCTCCCCGCCGCGCATGAATCTCGTCGAGGATTTTCAAATCCGCTTGTCGATTGATGAAGGGTTCGACGATGGATGGGGGATCGGATGTAAGTAACATATTCCATAATATACCAATCGTGTCACTTGCCAATTATTTTTTCACGATGTCCCAAAATTCACCAAAGTGTGCAGCGGTGTGTTTCTCAAACGACACATTTCATAATATACCAATGCTGTCACTTGTTGAAGATCTGCGCGGTAGCGACCAGAGTCAGGCGCAACTGCCAAAGAACCAACGGAGACCCCAGAGGCCCCATTCTGCAGCGGTCCCAGTGCGCTGCTTTGGTCTGATGAAGCTCAGCCCTGGAAATACCTTCGAAGTCCCCGGCCGGGGACGCAGAGACGAGCGCGGCTTGGGCGCGGGACGAACGATACCCCGGGTTTCATTGATGGCCGTAACGCATTCCTGAAGGAATGCCCGTGGCGCACGCCCGCGCCAAGCGTGCTTGCTCAGGGGCCATACTGGCATCCCTCCAAGACCGCCAATTGCAGCATTGATTCTTTGGCACGCTCGCAGGAAATGGAATCTCATTGTCATTGGACGCCTCCGTCTCTCCGCCACGGTTACTCGCAGCCAATTTGCGCTTCGGGCTGAGAGCAGACGTTCCATGCCGTCTCGTCACCTATTTTTTCCAATTCATCCCAAACTTCCTGCGGCACCATCACCACCTTCCACCGTTCCCTTAGCCACTCCAACCAGCCCAGCTTTGCCATGGCGGATAATGGCGTGGTATCACTGATGACTACCATAGGCCAAACCCTCTTTCAACTCCTCGACACCGTAATGCATGGGGATGTCCCGGGCTCCAAGTTCCCCGTCGAATTCCATGCGGGTCAAGCCAGTCAGCCTCCTTCAGGATGTTTCTGTTTTCCCCTGCCCCGCTCCCCCAACCCGCGTTTTTGTGACGTCCCACTTCACCGGATCCCTTGTTCCCCGCCGTTTTCCCCGCTATGAAGTCCGCATGCGAATCCTGATCCTTCTTTTTACCATGACCACCAGTCTGCTCGCCGGGCCACTCTCCCTCACGCTGCGCTCCCGTGACAAAGTCGAAGGGAAGATCTCCGAAAAATCCGCCACTTGGGAAGCCGGGAAAACTGCCATCATCGTGTGCGATATGTGGGATGACCACTGGTGCAAAAGTGCGGCCCGCCGCGTCACCGAGTTGGCCGGCCCCATGAATGCGATGCTGAAAACCGCCCGGGAAAAGGGGATTTTCGTCATTCATGCCCCCAGCAGCGTGACAGATTTCTACGCCGGCACCCCGCAGCGGAAACTCGCCCAAGCCGCCCCCTTCGTCAAAACCCCCGTTCCCCTTGCCACCGCCCCGCGCTGGGGCACCGCCTGGTGCTGGACGGACCCCAAACACGAGGCCGTATTGCCCGTGGACGACAGCGACATGGGATGCTCCTGCAGCGGGACCAAATGTGAGATCGTCCCACCGTGGAAACGCCAGCACCGGCTCATCGAACTCAAGGAGGCGGATGCCCTCACGGACAATGGCCAGGAAACGTGGAATCTGCTGGCCGCTCGCGGCATCGATAATGTGATCCTGTGCGGCGTCCACCTCAATATGTGTGTCTTGGGCCGCCCATTTGGCATCCGCCAGCAGACGTATCTGGGAAAGAGCGTGGTGTTCATGCGGGACATGACGGATTCCATGTATAATCCGGAACGGCCGCCCGGCGTGGATCACTTTACCGGGCACGACTTGATCATCGGCCACGTGGAACGCCACTGGTGCCCCAGCATCACCAGCACGGCCATTACGGGGGCCGTGCCATTCCGTTTCCAAGAGGATAAACGGCCCTGAAGGGGAAGGGGAATCCTGCTCCCACCGCGTAGTGGCTCCCGAACCTTGGCTTCCATGTGGGCAGCCCAGCGGGAAACTCTGGGTTTTGAGATTTTTGGGTTCTTATGCGGCTGCATTCGCACTGGAATAGAACACGATTCTCCAAGAGTTGTCACCCGTGTTGTCTGTCATCGGGGAAACTTCATTGAGAGCAGTAACGCAAGGCGTCGGTGTGGCAATGCATCTGACCTAACTGGGGTTTGGACTTTTACTTTTAACTTTTAAGTAAAATCTAAAATAAAATCTAAAACCAATCACGGTCGAGGAGAGGTGCCTTTTGGGGACTACAGAGAGAGACTGTTCCGCCCCACCGACTTAAAATCCCAATTCAGTTCCTCGTGCTCCAAAAAATAATTTTAATGATATTTTAATCCAGTGATTGACAAATCTCATAACTCGCTTATTGTGAATGACTTACAGATATTTCAAACAACCCATCACCAACTAGTTATCATGAACATAAGGTCCTTCCAGTCAGACACCAGAGTTACGCAAGCCCTAGACCTAGCCGGCTTCGAATACGAAATCCTTGATGACGGTAGCCACGCCGTGATTATCAATATTGAGAATTCGAGCCCACAACCTGTCGTGCTTGGACCGCAATTACATGGATTCAGGCAGGATGATTTCCGGTGTGTCTATACCGCAGGGACGAATAACGAAGAACCTTGGTGGGGCGCACAACTGATGCGGACTCTGCTAAGGGAAAATTCTGAGCACTCGCAAGGGTCCTGGGCGTTAACGACCTGCGGGCAATTGGAAATGGCGATCTTCTCTATGTGCATTTCGGCCCACGCCACTGCCGAGGAGATCCAAATCACCATCCTCGTGGTGGCATCCGTAGCCTCCGAACTTCGGGGCCGCCTTCGAAACCAAACTCAGCACAACTAGAAAAATGAGACAAAATCCCAACACAAATCAAATTATGAACACAATGCAAAACAACTCCTCCGCCATGTCGATCCAATCCATCGCTGCTTTATTGGAGCCGCTTCACAATAGCAATGGTCCGCTTAGTCCAGAGGCTTTACGGGCTGCGGTTCGAGCTTATGGACCCGAAGGAGTAAGGGCATTCACTCGTGTCTTCTGGCACGCCGTAGAAAGTGGTTTGATCATCGCCAACTTAGTCTCCCAAGAAGGTTATCGGCCCACATTTACCCGATTTTGGAGAATGCGAGGCCTTCCTGTTGCAGCTTCATACGGAATCACAGAGTTCGGTCGAATCGCCTATTTAAATGCTAGGAATCCGCAGCAACCCTCGGCACGGGAGCACCCGAGCTCACCCGATTCAACCGGGTTGGGAGCTGCAGCGTAAATCTCCTGATAGCACTTACTCCAGTTGCACCACCAAGTAAAGCACCTAGCCCGTATGGAGGAAATCCTTGAGGTAGTTTTGGAATTTCCCAGTCTTGAGCGCGCCCCTGCTACAGCAACCCCCAAACCGGAACGGGCGTAAAACAACATCTCCCCGCCGCCGCTGCCAGAGAGAATGGCTGCGGTGTCCTCTAAAAGCGACAATCTGAACGGCTGGTGGTTCATGGCATGAAGCAGGGGAATGCAACACGCGGAACAAAAGATTAACGGGTCAGGATTTTTGTGCGATCTAGCCAGTTTAGTTGCGAGCGTCCATATTTTTGTTACATAAATAACCTTGGCCGCACTAAACGTTATTTTGTAGGCGCTATGGTGGACTTTTGACGGGGTTTCCCTTGCCGTTCAGAAATAAGAGTTTATGAGAAGCGACCATCTCTAATACGGAATTGGTCCCTCAGGCATCCTGAAAGCTGCAGCTAATCCTCATAAAACGTCCTCATGTCCACCGTTCTTAGCATTTTCATTACCTGCTCGTTGCTCGGGCTTCCCGCTCTGGCCTTCGCCCAAATTGATTCCGGGGGTGGTAAATCCACTAACGGCGCGTTCTCAAATCACGCATCCTTTGGTGAATCATTTGCGACAGTAGGCACCCAAAGCGCATCCAACACAAATCACCCAGGCTTGATCGAGGTTCTCTATCCGATCACCCCGTCATCCACCACGGACGTCAGCGGGAACGGCTTGCCTGATGGTTGGGAGATCACGCATTTCGGAAACTACTGGGTCAATCCTGCGGCAGACGCAGATTTCGATGCTACCAGTAATCTGATGGAATACCTCGCGGGCACTGATCCCAACAACTCCGCCTCCCTGTTCCGTCCGGAGGGCAGTCTCACGAACGGCATCTTCCATCTGCCGCTGCCTACGGTCTCTGGGCGGGACTACCAAGTCTGGGTCACACGCGATCTGACGAACTGGGTCCTACAAACTACCTATTCAGGCGATGGCACTCAGAAGCTGTTCTCGTTTGACGAGACCACCATCCTCTCCGGCCCGCTCTACAGCCCGATCCACCCCTCCAGCTACTTCTTCCGCACTACCGTCTTCATTCCCTGAGTCTTAATTTCACCGTAATTATATGAAAACAATCCAAATCCTATCCGCCCTCGCCATCATGCAGGTCACCGCTCTGGTTGCGCCTGCGGATGTGCCCTCACTCATCAACTACCAGGGACGCCTAACGAACGCCGCTGGAGTCCCACAACCGGGGACGAAAGCCATGAGCGTCAAAATCTACAATGCAGCCACGGCGGGTGCCCAGCTTTATTCGGAGAACATGGGGAATGTGACAGTCGATCCCAACGGCGTTTATGGCTTCCAGTTTGGGGCCACCGGAACCAGCGCCACCCTCGTTTCCGAAACCGTCGCCATCACGGACGGAACTACGCAAACCTTCCAGAAAGCGCTCAGTTACACGCCAGTGGTCGCAGGCACGGTGAGCGTGGCCGATGGCACTTACAGTTGGAATGAAACCACAGGGAACCCCGGTGCTCCGGCCACCGCCACCAGCAACGTCATCTCCGGCTTTGTCATTGGAGCTACCGTGACCAGCGGAGGTTCCGGTTATACCGCAGCCCCTACTGTCACGATTACAGGAAACGGTTCTGGTGCCGCTGCTACGGCTACCATTTCCGGTGGTTCTGTGACAGCCATCAACATCACGAACGCCGGAAGCGGCTATACTACAGGTGCCACCATCACCATCGCACCTCCCGTCATCCCCTTTCAGGTCACCTACGCCACTGGCAGCATCACCGCCAGCTACGCCAGCCCTCCCAGCGTCGGTCAAACCATCACTGCCACCTACCGTTACTCTGGAAGTGGCATTTCGGGCGCTTTAGCCGCTGGTGGGGAGCAATGGCTGGAATTGACTGTGGGTGGCGTCGCGCAAGTTCCAAGACAACGGGTGCTGGCGGTGCCGTTTGCGATGCAGGCATATAGTGCAGCCACAATATCGGATGGAGCCATTACTATTTCTAAACTCTCCCCTGCGATTCTGGAATCCCTGATACCAAAAGGAACGGTGTCTGCATTTGCAGGAAATACTGCTCCAGCGGGTTGGTTGATTTGTGATGGATCAGCGATTTCACGTTCGACGTATGCTGGACTGTTTGCGACGATAGGAATCGCCCATGGTGCTGGGAATGGCACCACAACTTTTCAATTACCGGATTATCGGGGTCGGTTTCTTCGCGGTGCCGATGGCGGTTCAGGGCGAGATTCGGGTGCTGCGTCCCGCACAGCAATGGCAGGCGGCGGAAACACTGGCGATATGGTTGGCTCTGTTCAGAATGATTCATTGAGAAATCACTCGCTTTCCATCGGAAGTAGTTCGCAGAGTAACATTGCTAGTGGAGGTCCGTATTCCGCGATCAGCGGTTTGAACGGTAATACCGGAGATGTTCCACAAGAGTCTCCAGGAGCCGCGACAGAAACTCGGCCCAAGAACGCCTCAGTCCATTACATCATCAAATTTTGAAGCCATTCAGGCGTCAACAACCAAACAACCACCTGACATCATGATTGATCCATCCTCTCCACCTACTCTCGAGCAAATCATCGCTGATCTCAAGTCGCGCATCTCGACTTACGAAGGTAATACTCAAAGTGAACGCGCGCTAGCCGTTAACCGAGATTCAGAATCTGCGGAATACAAGCTTTATCAAGAAAATCAGGCCAAGTTGTTAAAATGTGAGGATGATTTGGAAAAACTCACGGGAAAGAGATACTGACCGCTAACGGCGCTTGCCTCCCTTCAGGACGCTTGGGTGATGTGGTGAGAAACCGGAGGTGAATCACATTTAGACAGAAGTTCCGACCGCCCTCTCGCTTACTTCTGCGGCGGCAGTCGGAAATGCTGGGCGGCATCGCCCTGCGGATTAGGGAAACGGAGGCTGCGTTGGCCACCATGCATCACATTTGGACAGAGAAATTGAATCACTGGGTTCAGGCTGAAGTGCTGGCAAATGAAATCCGCGAGTTAACCGGGACGGAGGTCTGGTGAGCCTGCCAAGGAGTGATTCGGCCAGGTCACTGCGGACGCTCCAGTCCCTCCAAATCACGCAGATCTTGGGCGCGGCCAGAGGTGCGTTTGGCGATGATCAGATCTGCCAGAGAAATGAACGGCACGGCGTGACCGTCAAGTTCCACCACTTTCTTCTGATCATACGAGGATGCGAAATTTAACCCTGGCACCGATGTCAAAAAATCGATACGACACGGAGGCAGGCCGATTTGAAACATCGTGCGTTCGGTAGTAAAATACTCCAAGGACATTCCCTCAACCCATCCGCCGAAGCGAAGTAACGCCTCGCGCAAGCGAAGTGCATTCTCTGAAGATGGCTCCACCCAGAGGTCAAGATCCTTGGTATAACGAGGCTCGGCATAATGAATGTAAGCGTAACCTCCGACCACCAAATACCTAACCTGGCAATCGTTCAAAATGGACAACAGATCGTTGAAGTCGGAGTTCATGAGCAGGGAGTCCTTTAATTTTCCAAGCCGTTTCCACCAACTCCCAAGCGGCGGCAAAGCGGGCATCGGCTGTCTGTGATTGCCAGAAATGATAGTCAAACTCCCGGTCTGCTTCTTCCAGTGGCACCGCGCGCCACATCACGGGGCCACGTTGCGCCATGCCAGTTCTGATTGGCTCAGGTTTTTGCGAAGTAATAATAGGAGATTCCATCGTCAGTGACGGCGTGGGGAGTGTAAACGGCTGTTAGCTGTCAGCGGCGGCAGACTACATGGAAATATTCGCTCGGTCAATCACAACCCCCGCACATGAAACGCGCGGAAGAAGTGGAGTTGGGGGTAGGTGAATTTCTCTCCGACCATTTCTTTGATGGGGCCGAGGCGGTCGATGTTTTCGGCGTGGGCGAAGACTTCGCGCAGTTCGGTGATTTCCGATTCGGTTAGAAAATCCCGTGGGGTGAGGTCGTCGGCATGGCCGGCTATGATGGCTTCTGCGAGGTGGGTGGCGACGGTGCTTTCGGCTAGTTTGCGGATTTCGGCCACGCCCTTCACGGTGGGATTGAGGCGGAAGATGCGCAGGGTTTCGGCCTGGGTGTCGGTCAGGATGGTTTTATCCCGGGTTGGTTTGACGCGGGGTGTTTCCTCTGGGAGGGGCTCGAAGGGTTGGCGCTCGTGCTCCTGCAAATGCGCCTGAATCGCTGCGGTGAACTTGGCTCCGAAGTCCTGGAGTTTCTGCTGACCGACGCCGGGGATGCGGAGGAATTCGGCATCGGAGACCGGATACTGTCGGGCCATGTGACGCAGCGGGACATCGCCAAAGATGACATACGGCGGCACGCCGCGCGCGTCCGCCAACTCCCGTCGCAACGTGCGCAGGGCGGCAAAGAGCGTTTCGTCACAGGCGATCTGGCCCTGGGTGCTGAGGGTGCGTTTGGCCTTCTCTGGCTGCGGGGCGGGTCGCGTGAGGGTGAATTTCTGGCGCGATTTCAACGCCTGCAATCCTGCGTCCGTCACGCTGTAGGTGCCCATGCGGGTGGCATCAGAATGCAGGAAGCCCATGCGGGCGAGTTCCCGGCCGATGCTCTGCCATTCGTTGCGCGTCATTTCCTTGCCGATGCCATAGGTGGAAATGCGGTCGTGCGCTTGGTCGCGAATCTTGGCGGTGTTAGCCCCGACGAGGATATCGCAATAATGGCCCAGGCCGTATTGCCAGCGGCTGGACTGATTGGCCCGCAGCACGCAGGACAGCAGCTTCTGGGCTGGGATGGTGGCATCGAACGTTTCCTTGGGGTTAGCGCAGTTGTCGCAGCCACCGCAGTTGGTCTCCGGATACACTTCGCTGAAATACTCCAACAATACCCGCCGCCGACAATCGCTGATCTCGGCATAATGCACCACTTGGTCCAACAAATGCCGCAACCGGGCGGCTTCGGCCGGGTCCGTGACATCATCCAGAAAGGAAGTTAACCGATTGGCATCGCCTGGACTGAAAAGCAGCAGACAATCCGCCGGCAAGCCATCGCGTCCGGCCCGACCGGTTTCCTGATAGTAACCCTCAAGGTTTTTCGGCAGATCATAATGGACCACGAAGCGCACGTTCGGCTTGTTGATCCCCATGCCGAAGGCAATCGTGGCGCAAACGATGCGGGCGCGATCCCGGAGAAATTGCTCCTGATTCTCCGCGCGCTGCTTTTGTTCCAAGCCCGCATGATAAGCGACCGCCGGGATGCCCGCCGCGGTAAGCCTACTAGCCACTTCTTCGGTGGTCTTGCGGGAGAGACAGTAAATGATGCCGCTGTCGTCTGGGCGCGATTGAAGGAATTCCATCACCTGTTGGAACGGAGTGGATTTGGCTTCCACGCGATAGCTCAAATTCGGCCGATTGAAACTGGCGGTGTAGCGCTGGGGAGCGCGCAGTTCCAAATGTTTCACGATGTCCTCCCGCACCGGCTCGGTGGCCGTGGCGGTGAGCGCGATGACGGGGACGTTCGGCAGTTCTTTCCGCAACGCGGGCAATTGCTGATACTCCGGCCGGAAATCATGGCCCCACTCGCTGATACAGTGGGCTTCATCAATGGCGATGCGCACCACGTTGAGCGCAGGCAGTTCCGCCATGAAACCCGCGGTCATGATGCGCTCCGGAGCGGCATAGAGCAGGCGGTAGCGCCCATTCCGCAAGCCATCCAGCCGTTCCCGTTGCTCCGTGGGATCGAGCGTGGAATTGAGAAACGTCGCTGGAATGCCCGCCGCCGTGAGTTGATCCACCTGATCCTTCATGAGTGCGATCAAGGGGGACACCACCAGCGTCAGGCCTTCGCCCACCAATGCTGGGAGTTGGAAACAGAGCGATTTCCCACCCCCGGTGGGCAGCAATGCTAACACATCGCGTCCGGCCAGGGTATCGGTAATGATTTCCTCCTGGAGCGGACGAAATTGATCGTAGCCGAAGTGTTGTTTGAGCAGGGAATGAAGGGTGGCAGGCATGGGGAGTTAGGTGAGCCATGCTATGGACGGCACCGGCATTGTCAACTGAGGGCGTCGTAGTGGGAGCGCCCCCGCTCCCACCCTGTGGTCGGGACGCCCTCGTCACGAGTGATTCTGAAGCACTGCGCTGGGAAGGGCGCTCCCTTTACAATGATGGGGGCGAGGGCTCCCCCGCTACGATGGGCGCAGAAGCACTTCCTACGGCTGGAGTTGGACCTTACGCTCCCCACAATCCCACTTTTCCAAGTTGAACACTGCTGATTCCCGCGCTTCCCTGCGAAATGACTATCCCCAATGTATTAGCCGAACGCTACGCCACGCCTGCCATCAACGAAATCTGGTCCCCTGCCGGGAAAATCCGCCTGGAGCGGGAATTCTGGATTGCGGTGATGAAAGGCCAGCGGGACCTTGGTTTGGCGATTCCGGCGGAGGCCATTGCGGCTTATGAAAATGTCATTTCCACGATCAACTTGGAAGCCATTGCGGCGCGCGAACGGATCACGCGGCACGATGTGAAGGCGCGGATCGATGAATTTTGTGAACTGGCAGGCCACGAGCATGTGCACAAGGGCATGACGAGTCGGGACCTGACGGAAAATGTGGAGCAATTGCAAATTTACCGTTCGCTGCAGGCCATTCGGGTTAAGGCGGTGGCGGTGTTGGGGAAACTTTCCGCCCGCGCAGTGCAGTTCAAAGCGAACATCCTAACCGCCCGCACCCACAATGTGGCTGCGCAAACGACAACCGTAGGCAAGCGCCTGGCGATGTTTGCCGAGGAGTTGCTCGGCTCGCTGGAAATGTTGGAGCATGTGCTGCTAACCTATCCGGTGCGTGGGCTTAAGGGCGCCACGGGCACGCAGTTGGATCAGATCAATTTGTTCAATGGTGATATCGCCAAAGTGGCCACGCTGGAGCAGGCCATCGCGACGCATTTGGGGCTGCCTGCAGCGTTCCAAGCGGTGGGGCAGGTGTATCCCCGCAGTCTGGATTTCCGGGTGGTTAGCGTGTTGTGTGATCTAGCCAGTGGTCCCAGCAGCTTCGCGAAAACATTGCGACTGATGGCGGGTCAGGAGTTGGCGAGCGAGGGATTTGCCAAAGGGCAGACCGGTTCCAGTGCGATGCCCCACAAAATGAACAGCCGCTCCTGCGAACGCATTAACGGCCTGCACGCGATCCTCAAAGGTCACGTGACCATGGCCAGCGCGTTGGCGGGGGACCAATGGAATGAGGGCGATGTTTCGTGCTCTGTGGTGCGTCGGGTGGTGTTGCCGGATGCGTTCTTTGCGATTGATGGGCTGCTGGAAACGATGCTGGTGGTGCTGAATCAAATGGACGTTTACGCGGCGGTGGTGCGTCGCGAAGTGGAGCGCTATTTGCCTTTCCTGCTAACCACCACCTTCCTGATGGAAGCTGTGAAGAATGGCGTGGGGCGCGAGACCGCCCACGAACTCATCAAAGAACACGCCGTGGCGGCGGCGCGTGATCTGCGCGAAGGGAAGCTCAGCGAGAACGATCTGCTGGACCGACTCGTGGCCACGCCGGAACTGAAGCTCACCAAAGCCCGCGCGTTGGAGCTGCTCCAAGGTGGAGCGGAGAGCACCGGGGCGGCCGAAGCCCAAGTGGAGGCCATTTCTCAGCGTGCCTTGGCTTGGTTAGTAAAAGTTCCCGCTGCGGCTGGCTACGAGCCGGGGGATATTCTGTAGGGTATCTTCCAGTTGGCTGCGGGGCGGAGCCTTAAGAACACCGATTGTTTTCCGCAGCAGCCATGCTATCGCGATCACTATGGATCGTCGTCGTTGGCATTACCGCACCCGGCAACCGGGCTTCATTGTTCGCACTGTCTTGCTAGTATTGCTGGCAGGTTTTGCTTTGGCGTGGACGTTGGGCCGCAAAAATCCCCCTTCCCAGCCGCTGCCATCGCACCAAGTTGGGCGGAGCGACCCCACGGACCCACAGTCTCAGTTGGAGGAGCTGGTCCAAGCGGCTGCCGCCGCACCCGATCCGCAGGAGGTGATGCAAGCGATTCTAAAGGACCTGGCGGAACAGCCAGTCACCGAAGCTCAGCTAACAGAGTGGCTGCGGGGCTTGCAGTCACGCTTTAGGGTGGGTGACCCCCAGCAATTATTTCCGCACGAAACCAAGGAGGAGTCCGCGGAATCCATGGAGCTGCTGGAAGAACTAGAGGACATTTCCGCCCAGGAGCGTCATGAATTTTACTTGCAGCTGATTGCTCTAGCCAAACTTAACGAGGATCGCACGCAATTGTTCCAGCATGCGGCAGCGGTGTTATGGCTGAATAATCCAGCATCCCAGAATGCCCTGACCGCATTGGAACAGAGCGCCAAGCAGCAGCCTCCGGTGCCAAGAGTCCAGGAACTGCTGGCGGAATGTGCCCTGGCGGAACGGAATTTCCTCAAGGCTCTGGACTATTACATCAAGGCAGGGCAGGAGCCTGAAGCAGCCTCCTGCAAGAAGCGTGCGTTAACCTTATGCCTGGATCAACGCTTCCGGGATCGGCTGCAACTCCTGCGGACGCTTCCAGAATATCAGGAGCCATGGCAGCAGCTATCAGCTTACCATCAGCGGGAGGGCGCGCTGCTGCTGGGGAATTACGGGGAGCTTCTAACCCTGACGGTAAAATACGTCTTCAGCCAGGCGCAGAGTTCATTGGTGGAATCATTGTTGACCTTGCTCTGTGGCGTGGTGTGGTTTCTGCTGCTGCATCAGCTGGGTGGGGTGCCAGTGCGCGGGCACGGGTTGAGCGTTGCTGCGATAGCGCTCGGATTCCTCAGCCCCATTGTCACCCTGTATATTCTTTCTCTGCAGGAACGGTTGGTGGGGTTGGAGCGGAACGGGGAATTTGTCAACGATCTGATTTTCTACGTCTCCGGCGTTGGCCTCAGAGAGGAGCTGTCCAAGCTCCTCCTCTTCGCGCCCCTGCTGTGGTGGCTGCGGCAAAAGTCAGACGCGGAGATCCTGGTGACTGCAGGCTGCGTCGGGCTGGGCTTTGCCATGCAGGAGAACATTCAATACTTCGGCGGACTGGCCAAAGCGTCCGCGCTTTCCCGCTTCATCACGGCCAATTTCATGCACATCGCGCTGACCGGATTGAGCGGTCTGGCGTTGGCGCGCTGGGTTCGTTTCCCCCGCAATTTCTGGGAGCAAAGCCTCATCACCATCATCGCGATGATCCTCCTGCATGGTGGCTACGACTTCTGCATCGGTCGGAGCGATCCCCGCGGCGTGCTCTCATTGGACGCGGTTCCGACCATTATTCTCATGTCATTAGCCTATGGCTACTGTCAGGAATTGCGTCGCGTCCGGTTGGCGAAAGGAAACATTTTCGGTCCCCAATGGGTGTTCCTGCTGGGCGTGGCGATCCTAACGTCGGCCTCGTTCGTGGCGGCCAGTCACCTCGTGGGCTTGGAGTTTGCCTCACGATTGCTCTATCTGACAGGACTCGAGTCCGCCCTGCTGATTTTCTTATTCACTTATCAGCTCAGGGATCTCTGAGGGGCTACTACTTCATGGCCGCATGCACCCGGGTGACATCGGGATGCTCATCCAATGCTTGGAGGAACTTCTGCACCTCATCATGCTGCGCTTCCGTCAGGACGGGATAGTCCTTGGGCAGATAGCTCATTTCACTGGTGGTGATGAGCCAGCCAGCCGCCTTCAGCGCCTTGCCCACCGCATCCAGTTGGGTGGTGGGGCTGATGAAACGTCCCGCCACATGCCCTTCCGGCAGTTCCTCCAAATCATCCGCCGTCAACGGAACCACATCGTCTGCCCCCGCTTCAATGGCGGCGGATTCCAGATCCTGAGTGCCGTCCGGATGATGGGCCTCGATCAGCGCCACGTGATTAAACAGAAACCCGACCGAGCCCTTGGCCCCCAGCGAACCCGCGCGGAACAACACTCGCAACTCCGGTGCCGTGCGGTTATTGTTTTCCGTCAGCGCCTCCACAATCACCGGCACGCGATGCGGGGCGAAGCCTTCGAAGACCAACTCTTCCATGGCGGCACTGCCCGCATCCAACCCAGCGCCCTTGGCAATCGCGCGTTCGATGGTGTCCTTGTAAACGCTGGCCTTCTTGGCGTTTTCCACGGCCACCGCCAAGCGCGCATTGTATTCCGGATGCGGACCACCCAGTTTGGCCGCGATCTGAATTTCCCGCACGAATTTCGTCGAGGTTTTTCCTTTTTTATCGGCGGCCATTTCCCGCCATTTCTGTTTCCATTGGGCTCCCATAGTGCTTGCAGTGTGATTTAAAGTTACAGCAGGTTTTTAAATCGGAAGCCGCAACTTCGGCAAGCGGAATGTCGCCCTGAGCCCGAAGGACTGAAATAAAAGAAGCCGAGTGTCGGACTTGAACCGACGACCTGATGATTACAAATCAACTGCTCTACCACTGAGCTAACCCGGCGTGTGGGTAGAAGAAAGGATGACTAATTGGCCTAAGAAATTTCTCAAGCCATAATTTCCCGAATCTTTGGACCGGGCGCATAAATTATTTTGCAATTTTACTGGACGCTCCGGCTAGAAATTTGCTAATTACAAACATATCGGCGCAAATAAATCGGCGCTGAGATCACCGCCGCCAGGTGCTGATTTTCTACAAACCCGAGGAATCGGGGGCCGCCAACTTAGTGGGCGCGGCCGCCGTTTCCAGGCTGCGCTGGGCGTGTTGCCCAGCGGGGAAATCCGGCACTTGGCGGCGGTGATTGCGTTTACAGCCCAGCGCACCGCTTCCGCACCAGATCCAAGGCGGTCTGGGAAACGGTGAACTTGAAGGTTTCCCGCTCGTAAGGGAAGAGGTGGCGTTCGACCAGAGTGGCTTGACCGTCTTTGCTGGCGATGCCGATGAAGACGGTGCCCACCGGCTTCTGCTCGCTCCCGCCGTCTGGTCCGGCAATGCCCGTCACGGCTACGGCATAATCCGTGCCCGCGCGCGCCAGACAGCCTTCCACCATGGCTTGGCAGACTTCGGCACTGACGGCTCCGTGCTCCTTCAACAGGGCGGCCGGGACGCCTAGCAATTCTTCTTTGGCACTGTTCGCATACGTCACGTAACCCCGGGTGAGCACCGCCGAGGCTCCGGGAATATTGGTGATCCGATGCGCGATGAGTCCACCGGTGCAGCTTTCGGCTGTGGCCACCGTCCGTCCAAAGCGCTTCAGCAGGTCCACCACGGTGAATTCCATGCTTTGATCCGTGGCGGAGAAGAATTGCTTGGGAAAGGCAGCGGCCACGACGTTGCGGGCAGCCTCCATTTGTTCTGGCGTTCCTAACACCCGCACGATGACCTCGCCCATGCGGGCGCAATAGCCAATTTCCAGATCTTCTCCCAGAGCCAGCAGGGCTGGTTCCACGGTGGCGGAGACCTCGGATTCCCCCAGGCCGGCCAGCCGGAAATTACGCATTTCCGCCAACTTGGTTTTGCCTTGGCAGATCTGCCGCAGGATGGGGGACACCATGTTGGTGAACATCGGCTTCAACTCCCGGGGAGGCCCTGGCAGCAAAAACAAATGTGGGGATGGGCGACCGGTGGCGGGACAATGGGCCTGAGCCGGAAAATACAAGCCTGGGGCGGTTCCGAAATCGTTGGCTAAGACCTGAGCGCCCACGGGGACTTGAGCCTGACGTCTCGTCTGTTCGTTGATTTCCTTTTTGCGTCGGGCCAGTCGATCCTTGATCCGTTGCAACACGTCCGCGTTCTCCTCCAGCGGCAGGCCCAACAAATCAGCGGTGATTTCCCGGGTGAGGTCATCACTGGTAGGCCCCAAGCCACCAGTCACTATGACGATTTCGTTTCGCGGAAAGGCTTCCAGCAGCGACTCGCGGATTACGTCTCCGTCGGGAATAGCCAATTGGCGACCGATGCGCAAGCCGAACGGCAAAAGTTTCTCGCCCAGATAAGTGAGGTGCGTGTTCAGCGTGTTGCCCAGCAATAGTTCTGTCCCGGTGGTAATCAATTCAAGTCGCATAAGGCCGCGAGCCTAGGGTGCAGGCATGCGCAGTGCAAGCGCTGGTGCTGCCTTCTGAAGCAAATGGAAGCGCAGGGCGGATAGTTTCAGCATGAGACTGAGTGCGTCGGGAAGCGACTGCGGACAAGAGGAAATTCGTTTGGCCCACGGATGCGACGCCTGCCACGCAAGGCTCTGGCTTGCAATTTCCTACTTTCAGGATAGAATCCGACAGCAACCCATTAATTTATGACGCTCCGAGAAACATCCTTACCCCTTGAACTCCTTCATCTGCGTGAAGGGGAAACTGTTGTGGGTTATCAAATTCTTTCGGGGAAAATCACCTTCAAAGTGATTTCACTCACGGAAGCGGAAGCGCCTACCAAAGCTCTAAAAATGAAGCTAGGAGATTGGGGCAGGAAATGGGCGGGAGCCATGAAGCTCAAGGATGGGGAGACCATTCAATCGGTCCGTGATGCGGCCATGATGGAGCGTTTTGGTTCCTAGTATTTTCCCATGTTGATTTTCTTCGATACAAATATCCTCTTGGATATTGTCACTCAGCGCAGCCCTCATTATGCCAACAGTCAATCTGTATTGGACACCTGTGACTCACTTGATGCGGATGTTGTAATTGCCTGGCACACCTTGGCGACCACCTTCTACATTGTAGCCAAGAAGGAGGGTCGCCAGAAGGCAACAGAGATGTTGAAAGATATTCTCATGGCAATGACAGTCGTGGAGACAGGGCAAACAGCAGCGCTGCGAGCCTTCGATTTAGATTTTCCAGATCTTGAAGATGCCATGCAAGCAGCAGCAGCGGAAGCCGCTCTAGCTGATTTTATCGTTACTCGGGATGGCGCTGGATTTTCAAAAAGTCCGGTGCCGGTTTTAGCTCCTGAGGAGTTCATCGCCCGCTTTTCTGGGAATCCGTAGCTATAGCCTAACTCTGGCGGGCCGTTCTGGCACGATGCATGGTCCTCCCGGACTTGCGCGTGGAGTTTGACGCATCCAAGGCAGGCCTTGGTGCGTTTCCAACGCATGAACTGTTTCCTCAATCGTTTCCTTGTGCTGGTTGGCAGCTTCTTTTGTCTTGCCCTCTCTTCCTGTGCCACTCGTCCCGCTACCTCCATGAATTCTCCTCAGCCACTGAAGACTGTCTCGCATGTTGATCTGCCACGTTACATGGGAGATTGGCGCGTCATTGCGAATATTCCCTACTGGGCGGAGAAGGATTGCGTTGATTCGATCGAGACTTACTGGCTGCTGCCGGACGGCTCCATCGGTAATAGTTTCCAGTTTCGGAAAAAGTCCTTCGATGCTCCGCAAAAGAAACTGACCTTCAAGGCGGAGGTGTATAACAAAGAAACCAACGCGGAGTGGCGGGTGAAGTTTTTGCCTTTTGTTAAGGTTGCCTACCTGGTTCTTGAATTGGACCCGAATTATCAATGGACGGTGGTGGGGCATCCTTCGCGCAAATATGGCTGGATCATGGCTCGCGGAACCACCCTGCCTGAAACAACCTACCAAGCAATTCTTGAAAGACTCAAACAGCACGGCTATGATCCAACGAAATTCGTTAAAGTTCCGCAGCCTTCCGCAGTCAAGACCGTTCGCCCGGGTGCCTAAGTAGGAGTTTGCCGTATCTCCACCATCACCCTCCTCCAAAGCTTGAGTCCAACCCCACCAGCCCCCACCGCAGCCAAGTCTGCGCTGCAAACCGTGCTGCAATGGTTCGACTCGGACTATTTCCCTGAAGGAGCCGATGCGACGCGTGCCAAGCCTGACAAATTTGAATGGCGACGTTGTCTGCCATTTGTCTTCCTCCATATTGGCTGCCTGGGAGTGATCTGGACTGGATGGAGCCTCACAGCGGTGCTCGTTGCCGTAGCGCTTTACGTGATTCGCATGTTCGCCATCACCGCGTTCTATCATCGTTACTTTTCCCACCGCACCTTCCACACCAGTCGGGTGGTGCAATTTCTTTTTGCGGCCTTGGGCAATAGCTCCATCCAACGCGGGCCGCTCTGGTGGGCGGCTACGCATCGCCACCATCACCGACATTCAGACACTGACGAAGACGCGCATTCCCCTATTACCAAGGGATTCTGGTGGTCGCACATTGGCTGGATGACGAGCAGCCGAAACTTCCCCACTAACTATAAGGACATCAAAGATTTCGCGAAATATCCTGAACTTGTTTTCTTGAATCGCTTCGATCTCATCGTGCCCGCCCTCATGGGTTTTGCGCTTTACGGACTAGGTAGTTGGCTGGGCAACAACTTCCCTGCGTTGGGTGTGACTGGATGGCAGCTGTTGGTCTGGGGATTCTTCATCAGTTCCACGGTCCTGCTCCATGCTACGTTGTTCATCAATTCCCTGGCTCACGTCTGGGGGAAACGGGATTTCAAAACCGAAGACGACAGCCGCAACAACTTCTGGCTCGCTCTCCTAACACTGGGCGAGGGCTGGCACAACAATCACCATCGTTATATGGGTGCCGCCCGCCAGGGTTTCCTCTGGTGGGAAATAGATCCCACCTACTACGGTCTCAAGATCCTCTCATGGCTCGGCATCATCTGGGATCTCAAACCCGTCCCCGCCAGCGTGTATCAGGAGAAGCGCTCCTTGTCCTGAAGCAGGAAATTTCACGCCAACTGATACCAAGTGGAGCGGCCCCCGCCCTGCTGCACTAACAGCTGATGCTCCACGAGTTTCCGGAAATGCTCCTTCAGTGTGTTTCGGCTGGCTCCCGTAAGTTCAATCATTTGACTCATGCCCACTCGGCCATGGCCGCGAGCGTAGTCCAGAATGTGCAGCGCCAATTGGGGGAGAGCGGAAAATGCGCCCTGCTCACGTTCGATCGTTTGCGCCAACTGCCGCACTTGTTGGACCATGGCGCGGAAGAAGAACCGCAACCAAGGCTGCCAATTGGGCGTGGCTTGGCGTATGGTTCCCTGCGTCTGCCGCAGGGCCAGATAGTAGTTGTCCTTGCTCTGCTCCAAGGCGCTTTCGAGAGAAATATACGGGACAAACCCATAACCGCCCTGCAATAAGAGCAGCGTCGTGAGCACTCGACTTAAACGTCCGTTACCTTCGGAGAACGGGTGAATCTCCAGGAACACCGCTTTGAAAACCGCCACGATGAGCAAGGGATGGAGGCGCTTCTGCTCTCGTGTCTCGTTGAGCCACGCGATCAATTCCGCCATGCGCCCCGGTGTCTCCTCAGGCGAGACGGTCTCCAGGAAGAACAACACTTTGTTTCCGCTCGGATCAAAGGCCCCCACGTGATTGGGCCGTGCTTTGTAGGTTCCGGGCTGACGCTGATCCGTGTCATTGGACCGGATAAGATCCCGATGCAGTTGCCGCAGTTGATTTTCGGAAATGGAGATGTTCTGCCATGCCCGGAAGATCGTTTCCAACGCCTCGGCGTAGGCGGCCACTTCCTGTTCGTCCCGGCTCGCGGAGTATTTCACCAATGGCCGGGCCAACACCCGCTCGATCTCCTGAGCGGTCAATTCACTCCCTTCAATCCGGGCAGCAGAAACAATGGCCTCAATCGTGGCGGCTTGCCGCAGCACTGCGAGCCGCTCTGGAGCCAGCGTTCCCATCGTGCGCCAAGCCCCCTTGAACTCATCAATTTCGGAGAGCAGGAGCAGGAGTTCGTGGGAAATCTGAATGGTATCGTTCTTCATAGGGGCCGCTTCCGGCGGGAAATTTCACCCAATTACACCCAAATGTCCAATCCGAAAATCACCCAATTACACCCGAATAATGCCGTCTCACTAAAGGCTGCGCAGAAGCTTCCGTTCTTGGATCATCCTCTTTGGCCACGATCTGCGAGACGGAGGTTTTTTTGCATCCAATTCAGCTGAGATGTGCGTTTGTAGGCCGTGCCTCTTTACTCTTCTACAACCCATCATTTCTCCGCATGAACCGTCTGGCCATTATTGGTTCCGGCATTTCCGGACTGGGGGCCGCGTGGTTGTTGCGGGACCATTTTGCCATTACGCTTTACGAGCAATATGACTATCTGGGCGGTCACACAAATACCATCACGGTGGATGAGGCGGGCACACCCGTGCCGATTGACACCGGATTCATGGTGTTCAACCACGTGACTTACCCAAATCTGACGCGCCTGTTTGCGGAGCTCAACGTGGCCACGAAGCGCACCGACATGTCCTTCAGCGTGCAGCATCAACCGTCTGGCTTGGAGTATAATGGGGGCAGCCTGGACCTGCTCTTTGCGCAAAGAAAAAATTTACTCAATCCCCGGCATTGGAAAATGCTGGCGGCCATCAATCGCTTCAACGCTGAAGCGGTGCCGGCGCTTTCAGATGAGCGATTCGCCACCATGACGCTGCGGGAATACATCGATGCCCGGGGCTACGGCAACGACATGTGGGAACGCTACCTCGTCCCCATGAGCAGTGCCGTCTGGAGCACGCCCCCGGAACTCATGGCGAAATTTCCTGCGGTCACCCTGCTGCGCTTTTGGCATAATCATGGTTTCCTGGGTCTGCACACCCAGCATCCGTGGTGGACCGTCTGCGATGGGGCTAAATCCTACGTTGCGAAAATCAAAAGTGCCCTGGGCCCCAACGTGCAAGTTCGCCCCAAAGTCATCCGCGTGGAACGCCAGGCCGATAGCGTCACCATCACCACGGCGGATGGTCACACGGATACTTTTCCCAAAGTCATTCTGGCGGCCCATGCGGATCAATCGCTGGCCCTGCTGGCGGATCCCAGTCCGCTGGAAATAGAGTTGCTCACGCCCTTCAAGTATCAGCCGAATCTCGCCACACTGCACACGGATCAGCGCGTCATGCCGCGCACTAAGCGCGCTTGGGCGGCTTGGAATTATCGTTTCGACCAAGCCGGTCGGCCCAGCACGCATTACTGGATGAACCGCCTACAGGGGGTGTCCGAGCGGCAGCAGTATTTCGTCTCGCTGAATTGCCGGGAGGAAATTGATCCTACCAAAGTCCTGCGTCACATCGCCTACGAGCATCCCTTGTTCGATCTCCCGGCCTTGGCCGCGCAACGGCGGTTGCCGGAGCTGAATCATTTGAGTCCAGACCAGACGACGTATTACGCTGGCGCTTGGTTCAAGTATGGTTTCCACGAAGACGGCTTCACCAGCGGTCTTGATTGCGCCCGCGCCATTGCGGGTGCAGCATTGTGGTCATGAAACTCCGCTCCTGCCTCTACGAATGCAAGGTGATGCACCATCGGCTGCAGCCCAAGGAGCATCGCTTCGATTACCAATTGTTCTACTTGGCGCTGGATCTGGATGAAATTGATCAGGTCGCCAAGCGAGTTCATGGTTTTTCGCGGAATCGCTGGAACCTTTATGAATTCAGGGATCGGGACCACCTAACGCTGCCGGAAATCAAGGGCGGCACCGTCAAGGAACACGTCCTAGCCTGGATCGCCCAGCAGGGACTGACCCTGCACCCGGAGACCAGAATCACGTTGGTAACGCTGCCGCGGGTGCTGGGATACATTTTCAACCCGGTCTCGTTTTATTTCTGTGAGGATGCCGCTGGCCAGACGCAATGCGTGGTGGTGCAGGTCGGGAATACCTTTCGCGAAATGAAGCCTTACCTCATCCGCGAACCAGAGCGCCCCGGCTTCTTTCATTTGGTCACGTCGAAGCATTTCTACGTGTCGCCTTTCTCCGAGCTGGATCTGATGTTCGATTTCAAGGTCAAGGTGCCGGAGGAGCACTTGGAGATTCACATTGATGACCGCAAGGGCGACGAGCCTGTCCTGCTCAGTGCCCTTACTGGCAAACGCCAGGAGCTAACCACCGCGCGTCTGGCTTGGCTCACGCTGAAATTTCCCATCGTTACGCTGAAAGTCATTTTCCTCATCCATTGGCAGGCGTTCCGCCTTTGGTGGAAAGGCCTGCCGTTTCATCGGAAGGCGGATCACCGCGAGTTGCAACGGGATGTATTTAATGAGCACAAACCGCATTGAGCGCGCGCCCAGTTCTTGCCAGGCTGCTACGCAGAGTGGGCTGGAGTTTCGGGCTCTTCCTGCCATTTGCCATGGCTGCGGATTAGCTCGATGAGCTTCGTCACGGCTTGGTCTTCGGGGATGTTGAATTCCACGGTGGTCTTGCCGACGTAGAGATTAATTTTCCCTGGAGCCCCGCCGACGTAGCCGAAGTCTGCATCCGCCATTTCCCCCGGACCATTAACGATGCAGCCCATGATGGCAATGCGAACGCCCTTGAGGTGGCCGGTGGCGGCCCGGATTTTCTGGGTCGTCGTTTGCAGGTTAAACAACGTCCGTCCGCAACTGGGACAGGCCACGTAATCCGTCTTGAAAATGCGCGTGCCCGCCGCTTGCAGCGTGTTGTAGGCCAGACGCAGACTTTGGCCGGGAGCGGCCTCGCCTTGGATCAGGACCGCATCGCCAATGCCATCGCACAGCAGCGCCCCCACGTTGGTGGCGGCGGTGAGCAGGTTGGTTTGGAAATCAGCGTGGTCATCGTCGGATGGCGTTAGGGTGTCCTTGAGCAGGAGCGGATGACGCGCCTGAAGTTTGGCCGCCAGCAAGCGATAGCCTGCGATGACCGGTAAACTCAGCCCGTCCGCCAGCGTAACGAACTGGGCAGTCGGGGCCGCATTGATGGCGGCCAGGGCGGCTTCATCACGTGGATCCACGGCGGTCACACCGCAGGTTTCTAAGATGATTTCTGGCTGAAATTCCCCCAGCGAGGCGAGCTTGTGCGCCACGGCATTCCACTTGGCTTGCGGGACGACGACGCGAGTGGTTTCCCCGCCGCCAACACCCAGGCCTTGAATTTCCAAGCGTTCGGTGGCGCGACGATTATAGTGAAAAGGATCGCAGGGAGCATTGGCTGGTATCGTTTCCAGCTTCGGATAGGCAGCAGGAATGGCGGTCACGCAGAGGGCGCGCGCCACGGGAATTTCATACACCGCATCTTCAGTTAGGGAAACGCGGATGGTATCACCAATGCCATCCGCCAGCAGACTGCCAATGCCGATGGCGCTCTTGATCCGACCGTCCTCGCCATCACCTGCTTCCGTCACGCCAAGGTGGATGGGGTAATTCCAATCCGGCCCCAAGCGCGTCAACTCAGCCACCAGCAAGCGATAAGCTTCGATCATCACCTTGGGATTGGAGGCCTTCATGCTGAACAGGAAATTATGATAGTCGAGTCCCCGCGCAATCCGCGCGAACTCCAGCGCACTTTCCACCATCCCCAGCGGGGTATCGCCATGACGATTCATAATCCGGTCGCTCAGGCTGCCGTGGTTGGTGCCGATGCGCATGGCCACTCCGCGAGACTGGCATAATTTCACCAACGGAGAGAACTCTTCGTCGATGCGCTCCAATTCCTCGGCGTATTCAGCGTCTGTGTAATCGCGCTGGACGAATTTCTTTTTATCGGCGTAATTTCCGGGATTGACCCGCACCTTCTCCACCCACTTGGCAGCCTCCAGAGCGGCATCCGGCTTGAAATGAATATCCGCTACCAGCGGCACATCGCATCCGGCAGCTAGCAGAGCGGCTTTGATGTGCTCCAGATTGGCGGCATAAACCCGGGTCTGAGCCGTGACCCGCACGATCTCACAGCCCGCTGCCACCAAACCCAGCGCTTCTTGCACGCAAGCATCCGTGTCCCGGGTATCCGAGGTCAGCATGGACTGCACGCGGATCGGATTCGTGCCGCCAATGGCAACCTTCCCCACCGTGACCACCCGGGTGGCACGGCGTTGATAATGATAGAGATCGGGGCAGTATTGAAGCTCAGCAGACATGGCTCACGGCATAGAGCGCTTTCGGGCAGTTGGCAACTGAGGTATTCAACAGGTGCGGGTCCAAGGCCGCCAAGAAGGTGGTGCGGCTGTCTCGGCCGCACTGCGCCATATGAGTTCGGCTGAGCCAGCCGAGCCACCCGCTAAATTACTTGGCCTCAGAGGCACCCGGAGCACTGAACTCGATGGGCTCGGATTTCTCTGACTTCATGCTGCCCACGTCCTTGAGCATGACCCAGAACATGAAACTCAGCAGCATCACGGCAAAACCAGCCTGAACGTATTCCACTATTTTGCCGCGCAACGGCCGACCGCCGATCGCTTCGATCAATGCCATAGTGATGTGACCGCCATCCAACACTGGAATCGGCAGCATGTTCAGAATCGCGAGATTCACATTTAGCACGACGGTGAAGAACAGAATCAGCATCCAGCCGTTCTGAATGGTGAAGAGTTGGTGATAAATACTGATGATCCCGATGGCGCTGCTCATGTGACCGGCCTCGACCTTGGATTTGGAAAACAAGGCACCCAAGGTGGCGAAGGTTGTCTGCAGGCTGTCGTGAATTTGCTGGTAGGGAGAAGGGTGTTGGATATTGCTGCCGTCCACTTTGCGGCGTTCTTCATCCGCATCCTTAAACGGCTCGAAACCGAGTTCACCCTCGCCCTTGTAATCTGCAGGCTTGCTAGGCTTGACTGCCGTGACGGAGATGGGAACCAATTTGCCATCCCGTTCCACTTCAAAATTTAAGACTTCTTTGGGCTTCTTCGTAACCGCGTCCACAATGGCGAGCGGGCTCAGGATACGTTGGCCATTCAGCGTGCGCAGAATGTCGCCCGCCTTGAAGCCCGCTAGCTCAGCGGGACTGTTTGGCCGCATTTTATCCACCGCAATGTTATCCATCGCGTAGAGGATCCCCACCCGACGCATCGGTGGGCGATTCCAAATCTTGCTCCACCACGATGCAGTAGCCCATTCCTTAAACTCTTTGCCAGCATTCTCCCCGCTGGTTGGAGCATTGATGGTCACCTTGAGCGGCTGCCCATCGCGCACGACGTCGAAAACGATGTCGTCATTCTTGGCGGAAACGATCGCCCACATGACACTATTCACTGGTCCAGAAAAACTCTTTACTTCTTCCCCGTCAACCGCCGTCACTTTGTCTCCCACCTTCAGCCCATTAGGCGCACCCGCCGGACGTTCGGAGTCCACGTAGCCAATCATAGCTTCCTTTTCCGACTGCATCACAGGCTTGCCCACACCCCATACGATGAACGCGAAGACGATGGCCAACAGGAAGCTGAACAAGGGTCCGGCAAAGGCGACGATGATTTTGTCCAGCGGGGAAATTTTCGCTAACTTTTCCACCGGCGTGCCGTCGGGATTGGTGGCGGAAGCGCCTTCGATGGCGGTCATGTCCGCCATTTGTGGCAACGCGACGAAGCCGCCAAAGGGAATGGTGCCCAGGCCGTATTGCACGCCATTGTAGGTGCGCTTCCAGATCGGCTTTCCGAACCAGATTTGAAATTTCTCCACCTTCAACCCGCGCCAGCGCGCCGCTAGGAAATGGCCCCACTCATGCACCACGATCACCAAGTTAAACAGCATCAGGACTAGGAACAGAATTCCAATCCAGCGGAGGGCGTCAAGAATGTAGGTCATGGGCGGTTTTTAGTAATTACGGAAAATGCGGTTGGTAAATTAGCACGTCTGCCGGGCCGGGCAATCGCTTAATCGTGAAATCGCAAAGACAATGCGTCGCGACTGGGCTAAAATTTCTTAATTTAAAGGAGGGACCACATTTTCATAAAACGCCGCCAGCGGAAGCTCCAAGCCGACCGACTCCAAGACCACCATTTCCGCCGGGTCTTCGATCACCTCAGGCACCCACTGGTTGCTCCGCCGGTGGATCATGAGGCACGGACGGTCCTGTGCCGCGATAACATATTCCTCTAGGGAGGGAAGTGTGATGTAGTTGCGGAATTTTTCGTTTCGATCCAAGCGATGCGTGCTCTTGGAGAGCACTTCGATGATGAGTTTCGGAGCGCGCAGGAACTGCTCGTTATCGTCATTCGGATCACAGGCCACGATGACATCGGGATAGTAAAATATATCCTGCTGTGAGGTAATAATGCGCACTTTGACATCTGCCATGAAGACGCGGCAGGGTTTCCCTCGCAGGTGGCTGCGAAGTTCCCCAGCAAAATTAAGGGAAACGGTATTATGTTTCGGCGTGCCGCCTGCCATGGCGAAGACTTCCCCATCAATGTATTCGTGGCGGATCTCGCTCAGAGGTTCGCCATTTAAATATTCCTCTGCGGAAATCCAAGTTTGTGTTTTAGGGATGCCCATGGTGCCAGCGTAGCCTATTCTTGGTGCCGTGCAAGCAGGCACCGCTCAGGGATTTTGTTCCACGGGGACGAGCGTCAGGAAAATGGGTCGGTGGTCGGAGGCCTCGGACCAATCCCGACCGCCGTAAACGCCGCTGAGTTTCAGACGCAGTTCCGGCACCAACCCCGGGGAAGCCATTGCGTAATCGATATGCGAGTAGGTATCGCTGGGTTCATGATAGTAAGTCCAGCGGGCCCCATTCGTGTCTTCCAGGCCAAGTTCCCGCAGCGACGTGGGCTGGCCGATGGGGCCTTTCAGTTCCCGCACGCCAGGTTGATCCCGTGATTCATTAAGGTCGCCAAAAAGCAGCAGATTGGTCTGTGGAGTGGTGGTCAGAATTTGCTCCACGTGGAGCCGGGCCAAGTGGGCTTCCTCCCGACGCATCAGCGCCTGATCTGCATCCTCCACCTCCCGCTGGGATTTCAAATGCAGGCCGATGAGCCGGAGTTGATAGCCCGGTTCCACCTGCAACGTCACATCCAGCAACCCCCGCTGCATGGGCAAGTGGGCGTTGTCCAGTTGGTAAGTCAGACTGGGCCGGGAGTTGCGGGAGGCGATGGGGAATCGACTGAGCAGAGCCACATGCCGGACTGGATCCGGGCCGCCCACCCATTCTCGCTCCGGTAAATTTATCCCGGCCGCGCGCAGACGTTCCTGCAGATCTGTCAAATCCTCCTCCGTGCCCATTTCCTCCAGTCCGATGATATCGGGTTTCAGTTCCGCTAGAATTTTCACCATGCGGGAAATCTCCCGTTCGGACTTGGCGGGGGTGGAGGAACCCGCTTCTGGGCGGAGGATATAGTTGTGTAAGTTATAGGAGACAAACTTAACCTGAACTCCGATTGGCTTGTCCTCCCCGAATGCGGCATTTCCCACCAGCAATAAAGCCAAACAGGCAGCCCGAAGGCTGCCTGTGGCGTGATTGGATGAGGGCCGTGAAGGCACGCAGTGGTTGACTAGGAATGACTGGTCTCAACGGGCTTGGCAGCTTCGGCGGCAGCAAGGCGCTCCTGTTTGAGACGTTCGTCTTTCACGCGTTGGATTTCAGCAGCGCGCTCAGATTCTTCGGCCGCGTTGTTAATTTCGTTTTCGAATTCGCTGCGGGCGCGTTTGAACTCATTCATGCTCTTGCCGAGGCCGCGAGCGAGTTCAGGGATTTTCTTGGCTCCGAAAAGGAGCAGGACAAGACCAACGATCAGCAGCATTTCCGGCCCTTGAAGGCCAAAGATTCCAGCTAGCATGGGAGTGTTCATAAAAGTATGTGGTTGTGGGTTGGGGCGGATATTTCGAACTTAGGGTAACCCCGCAGAGGGTGGTTGCAAAAGAAAGTTTCCCGCAATTCCGCAGTAATGAAAGTGAAATTTTGCTCAGAAGACGGACGTGTTTTTGGGCTCTGTTGCTCAGCCACCCCCCTTCGACTGAAGGTTTTGGTATTCGTCGGTGAGAGTGAAATCACTCAGGTGCGATCATCCTCGTCGTCATATTCTTTACGAGCACGTTTGAATTCATTCATGCTCTTGCCGAGGCCACGAGCAAGTTCAGGTATTTTCTTGGCGCCATACAGCAGCAGGATAATGCCAACGAAGAGGAGCCTGTGAGACTCTTGCAACTCGAACAGACTGGCTAGGATGTGATGATTCATGAGAGGATGGAGAACATCGCAAGCCTAAGCTTGCGAGAAGCAGTGGCAAAGGGAAATCCTCCGCTCCACGGGTCCTTACCTGCGGACTTTTTTCCCCACCCGAAACGGTCTGGAGCCACCATCGGCAAAACCAATAGAGCCAATGGTTTTATCAATTCGGTGAGTTGGGTGGATTCGCTTAGGGTCGGAGCATGTTAATTCCAATTCTCCTAATCACTGCCGTGGCGTTCATCCTCGTGGAGCGCCTTTCCCCTGGCTCAGCGTTACCGCAAGTCCGTGGTTGGTGGTGGCGCATTGCGCTGATCAATGTGCTGCAGGCGGGCGTTATTATCCTCGCGGGCTTTACGTGGGATCGCTGGTTGGCCACCTCCAGTCTGCTGCACCTGTCACAACATTTTTCAGCTCCCACTGCTGCGCTGATCGCCTACTTCATTTCCACGTTCATTTACTACTGGTGGCATCGCATCCGGCATGAATCGAGATTCTTCTGGCGGCTGTGCCATCAACTGCATCATTCCGCCACGCGCATCGAATTGCTGACCAGTTTCTACAAGCATCCGGTGGAAATTCTCGTGAATTCCCTCATCGGAGCCACGCTGGTTTATTTCGTGCTAGGTTGCGATGTGGTTGCGGGCACCATCTATACCGGGCTGACGGCGGTGGCGGAATACTTTTATCATTGGAACATCCGCACCCCGCGTTGGTTGGGGAATTTCATCCAGCGGCCCGAATCCCATCGGGTGCATCACCAATACGAACGGCATACGGGAAACTATGCGGACCTGCCGATCTGGGACATGCTCTTCGGCACCTTCGACAACCCCCGCACCAATCCCAAGCAATGCGGGTTCCAGCCGGAGCGCGAACAGATGTTTGGGAAGATCCTGAGTTTCCAAGACGTGCATAAGATTCCCCTTCCTCCCACCTGCATGGGCTGCGGCAAACGCACCGCCTGCCAACTGCAACGACTTGCCTCTGCGACCCATGAAGCCTAACTCACCCTGGCCAAATCGGATCGCGTCCCTCCTGCTCGTGCTCGGGCTCACCCGCATGGTCGGCTACTGGACCCAAAGTAAGATCCTGCAAGGGATTGGGGCTGCCAGCGGGATCGCCCCTTTCACCAAAGTCTTCAGCGCCACCGATGGCTACGAAGCCTTCACGGCGTCATTCGTGATCCGCGGAACCTCTGCCGCCGGAGCTGCTAGCGAAATTCAGCTCACTCCGGAAATTTACTCCAAACTGCGCGGACCCTACATGCGTCGCAACGTCTATGGCGCAGCCCTCGTCTTCGCTCCACGCCTGCCGGAAACCTTGCGCACCACCTTGCACAGCCAAGCCCTGGGGCCGCATTCACCCTTGCGCACCGAACTGGAAATCCCCGCCGATTGGGTTTCCGCTGAACTCATCATCCACCCGCGCGAAGGCAGTCCTGACAGTGCCTGGACCTACCAAATCCCTTTCCAATGATCTCCTCACCTGCCTCCAGCCGATGCTTCGCCTGCTTCCGCGTCGTGTTCGGCATTTACCTAACGATTCATTTTGGAATGCTGATCCCGTGGTCCGCCGAGCTATTTAGTTCCACAGGAGTCCTGCCGGATGCCAGTTTGAATCCCCTCCACGGGCTGTTCCCCAATCCCCTGGTCTGGTGGGACAGCAGCACTCTGGCCTTCGCGTGGACCATCAGCCTGACCGTGCTTGCGCTGGGGTTCACCGTGGGTCTCGCGCGTCGCACCATTTCGCTCCTCTTGTGGTTTGGTGCCACGGCGCTGTTTCATCGCAACAACCTCACGGCCAATCCCTCGCTGGCGTATATTGGGCTTATGCTAGTGCTCTGCGCCTTGATTCCTCCGGGCGAGAAACTCCGAGGCACTCCACCGCCTCACTGGCAACTGCCGCAAATGGTCTTGGTGTGCGCCTGGACGCTGTTGGCAGTTGGTTATTTGTTCGGCGGAATAACTAAACTGGGCAGCCCCAGTTGGATCGATGGCACTGCGATCGCCAGACTGTTGGAAAATCCCCTGGCGCGCCATTCCCCATTGCGTGGCCTGACCCTGGCGCTGCCGGACTTAATTTTGAAATCCCTCACGTGGGGCAGCCTGGCGGCGGAGTTAGCATTCCTCCCGTGCTGTCTGCATCCGCGCACCAGAAAATGGGCCTGGTTTGCCATGGTTGGCCTTCATCTTGGCATTCTGTTGCTGATTGATTTCGCTGACCTCACCTGTGGCATGCTCATGATTCACCGCTTCACCTTCGATCCCCGCTGGCTCCCCGCTGGACTCATCTCCACCAAATCCATCGCTCATGAAATCAATCCGGCCCTCATCTAAATTTGCTGCCCTCTTGATGGTTGGTCTCACGCTGGCATCCTGCGCTGGCCAATCGTCCACGGCACCGCTGCATAGCGGGCGAATCCCTTTCCGCTGGACGGAATCGCCACCCAAAGCCGAGTGCGCAGCCTTCACCGAAATCGCCCGCTATGCGCCCGGCAAACCCGAGGCTGTCGAGGTCATCGCCCTCGTGCGCCCGGGCGATCTGATCTGTTTTCACATGAGTCACGCCGAAGCCCAAGGCTACCTAAAACAAGGCACCATCCAGAAAATCCCCTACGAACTCTTCCGCTACGGACACCTGGCCTTGGTCACTCCTGGAATCGCAGGGGAGCATTGGAACCTCCTGCAAATTGCGCTCGGCCAGGCTGCCAATGCCAAGGATGACCAAGCGTATCTCACGGACAAATCCTGGCTGCTCTTCCGGCCCCAGGCGGGCCGCGTGGATCTCGCCAAGCTGGCGGAGTTTACCCGTATCACCACCGGCCAGGACGATCTCCCTGCTGCCAAATATGATTTCACCGCCGTGCTTGGACTATACAACAAGGGGCTGCGGCCCAACACCCGATCAGACATCGCCAAGTCCTTCAGTTGCGCCACCCTCGTCATCGCAGCCTATCATTATGCGGGCTATCCACTGCAAGCCGTTCATCGCCATGGCGTGCTGGATCTGGTGACTCCGCGACAAGTCGTGGAAGCGGGTCCGGGGCCACAGTATATTAAGTCAGGCCCGTCTTGCATTCAAAGATAGCGTTCCACCAGATAATCAACGTAGCCTTGGTGGTCTGAGCGCACGGTCCCGGCTAGGTTGCAGATCACTTCTTGATAGGTTCTGAAATGGAACCGAATTCCATCTTGGGCTAGGATCTCCTTGAACTCTTCAAGTTGGGTGAAATGCTCACCTAACTCGCTCCCCGGGGTGGCATACCATAAATAGACCAACCAGAAATTTCCGATTCCTGCACGGTGCTTCAGTCCCAGCAGATGCTTCAACAATTGCGGTGTGTTCAGCCCGTGAACTTTTGCTGGTTCCCGGAGTCGTTCCGCAAATTGGCGGCAGTTTGGGATTCCTTCCCAGAGGGACTCTTCCTGGAGGTAAGCGTCTTTTAGTCCGGCGTGCTGTCCGTAGGCCTCGGAGAATTTGCTCTCAATCCCCACTTCACGGAACGGACCACTCTCGTAATTGATCACAACGTCAATGTTTGGATCCTTCGGAAATTTTTTCCGGTCAATGTCGGGAGCAATGGGTGAAAGCTTCTCAAAATCCACCGACTGAATCCGTTGCGATGGGATTCCCAAGGCCTTTGCCAGCGGAGTTTGGTCCCGATGGCTCCAGAAATGAAAGACGTTAACGGCCAGCGCGCTCGACGAATGCAACGAGTGCATCTTCGGTGGCGCGTTCCCCCGTGGAGACAATTCACCGCCATCTGCCGCATTGAATTGTCGGATTGCGTTGTCTGATAATGGTTCCAAGAGGTTCTCATTGCTAGTCGCACAGCAGCCATGCAGGTCGAACGGTCGTCTCTGCCTCAGTGCCCAGAGTTTTTGACGTTCTTTGACGTAGGAAGAGGGTGTCATGATGAGTGTGGGTTCGCGTGCAAGAAGGGAGTGAAATACAGGAATTAGCGGCCGGCCGCAATCAAGTAAATCACGGATCTGGGAAAACCCGCCCAACCAACACAGTGCCAACATCCGCCGTGCCCACCGCTAACCCTACCGTGCTTTCTTGCTGGACGAGGGCCGGGGACTGGGCATCATGCAGCACAGATTCTCTCTTCCACGTGCTCGATCCTGCTTTCACAGATTTTCCCAACTCTCCTCCGGCGGCGGCTTTGCTGCCGCAACGGTTGCTCTATACCACCAGTGCGCGCTTGGGTGGGTCGGGGTTGGACGTGTCCTCGCTGGAAGGGGCAAGGGCATCCTATCGGGAAGGTCGGTTAGGGAAGGTGGTGGCATTTGCCAATCAGCAGGAGGAAATTCCCGCCCAACTGGTGCGCAGCCTGGCATGGCATCCGGTGCGGGCGCTGTCGTGGTTGGATAGTGAGTATTATTATGGTGCCAAGAAACATTACGTGGATTGGGTGGCCGAGCGGGAGTTGCGGCACGGGAATTACGATGGCTTCCATGGCTGGTCGGGCGATGCCCTGCGCACGCTGGTGGCGGCCCGCCAACTGAAGGTGCCGAGTGTGTTGGACATTCCCACGTGGCATCGGAACAAGGGCGCGCAAAAAGGATTTTTCTCCCGCAGCGAGCGGGAGACTCACGATCAGGGTGGTGGCACCTGGAAAGCAAAACTGGTGCCCAGTCGGCAGCGTAATTTGCTGGAGTATGAACTGGCGGACGTGCTCTTCATGCCTTCCACGCGGGCGGCGGAGACGTTTCTCGAAGCGGGAATCCCGGCGGAGAAATTACATTACGTGGCGCGTGGGGTGAATCCGGCAGCCTTTCAGCCGCACAACCCACCGCCGTTGTTTCGACTCATCTTCGTGGGGGCGCTCATTGAACGGAAGGGCGTGCATCACCTACTCCGCGCGTGGCAGAAATTGAATTTGCCCGATGCTGAACTCTTATTAGTGGGGACGCTGCATCCAGAAATCGAGCCGGTGCTGCGAGAATGCAACGCCCCCAGCATCAAGCTGGCGGGCTTTGTGCAGAACGTGCCGGCCCAACTCGCGACGGCCAGTGCGTTTGTCTTTCCCAGCGAACTGGAAGGAGCCGCCAAGTCCACCTTTGAAGCCGCCGCGGCGGGCTTGGCGCAGATTACGACCCGTGCCAGTGGGGATGCAGTGGTGGATGGTGTGAACGGGAAAATTATTCCGCCCAATGATCCGGATGCTCTGGCGGACGCCATCCGGGCCTTCTATGATAGCCCCGCAGAACTGGTGCGCATGGGCGCGGCGGGTCGGCAGCGGATGATCGATCAGTTCACGTGGGATCATTTTCGGCAACGGATTCTCCATGGGTATGCCAAAGCGCGCACCCGTCTGGGGGCGTGAAAATTTACACGCGGGGCACGCGGCAAGATTGACATTCCCGTCACAAAGGCGTTCTATGCCGCATCACTAATTAGTTTTTGCCCCGAATCACCATGGCTAACGATTTCTCCAACTGGGACCGTCCCAATACCAGCAAGCCCACCGCGAAAGAACCGCTGGACGTCAAATGGCGTGCCTCCCACGCGGGAGCCGTGCGCGAACGCCGGTCCAAGGAGAACAATCCATACGCTGCCGAAGCCGAGCGGGATCGCGTTATCTTCCGCTGGGCCATGCTCTTGCTGGCGCTGGTGGGCTTGGCGGTTTATTTGATCTTCTTCATGGCTCCGAGCAAGTAGATACCTTCGATTGGGCTGGGAATTAGGGCTTGGAAACGCCCAAAGATGAAGAGCGTGCAATCCAGTGACAATTTTCTTTGAAATTTAGACAAAGGCTGTCACCAATAGCGCCCCTGATTCCGAACCTGCCAGACGCTTGGTGCCGCTGTGCCCGCATCCGAAGGTTCATCTTTCAACTCCTCCTTTAATAACCATTATGATCGAAGTAAGAAACCTTACCAAACGATTCGGCCCGAAAGTGGCTGTTAACAACCTGTCGTTCTCCGTTACCAAAGGCGAAGTCCTGGGCTTCCTGGGGCCCAATGGGGCTGGCAAATCCACCACCATGCGCATGGTCACGGGCTTCTATCCACCAACCGAAGGCTCCATCAGCGTAGCGGGAATTTCCATGCTGGATAATCCAGTCGAAGCGAAGGCGAAGATCGGTTATCTGCCAGAAAATGCTCCGCTCTACACCGACCTCAGCGTCAGCGGATTCCTGGCTTACACCGCAGCGTTGCGTGGTATCAGCGGAGCCGCCAAAAAAGAAGCGGTAGAGAAAGCGATCCACACTTGTTTCCTGGAAAAGGTGGCCAACCAATCGCTCGATACGCTTTCTAAAGGCTACCGCCACCGCACCTGTCTGGCCCAGAGCCTGCTGCACGATCCGGATATCCTGATTCTGGATGAACCCACGGACGGTCTGGATCCAAACCAAAAACATGAAGTGCGGCAGCTCATCAAGCGCATGGGGACGGATAAGTGCATCATTTTCTCCACCCACATCCTCGAAGAAGTAGAGGCCGTCTGCACCCGCGCCATCATCATCGACCAAGGTCGCGTGGTGGCCGATGGCACGCCGGATGAACTCAAAGGCCGCGCCAAGCGCGCTGGCAGTGTGCGGGTGAAAATTTCTGGAGCCGCTGGCAACAGCATCCGGGGCGATCTGGGGCTGCTCTCCGCTGTCGGAAACATTGAGACCGACAACGAAACCGCCGCTGGCTTCCAAGGTTTGGTTTATCCGAAAGCCAAAGGCCGCAACGAAATTGCCAACCAGATCTTCGACCTCTGCAAGAACCGGAATTGGCAGTTGGGAGAACTCCACGTGGACGACGGACGTCTGGACGAAATGTTCCGTGAAATCACCGCGCAAGTGAAAGTCTAACTACCTCACTACTCTCACTACCTTACTCTCCACTTTTCCATTTTCCTAAAATGCGATCCCTGAAAAATATCTTTACCGTCTTTAAACGCGAGGCCTACGGTTACCTCACCAGCCCCATGGCCTACGTTTTCATGGCCATCTTCGTGGCCTTGAGCATGGCATTTGGCTTCCTCTTCTCCAACTTCCTGAAGAAAGGAGACGCCTCCCTGGTGGACTTCTTCCAATGGCATCCCTGGTTCTACATGCTCATCGGCCCGGCCTTGGGGATGCGTTTGTGGTCCGAGGAGCAACGCCTCGGCACCATGGAACTGCTCCTCACTTTCCCAATACATGTCTGGGAAGTAATCGTGGGTAAATTCCTAGCCGCCTGCACCATCTTGTTTGGCGCTCTGGCCCTAACCTTCAGTATGGTAATCACGGTGCACATGCTGGGCGAGCCTGACAATGGCCTGATCCTGAGTGGTTACCTCGGCAGCTTCCTCGTGGGAGCCTCGTCCCTGGCCATTACCTGCGCCATTTCCGCGCTGACCCGCAGCCAAGTGGCTTGTTTGATTATCGCCTTCTCGGTCAATCTCTTGCTGGTCCTGGCGGGTTTCGGTCCCATCCAGGACTTCCTGGGATCCGCCTTGGGCAAGCCGCTGCAGCTTTCCAGCTACTTGTATCACTCCAATCTCCTCGGTCAGGGCCTCTTCAAGCTGCAAAGTTTGGTTTTCTTCCTCTCCATTATTGGTTTCAGCCTCTTCCTCACCAGTGTGGTGATTCGCTCGAAACGTTCTTAATTCCTTTTATCCCATAGAAACTTCTGCTCCTCCAACTTATGAACGCAGATCCCAAAACCCCTCCCGCCCCGAAATCCTCCTCGTCCTCATTGGTGCTCTACAGCTCCTTGGGCGTTATCGTCATGTTTGTCCTCCTGTTCGTAGTGAACTGGTTTTCCAGCCTGACCAACTCCCAAGCGGACTTCACCGAGAACAAAGTTCACACCTTGTCCGAAGGGACCAAGGGCGTCCTCAAAGACCTCAAGAACAGCGATGTTCCCGTCACGGTGAAATTATTCGTTTCCCCAGATGAAGACATCCCGAGCCAGAATCAAAACTGGCTGGTCATGCTCCGTGAGTTGAAAAGCCGTCTCGAAGTCTTCAAAGGCTTCGCTGGCAAGAACCTTAAAATCGAAATCGCCCGTCCCCGCACCGACACCGATGATGAGGACTCCGCCAAGCAATCCGGCATCAATCCGCAGCAAGTAGGCAATGGCGAAAACGTCTTCTTCGGGGTGGCCGCCACCTGTCTGGATAAGACCTCCACCATTCCCTTCGTGCCAGCGATCGACGCGCCCATGATGGAATACAAACTCATCCGCGCCATTTCCCGCGTCATTCCCGGTTCCCGGAAAACCGTTGGCCTCATGAGCGCGCTGGAACTTGACGGTGGCCAGATGGCCATGATGGGAGGAGCCCCTGCTTCCTTCTTCTATCGCGAATTGTCCGAGGACTACGATGTCGTCAAAGTGGATGTCAACTCCAGCGAGATCAAAACCAACGAGTATAGTGAATACAGCCTGGACTTCGCTAAAAGCGAGTTTACCCGTCAGGAAACCAAGAACGGAACTCCCGGCACCAAGGGCAGCGGAACCTTCACCATCCCTGGAGCCGACATGAAAGAAAGCGGCAAAGCTCCAGAGAAAATCGAACTGACCAAATACCAAGTTAAAGAAGGCGGTTCCGTGAGTGAACTTACCTTCTCCGGCCCCTCCACTGGATCCCAGTTGACCAACGGCAAGACCGAAGGGTTCGCCTACACCTACACCAAGAGCGACGACACCCACGCCACGATCAAGGTGAGCAAAGGCATCGACGTCCTCGTCGTCGTCCACCCAGCTGGCATCAGCGATGAAGCCCAGTGGGCCATTGATCAATTCATCCTCAAAGGTGGCAAAGTGCTCGCCATGGTGGACAGCTACAACATCCAAGCCGTCGAGTCCAGCCGCCAGCAGCAAAACCCCATGATGATGGGTGGCCGCCCTCCGACCACGCCGACCTTCTCCAACTTGGACAAACTGATCTCCGCATGGGGCCTGACGTTCGACCAAACCAAGTCCGTGGCTGACGTAAATTACGCCGCTCCAATGTTTGGCAACAACCCGCTCATCATCACCCCGCCAACCTCTGCCATCAGCAAGAAGAGCGACATCACCAAGGGCCTGAATGATTTCGTCTTCGCCTTTGCGGGGGGCTTCTCGGGCAAGGCTGGATTTGGCCTGACTGAGGAGATCTTGATCGAGACCTCCGCTCAAAATCAATTGGTCAGCACCGATAACATGGACCGCCGCCAGATCGACAAGATCAAAAACAGCTTCGTTACCAGCGACCAAAAGCGCATGTTGGCCGTGAAGATTTCCGGCAAATTCCCCTCCGCCTTCTCCGCCGGGAAGCCAGACGCCCCGCCGCCAGCACCACCGAAGCAACCTGGCATGGGTGGAATGCCCTTTAACTTCGGCGGACCTCAAGGCGACCCAGGCACTCCAGGTGCCGCTGCCCCAGCCGCTCCTGCTGATGCTGCCCCGGCTGCGCCAGCTCCTGCGGCTCCTGCGGCCCCAGTTCCAGTTGCTCCAGCACCTGCTGCTCCAGCCACACCACCAACTGCGGTCACTCCACCGGTCAGCACCCCAGACCCAAGTGCAGCCGTAGCTCCGGCTCCAATCGTCCCCGCAGCACCTCCGGCAGGAGCCCCGGCTCCGGGCGCGCCTCCTGCCCCCCCGGCACCTCCAGCCAAACCCAAGGTTCCCTCCCTTACCGTGGCGGAGAAAGAAGGCACCGTTTACCTCGTGGCGGATGCTGACTTGCTCTACGATCCCGTCAGCTTGGAGCGCGACCGCGGCCCTCTGGCCGAGCCTGCGAATTCCAACATTCCTTTCGTCATGAACATCATCGACGATCTGGCTGGCAACGGCGGCCTGATTCAAGCGCGCAGCCGTTCCTCCGCTTCCCGCCCCTTCACCAAGCTGAATGAAATCCTGGAGCAGACCAACAAAGGTCTGCGGGATGAGCAAAAGAAAGTGGACGAGGAAATCGCCAAATGGAAAGCCGAAATCACCGCCGCCGCCGGTAAGAAGCAAGGCAACAGCCCTTTCATCATGGTGGATCAACGCCAGCTGGAAGAACTGAACAAAAAGGTCGAAGAAGGCGAAGCCAAAAAACGCGAGCTGCGCAAAGAATTCCGCAAGAACATCGAAGGAAAATTCAAGACCTACCAAGCTTGGAACATCCTCGGAGTGCCGATCTTAACCATCTTTCTGGGCTTCGGCATCGTGCTCTTCATGAAGAGCAAGACTGCCGCCCGCTAAACTATATTTTCATCACCTCCAGCAAACTTACTCGATCTGTATGAAACTGAAACAACTCCTCATTCTAATTGCGGTCCTAGCCGTCGCCATCGTTGCCGTCCTCAAGAACAAGGGCATCGAAGGTGATGCCCAAGACGAAGCCGTCGGCAAGAAAATCTTCGAAAACGTCAAGCCCGAAGAAGTAGCCGCCATCGTGCTGAACGCAGGCAAAGAAGAAGTCACCTTGGAAATCAAAGACGGCAAATGGGTCGTGGCAGCCCGGGAAGGTTTCCCGGCCAATTCCGACAACATCAGCAAACTCGTGACCAAGGCGGTCATCATGGAAGCATCCGATGTGAAAACGGATGTCTCTGAGAAATACCTCAGCCGCTTCAAACTCCAGAAACCTGGAACCGGTGGGAAGGAAGATGAGACTGGCACCTCCGTCACTTTCAAGAAGGGTGATGGAGCCGTGCTTGCCAGCTTCCTCATTGGCAAAAATGCCACCAACGCGGCAGGCATGGGTGGGATGTCCAATTCGCAGCCCCAATACGTGAAGGACGACACCGTGAAGGACAAGGTTTACGTCATCAAAGAAGCCTTCGACTATTTCATGAACACGATCACCAACAAGGATTGGCTGGACAAGATGAACTTCGTCAAAGTGGAGAAACCGAAGTCCGTCGCGCTCACCAGCGTCAAGCCTGAAGAGGGTTGGGTGGTCTTCCGCGAGAAAGAAGGAACGGACGTCAACGAACTGAAGCTCAAAGATGCCCAGGCAGGCGAAGATTTCGATCCCAACAAGGCCGGCAATGGGGCCAATATTTTCTCCTCCCCGTCCTTCACGGACGTTGCTACTGGAGAGGCCAAAGCCAAGGCCGGTCTGGAAACCCCAGCCCGCACCGCCGTGGTGGAGACCTTCGATGGCTTTAAATACACCATCAAAGTCGGCAACCCAGTGGAGAAGGCCGCTGGCGCAGATCCTAACGCCGGGGCCAGTGACGAATACTATGCCACCTACGAAGTCGAAGCCAGCTTCCCTGAGAAAATGCCGGAACCTGCGGCAATTCCTGACGACAAGCGCACGGAAGACGAGAAGAAGAAAGCCCGGGAAGAGGCGGAGAAGAAATTCACCGATGACATCACCAAGGGTAAAGAAAAACTGGCCAAGGAAAAAGCCCTGGCGGGGAAGATCTACATCATGCCCAAATCCGTGGTCGAGCCACTGCTCAAAAACCGTGCTGAGTTAATGAAAGAAAAGCCTGCTGAAGGTGCCGCTCCAACCCCCGGAGCCACCCCGGATGGTCATGCCACGCCTCCAGTAGCGCCCCCCGCAGCCCCCACCGCAACTCCAAAACGCGAGCCAATAACCGCCACCACTCCTCCCATCAGCGTGGACATCAAGCCCTCGGCCGATGCCAAGCCAGCAGTGGAGGTGAAGCCAGCGGAACCGACGCCCAAAGTCGAAATCAAGACACCCGAAGCCACGCCTGAGGGCGAGAAGAAGTAGGCATTTCGAATGTGGAGCAGCCCGCTGGGCTGCTCATTCTGGATCAGCCCAGCGGGCTGATCCACATTCTTTTGAATGCGCTGTGCCGCGTCACTTCTAGTGAGGAAAAACGAGGTGTGCGAGCACTTGCGCGGACTGGAGTCATGTGTCTAGACTCGGCACGCTCTCCTTGATTCTGTCCGCCCAAGCTGCCGCCTTGGTTACTCACTCTGAGCAGCGCTTACCCTAACCTCCATGAACGACGATCCCACTGCTACGCAAGCCCTGCACAAAGAGGAAAACCACGGCTTGCATAAGCTTTCCACTGGCACGCTGGTCTTTGCCGCTTTGGGAGTTGTCTTCGGGGACATCGGCACCAGTCCGCTTTACGCCGTGAAGGAATGTTTCAGCCCGGAGAGCGTCCATGCTGTAGCCGCCACCTCTCCCCACGTGCTGGGGGTGATTTCTCTCGTCATCTGGTCCCTCCTGATTCTCGTCTGCTTGAAATATTTAGTATATGTGCTCCGGGCCGATAACAAAGGAGAAGGCGGTGTGCTCTCCATGCTGGCCCTAGCCAGTCACAACGAGGCCGCAGGACGCAAGAGAAGCACCATTCTCTTACTCGGCATTTTCGGGGCCGCCCTCCTCTTTGGTGATGGGATGATTACTCCTGCCATTTCTGTTCTCAGTGCAGTGGAAGGATTGAAAGAAGCCCACCTCTTTGGCATCATGCCAACGGAAGCTCTGGCACTCGATGCTTGGAAACATAAAGTGCAGACGATCACCATTCTGATTACCGTGGCGATTCTCATCGGCTTGTTCGCCATGCAATTCCTCGGCACCGACAAGGTGGGGAAATTTTTCGGCCCCGTCACCTCCGTATGGTTCCTCGCCATCTCCGCGTTGGGCATTTACAACATTGTGCAAGCTCCCGGCATTCTCGAAGCGTTCAACCCCATGCTCGGCGTGCATTTCCTGCTGGACGGTGGCTGGCACCATTTCCTGATCTTGGGATCCGTGGTCCTGTGCGTTACCGGATGTGAATCGATGTATGCCGATATGGGGCACTTCGGGGCCCGACCGATTCGGATCGGTTGGTTCACGATTGCCTTTCCCGCCTTGTTTCTAAATTATCTGGGGCAGGGCGCGCTCCTCCTGCGCGATCCCTCCGCAGCCAGCAGTCCGTTCTTTAATTTGGCCCCCCAATGGGCGCTGCTGCCCTTGGTCTTGCTGGCCACTGCAGCCACCGTCATCGCCTCGCAAGCGCTGATTACCGGCACGTTCTCCTTAACTCTGAGCGCCATCCAAATGGGCTACCTGCCGCGGACGACCATCCGCCATACCTCGGAACACGCTCGCGGCCAAATCTACATTCCGCTCGTCAATTGGATGTTAATGCTGGTCTGTATCAGCCTGGTGCTCGCGTTTAAGAAATCCTCCAATCTGGCCGCAGCTTACGGGATTGCCGTTACCATGACCATGATGGTCACGAGCACGCTGATCGGCTTTGTCGCAGTGAAACTATGGAAATGGTCCCGCCCGAAAGCGCTGGCGTTTTCCTTGCTGATGCTATTTTTCGAAGGCATGTTCCTCGTGGCCAATGGCCCTAAATTCCTTGAAGGAGGCTGGTTCCCCATCGTCATTGCCGTGGCGATGTTTACCGTCATGACGACGTGGAAAACTGGGCGCACTCTCGTCGGCAAGAAACTGGAGGAATCTGGCCTGCCGCACGAAATGTTGATCGAGAGCCTCGATCGACGCCCTCCCGTGCGAGTCGGCGGCACCGCGATCTTCATGGGCAGCAGCTTGGGCCGCACTCCCGTGGCCTTGCTGCATAACCTGAAGCACAATCGAGTGCTGCATGAACGCGTCATTTTCATGACTCTGATCGTCGAGGATCAACCCTACGTCTTGCCCAGCAAACGGGTGGACGTAGAGGACTTGGGCAAAGGCTTCTGGCGCATCACCGGGCGTTATGGCTTCATGCAAAAACCGCAAGTCCCCCGCCTCCTGCGTCGCTGCAAGGTTCATGGCTTGGACGTTTCCGCAGATAATTCCACCTTCTTCCTTGGTCGGGAAATCATCGTCTCCAGCGACAAACCCGGCATGGCCCGCTGGCGCGAGCATCTCTTCGGCTTTGCCAGCAAGATCGCCCAACAACCCGCCACTTATTTCCAAATCCCCATCGGCCAAGTCATCGAACTCGGCCAGCAGGTGGAAATATGATTCTGAGGGTGGCTTGGGGCCCGCTTTCAATGCAACGGAACTTCGGGGGAGTGGGACCGTTCCAAACCACCGAAAAAAATTGACGGACCCGATGATCCGCTGCTTGTAGTTATCTCCATGGACACACTCCCCAACTTATTTGAAAACAACCGCCAATGGGCCGCAGATATCGAAGCGCGCGACCCAGGTTTCTTCCGCAAACTTTCCAACCAGCAGAGCCCGGAATACCTCTGGATCGGCTGTAGCGATAGCCGGGTCCCGGCCAATGAAATCGTTAATTTAATGCCGGGCGAACTCTTTGTGCACCGCAACGTGGCCAATCTGGTGGTGCATTCGGATTTGAATTGCCTCTCCGTCATGCAATACGCCGTGGATGTGCTCAAAGTGAAGCATATCATCATCTGCGGCCACTATGGCTGCGGCGGCGTGCAGGCCGCCTTGCAGAACCGCAAGTTCGGGCTGATCGACAATTGGCTGCGTCACGTGCAGGACGTCTATCAAATGCATCGTGCCGAAGTGGATGCTCTCGATACGGAAGCCGAACGGGTCACGCGGTTGTGCGAACTCAATGTGCAAGAGCAAGTCGTCAACGTGGCGCGGACCACCGTGGTGCAGAATGCTTGGGATCGAGGGCAGGACGTGACCGTCCATGGCTGGATCTACGGGCTCAAGGATGGACTGCTGCGGGCGATCCAGAATTCAGTTAACGAGCGCGTCTCCCCGACCTGAAATTTTCCCCGCCTGCAAGCTTACAAATCCTGCTCCGCAGAGTGCCCTTCGACAAAGTCGTGGAGGCTTTGGTCCTGCGATTGCTTCAGCTCCTCGGGGGTGCCCAGAAAGGCAATTTTCCCCTGCCGCAGAAACGCCACTCGATCCGCCACCGTAAATACACTCTTCATGTTGTGGGTCACGATCACAGCAGTGGTGTGATACTGTTGCTGGATCTTCACCGTCAGTCGGTCAATCGCATCCGACAGCACGGGATCCAACCCTGAGGTTGGCTCATCATACAATATGCACTGCGGTTTCGTCACGATCGCCCGGGCCAATCCGGCCCGCTTTCTCATGCCGCCGCTGAGATCCCCCGGGAGCTTGTCTCCATGGGCTCCAAGCCCCACCGCTTCAAGTGCTTCCATCACCAGCGCATCCACTTTCTGGAGATCCTTGATGCCTGTTTCAAAAATCGGAAAAGCCACATTTTCCCACACGGAAAGTGATCCAAAGAGCGCCCCGTCTTGAAAGAGCAGGCCTAATTTCCTCCGGGCATTCGCCAACTTTCGTTCGCTTAGTCCGGCAATTTCCTCACCGTCGATTTTCAACGAACCCGCATCTGGTGCCATCAATCCGGCCAGATGCTTCAAGAGCACACTCTTGCCCTGGCCGCTGCCGCCAATGATCACGAAACTTTCGCCCCGCTTGACTTGGAGATCGATTCCCTGCAGCACGTCGTTGTTGCCCAGGCGTTTGCGCAGGCCGCTGATTTCGATGAAATTATCCGGAGTCGCACTCATGGCTAATTGCTGATGGGCCAGATGTAATTGAGTCCCAATGTGAGGAAAAAGTTGACCACCAGAATGGCCAGCGAGCTGAAGACCACCGCCGCATTGGTGGCGCGCCCCACGCCCAACGAACCGCCGCGAACGTTCAAGCCCTGGTGACAGGAGATCAGCACGATGCAGACCCCGAAGACAAACCCCTTCGTCATCCCGAAGAGCATGTCACCCATCTCCGTGTGATCCACCAACTGTCGATTGTAGAAAGCCCACTCAATTTTATATAGTTTCACCACGATAAGATAGGAAGCCAGAATGCCGAAGGTGATGGATTCCGCGATCAGCAGCGGCACAGAAATGACCATTGCCAGCAGACGTGGCGTGACCAAGTAATCCACCGGATTTACCGCCATGGCGCGCAGAGCGTCCACTTGCTCAGTCACCTTCATCGTCCCGATTTCAGCGGCCATCCCGGCACCCACGCGACCTGTCAGCATTACCGCCGTCAACACCGGTCCTAACTCCCGGCACATCGCCAGAGATACCAACGTGCCCACCGATGAACTCAGACCCAATTCGTTAAACTTCAAATAGACCTGAGCCGCAAAAACCGCTCCCGTAAACGCACCCGTCACAATGACCACCAGTTGCGAGCCAAACCCAATCGCCAGAATTTGCTGACCCACCAAGCGCCAGCGGATCGGGTAACGAATCATGGAGACCACGGCATCACTAGCCAAACCCGCCAAGGCCCCCAAGTAGGAGCAAAAGCCGATCACAAGACGTCCGATGTATTGCAGGAAGGTTGCCATGAAGGAAGGATTCCACGCGATCTGTTTCCTCTAGAAATGAAATTTCCGCGTCGTTCAATTTGCCCCGTTAAGCCGTTCCAGCAACCAGCAAACGAGAAAGATTTCCGCAGCCGGTATGCGCGTCACTTTGACACCATTTTGCTGCGCAAGAACAGGATAATCCGAGTCTATTTGACTCATTATAATGCCGGCCTCAATACCGACGAAGAACTACACATTTTCATAACTCATTGACTGTGAATGGATAAGGATTCCGAAAACGATCGTGGCACAATTTACGCTACAATAACCTACAGCAAACGGAGCTGAATCCGTCAAGAATCAATAACCAACCAAACCACCAAACTAAAACACCCATGAATGCAACCACCTGTTCCCCCGCCCTCAGCGCTAACTTCCATCCCAACCGCCTCTTCCGCTTGGCCGAAACCCTTTTCAATGACTCGCGTCCTGCGGTTCAGAATTGGTCCCCGCTGGCCGAAGTAGCAGAAACCGACGCCGCCTATCTGGTGAAACTGGATCTTCCGGACATCAACTCCGCGGACGTCAAAGTCACCGTGCACGAAAATGTGCTCTCCATCAAAGGCGAGCGCAAACCCGCCCCGGTGATCACCGACACGGAGACACCCACGGCCAAAATCCACCTTCAGGAGCGCACCTACGGCAGTTTCTCCCGCAGCTTCTCGTTGCCGAAAAATGCCGATCCGGAGCAAGTCAACGCCGACTATAAGAACGGCGTCCTAACCGTCAGCATCGCCAAACGCGCTGAGGTGCAGCCGAAGCAAATTGAAGTCCGCGTCAATTAACCCACCACACCAAAAACCTGACCACCCCAGAAACGCTAGCCCCGTTTCTGGGGTGCTTCTTTGTGGAGGAGCGAGCCGTTGCCAATCCTACGCTTCCGGCGTGAAGCCCAGCACGATGTCGAACTTGGCCGTCAGCTCGCCTGCTTTGGAACCCTTCAAGGGGGCAAACTCCACAATGCAAGAATCGCGCGCTTTGGGATCCTTGATGCCTTTGATGACCCCGTCCGTTTCATTTTGCGCCTCGCCCTTGATGTAACACTGCGTGGTAAATTTCTCACGGCCCTTGGTCTTGACGGCCACATGGATGTGCGGCGCGCGACCAGGATACGATACCGGCTTGATGGTGCGGAACAAATACTCCCCGGTGCTGCCGGTTAGGAAACGGCCGAACCCTTGGAAATTTTGGTCATGCTTGTCGGAGCGGTTACTCTTACTGTGAATATAAACCCCGTTGTGGTCCACCTGCCAAATCTCGATCAACGCATTGCGAATCGGTTCCCCTTGGGCATTGAGCAGCCTGCCTGAGAGCCACGTGACTTCCCCCAAGGCGGGAGTAGTGCCATCATTGATGCGCACCAAATCATTGTCCGTATCCAAGGGCAGATGATCCGGATAGAACGGCCCCTCGGTCTGCGCAGGTGTCAATTGCAACGCCTCCGCAAAAGCACCAGGCACCGCAGAGAGCGCGCTCAGGGCAGCCAGTTTTTGCATGAAGACACGACGGGGGACATAAATATTGAACGGGTTCATGGTGCGAGTGAACCGGATTTCCCCGCAGTTGGCAATACCCAATGTTCCTAGAAATATCTGATAGGAATTTGCTTTTTCAGGGGGCGTTGGATTGGGGATCGGAATCGGGGAGTGAAGGGGGTCTGTTTGAGGGTGATTCGATCGCAATCGCCTTCGGATCGGTCGAGTGCCGGTTTCAAGAGCAGGCGGCTGCACAGAGCAGCGAGACACCGACACCATTACCGGCTCCGACAATCCCACAGGAAAATGAGGCAAGGGTGGAGCCGCATGCATCATTCGGTTCGCAACTTGTGGGATTGGGGAAGGCAGCATTTGGAGAGGCCAAGCGCGGCAGTCATTCCGCTGCCCTGAAAACTAGTATCGAAAAGCTGAAGCCTATCGACTTGAACAAGGCTCACTACGCGCTGGGGAGGAAGTGCTACAACCTGGGACTGCACGCTCTCGTGAACGGCACCACGAAATCCTACCGCAATGGTTTCACCGGAATATCCAAAATCTTCCTCGGCTCCGTTGCCCACGCCCGCTTCACGAAGTCATAAGGAAGTGCAATCAGACGGTCGGGTGTGATCCGTAACACAGTAAACTCGGTCCACTCAGACTTCGGTGAAGGCAGTTGGACGAAGCGAAACCCTCGATACTCCTGAACGCTCGCAAAATGATAGTGCCCACCTAGAATCAGGATCACCTTGGCGGTGCCGATTGCATCGATGAGAGCGTCCTTGTTGACGATGGCATCATGGCAGAGATGCGTGGCAATGATAATGGGAGCGTCTTTCGGGGCTTTGGCGAGCTCTTTGCGGAGGTAATCGAGCGACTCCGTCGTGAGCGGTTGTGCCGGTTCTTTGCTCGCATCGAAAGCAGACCACAGCATGACGAAATGCACGCCGCCCGCGTCAAACGTGTAGCTCAACCCTCCGTGCCGTGCGATGGCCCACTTCTTCATGGTTTCGGATGGCACCAGGCCGCCGTCGTCATGATTGCCGATCACATCGTAGGCTCGAATCTTTAGCCGGATTTTTAGGAGATCGTCATAGGTTTTCATCGCAGCGATCGTGGGCCATTCCGTAATGTCGCCTGCACCGAGCACAAACTGTGGACGGGCGACCTTGCCGCCGACTTTTTCGGGATACGACGTCCCTTCCATAACGTTCATCGCATCGACGACCGGAATCACATGCGAGGCGTCTCCGCTCGCCTGGACGTGCTGATCCGACCACCCATAAAACGTCAGGCCAGTTTCATCGTTAATACTTTGCGCCATCCCGGTGATGACCACCGAGAGCATCACAAATGCGGCGGTGACCCCCTGTAAGAATGATGAGGCCACACGGCAGTCATGTCTGATAGGAATTTGCTTTTTCAGGGGGGCGTTGGACGGGGAATCACAATCGGGGAGAGAGGGGGTCTGGAGGGAGAGAGGGGTGTTGGAAGGATGATTTATGAAGGAAAAAGGATGAGTCAGAGGTGTGCCCGTCCTTCGCGGGGTCAATAATGGTGTTTTGCATGGGAGGACGGGGTGGTTCATAGTGGATTTCTTATTCTCATGAGCATAGCTCTCCTGCTCCGCGGTGCCAAGATTTTTTCTTGGCGGCGGATGTTTGTGGGGTTCCTTCGGTAGCTTCCTCCGCTTAAGCGGATTTTTGGACGAGCGTGCGTCCGTCTCCGAGGTCAATTTCTGGGGCCTTCCAAGTTTGGTCGGTGCCTTGGTCGGGGCTCTGGTCCCAGAGTTCGAAGGTGTCGATGTAGAATGGCGGTTCTGGCGGCGGGAGGGGTCGGTCTGGACATAGGTAATCCATGTGTAAAGTTGGAGGGTGCTGCGGCGGCAGCGATGCGTCTGTGGGGGAGGTGGAGTCGGGTGCGGAAGGCGTCGATGGTGGTTTGGAAGAGGTGGTGGAGGAGATTGCGGCGCTCTCGGCGCAGGTTTTCCATGAGCTGGCCCTAGCAAGTCGAGGTGGCGCTCAATCCCGATCGCGAATTAATCGCCCGGAACCACGCCATCTTGGTATCATCCGATGCGCTTATTCTGGATCATGCTAGCCGAGGGCTGGCGTTGCGCGAATTGGTGCTGCAGGAGCAGGTTCCCCAGTTCACCTGGCTGGATTTGCCATCAGAGTCGTGATCGGCCCCCTTGGCCCAAGCTGTGGAGGGCACGCAGAATAGATGTGGCGAGGGGTTGGTCTCCTAGCATCAGGCACCACGGCTGAACCAGAACATCACTTGCGTCTCCGCGATTGCATTTCACGGCGGCATGGGAAATCCTCCCGGCTTATGAAACTCCCCATCCAACCCGCAGCCATGTCACTGGGTGCCACGCGTCGTTTTGAAGGTATGATTTTGCAGGATCGCTTTTTCGAAGTGCCGTTGGACTACTCCAAGCCCACCGGCCCCAAGATCCAGGTCTTCGGACGGGAAGTGGTGGCGGCAGGTTCAGACTCCAATGAGAAATTGCCCTGGGCCATCTTTTTCCAAGGCGGTCCCGGCTTTGCTTCGCCCCGACCTTCGACGAAGAGCGGGTGGTTGGGCGAACTCTTGAAGGGCCATCGGGTCCTGCTGTTGGATCAGCGCGGAAATGGACTCAGCACCAAAGTGCTGCCGCAATCACTCACTGTCCACGGCAGTGGTCAGGCGCAGGCGGATTATCTAACACACTTTCGGGCGGACAATATCGTGCGGGATGCTGAGGCCATTCGTTTGACGTTGTTGCCTCCGGGCGGGCAGTGGGTTGGGCTGGGACAGAGCTACGGTGGATTCATCCTGCTGACCTATCTTTCCTTCTATCCCGAAGGATTGGCCAAGGTCCTGATCACGGGTGGGGTCGCTTGCGTGAAGCGGCATATTGATGAAAATTATCGTCTCACCTACGGCAAAGTTCTGGAGAAGAATCGCCAGTTCTACGAACGCTATCCCGAGGACGAAGCGGTCATTCGTAAGGTCCTGCTGGCATTGGAGAAATCCCCCTTACTCCCCAGTGGTCGTCCGCTCACAGTCCGACGGTTTCAACAGTTGGGATTGGATTTCGGCATGAGCGGCTCCTATGAACGCCTGCATTATTTGTTGGAGGAAGCGTTCATCGGCGGAGCGCGCACTAACGAACTAAGTTACACTTTTCTCGCAGCCTGCGATCGCCAACTGCCTTACGAGACCAACCCCATCTTCTGCATCCTGCACGAAAGCATTTACGCCGAAGGCTACGCCACGCGCTGGGCTGCCGAGCGCCTGCGCAGCGAGTTTCCAGCCGTGGAAATCTCACCGGACCAGCGGCTCATATTCACTGGGGAAATGATCTCGCCCACCATGCTGGACGACTATCCCGTGCTCTCACCGCTGCGCGAGTGCGCGGAATTGCTAGCAGAAAAATCCGATTGGAGCCCACTCTACGATTTAGCGCAACTCGCCCGCAATGAAGTTCCCATAGCCGCCGTGTCCTATCATGCCGACATGTATGTGCCCATCGCATGGTCCGAAGAAACCGCCCGCCACATCCCCCGCTTCGCCCAATGGATCACCAACGAATGGGAACACAACGGCCTCGGGCTGGATGGCCCCAAAATCGTGGCGCGCTTGCTCGAAATGGCAGATTCCGTGTGAGCATCCGTTCAACCGCTGGAGTTCTGGCTTCAGCCCGAGATGCCTGCAGGGCCCGAACGCCAAAGATTTCAGCCAGGCACTATCACTACTGCTTCATCGCGTGCTTGGTTTCGGCCCCAATGATGCGAACTTCCATCGAGTCGGCCCCAAGTTCACCCAAGGCAGTGAGTTGCCCTGCTCCCAAGGTGAAGACGATGCAGCTGTGAGAGCGAGCTTTACCCCAGCGCCAAGTTCCTTTTGGTTCGCCTTTTACCAGCACGACTCCATCTGAGATGAATTCCAAAGTTCGACCTTCGGTAATCCATTTGCCGGACAACCGTGCATCCGGTTCGGTTCTGCTTTGAAGCATGGGTTGTTTCTGGGCTAGGGAAAGCGCTGAGGACATATCGGAACGCTCCGGTTCAGGTAGATCTAGCATAACTGATTCCACCACCTTGCTGGCTTTCTCGGTTTCCTGCTTCCATGCTTGGGCCGCTTGATCGCGCAGGGTTTTTTCGGCTCCGATCAACTTCGTAATTATATCGCAGGAGGGTGGCAGCGGAGGGAAGACGGGGGATTCAGGAGCCTTTCGTTTATAACTGAATTGAGCGCCATCAATGACCACACTGGAAACGTTATCCTTATCGACTACGCGACAGAGGTTCACCCATTTGGAGCCTGTATCATCGACTACGAACAGTCCCTGGCTTTCATCCAGCCATGTCCATGTCCCGTGTGGTGTTCCATCAGGTTGCAGTCCCAGGCCGCTTGGCGACCAGCATCCGCGTCTGAATGGGGACAATCCATGCTCCCAGATTCCTTTCAACTCTAGCGTTGCTGGGGATGGTGCCGGGCTCTCCAGTGGAGTTTCAGGCTCCAGAATACCCAGTCTGCGCGCTTCCGAGAGGAGTGCAGTGCTGGCCGCAGGCTCAGAATTTCCAGCCAACTGCTTCAAACCTCCCACCGCCGTCTGGCGCAGATTCGAGATCGCCTGACGAAGCGTTGCATCCTTTTCGCTGCGCCAGCGTTGGAGCTTTGCCATCTGCTCTTGAGCACTTTTCTTTAATGCTGCGGGAGAGGGTTTTGGCCAAGGTGGTGGCTGCATTAGGTCGCGCTCAAGGCCTTCGCAAAATTTCGCTAACGCTGCGACTTTTGCTTTCAGGGATTCTTGCTGCTCTGCAGGCGCAGTGAGGATCTGTTTCTCCAGCTCAAGCTTCTCGATCAAGGTTGCCTCGAGTTCCCGTTGAAGGACTTTATTTTTCGTTTCGCGAATCAATTCTTCAGCTTTGACATTAGCCTGCGGACGATCCGTTTGGCACCAGGATGAGGAATTACACAGAATGGTTAGGGATGTTGCGAGTAAGATGATTTTCATGGAGCGTCAGTTGGAGGCGGTGAATGGTTGGATAATTCTGTGATAAGGGCTTGAAGTTGCTCCATGCGTTGCTGCAGTCGCTGGATCTGCTGCGCACGTGCCTGATTGGGCGGGGTGTCGGATGCCGTTTCCAGGGCTTGTGCTTTCCGGCTTTCTAGCAACTCAGAAAACACCTGGGATAATTCGTTGGTGGCGGTGTTGAGGTCGGCCTGTTTGGAGGTGGCAGGCACCGCAGGCCTTGCATGGGTTTCATTAGGCATATTGTCGCGCTTGAGCGTAGCGGCTGCCCCGGCAGCGAGGAGGCAAGCCGCTACGCCTACAGCCGCTTTGCGCGGAGAGTTCCAGTGGGAGCGCGGAAGCGATCCCCGTTGCACGATTTCGATCTGCGTGCGAAAATCAGCAGCCGTGGCGAATCGTAATTCAGGTGATTTTTCCAACGCCCGATGCACAATCTCATCCAGTCGGATGTCCACTTGGACCCGTCTCGACGGGGGTTCCCATGTTTCTTTGGGACGTTCACCAGTCAGCATTTCATACAGCACCACGCCGAGCGAATAGATGTCGGCCCGATGATCCAGCAGAGCCGCTTCCTGCTGTTCGGGCGAGGCGTAGCCAGTGCTGCCATAGGCCAGGGAGGCCTGCGTTAGTCCAACGGAATCCGCCTCCTGCTCCATCATTTTAGCGATCCCGAAGTCTGCAATTTTAACCACTCCATGCCGATCCAGCAGTAAATTTTCCGGCTTGATGTCCCGATGCACAATGCCTCGGGCGTGGGCGCATTGCAGGGCATCACAGATTGGTGGGACGATGCTAAGCGCTTCCGTCGGGGTTAGGCGACGTGACTGGAGTAGTTGTCGCAGATTCAGGCCATCCACATATTCCATGAGTAGAAAATAGAAACCCCCAGCTTGGCCGAAATCATGCACCGCAACAATATTCTGATGATTCAGGGCCGCCAGGGCTTGTGCTTCCTGCTCGAAGCGACGTGCGAAATCAGCATCGTCAGCCCGCTCTGGAGCGATCAATTTCAGAGCCACGGAACGGTTGAGCGATTTTTGCCGAGCGCGATAAACCACCCCCATTCCGCCACGACCCAGACATTCCATGATTTCCAACTGAGGAAATGATGGAGCCAGCTCCTCCATGGTGAATGGCAGTGCCGCCGCATCCGTGCCGAGCTGTGTCGGGACCATGATACGGCCCATCAGACAGCGAGGGCACAATCCACCAGGCGCGCCTGGGAGGGCGCAGCCGCAGACTTGGCACTGATTCTGGTGGATGTTTGTAGCTGACATTCCCTGTATACTGCCGTGTCTGTTTGAAAACGTAACAAGCTTTTTTTCAGGAGACATTCCCTGTGACTATTTGCTCAGGGCGGCAAAAAGCGCTAGCATTTCCTCTTCGATCATTTCCTGGGACTCCAGCGTGCCAGCCACCTCATCCTTTACATGCTGGCGCAGCTTGAGTCGTAGCCTACTTAAAGCCATGCGAAATGCGGGCAAACTTAGTCCACAGTCCGCGGCAGCCGCCTCCTGTGTGCCATGGACCCCATCGCCATTGAGATGCGGCTGGGCACTGGCGAATAATTTGCCGCGCCCCTCTGCTTCGCACTGAAGGCGTAATGCGTCCAAACTTCGGCTCAGCACTGTGAGCGCCCATTGCCTTTCAAATGCTGCATCCGGAGACATTTGCGGATCCACGACTTGGGCAACGGATGGATCGTCCAAGTGAACTGCTCGCTCAGCGCCTCCGCGCTTTAGTCGAGATTGCGCTTCCCGCTCATGAGCCAGGAAGTGCTTAACTGCCCCAAGCAGATAGGATCGAAAGCGCCCGCTTCCTGGCTCCGCGCCCTGAATTTTACCTCCCTCTAAAATGCGAACGAAGAAGGCGTGGCTTGCTTCCCGTGCCGATTCGGAATTTCCCAATTCACAGCGAAGAAACGTCACCACAGGTTCGTAGTAAGCTTCGCAAAGGTCAGCCAAAGCCTGTTGCCCTAAAGGAGATGGCTGCTGCGCCTGACGGACCAACGTCCAGCGAGTAGTGTGAAATGAGGAGGCTTCGGATGCGATAGGGTGCATTTGTGAAACCTAACGAAGAAACCGAAATGTTTCAACCCCTGACAAACGGCCGTGGAATCAATGCATCTGTCTGCGGCACCAGCAGCGGCTCGATGACATTTCCCGCACTCCTAGTTCTGCACAGTTTCATTTAGAAAGCGGGAATTTCTTTTCCACGGATGCAGTTAACTCAGCATCCCAATCGTCCTTTGTCAGGTCCGGGACGGGCAAACCGTAAGTCGTTGCCAAGATGCGAAATCCTGTCCATTTTTTTACTCGTGCTAGTTCCACCACCCGCCGGCTGCAATACGGAGTTGCGGCACCGACATTGTTCTTCGACCAATCTCCTCCATTCCAGGTGTCCAACACTGGTAGTTCCACTTTATCACCCCAGGTGTATTTTCCGCCAGGCTTCCATGAGTGGCACGTGGGGCAAAGTTTGCCTTCAAATTCATCGTAGAGCTTACGGTCCAATTCAAACTTGCCCGTGATCTCAAGGAGATAATAGACTGGCGGCGGAGTTTTACTGATGGGACCACTCACACGCCAGATTTTCGCTTTGTGGGCGATAAATCCGGTGATTTTCGCTTCAGCCATGTCGTCCAGCACCTTTTGATTCACTAACACCACGTAAAGCCCTTGAATCAGATCGGGGTAGTAGGTTGCTTTATGGGCCAGGATTTCGATTTCAGCTTTTCCCCAATTGTAAGGGCCGATGCGTCCACTTTCACAATCTGGGCAGGGCTTTCTGGTGCCGTCCAAATATAAAACGGAGGCTCCGGTGGGGCTTTTGGGGTCGCCTCCCCGGTATTCGAAAATAGTCAGCAGTGGGTGTTTCTGCAGGGTGGCTGGAATTTTCGGAGCAGTTTTTTCGTTTGGAGGTTCCTCCGCCCTCCCCCAAGCGGAAAGAAGGACCGAACCCAACCCTGTTTGAAGTAGCCGACGACGTTGCATGGTAATATGAATTGTAGGATTAATGTAATTAAAGTGGCTGCATGGGGAATTTTTCCTGCACGGCTGCTGCCAGTTCCGCTTCCCAATCATCTTTTGTTAAATCGGGAATGGGAACTCGGTGATCGGCCCGATCCCAAACCCAAACGCGAGTTTTGTGCGCCCGGAACCCCGTAATTTTTGCTGCCGCCATATCCTGCTTCACGCGCTCACTGATAACTGGCGGTCCCAGGCCCCCAATAAGATCAGGAAAAAAACGAGTTCTAGTGGCGAGGATTTCTATGTTGCCTGCATCCCAGGATAATCGACCGATTTTTCCTTCCTGACAGGTAGGACAAATCTTTCGGTCACGTGTCAAACCGAAAACCGTTGCCCCTATCGGGTTTTTGAGATCGCCAGCGCGCAAAGTGAATAATGTTAGTAAAGGGTGCATCAAGCGAGTGTTGATTTTAGCGAATTATTGCCCCAATTCAAAAAGCTAGTCAATTTTTTCGGGATCACGGATTGTATGATCGGACGTCCTTGAGACGATGTCTTTGGCAAATTCAATGCATGCACATTTAGACAGTGAACAAAATCATTGACCGCGCACCAACAGTTTGTGGAATTATTGACATCGTTGCAGTCCGCTGCTCGCTATGCCAGCAGCGGCTCGATGACATTTCCTGCAATGTCCGTGAGCCGATAGTCCCGGCCTTCGTGGCGGAAGGTTAGGCGCTTGTGATCTACGCCCATGGCGTGGAGGAGCGTGGCGTGGAGGTCGTGGACGTGGACGGGATCGCGCACGATGTTGTAGCCGAAGTCGTCGGTTTCGCCATAGACGGTGCCGGGCTTGATGCCGCCGCCGGCCATCCAGACGGTGAAACAACGCGGATGGTGGTCGCGTCCGAAGTTGTCAGGCTTGATATCGCCCTGGCTGTAGGCAGTGCGGCCGAATTCCCCACCCCAGATGACCAATGTTTCGTCCAGCAGGCCGCGTTGCTTGAGATCAGCCACCAAGGCTGCCGCGCCCTGATCCGTTTCCTTGCACTTCTGGCGTAAACCGGACGGCAGGCCGCCGTGGTGATCCCAATCGCGATGGCAGAGTTGGATGAAACGCACATCCCGTTCCGCCAAACGACGCGCCAGCAGGCAGTTGTTGGCGAAGCTGGGTTTGCCGGGTTCGGCCCCGTATTGTTCCAGCACGGCTTTGGGTTCTTTGGAAAGATCCGTCAGTTCCGGCACGCTGGTTTGCATGCGGAAGGCCAGTTCGTAATTCTCGATTTGCGAGGCGATGGCAGGATCGCCCAGTTCTCCTAACGCCATGCGATTGAGATCATTCGTGGCATCCAAAAGTTGGCGTCGGGTGCCACTGCTGATGCCCTTGGGATTGGAAACAAAGAGCACAGGATCCCCTGCATTGCGGAACTGAACCCCGCCGAATTGCGAGGGCAAAAAGCCGCTGCCCCAGTAGCGTGTTTGCAACGTCTGTCCGCCACCACCGCTGGTTAAAACCACAAACGATGGCAGGTCCTTATTGCCACTGCCCAAGCCATACGCTAACCAAGCCCCCATGACGGGACGCCCCGGTTGTTGATGTCCCGATGCGAAGAACGTGGCGGCAGGATCGTGATTAATGGGATCCGTGTTTAGCGAGCGCACGAATGTGCAATCGTCCACCACCTTTGCTAGGTTAGGCAGCAACTCAGATAGATCCATCTGCGCCTGACCATATTTAGCAAACTTGAAAGGCGATCCTACACACAGCAAATTCTTCTGCCCGCTGGTCATGCCGGTAATGCGCTGGCCTTTGCGCACGCTGTCCGGCAGGTCCTTGCCCGTCATTTCCGTGAGCTTCGGCTTGGGATCAAACAGATCCAAGTGTGAGGGCGCACCTGACATGAACATGTAAATGATGCGTTTCGCCTTGGGCGCGAAATGCAGTCGCTTCAATGCCCCGGGCACTTCCGCGCCATTGCCCGGTTCCATGCTAAAAAAGTTAGGGTTGAACAACGAGGTCAACGCCAACGCGCCCAAGCCTGTGGTGCTGCGTTTCAAAAAGGTGCGGCGGGCGAGCGCCTGTTGGATTTCGTGTTGGATGTTCATACGCTGATTAGTGAATGGTGACTTCGCTGCTGATGAATAGCCCGCGTTCGTCCTTGATGGAGAGATACCATGCCGTGGCATCGGTTGGTGGAGCCTCGCCTGTGATCTTCATGCCTTCAATGCTGAGCGGTCGTTTCGTCCATTCGCGCTTGAGATTCTCTGGGTGCGGGGCGGTGGTGAAATGGAGTTCTGCGGCGGCCAGTGGGGTCTTGCTTTCCACTTCAGCAGTCACTTTGCCATCGGCAGACGCACAACGAATTACTTTACCCAGCGGCACGCCGCCTTGCAGCACCGCATCGATGCTGGTGAGCACCTCCGGCACATCGAAAATGTGACCGTGCGGCATGGCGGGCTTGATGGCGATATTCTTGGGCGACTTCACCAGCGCATACGTTTTCATATAGCTGTCCACGGGATAGGCGAAGTCGTTGGAACCATTGATGAACAACATCGGCATGGTGGCGGAACCCACGTAACTGCTGGGATCCCAGAGCTTCACCCATTGCTGCCGCCAGGCCCATTCGGTTTTCGTGGGGTCGAAATATTGTTTCGACCAGGCGCTGTTGTCTTGCAGAAATCCGCAACCGTATTGCGGCACCGCTACTTTGAATCGTGGATCCACGCCCGCCACGATGCATGTTAGGTAACCACCCCAGCTAATGCCCGTGACTCCCGTGCGGCCATTGTCCACTTCCGGCAGGGACAGCAGCAGCGAGTGGGCCAGCAGGACATCCGCCACGGCGTGATACGTCCACTGATCGTGATGCGGGGCAGGAGTTTCCTTGAATTTCGTGGTGTCGTTCTGGTCTGGTCCCCCGTCCGCGTGGCGCTCGGGTTTCTTGCCGGGATCCGGTTTCCAGCAACCTGCCAAGTCCATGGAAATGGCCGCGTAGCCGCGTTTGGCATAATGCTGAACCCATTGCTCGAACGCATTGCCACCACCACCATGAACTAGCACCACAGCGGGAAATCTCTTTCCGGAAGTCTTGTCGGTGCCCAGAGTGGCGGGCGAGGCGTAGTAGGCGAAGACCTTGGTGGGCTTGCCCTCGAACGGTTCCCCGTAATATAAAAGCGACCGGATCGGTTTGTCTTCATCGCGCCATTCCACTTTAGGAGCGCGACTTAACGCCGCCAAGTCCCAAGGGTTCGTGGCAGGCAGAGGCTTCAGGGCATCAGCGAACGTATGCGCGATGAGGAGCAGGAAACAGAGGAACGTTTTCAATTGGAAATGGTTTCGTTGAGGTTCAGGAGGACGTTGCCGAGCGCAGTCCAAGCGGCTAGTTCACTATCATTGATGCCTTCCGGCTTGGGGAGATCGCCCACTTTGAGTAACGCAGCGGCGGCTTCTTTATCCTGGCTATACGTTGCCAACTGCGCGTCGAGCGCTTTGGTTAAAATGGCAATTTCCTGATCCGCCGGCACTCGTCCTAACGCAGTGCGCCAGGCGAAACGGAGTCGGGCGGCATTGTCGGTTCCGCCTTCTTTTAAAATGCGCTGCGCGAACGCCCGGGCTGCTTCCACGAAGACAGGATCGTTCATGAGCACTAGCGATTGCAGGGGAGTGCTGGTCTTGGCGCGTTGTGCATTGCAGAACTCGCGCGTGGGCGCATCCAGCGTGATGAAGGACGGATAAACCGTGGACCGTCTCCAGTAAACGTAAAGCCCGCGTCGATAAAGATCCGTGCCTTTCGACTTGTCGTAATTGTAGCCGCCCATCTCATTGATTTCCCAAGTGCCTGCGGGTTGCTCCGGCTTGATGCTCTTGCCGCCTAACTGTGGATTCAGGATGCCTGCGATGGCCAGCGCGTTATCGCGAATCATCTCTGCATCCAGCCTTTGGCGAGGGCCGCGGGCCAGCAGTCGATTCTCCGTATCGCGCGCCAGCAACTCCGGAGCCACTTTGGCGGACTGCCGATAGGTGCCACTCATGACGATCTGTTTCAGCACGCGCTTGATGTTCCAATCGCTCATGAAATCAGCCGCCAGCCAATCCAACAGTTCCGGATGACTGGGCCATTCGCTCTGCGATCCGAAATCGTTGACCGTCTTCACCAACCCCGTGCCAAAGAGCATGGCCCACCAGCGATTCATCGTTACCCTCGCTGTTAGTGGTTGATCCTTTGCAACGAGCCACTTCGCGAAATCGAGTCGATTCAGCGGCTTGCCGTCAGCACGTGGGGGAATTTGCGGCAAGAAGCCTGGAACGCCTGCGGCAACTTTCTCCCCATCCTGATCATAGGCTCCGCGGACTTTGATGAAGGTATCGCGCGGCTTCTCCATTTCCGCCATTACCATGGTGTTAGGGATCGCTTGCTCCACCGCTGCCTTGGCCTTCTTGATCTCCTCCACTTTCTGCTGTGCAGTGGCAAATTCAGGAGCCTGACTTTCACGGAAGAATTTCTGCAACTGAGCCTTCTGTTCCGGCGTGCGCTGCGCGGCGGGAATTTTGACAATCGCCATGGTGGCCGCACCGCCTAACGAGGCCACTTCACCAGCGTTCAACGCCCGCGTGTAAACTCGGAAGTCATCCACCCGACCTGTGAACGGCGTGCTGCTGGCTCCCCGGCGCCCGATGCTGAAGGGCTCCGGGGTCTTGATGCTTTCGGTTAGTTTGTCGATCACGATGTTGGTCGGTTCCAACTGACCGTTGACATACATCTTAGCCCCGGAGCCTTTGCCAGAGCCATCGTAAGTGATCGTCAGGTGCAGGAAAGTGTCGGTCGGTAAATCCCGCTTCGCCTGTAGATGAATCGCGTTAGCGGGGAAATTATTGATCAGATGGAAACTTGGTTTCGTGCCATGAAACTCCACATCCCAACCACGTGCGCCCCCAGTAGCTTCCATTTTCCCAAAGGGCGAACCGCCAGCGGGCTTCAGCCGCAGCCATGCAGACACCGTGAATGCCTGATCCTTTTCAAAACTAAACGCATCCCCATACTCGATCCAACCTTTCTTCTCGATGCGATAACTGTTACCAACAGCGCCTTCGACAAAGGTGCCCTCACCTTTCATAGTGCCTGTGATTTGCTTCCCGTCATCGCTGGTGCCGTTGCCATCCGCATCGAGCGGGATTTTTATCACGGGTCCGGCTGGCTCTGCGGCTTGGCCTGTGGCCACACAGGTGCCTTCCCAGGCCGCTTGCTTGGCGTCCAGAGTTTTGCTGATTTCCTGGAGTTGCTTATCGGCGGTGGCGATTTCTCCAGCCAGCCTAACTTGCTCCGCGCGTTGTTCGGCGGAAGGCACTTGGAGAAATGGTTTCGGGTTGCTGGTGCGCACGCCGTCTTTGCCATTCTCCGGCACGTTGTGGAAGAAGGCATAGACTTGATAGAAATCCTTCTGCGTGACGGGATCGTATTTGTGATCATGACACTGCGCACAAGCGATGGTTAGGCCCATCCACGTCACACCCGTGGTGGCCACGCGGTCCACCACGTAAAGATTCAGATACTCCTGCTCGATCAATCCGCCTTCATCACTGGTCATCACATTGCGATGGAAACCCGAAGCCACTTGCTGATCGATAGTGGCGTTCGGGAGCAAGTCGCCAGCGAGTTGCTCAATGGTAAATTGATCAAACGTCATGCCGGAGTTGAAGGATTTGATGACCCATTCTCGCCAGAGCCACATGTCGCGCAGCGAGTCATTGTGATAGCCGCTGGTGTCGCCATAGCGAGCCAGATCCAGCCACGGAACGGCCAGGCGTTCGCCAAAATGCGGGGAGGTCAGCAATTTATCAACCGCAGCAGAAAGCGCACTATCACGATTCTGGGCAGACGCTGCGATGAACGCATCCACCTCCGCAATCGACGGCGGCAAGCCAGTAAGGTCCAGCGAAACGCGACGCAGCAATCGAGCCGGATCTTCCTCTGGAGCAGGCTTCAGACCTTCTTTCACCAAACGCTCCTGCACGAAGGCATCGATGGGATGCTTCGCGCCCACAGCAGGCACGGGCATGGGCTTCACAGCTTCAAACGCCCAGTGGCCAGTCCAGTTAGCGCCTTCTTGAATCCAACGTTTCAGCAACTCGCGTTGTTCCGGTTTCAACTGCTTAGGTTCCTTCGGCGGCGGCATCACATCGTCAGCGTCCGTGGCGCAGATTCGTTTCACCAATTCACTCTGGGCCACATTTCCCGGCACAATGGCCACGGCCCCAGACTTCGCTTTGCCAAAGGCCGACTCCTTCAGATCTAACCGCAGTTCACCCTTCCGCTTGTTGGAATCCGGCCCATGGCAGGTGAAGCAATTCTCTGAGAGGATAGGACGAATCTCGCGAGCGAAATCAATCGGTCCCGCCACCGCAGAAAGCGTCGGCAGGAGGAAGGCAAGAAAATGAATCGGCTTAGGCATGAGAAAGGAACAGGCTGGGTGAAACTAAGCTGCGAAATTGCGACAACCTGACCCGATTTACCAGCCAGAAATCATACGCCAATTGGAGGCGTCCAATTTCAGAACACTGGGCAACATCCGTTGGAGTCCCGGCCTTTAGGCGGAGCAACATGATGAGCAGCCACACGCTCGGACCGCAGCATGTTGCACCGCTTAAAAGCGGGACTCCAACTCATGTTTGCAAATACCCTTTTAAAAATGGGGGGGAAACAGGCCATTCCCCTAGTGCGCCTAAAAAAGTAACTCCATTATTGGCGCTTCCTCGCGAAGGCAGGTTTGGTCATGGTGGAGCCGTAGAAAATATCCGCCTCAGCATCCCACGAATAATTGGGGCCGACGCGATTGGTGGTAAATTCTGGAGGCAGTGGGGCGACGTTCTGCCAGGTTTTTCCACCGTCATTGGTGGCGGAGAAACCACTCTTCCCCGCCACTACGAAATGGGCCGCATCTTTGCCGAACCATGGTCCGTGGCTGGCCTCCACCGGCGGAAGGGGTTCCCACGTGCTGCCTTGATCCCGGGACACGAGCAGGGATTTGCCGGTTGGCCAATAGATCACTCCGGCTTGCACCACCGGCACGCAAGCGCTGGGTTGCTGGTCGGAAACTTTGGTCCAGGTGGCACCGGTGTCGGTGCTGCGGAAGATGCCGGGTTCCTTTTCCTTGGTGGCGACGAACGTTTTATGATCGATCACCCCGCAGGTGCTCCAACCCTTGGAGAGGTCCACCCACGTGGTGCCTGCGTCCTCGCTGGTGGTCAGCATGCCGCCACTCTCATGGCGCATCGCCAAGAGGCGTTTGCCAGTGTCCGCCCAATCCACGGCCCCGAAATCCAAATGCGATGTGGTCCATTTCGTCCACGTGTTGCCACCATCCGTCGTCATGCCGCTGCTGCCATAGATCATAAAGCACGCCAGTCGCTTCCCGGCCGGATCTGCCTGCAAGGCCCATCCCGTCTCACAGCGACCGCCGATGGCCCCATCGTCACAGCGCTTGAACGTGGTGCCATGATCCGTGCTACGCCAAAGGCCTTGGTCGTTGACCACGAGGAACACGGTGCCGTTGGCGCGATCCGTGACGATGCCAGCGGTGGGCCCGGCATAGCCCGGTTTCACTTGGGAAGTGACCGGGTCGGAAATGTTCGTCCAATCGCCAGCGAGGGCGGAGGCAGTCAGGGTTAGGAGAGTGAGGATGATTTTCATGGGGAGCCGATACAGTAGAGGGTTTTGTTGCCGCGGAGATAAATTTTGCCGCCGCTGACCGCCGCACTGGCACGATTATCTTCGCCCAGATCATTGACGGCCAAGGTTTCCAACTTATCACCGACCTTGAGGACATAAGTTTTGCCAGCACTGGCGAAATAGATGCGCTCATCCTTGGTGACGAACGGGCTCGCATAGGTTGAGACCCCGGCTAGACGCTCGGAAATGCCACGGGTTCCGTCGGTCAGACGGAAGGTTTTGAGGATTTCTGGAGCGTGGGTGCGCCAGACGAACCCGCCAGCAATGATTGGTGAGGCAATGCCTTCGGAGATCTGCGGCACAACCCAGCGGGGCTCCGTTTCTCCCATGCCGGGAACCACGCACACGCCTTGGCCGCCGCGTCCACTATCAGAGTAAACCACCTTGCCATCAAAGGCAGGAGAGGCCGCGTCTCCTGGGGTTTTACAGAACCAAAGCACGTTGCCATTGCTGGGATCCAGCCCTTGCAAGGCGCGGTTGGCCGCCACCAGCATTTGCGGTTTTGCGTCCGCTTTCACCACGACCGGAGTGCCGTGCGTGAAGCCAGTGTCTGGCCGCATCGTTTCCCAGGAAATGTTGCCGCTCGCAGCGTCGAATGCAATGATGCTGGACGTTTTGCCGATCTGATCGCCATCGAAGATCACCTTGTCGGCAAAGACGATAGGGCTGGCTCCCAGCGCGACATCGAAGGCAAATTTCGCCAACTCATGCCGCCACAGAAGTTTACCATCGAAGTCCAATGCAGCCACCACGGCGGAGCCGAAGACCACGAAGACGCGCTTCCCATCGCTACAGGGAGTAGGCGCACCGTAGCCGCCGCGGAGATCCGTCAGCAGCCACGGTCCCGGGGCGACCTCTGTTTCCCAGAGTTGGTGGCCATCCTTGGCGTCGCAACACACCACCCAGTGTCGCAAGGGAGCGTTGCGTGCGCCCGTAACGAAGACGCGATCACCGATCACGATGGGCGAGGACCAAGCGTTATCGCTGGACGGCAGTGCTGCCTTCCACACTATCCCCTCGCCTGAAGCCGCATTCCATTTCAGCGGCAATCCACTTTCCTCCGTGTAACCCAGTCCGGTGGGGCCACGAAATTGCGGCCAGTCCGCCGCCACCATCCATGATGGAGAGCACACGGCAGCACCCAAGGCGATGAAAAACAAAAACTTCAGCATGGCAACCATCCTAAAAGGACAGCGCCCCGCTTGTCATGAAAAAGTATCCCGCAAACAGTTGATCCGATCCTACTCCTCCAGCGCTTCGAAGAGCTTGTGTTCATCTGCCTTCGGCCCCACGAGAGCCAGACCGAGGTTCTCCTGCGTGAAGAGTTCGGCGGCCAGTTCCTGAATTTGAGCGGCGGTCACTTTGCGGAGGCGTTCGTGGGCGGTGGCCAGATCGGTCACTTCACGATGGAAGAGCATCGTTTCTCCAATCCACGTCATGTAGCTGCTGGTGCCTTCCAAAGCCAGGCGGCTGCTGCCGATGGCGTAGTTGATGGCGCGCTGCAGTTCGGCCTTGGGGACGGGGGTTTTGACCAGCCGGCGGAGTTCGCTCCAGATCACGGCCACGGCTTTCTCGGCGTTGTCGGGATCCACTCCAGCGTAGATCTGGAATAGTCCGCAATCGCTCAGCAGCGTGGCTTCGGTTTCGATCTGGTAGCACCATCCGCGCTTTTCCCGCAGCTCCTGCCAGAGGCGACTGCTGGTGTTATCGCCCAGGATGATGTTTAAAATTTTGAGCACTTCAGCGGAACCCAGTTTATCCCGACCAGGGGCATGGAAGCCGATGGCGAGTTGCGTTTGGTCCGTGTTCTCGCGCAGTTCGAGGTGGAGACGTGGGCCTTCTTCGAAGTGCAGGCGGGGTTCGGGACGGTAAGTCGGGCGTTTGCCCGAGCCGAGTTTGTTGCCGAGCAATTTCGTCAGCGTGGCGGCGGCGTGTTTGGGGTCCACTTTACCAGCCACTGCGAGCACGATGTTTTTCCTGCCGTAGTGGGCTTTGGTGTGGTTGACGAGGTGCGCCCGGCTGATGCGGCGGAGGCTCTTTTCGTCTCCGGAAATGGCCCGTCCCAGCGGGTGCTTGGGCCACATGAGCTGGCAGAGCAGATCCTCCGCGCGGCTGGCGGGTTGCTCGTAATACATGGAAATCTCCTCGCTGATGACTTCGCGTTCGCGCTCGACTTCGGCGGCGGGGAACGTGGAGTTGATGAACATATCCAGGAGGATTTCTGCTGCGGCATCGAAGTCCTCCGCTGGCGTGCGGAGGTAGAAGCAGGTGTGCTCTTCACTGGTGAAAGCATCCGCGCCACCACCGTTGGCCTCGGTGGCCAGGCTCAGTTCCCGGGCGGTCCGGTTGGTGGTGCCTTTGAAAAAGAGATGTTCGGCAAAATGGGCCAGTCCGCTGAGCGGGGCGGGATCGTGGCGGGAACCGATGTCCACAAATACTCCGACGGAAACGCTTTCCATGGTGGGCATTTCCATAATGGCGAGAGGGACACCGTTGGCGAGGGTAATTACTTGGGGTTTCATGAACGGAGGAGTTGCTCTGCGAGAGCGAGGTCTGAGGGGTAAGTGATTTTCGGGTTTGGGGAGGGATTGGAAACAAGCTGCACGGCCTGGCCCAGAAGTTGCACGGCGGAGACTTCATCTGTCACCAGATGATTACCTGCCCGCACCAATTCATACGCCTCCCGGAGCATTTGGCGACTAAAGACTTGCGGTGTCTCCATACTCCAAAGCTGGGTCCGGTCAATATCAGATGTGCCCGGAAGCACTTGTCCGGAGTCATTTGCCCGTTTTAGCGTCTCCACCACGGGTTTTGCGAGGGCCGCAGCCCCGGATTGGACGGCCGTGGCGATGGTCTGGCGGATCATTTCCTGGGAAATGAGGGGGCGGGCACCGTCATGGACCGCCACCCACGGGTGCGCGGCGGCCTGGAGTCCGGCCCAGACCGAATCCTGGCGCTGCGCTCCGCCCGGGATCACCCGGCAATTTCCCGGCAGGGAGAGGCCCGCTGCCCGTTCCGGCGGGGCCACGAGCAGGATTTCCACCACGTCCAGACACTCCGCAAACGCCCGCAAGGTGCGCTGCAACACCGATTCTCCAGCCAACGGCAGCAGGAGCTTATCGGCTCCCATGCGGGTGGAGCCTCCTGCTGCTACAATAATGGCGGTCGTGGGAGTGGTGGTCAAGGGGCGGGGAAATCAGTGAACTAGAACGATAAAAGTGAATTTATATTTGGGGGCGAAGTTTCGGAGAGAGGGGGACACTTGGCAATTTTATTTCTCGGAAAATTACGCCGCCCAGCCGGGCGAAAACTTCAGAGCGCATCCGCAGGGTGACTTCAGCCCAGCTTCAATTTACCTGCTGGCCGGAAGTGAGACGAGCAAACGAAGTCTGCATCCGTGAGGAATTACGAATGGAGGAGGCACGCCACCCATTCGAGTTCGATGATGAAGGCTATCTTATTAGTCTGGCGAACGTCCGAGTCATCCTACGCCTGACCGAGGGCGCGCTCCGACTTCGCGGTTGATTGTTGAATGGTCATGGCGTTTTCGATTCGCGGCGGGTCAGGTGTTAGGATCGACGTCTTGTTCGCTCTTGTCGGTTTCTTCGCCTTCGCGAGCGGGGTAAGGGTGAAATAGGAACACCTCACCGTCGATCTCTGCTTGCTGATAATACTGAAGCATCTCGGAATCTTTGAAGGAGGTTTCATCGATTTCGAATCCTTCCTCATACTCTTTGATGAACCAGCCGCTCTCTTCGAGGTGATTCCGAGCCTGCGATTCGGCGGCGTTAAGAGAATCCGCGATGATCCAGCAGTAAATCCCTGAGCCGCCGACAGAATTAAAGTCCGGATGCTCCTTCGTAGGGACGCCGTCGAAGGCGAGGTAAAACATGGCACCCTTCGGCATCTCTTGCCGTTGCCAAGGACTTGTCGGCGTCTGTCTCCAGGCATGCCAACCGCATGGGAGGTCACGAAGATCCCCGATGGTCTCGTCTCGCTGGTAAACCTCTTCGAGCGCGACCAACCGAATGTCCTCATCAGTAGTCTCCATGTGATTATGCGCGTGAAACTGCCACGCTCCGTCCTCGAGATCGTGAGTCACGTAGAAGATCGGGTGTTCCTCCTCGACAACGGACCGCGAAGCGAACACTGCGACGTTGCGCGGATCATCGAAGGGCCAACTCATATTTCTTCAGCGAACGTCTAAGCTGTGCCGACCGCCGGGGCGGGGGTGAGCGTTGAGACGGGAAGGCGGGTTAAAGTTAAGGAAAGCATGGCCGACAGAGCAGCCCCGGTGGTTGGCACCAGCGTTTGTTAGGCGTTGCGGTCATTTTGGAAGCGGCTCCAATCCGGGAACCTTCGGTGCCTCGTCGGGTTTCAGTTCCGGAATCTTCACTGGTTCGACGCCTGGCAGTCTGGGAAACTGAATGTCTCCGTCACGCTTCTGGCGGAAATCATTGCTGCTGAAAGTCGGTGAGACGAAATCAACCCACGGCTTGCGGTTCGGCTCGGTGTAGAGCGAATGAATGTCTGACTCGGTGTAAAGATAGACGCGGACTCGGAACGTAATGTCGGGGTCGTTCAAGGGCGCTTCATCGACGGTGAAGACGATGTAAGAGTGAGGAAGGAACGGACGAACGCTCATGCCAGTGCCGCAGCGTCGTGAAGGCATGACAGACCACTTGCCGTCTTTGAGGACTTCAAGCTGATACGGAATGTCGGTGATACTGAAGCCGAGCACGTAGAAGGTGCGGTCTGTAGGATTGTTGACCTTGAGGATGAGTTCGCCGCTCATGACGTCCTTCTCGAAGTTTTGCTTGATGCTCTGGTAATGCGTCACAGCAGGCTCCTCGGCAGTCGCGAACCGGCCGAACAGAGCAAGAAAAAGGAGGGGCAGGACGGCTTTCATAGTAGTGAGCGGCTAGTGACGCCTAACTAGTTGATCACCGACAGAAGTGTCGATTTTTGCCGAGCTTCGACAGATTTGTCGGTTTTTGCGCAGGGTAGTGATTTCATAGGCGAATTTAGGTGGGATATAGCCGCAGATGCGCGTGATCGTCAACGTTATTGTCGATTTTCGCTCAGGTGCGCGTGAATTCCCGCAGTTTATGACAACGGGTTTTTTGGGAGGCTGCGGTGGGGGCGTGGGTCGGACGGTAGATTTCCAGATGGGCTTTCCTCTCCTGAATCCCCTGGGCTTGTTCAACCATGGCCGTAGTTGCTGGCTCGATCTACCGCCACTCCGAGAGTCACGTCCGCTCCTCGCAGCAATACGGCCTTATTTGTTCGGCTTGATTATTCAGGCAGGATATGGAGGAAGCGATAAAGCCGGAACTCTAGGTCCTTCGCACGTGCTTGAAGCCCGCGATCATCAGGCACATCCTTTGGTGTTCCTAGCATCATTAGTCGTTCATATGACTTCGCTTTTATCACATCCCCATGCTTGGCATTCGGCAGACTTTCGGACCACAGATCAAATTTTATCGCTTGTTCGAGCTTCCGTCCATCTGCATGGGTAACTAAGAAATACCTATCTTGAGAACCTTTGGTGTTACCCTTGACGGGTGGATCCAACTCCACTCTACCTTCGACGTCAACGATGGTGCCGTAGGGCTTGTTTAGGTAGCCTATGATCTGCTCAATTTTTAAAACTCCCGTCATAGTTACCTTTTTTTCTTGGTCCTCGGCGAATACGAACGATGCCGTGACCATGAGGAGAAATGACACACAATGGATTTTCATATTATTCTGCCAACGTCAGAGGTCTGGCACCGGCTACCGGGGGCGCGCCTTCGACTGCGGGTTAAGGGTTGTAGCGTTGGAAATCATTTTGACTCGGAGCGGGTAGCCGGTTGTCCAGCACCGTCTTGTTGGACAAAGCCGCTCCGCGGAACGCAAGCGTGATTCGTGGACTGGTTAGCATCTGGACGGTGCATTGGGTAGCCGAGCGTTGGGGCGTAGCGAGAGCGTGTTTCTGAGGGTGGTTATGGGGCCGCAGGCAGACGATC
>JANOAV010000211.1:0-47174 GCA_031411295.1 Verrucomicrobiales bacterium | reverse complement strand
ACCATGCAGCGAGAGTTGGCTGCTTGGGAGCAACGCAGGAATCAAATGCAAGTTGGCACGGATTGGCAATTTACCACCAGTGACGCTCGCATAAAGCTGCGTAGACTTTACCCTTCAAGTCTGCTGATTTAAACCACTAGGTATGCCCTGGTGTTTTCGATCGCGTTAGCGGTCATGGACGTTAGCCGTGGGCTTCAGCCCACGGTCGCCCCAAAAGCCTAGCATGTCGCGTAGCGACAGCGGAACTCAACAGGAAGAGTAGGAGGCAGAGCGCAGTGATTTCCGCTGTCGCAACGCGACACTTTATCCTACCGGTTGGCCCGTCTCCTGACCATTTGTCCTCACAAATCCACCTCAGGACGCAAGCTTCTACTGACGATACTGCCATGGACGGCTATATTCATCGCATGGATGGTCAAATCTTAACCTGCACGCGACAAACCGGCGTCACTGTTGCTTCCGGCCGCATGGATCACGCCGCGGCAGCGGCTACTGGTGCGGTGGCGGTGCCAAGATTAAAGCAAAGCTACGTCTGTGGTTTGAATGTGAGCGGGACCTATCAGGGCGCGGAAGGAGTGGGTGGATTATTGTCCGAGACGGAGTGGAGGCAGGAGATGCAGACGGCCCCCAAAACCAGCACGGTGACGGAGGTGACCACCGCGTCCACGTTTCTGCCTGCCTATGATGGCAATGGCAATGTGATGGCGTTGGTGGACACGGAGGGAGACATCAGCGCCACTTACGAATACGATCCCTTCGGCCACCCGATCCGCGCCACGGGCTCCATGGCCCAGACCAAAAATCGGGATTAGGAATGGGGCGCAAACGCTAGGTAGCTAAATAGGTCTCCGGAAGGGCTTACGCATGGAGAATCTCAGAAATTACGGAGAATCTAAGCGCTGAGCGCCTTGGCGCAAAAAATGAAGTTAGGCAACATAATGGCAGACAACAGAATGGTCTTCGTTGGATTCTGCTGTCTGCCATTCTGCTGTCTAGACTCGTTCCTTCTCAACTTGCACATCCCGGGTCTCCTGGGTTGATCCCCGAAATCGGGTTGACGGTCTGCCGCTCCGTGCCTTTGTAACGCTCCATTCTTTCCCTGCTCACCATTCCATTTCCATGAAACTCAAAGCCTTTGCTGGTCTACTGCCTCGCCTCGATCAAGTTACTGAAGTTGCCGCCGTGCCCTATGACGTGGTGGACACGAAAGAGGCCCGGGCGCTGGCCGCAGGCCATCCGCACAATCTGCTGCATGTGGATCGCGCAGAAATCGGCTTTCCCGATTCCCAGGATCCCTACGCCCCGGAAATCTATGCCGCTGCCAAGGCGAATCTCCAAAAACTCATCGCTGAGGGCATTCTGGTGCGCGAGGCCGGACCTGCGATTTATCTTTACCAGCAGGAAATGAATGGTCGCAAGCAAACCGGCGTGCTGGCCGCGTGCAGCGTGGCGGACTATGAGAACGACATCATCCGCAAACACGAAAAGACCCGGAAAGTGAAGGAGGACGACCGCACGAACTTGGTCGATGCCCTCAGCGCGCACACCGGCCCCATTTTCCTAACTTTCCGGGATCGGGAAGAAATTCAGCAATTGATCGACCAAACGCTGGCCACTCCCGCTCACTTTGATTTCGTGGCGGATGATGGCGTAGCGCATCGCTTGTGGAAAGTAGCCGCTCCGCAAGCTTTCGTGGAGGCCTTCGACCGCGTGCCCCTGGCCTATGTGGCCGACGGCCACCACCGCAGCGCCAGTGCTTGGCGGGTGGGAACGATGCGGAAGCAGGCCAACCCGAACCACACGGGAAATGAAGACTACAACTGGCTGTTGGGCGTCCTTTTCCCCGCCAGTCATTTGGCCATCCTGCCGTATAATCGCGTCGTCAGCGATCTTAACGGTCACACGCCGGAATCCTTGCTGGAAGCCATTCGCGCGGCAGGATTCAGCGTCACTCCCACCACCAATCCCGTCCCTGCCGCCCCCGGCAATGTGCATCTCTACCTCGACGGCAAATGGAGCGCCATTTCCTGGGATGCTACTGCGGTGACCGACCCCGTGGACAGCCTGGACGTTAGCGTATTGCAGGATCGCATCCTGCAGCCGCTACTCGACATTGATGATCCACGCACCAACAACCGCGTCGATTTCATCGGCGGCATCCGGGGCACCGCGGAACTGGAAAAGCGCGTGACCGAAGGCCGAGCCGCCGTCGCCTTCAGCATGTATCCCACCACCGTGGACCAGCTCATGTCCATCGCAGACGCCGGAGCCATCATGCCTCCGAAGAGCACGTGGTTCGAACCCAAACTGCGCAGCGGTCTGGTGATCCAGACGTTTGAAAGCTAACGCGGCAGCATAAGGTCATCCTGCGTTAAGCCAGTCAGCCGCTGCAGTCCCTTGGTTAGACGAACGAACGCCCAGATCAAACACCCCATCATGGGCACTCCGATCACGAGGAATCCCCAGCCGGTAATCTTGCCGATGCTGGCGGTGTATTCCTCGCTGCCCGGTTCCTTGCCTTCCAGGAAATACAGCGCCAAACCGTAGTTCAACACCGCGCTGAGCACGAAGGAGCCAGCCAGAATAAACGTCGTCTGCCACATTAATTTGTCGAACGCCGGACGTTGCTCATTACGGTCCACCGCCGCTTCAACTTTGTTAACATCCATCAAATCCGGATTGAGCAGCATCGCTTTTGTCAGCGGTTTCCCCTTCCAGTGCGTCCACAGCATGACGAAGCCAAGAATCAGCGGGATGGCCGCCTCCTTGAGCGCGAAGGCCTGAGGGTTCAATTTCATCAACCCCAGGCCACCCGTGATCAACACACTGATCATCCCGATAATGGAAAACGTATTAATCTTCCGCCGCTGGAACCAATCCCAGATCTGGTATCCCACTGGCAAGAGCACCGCCACGATCAGCGCCTTGGTGGGCCCGATGGCATACCAGCCCTTTTCCTTGCTGCAGTAGCTGAGGATCGTAACGGGCAGCAGGACGTTGAGCATGAGATTCAATAACGCATTCTCTTGCTTGGGTTTCGGGACGGATGGGGTGGCGGGAGTATCAGACATAATTTTGTGGTCGGAGTATTAGCGGAGGGTTCGCTCTTGTCATGTGAAAGAGAGTGAGTGAGTAAGAGAATTAGAAAATGAGACTCCTACCAGACCTCCTCATTTTTCGATTTTCTTATTCTCTCACGATCCAAATCACTTGTTCGCCACTTTCCAAATTCCCGACTTCTCCCCGCTGGCCTGGCTTTGCCTGCTGGTGGCGGCGTTCTGCAGTGGAATGTCGAAGGCGGGATTGGCGGGGATCAGCATGCTGGGCGTCACCCTGACGGCTTTTGCCATGGACGGGCTAACGTCTTCCGGCGTGGTGTTGCCGCTGCTGATTTTCGCTGATGTGCTGGCCGCCGGATCCTTTCGAAAAAATGTCCAGTGGCGGCAAATTCAACGTTTGGTGATTCCGATAGCCGTGGGACTGGGGCTGGGCTGGATGGCCATGAAGCAATTGGCGGATCATCGCGAACTGTTCCGCCCGCTCGTCGGCATCGTGGTCTTACTGATGCTGGCAGTGCAATTGATTCGTCAATTGTATCCCAACTTGGATGCCAAGTGGCCCCACTCCATCGCCTTCGCCTGGTTCGCTGGCATACTCACCGGGCTCACGACCATGGTGGCCAACGCGGCCGGGCCGGTGGCCAGCATTTATCTGCTCATCCTGGCTCTCCCCAAGCAGGAACTCGTGTCCACCATGGCCTGGCTGTTCCTCTTTGTAAATATTGCCAAAGTGCCTCTGAGCCTGAATTTGGGACTAATCAATGGCGGTTCGCTCGCACTAAATCTATGTCAGGCTCCCGCCGTGGTCATTGGTCTGCTGGCGGGCAAGGCGTTGGTCGCAAGGATTCCCCAAAAGATTTTCCAATGGGTCATCCTCGTGTTGGCCGGCCTCTCTGCGCTGTTCCTGCTCGTGTGGAAGGGGTAGCCGGAAGGTGGATCAGCCCGCTGGGCTGATCTGGAAGCATTGAGCAGTCCAGCGGACTGCTCCACATTCCACCTGTTCCTTTGTGAGAACGGGCGAACACCTCACGATCACGCCTCATATAAATGCTGCGCGGCAATATACTGTGCGACGCTCGGTGCCAGTTCTGCCGAGGCTTCACCTGCTTGAATCTGCTGCCGGATGTTTGTGGCGCGACCGGGAAATTGCCCTGTTAAGAAGTGAGACCGAAAACGGGGATTCGGCTGTGGAGCCCGACCCTCGCGCGGAAACACAATGAATGTTAGCAACTCCGCCAAGCGCTCCGGTCTCGCCCAGCGATCCAAGCTGGCCCATTGATCTTCCCCCAGCAACCAGTGCAGTTTCGCTTGTGGAAAGAGCGCGGCAAAATGCTCCGCCGTCTGCCAACTGAACGAGGGTTCCGCCCGCTGGAGTTCCCAATCGGACACCTCCGCCCAAGGAAATTCCGCCGTGGCCAGTCGCAACATTTCCAGCCGCTGCCGGCCGGAGGCCATGGGCTGCACGGCCTTGTGGGGCGATTGATGACAGGGCAGGAAAATAATTTCCTCCAACCGACAGGCCTCCACCGCCACCTCTGCGATCTGCGAATGGCCCAAGTGGGGCGGATCAAACGTGCCGCCGAACAACGCGATGTTCATAACGCTCAAGCCCGTTCCCAGCGGAATTTACGGTCGCTTTCCTCGATGGCCACATCATTGATGCTGGCATAGCGATGACTCATGTAGCCGTGCTCGTCGAATTCCCAATTCTCGTTCCCATAGGACCGCCACCATTGCCCTTCCTCATCGTGCCATTCATATTCGAAGCGCACGGCAATCCGGTTTCCCGTAAAGGCCCAGAGCGTCTTCTTTAAACGATACCCCTGCTCGTTGGCCCATTTCTTCCGCAGAAACTCAACGACCTCCGCCCGGCCATGGAGGAACTCCGATCGGTTCCGCCACTCGGTATCTTCGGTGTAGGCTAGGGAGACGCGTTCAGGATCACGCGAGTTCCAAGCGTCCTCCGCCGCTTGAACTTTTTGACGGGCAGTTTCTTCAGTGAATGGAGGCAAGGGTGGACGTGGATTCATAGTAGGTCATTTCTAGGAGCAAATTCAGGAGAACGCAAGATGATTGCCTGAGGGTCTAGCTGCACCGCACCTAGCGACAGCACCAAGCAGACAGAACCGCGTTGCGGTTCATCGCTGAGACCTCGATTTCCCAGGGTAGCCCGGGCCCGGGCAACCCTGGGCTGAAGGACGTAACGCCGTTGGCGTTGACGGCAGCACCGCGTTTTCCCCTCCGCGCCAAAATCCACCGTGGCTTTCAGGAGCAGCGCTGGATTCTGCATTGCTTCACTTAGCATCCCAGCGTAAACTGGGGCAATGAAATTCTTCCCCTCGTCGTTGCTTGCGCGGTGCGGCTGCCTACTCTGGGCCGCGCTGGGTGGCGCGCTGCAGGCGGCACCTGAATGCCACTTGGATGCGCGGAAGCGAGTGGAAGTAACCGTGCCAGCCCGACCCGGCAATTACTATCAACTGTTACGCAGTCCGGATTTGGCCGGGATCGGCACCGTGGTTTCGATGGATCAGGGTTCGTGGGGCAGGGTCACTCTTTTCGACTGCGTGCCGGTGTTACAGCGAGCATTTTATCGGGTTCGCGAGGTGGCGACTGCGAGTCCATTGGATACGGACGCGGACGGCTTGGATGATGTTTATGAAATGCTGAATTTGCCCACGCTCAATCCCTTCAATCCGGCCCAGCCAATCAATTTTGCCGATGGCGCGATTTATGTTCCCAGTCGAAGTGTCTTCGAAGACTTGTCCCACCGGGATAATTTCCCCGGTGCGCCCGGCGTGCGGGAGGTGAAGTTCTTGATCGTGGGCGTGGACACCGCCACGCCCCAACTTTACTTGCTCAATAATAACAAGTTCGTTTACCACTACTACTTCGCCACTGGTGTGCTCGGCTACACGAAGTCCCTGAGCGTCTTCAATGGGGAAACGTATTTCACCAATATTGCCCGGAAGAATCTGGCGGGGAGTTTGGTCTATCACGAAAGCTATCAATCCCCGGAGGGTGGACCGCCGGGGATTACGACGATGGAGTTCTGGCCTTCAGATCCCGTGGGGTATCGCTTCGTGCAGTTGGCTTATGATCTCCTCTCCCGCTCGCTGCCCTTTGTGGAAACGAAGTTGGCCTACCATGCCGCCAGCGAAACCCAGCGCACGCTCTACAAGACGGAGTTGACCAGCTACGAGGCAGCGCGGAAACATCAACTGCACGTGATCCGCACGGAGGAGTTGTTCGGGCAGACGAGTTATACCTTGCTCAACGATGGCGTAGGCTTCGGGAGGCTCATGGTGTTCGATGGCACGACGGCGATTGGCCCCCGGGATATCGTCATTTTCCGCAGCCTGCCTAACGCGATCAATCACACGGCGGGAATTATCACCGAAATTCCACAAACTCCGCTGTCCCATGTCAATCTCACCGCCAAGCAAAACAACACCCCGAACGCCTACGTCAAGGATGCCGCCATCCATCCGGTGATTGCTCCCTTACTCGGAAAATACGTGCGCTACGAAGCGCTCGCGGAAGGATTCACCATGCGGGAGGCGACGCAGTCCGAAGTGGATGCGTTCATCAATACGCTGCGGCCACCCACTCAGCAAACTCCCGTGCGGGACCTTTCACAGACTACCATCAAACCGCTCTCCACGCTGGGTTTCACCTCCGCCCGCTCCTATGGGGCCAAGACGTCGAACGTGGCGCAGATGCGAAAGTTCCTGCCCGCAACGATGGTGCCGGATGGCTCTGGCGTGCCCTTCTATTTCTATGATGAATTCATGAAAGCCAATGGGTTCTACACCGTCGCGCAGACGATGATGGAGCAACCTCAGTTCGCGACCGATCCGGCCTTCCGGTCGGCTCAACTGAGTTCCTTCCGCGCCATCATCAAGGGCGGCACGCTCCCCACTTGGATGTTCGATGCGCTGACGACGTTGCAAAATTCGTTTCCCGCAGGTCAAAGTATCCGCTGCCGCTCCAGCACCAACAATGAGGACTTGGTGGGGTTCAGCGGTGCGGGCTTGTATGATTCGTTCACGCATCATGGCGATGAAGGGCACTTGTCGAAAACCATCAAGCAAGTCTGGGCCAGCCTCTGGACGGAACGCGCATGGGAGGAGCGGGACTTTTATCGCGTGGATCACTTCACCACCGCCATGGGCGTGTTGGTGCACCGTAACTTCGAGGGCGAACTGGCGAACGGCGTGGGGGTAACGAAGAACCTCATCGATCCAAGTTGGACTGGCTACTACATCAATGCCCAAGCCGGAGAGAATCTGGTCACCAACCCGCTCCCCAACAGTGTGCCGGAAGAATTCCTGATCGCTCAACTGGCGGGCGTCACGCGTTATGAAATTCAGTATGTCACCTTCTCGAATCAAATTCCAGAAGGTGAAACCGTGCTCACTCGCGCGCAGGCGGAATTGCTGGCGGATAAAATGAGCCTCATCCGCAGTCAGTTTCGGACACTCTACAAAGGAGACGCGACGAACTTCGCCATGGAGATCGAATGGAAGATCGAGTCCAATGGCGATCTCCTCATCAAACAAGCGCGACCGTGGATTGATTGAGTTGGGGAAGCGGGAGCAGGCGGTATGCTTTACCCGGGCAGCAGCTCAATTTACTCGACATCTTTGGCTGGTTCGCCATGTTTTAAATTATGAAACACCCGCGTCTTGCCAGCATCCTCACCATCCTGAGATTTTGGCTAGTGGCTGCAGTCTATTTTACTCGAAGAAGGGATTTCCAGCAGATTCAGGGAGGCCAGCAGATTGGGTTTTGGGTTTGGATTTCATTCTTAAAAAATAATCTGCTGACCTCCCTGAATCTGCGGGAAACCTGCTTCATCATGCAGCGGGTTTTTCAGTCCTAGCGGAGGTGAGTTAGTAAGAGACGATGACATTGAAGCCACCAAAGGACCTGCGTTTTCAGTGGTCGTCCGGCCCCCACCTGCTGGATGGGGACCGTTGGGATGAACGACCCAACTCTGCGGGCTTTCTCCTTGCTTCCACCATGATCCCCGTTACAAACTGAACTATCTGAGAGGCCGGACCTCTCGCAGTTTATGAACTTTACGCAGCGGGCAACTTTTTGTATTTTGCTAGTCATGTCCAGCCTTCCGGGGCAAGGTCAAGAAACCTCCCCCCTGCTGGGCAACGGGAAGCTGCGCTTGGATGATCCGCTAGCAGAACCTGCCCCCAAGCCGGAAGGCACGAAGGTCCCCGATCCCATTGCGGCCACCGCTGCACCCGAACCGAAGGTGGCCGGAGCGTTTACCTTCGATCAAGTCCGCGCGCTGGCCTCGGACTTGGCGCTGAAGCCATTTGTAAAACGGCAGGGGCCGCTAGCTGAGTTCTGGAAAAACCTCACCCCGGCCGATGTTGCCAAGATTTCCTTCCGTCGCGACCAAGCTTTCTGGGCCGCCGACGGATTCGGCTATGCTTTGGAACTCACCCATCCCACCTCACTCAATCCGAACACCATGCTCTGGTCGGAAAATGGCGGTGGCAAGACCCGGTCGCTCGATCCTGAACGCAAATTTTTTGACTACCACGATTTAGCCCTCCCGGACGATCTGGCACCGCTGCCCGGGGTGGCGGGTGGAAAGATTTTGTTTCCCCTGAATTCCGCCGAAGTGCTGGAACCCATCCTTGAGTTCACCAACCACACGGGCTTCCGGGGCCGAGCTCCGGGATTGGAATTCGGGGTCGCGTGCTCCGCCATCGTGCTGAATCCGGGCACGGAGCGCGAGGAACTTCCCCAGTTCCAACGCTTCTGGTTCGACCGACCAACCGCCGTGAACAAAGCGCTGAACTTTTATGCTCTGCTGGACAGTCCGTCCGTCAGCGGAGCCTATCGCTTCAAACTGGTTCCGGGCACTTCCACCACGCTGGAAGTGGAGTCAGAATTGTATTTTCGCCAGGAGGTCAAAGTCATCGGGCTCGCCCCGCTCTCCAGTCGATGCTGGTTTACCGAACTAACTACTCCCAAGCCGCCGGATTTCCGGCCGGAGGCTCACTCCAGCGATGGCCTTTTGATCCACATGACGGAAGGGGAAGCCATCTGGAGACCCTTGGATGGCGGCCCACCGTTCCGCCATTGGACCGTGCAGACGGATCGACTCTTGGGATTTGGCCTGGTGCAGCGGGACCGTCAGTTCGCCAGCTATCAGGATCTGGAGGAGGACTTTCACCTGCGGCCCACCGCCTATATTCGCCCGGTGGGAAAATGGCCTTCCGGCACGGTTCATTTGGTGGAGCAACCCGCCACCGATTCCCATAGCGACAACATCTCATCGTATTGGGAACCGGAGAAGCCGCCGCAAGTCGGGCAACCCTACCGACTCGGCTATCTGCTGCATTGGTCAGGCGATCTGGGCGCGCCCGGGTTGAGCAAAGTTCTCAACAGTCGGCGGACCCAGGAACTCCGACCGCCGGGAGATGAACGGCCCAGCGTCATGACCTTCGTCATCGATTTCTCCCAAACCTCGAGCCTGGAAATGGATCAGAAACAGATCATCGCTGCGGTGGGCGTGGAGGGCGGGGCCAAATTAATCGACAAACAAATGCAAAAAAATCCCGCCACCGGTGGCTGGCGTGCTATTTTCCGCATACAATTAGAACCTAAAACGGAAAAACTGGACCTCTCGTGTCGCCTCCTCTGCGACGGACGGCCCATTTCCGAACGCTGGAATTACCAATGGATAAAATAACGCCCGCCAATGTCGTCCATGCTCCGCCCCAAGCGGCGGAGACCGGCCCTGCCTTCTCGCCTTTAAATTCGCCCGAATCGGCCTCCGCGTTCGATGATGGATTGCGGATCGATTTCACTCCCAGCAGTGGCTCCCAAGAAGAATGGAACGAGGCCTATGCCCGCCTAGCGGATTATTACCGGTCCCTGCAAATCCATAGTCGGCTCCACCGGACCTATCTCATTCTGGCCACCCTGAAACGCGCTGCCAAAACGCACGCCAATCACCCCGGCACCACTCCCACCTACGTGGCCATGCACGAAGCCAGACGCATGCAGCGCAGTTGGATGCGGGAAATCATTGGCGATCTCAACATTTCTGAAGGTCGCATGGACGTGAACGGGCGACTGGCCTTCCAACTGTGTGACGGCCCCAGAAGATGGCCGCATTATTTCCTGACTAATGAGAATCTGCCGACCGATATGATCAACGGCATGCGCGTCCGCATCGAGCAGAGCGGCCCAGACTTGGCCGTCTCCAGCATGGTGCCCCGCTCGATTGATCTGGGCCTCATTCCTGAGGTGGCGGATGATACCATGGACACCTTCGAACGCCATCCTGTGCTGCGTTACGGCCTGCTCCTCGTCCTGGCCGCACTCGTCATCTGGGGCATGTGGAGCGTGACCCGATAGAACCCTTTCTCGCCACGCCACCATGTCTCATTCCGATCCAGTCAGTTCCCCGAAGGCGGTTATTTGCTTCGATTTCGACGGCACGTTTATCGAAAAGGAACAAAACCAGGACGCCTTGCGTGAGTTGCTGCTCGTCATCACGGACCTGCGGGAACGGGGCGCAGCCTGGGTCATTAATACCGGCCGCTCCTTGTTTCAAACGCTGGAAGGCTTGACCCAGCATGGGATTCGGCAGATCCCGGATTACATCGTGGCACGCGAAGGGGAGATTTTCCATCGCAGTCAATACAACCGCTGGATTGACTTGGGCGACTGGAATACGCAGCGCACCAAGGACCACAAGAAGCTCTACAAGGCGAAGGAGAAATTTTTCAAAGAGACCAAGAAATTCCTCCACGCCTCCACGGCCGCCAGTTGGGTTAGTGAGCCCTCGGATCCCGCCGGCATCATTAGCACCAGTGAGGAGGAGATGAACTTCATCTGTGACTGGCTCAATCCCCGGCTGACGGCACACCCGGAACTCCACTATCAACGCAACTCCATTTACCTGCGCTTCACCCACCAAAATTACAGCAAAGGCACCGCGCTGGCGGCACTTTGCGAGTATCTGAGAATCCTGCCGGATCATACCTTCGTCATTGGTGACAACCACAATGACCTCTCCATGCTCACCACCGACGTGGCCCACTGCATTGCTTGTCCGGCTAATTCACTGCGAGAAGTGAAGGATGTGGTCTCCCGCCAGGATGGTTACATTGCCGGCGCGCCATCCACCGCAGGTTGTGTGGAATCGCTCGCGTATTATTTCTATGATTGAGGCCACCCGCAGCGTCGCCATCCAGCGTTACACGCACGATGGGTGCACCCCGCGCGAGGACGCCGTGGCCGTGGAGGAACCATTGGAAATCCGCGTGGAAGGCCACAGCATTGCCGTCACCATGCGGACCCCGGGACATGATCGGGAGCTGGCCGCAGGCTTCCTGCTCAGCGAGGGCATCATTTCCTCCGCCGCTGATGTCTTCGAGATTTCCACCTGCCCCAGCGCCAGCGCAGGAAATGTCGTCGATGTCGTGCTCGCGGCCCCGGAGCTATTTGATGTCAAGAAATTCACCCGCCACGTCTTCACCAGCAGCAGTTGCGGCTTGTGTGGTAAGGCCACGATCGAGTCCACCCTCGTTCCCTTTCCACCACTCCCCCAGCCCACTCAGGACCTCCCGCTGGAAATGATCCTCACGCTCCCCGAGCGACTCCGTGAGCAGCAAACCAATTTCCAGAGCACCGGCGGTATTCACGCCAGCGCGCTTTTTGATCGGTCAGGAAACTTACTCTTGCTGCACGAAGACGTGGGTCGCCACAACGCCTTGGATAAGGTGCTGGGAGCCTGCTTGCTCAAAGGCCTGCTTCCGCTAACCGATTACATCCTCCTCCTCAGCGGACGCATTTCCTTCGAACTCATGCAGAAATCCCTGGCCGCCGGCATCCCCATCATCGCAGCCGTCGGAGCCCCCAGCAGCCTGGCGGTGGAGTTCGCCCACCAATCGGGCCAAGCCCTCATCGGCTTCATCCGTGACGGCCGCTGTAACCTCTATGCCCCGAATGTGGAGCAGTCCGCTGGACTGCTCAGGCCTGTGAAGATCAGCCCAGCGGGCTGACCCACATTCGTTGGCAGATGTCGCAATCTAAAGGTAAATAGTCTGGTAAAAGGAGGGAGGATGTTCCGTCCACCAAGCCTGCAAAAAAAGCTTAACCTCTGGGGATACTGGTGGACGGAACGTCCACCCTCCTTAAATTGCGCCATGATCCGTCCTCCTAAGAAATTTCAGCCGCATCCGTTCGAGTATCACCAGGAAATCGAACTCGAAATCACCACGCTCACGAACATGGGGCAGGGTCTGGGGCGCGTGGAGGGATGGGTGGTGCTGTGTCCGCTGGCACTGCCGGGGGAATTGTGTCGGGTGCGAATTTACCGCAATGAGAAAAACTTTAGCGAAGCGGATTTAGTGGAGGTGTTGCGGCCCTCTCCGCATCGGGTGGAGCCGAAGTGTGTGCTCTTCGGCCAATGCGGTGGCTGTCAGTATCAGAACCTGGCGTATGCCGAGCAACTGCTCTGGAAACAGCGGCAGGTGGCGGAGTTGCTCAAGCACATGGCGCAGATAGAATTTCCAGTGGAGCCGGTGCACGCCAGTCCGCAGGAATATGGCTATCGCTCCAAAATCACGCCGCACTTCGAAGCGGCGGTGGACGGGAAACTGGGGGCGATTGGATTTCTGAAATATGGCCGTGGTCGCACATTGCTGGATGTGCCCCGCTGTGAGATTGCCACCGAAGCGCTCAACACGGCGCTAACAAGGGTGCGGGCGGAAGTGCACGCCAAAGCAACCACCTACAAGAAGGGCGTCACCCTGCTGCTGCGGGATGCCTCCGGCGTGGTCCACACCGACCACCAAGCCACCGCTCGCGAATCCGTGGCGGGGACCGATCTGGAATTTCTGGCGGGCGATTTCTTTCAAAATAATCCATTCATCCTCGACGATTTCGTCCGCTATGGGCTGGCGCAGGCGCAATCCCATGGGGCCAAATTTCTGGTGGATGCCTACTGCGGCAGCGGCCTGTTTGCCTTGGTGGGAGCCAGTCAGTTCGAGCAAGTTCTGGGCATTGAGATCAGTCCTTCTGCGGTGCAGCGCGCCACCGCCAATGCCGCACGCAACAACTTGGGAAACTGTCGTTTCCTGGCAGGGAAAGCGGAGGGGATTTTCACTGAGGTTAATTTCCCGGCGGCAGAAACAGCCATTCTCATTGACCCACCGCGAGCTGGCTGTGACGAAGCCTTCCTGCAGCAACTCTTCCACTTTGGTCCGCAAACGGTGGTCTATGTCTCGTGCAATCCGGCCACCCAGATGCGTGATCTGCGGCTTCTCGCACAAAACGGCTATACCCCCCAGCGCATCCAACCGTTCGATCTCTTCCCGCAGACGAAACATTTGGAATGTGTCATCACGCTGACAAAATCCTGAAAAATAGGATCGCCAACGGTTCATTTTCTGTGAATAATTCGCTGCGTTGCCCGTCCAATAATTGATTCTTCTCACCTCACCATGAAATCTCTTGCCCCTCTCCTTGCGCTCCTTAGCCTGCTGCTCCTGCCTTCGTGCGTGGATCTGGGCACCAGTTACGTTTCTTCTGGTTATGGCTCGGGCTACGATTACGACGACTATGGCTACGGCACCAGATCCTACAGCCGTCCTTATTACGGTGGGAGTTACTACGGTTCCTCGGATTACTATGATCATGACCACGGGAGCAGCAGCCGCAGCAGCAACAGCAAACGGGACAACGACGAGAAACTCCGTTTGGTCCGCGGCAGCGATGGCGACCATGACACGCGGCCGTCTGGTTACCACACCAAGGATTGGTATGAGCATCGGGGGTATGACCTCCATAAATACACCTACAAGGACGAGGATGGCGACGTGAAGCACAAGGCGCACGATGATGATAAGAAGAAGCATCACTAGATGCGTGCCGTCATCAGCCTGGCCATGCGCGTTCGGCTCGGCATGGGAATGCCAAGCTGCGTAGCGTCACATTCCAATGTCGCGACAGCGGGAGTGGCCCTTCTGCGTGGCTGTTAGATTGAGGCTCCGCCCGCTGCGCTGAGCTGGAAAGAGTTGAGCAGTCCAGCGGACTGCTCCACATTCAATCCGCGATGGGGCGCTGCCGCTGCGCGCCATTTGCCATTTGCCGAAACTATGGGCATCGTTTAGCAATAGTGCATGATTCTGCCGAGCGACGATAATTCCACGCCAGAGAAGCGCCCCAAGAACCGCAAATCCGATGCCAATCCAACTCCCGCCGGGGATGAGGAGGAAGCGACCGAGCCTGCGGCTCCTCCCATGTGGATGCCGGAAGAACTCTGGAAACAACTCCCCAGCTTCCTGGGTGAGGAGCCGGACATGGTCGAGGGCGTGGAGGAGTGGCGGGAAATGCTCGAATCCGAGCTGATGTCGTCGATCCAAGAATTGGAGAATTTCCCAGACCCCGAATGCGATTTCGATCCACCGGACCCGCCGGATCTTTACACGTTTCATAGTGAGTTGATCACGCTGCGGCAAACGTTGATCGCCTCGCACGAGAAGCTCTCGCAAAAGATGGCCAAAAAGCAGCAGTCCGTGGTGCCCCAAGCCCTGACCGTGCAGTTAGGATTGCTGGCGGGAGAACTGCGTGCCGCTGGCAATGTGGCACATTCCGAGCGCATCCTCAAACTCATCGAATCATTTTCCTAATCGCAAATGAAGTTGCCTTGTCCTGCCTGCGAACATGCGGTTGCGGTTGAAATTGATCCCCGCTGCTCACAGTGCGGTTCTGATTTAACAGTGCTGCGGCAGATCATGCGTTCCGCCTCGGACTCCGTGCGCTTAGCTTTGGAATCCATGCGGGAAGGCCGCTCCAAGGACGCCTTGGATTACGCCTATGAAGCCTGGGGCTTGGTTCACACTCCCGAAACGGCGGCGGTCGGATTGCTCGCGGCAGTGCAGGCGGATGATGGCACCGAAGCCACGCGCTGGCTCCGCCGACGCATGAAGCTGTGTGCTGATCCAGCGGAATCAGAAGATCCAGAATCTCCCTCACAAGACGAATCATGAAGCAATTTACGCTCGGCACCTACCTCCTCCAAAGCCTCCATCACTACTGGCGCTGGCATCTCGGCTTGCTGCTGGGCGTAGCGATCTCGGCCTGGGTCATTGTCGGCTCGCTGCTCGTGGGCGATTCTGTGAAAGCCACGCTGGCTCGGCAAGCCACGTTGCGCCTGGGCCAGATCGATGAAGTTGTCAGTGCGGGCGAGGGCTTCGGGGCCATGCGTCTGGCCACGCAGGCGCAGCAGGATCTGCCTGCGGCTACGGTGGCTCCGGTGCTGTATTTGCAAGGCACTGTGTCCGTGGGCGGTGGTGGTCAGCGGGCGAATGGCGTCAATCTTTATGGCGTCACGGAGGCCTTTTGGAAACTTGGTTTGCAGCCCGCACCACCCGTGGCTGGCGTCTCCATGAATCAAGCGCTGGCCGCACGGTTGCAGGTGAAACCAGGCGATGCGCTCATCGCACGCTTTGAGAAACCCAGCTTAATTTCCCGGGATGCCCCGCTCTCCGGAGAGTCAGATCAAACGGCGGTGCTCAACGCCTCGTTGGCAGCCATCGTGGCGGATGAAGCGCTGGGAGCCTTCAGTCTGCGTGCTGAGCAAACGCCGCCGTTGAATTTATTCGTCCCGCTGACTGATCTGCAACAAGCAGCCGAACAACTCGACCGATGGAATCTGCTCTTAGCCCACCCTGTCATCACCCCCGATGCCGCCCCGCAGAGTATCCTGGCGTGGCTGGAAAACCCTGAGCATTGGCAGCCCGCAGATGTTGGCATTGATCTCACTTTATTGACCGATGGCAAAACCACCCGCATCGCCACGCCCCGCATCTTCCTCCCGGAAACCGTCCAGGCCGCCACCAGCACCGAGGCCCAAGGCGTTCTAACGTATCTCTGCAACTCCCTCAGCGCTGGTGAATCGAACTACACCGCCTATCCCATGATCAGTGCCGTAGCCGCCACCTCCGGCTTATTACCAGCGGATTTACCGGCGGATGGCATCGTCGTTTCCAGTTGGTTGGCGGAGAGTTTACACCTTAAGTTAGGCGACGCGGTGAAATTGAATTTCTTCCGCGTCACTAAATCGCGCCAACTGGAGGAAGACAATGCTGACTTCATCGTCAAGGCGATCCTCCCGAACGATCAACCAGGACTCAATGCCGAGTGGACGCCGAATTTCCCTGGAGTGACCGAAGCTGCTAACTGTCGCGATTGGAAACCTGGCATCCCGATGAAGACTAAAGGTTTCATCCGGGAAGCTGATGAAACCTTCTGGCAGCAATCCAAGGGCACGCCCAAGGCCTTCATTTCCTTGGCCGCCGGTCAGAAATTATGGGCCAATCGCTTCGGCAATCTTACCTCGCTGCGAGTGAGCGGTGAACCGAATGCCGTGGCGGCCGACTTGAAGAAATCGCTCAAGCTATCCGATCTCGGTTTCGTGGGGCAACACCCGCAAATTTTGGCCAAGGCTGCGGTGGCTGGCAGCATGGACTTTGGCGCGTTGTTCCTCAGCATGAGCTTCTTCTTGATCGCGACGGCGTTGACGCTGGCAGCGCTGCTGTTCTTATTCAACGTGGAATCACGCGCCCAACAGATCGGCCTGTGGCGCGCGCTGGGGATGACCGCGGACCGGGTGCGGGTGCTTTATTTGCTGGAGTCGATTCTCCCAGCGGTGCTCGGAGCGCTGTGCGGAGCATGGCTGGCCACCCAGACTACCGGCTACCTGCTCTCGATACTGGAAGGCAATTGGTCGGGGGCCGTGGCGGGATTGAAATTTGTTCGCGTCAGCTCCACATCGGCCATGGTGAATGGCTGCGGCGTGACGCTAACTTTCGCGCTCGTGACCGTGTGGTGGCTCACGCGGCGTTTCGCCAAGGTGCCTCCGCAACGCTTGCTAGCCGGTCAAGCGCTGGCCGTAGGCGGGGCCACCAAGTTCGGGAAGCGTCGGCGGAGCATTGGCTTCCTGATGGGCATGGCCAGCTTGGTGGTGGGCGCAGGCATGGTCTTCTCCGCCACAAAAGTGCCAGCTTCGGCGCAGCCCGGGGTTTTCTTTGGGGCCGCAGTCTTCCTTCTCACAGGCGGCCTGTGCGCTTGCAGTGATTGGCTGAAGGGCTTGGACGCCAAGGCTGCGGGCATTCATAGCCTCTGGGGACTGGGCCTGCGCAATGCAGTGCGTCGCCCCGGACGCAGCCTGGCGGTGTTAGGATTACTGGCAGCAGGGATTTTTCTGGTCACCTCGCTCCACACGTTTCACCTCGATGCCAAAGATGAATCTGGCCGGGGCACGGGGAAATTTCAGTTTATGGGAACCTCCGACTTGCCCATCTACGAGGATCTCAATACCAAGGCAGGGCGCGAGGCCTACGGGCTTGATTCCAAGCTCCTGGAAGGCACCGAGCTTATCTCCTTCCGTCAGCGAGTGGGGGAACAGGCATCGTGTCTCAACCTCAACCAAGCGCAGGCTCCGAGCGTGCTCGGAGTGAATCCGGTTACCCTGCGTGACTCGGCCTTTGCGGTAACAGTCTGGAAGGGACTCACCGGCGGAGCCAAGGGTTGGGACATCCTCAGCGGCACTCTCCCGGATGGGGCCATCCCAGCCCTAGCCGATCAAAACAGCGCAATGTGGGCCTTGAAAAAGGGCTTGGGCGATGTCGTGGAGGTGACTAACGAAACGGGTCGCATCCTGAAATTGCGTCTGGTAGGATTCGTTAGCGGCACCATCCTCCAAGGGCACGTCGTCATCTCTGAACAGAATTTCCTAACTTCGTTCCCAGCCACCGCCGGACATCGGGTGTATCTGGTGAAACCACCTCCCGCTCAAACTGGAGAGGTGAGCCAGCACTTGACGCGCCAGTTGCAGAATCGGGGCCTTGCACTGCAACCGACCCACGAGCGACTCGCTGAACTGCAAGCGGTGCACAATACTTACCTGCAAATCTTCAGCGCCTTGGGCGGCATGGCCCTGATCCTCAGCACGGTGGCGCTGGCCTTGTTGATTTCTCGCAACGCACTCGAACGTCGCTCGGAATTCGCCCTGCTGCAGGCCAGCGGATTTCGACGCGGGCAGTTGCAGCAAATCCTGCTGGGCGAGCACCTTCCGCTCTTCCTTATGAGCATGGTGCTGGGGGTCTTTACAGCCTTGGTGGCCGTCTGGCCGCAATTACAGTCTGGCGGGCAGGCCGTGCCGGTGCGCTTGCTCGTGATCGTGCTGGGCGGCATGCTGGCGGGCGGAGTGCTTTTCTGCTGGCTGGCCAGCCGCTGGGCGTTGCGACAACCTTTACTGGAAAGCTTGCGGCAGGAATAACTCAAATTTTACCTTATGTCGATTAACTGGGAAACGTGGCAACCTAACATGCGGGCAACGCTGGTCTTTGTGATCACCGATGGCAGAATCTTACTGATTCGTAAAAAACGTGGCCTTGGCGCTGGCAAAGTGAATGGACCTGGCGGCAAGATTGATCCCGGTGAGACTCCGGTGCAATGTGCCGTGCGCGAGGCCCAGGAAGAACTGGGTATTACCGCCTTGGAGCCGGAGGAAATTGGCGTGCTGCATTTCGATTTCGTCGATGGCTTGGCGATTCAATGTCATGTCTTCCGCGCCAACGACTTTCTGGGAACAGCAGTGGAAACAGACGAAGCCATCCCCCTCTGGACGCAGATCGACCAGATTCCGCTGGACGAGATGTGGGCCGACGACCGCCTGTGGATTCCGCACCTTATCAATCGCCAACAGTTCCGCGGATATTTCGAATTCGATGGCGAGCAAATGCTGCGGCATCACATGGATCTGCTATAGCCATGGACCTGCTTTTCCAGCGAGGTGGAGCGAGGCTGCGCCCGAGCCTTCGTCTGTTTGCATTCATAAGTTCGCTCAAGCTCATCCTCGCGCAGATCGACCATCGCTAGGTAAGTTCTTTCAGAGCACGGAGGCCTAAGCTCCCGACCGGCTCGGTCACGGCCTCGCGCCACCTCCCTTCACAATGGAATAAACCCTCGTGTCAAACCGCAGGCAAGGCAGACTAGACACGGCTTGCTCTGGTGTCCTCCCCCTTCATGCATACACGTCAGCTTAATCGACCTGCTTTTCCAGCGAGGTGGAGCGAGGCTGCGCGCGAGCCTTCGTCTATTAGAAGTCATAAGTTCGCTCAAGCTCATCCTCGCGCAGATCGACCATCGCTAGGTAAGTTCTTTCAGAGCACGGATGCCTAAGCTCCCGACCGGCTCGGTCACAGCCTCGCGCCACCTCCCTTCACAATGGAATAAACCCTCGTGTCAAACCGCAGGCAAGGCAGACTAGACACGGCTTGCTCTGGTGTCCTCCCGCTTCATGCATACCCGTCAGCTTAATCGGCTTAGGGTGCCCGCCATTTCAGGCTTGCACCAGCGCGGGCAAAGTTTAAAACACCTTCCATTATGCGATACTTCCTTCCGCTCCTATTTCCTACCTGTGTGCTGACCGCGGCGGACACCGCCGCTGATGTTGCAGACCATGTGCCTGTGGCCTTGTTCCAGACCCAGCCTGAACTGGAGGTTACCGTGTGGGCTAAAAGCCCGCTGCTGAAGAACCCCACCAACCTCGACGTCGATGCCATGGGCCGCATCTGGGTCGCAGAAGGCGTGAACTATCGGTCCCATCAGGATCGCCAACCGGCGGGGGATCGCATTGTGATCCTGGAGGACAAGGATCATGATGGCGTGGCGGACACCAGCAGCGTCTTCGTGCAGGAGGAAATTCTCAAAGCTCCGTTGGGCGTGGCGGTGTTCGATAACGTTGTGGTCGTCAGTATGACGCCGGACCTCATCGTTTATACGGATGTGAATCGGGATCTCAAATTCGATCCGGCGGTGGACAAGCGAGAAGTCATCCTAACTGGATTCAACGGACGCATTCACGACCACTCCCTGCACAGCGTGGTGGGTGGGCCCGACGGACGCTGGTATTGGAGTGCCGGGAATTGCGGGGCCCAATTCAAGGGCAAGGATGACAAAACCTTCCGCATCGGCAGCCCCTACGATCCCTTCTACGGCAAGAAGAAAAGCGATTTCGAATGGTCGCCCAAAGACTTGGCCGGTCAGAAAAGTGACGATGGTCGCGTGTGGCTCGGCGGGTTTGCCGCGCGCATGTTGCCAGACACTAGCAAGATCGAAATCATTGGCCACAACTTCCGCAACAGCTACGAGCAATGCGTCACGTCCTTTGGCGAAGTCTTTCAAAATGACAATGATGACCCACCCGCCTGCCGCGTGAGTTACTTGATGGAAGGCGGCAACGCTGGGTTCTGCAGCTTCGATGGCAAACGCGCCTGGGCCGCAGACAAACGTCCCGGCCAGGACGTGCCCACCGCGGAATGGCGCCAGGAAGATCCCGGAGCCATGCCTGCGGGCGACGTCTATGGTGGCGGGTCCCCCACCGGCGTGACCTTCTACGAAAACGGTGCGCTGGGCGACCGCTTCCCTGGCCTGCTGCTGACTTGTGAACCCGGACGCAATACCATTTTCGGTTACTTCCCCACCCCCGATGGCGCGGGCTATCACTTGGAGCGATTCAATTTCCTAACCACAAACGTCGAGGGCAAATTTGCCGGGTCGGACTTCCTCGGCGGAGCCAAATCCGTGAAGTCCGAGTTGAACACCAAATTCCGTCCCTCAGATGTCGTCGTGGGCGTGGATGGCGCGCTGTATGTCTCCGACTGGTTCGATGCCCGCGTCGGCGGCCACTCGGATCTTGATGACCAAACGCTCGGCACCATTTACCGCATTGCCCCCAAGGGCTTCAAATCCAGCGCGCCCAAGATCGATCTATCCACCGCTGCAGGCTGTGTGGAGGCGCTGCGTTCTTCCGGGGCCAACGTGCGCTTCACGGCCTTGCAGAAACTCACGACCATGGCCCAGAAAGCGCTCCCCGTGGTCAAGGAAGCTGCCAAGACCGAATCCAATCCTTATTTCAAAGCGCGCTTCGCTTGGGCGCTCACCTTGCTAGGAACGGAAGGTTGCCAAGCGCTGGAGAAGGCCATTGATGCCAAAATGCCGGATGATTTCCGGATGCTGGCCTTCCGCGCATTGAAACGTGCGCACCACAACGCGTGGGAATGGACTGTGAAGGGCAGCGTCGATCCCTCTCCGCAAGTCCGGCGCGAAGCCGCGTTGGCGCTGCGTGATGTCGCCTTCGATATTGCCAGTCCGTTGCTCGTGGCGCTGTTCAAAGGATTCGATGGCGCGGATCGGACCTACTTGGAAGCACTCGGCACCGCCTGCGAAGGCAAGGAAAGCAAAGCCTTCTTCGCCATGACCAAGACCACCACCGAGACCGATCCCCTGAAGTGGTCGCCCGCCATCGCCAAGCTTGCTTGGCGGCTGCACCCCGCCGAACTCACCTCCGCCTTCGCGAAACGTGCTCAGGCGGAAACACTGAGCCTGACTGATCGCAAAGAAGCCCTCGTGGCTCTGGGCTACACCGCAGATAAATCCGCTGCCACCGCCATGGTCGAAGTCGCCTCCAAGCTCCCCAAAGGCCCCCTCAAGGATCTGGCTGACTGGTGGCTGCTGAATCGAAAGGACAATCTCTGGAAAGACCACGGCCTGGCCGAAGTCCTCAAAACCACGGGCCTTTACGATCCAGACAAAATCGTGCTCGTGCCAACAGGGGCCCCAGCCGCCGAGCCTGCTAAATTTACCGTCGAAGAAGTGCTGAAGCTGACGGGCGAGCCCAAGAACGGAGCGCAGAAAATTGCCACGTGTTTCGCCTGCCATCGCCTGGGCCCAGACGGCATGGACTATGCCCCTAACCTCACCGGATGGGCCCAGCGCCAGACCAAGGAAGTGCTCATTCGCAGCATTATCGATCCCAGTTTCGACATCGCCCACGGCTATGAGGGCAAGCACATCATCCTCAAGGACGCCATGGAACTGGACGGCATCGTCGTCTCTGATGGTGACCCCGTCATGATCCAAAGCATGGGCGGACTGACCCAGCGGGTGCCCCGGAATCGGATCAAAGAAATCCAACCGCTCCCACGCTCGCTCATGCTCTCCGCTGACCAAATGAGCCTCAGCGCCCAAGATCTGGCCGATCTCGTGGCCTATTTGCATTCGTTGAAATAGGCCTCATACGGGGCCAAACTGAGTTTGCTTTACAGGGCTTTGTTGTGTGGTCCTTACGGGACTTCAGACGCTGATCGAATCCACTTTGATTCGTTGGTTTTCCGGGCATTTTTAAGCTAGTAACGTTTTTGTCCGCCCCCCCGTCCCGCACCGTAAATCATGCCAATAATTTGTGAGAATTAAGACTGGCCCGTTTTGCCTTCATTTCACAGGCGATTACCCAACTCCCGGCGGCTACGAAATCGTCAACCGCTCCTTCGTCCATTGGTATGAAGGTCGGGACGGGCGGGCGTATGATCAGTAGGGCTCGGTTGGTGCAGGTTAGCGCAGCTCCAGCCATCTGATAACGCAGAGTGGCGCGGGCTTGCAGCCCGTAAGCCGTGGAGCATTAGGTGCCTCTCAGCGCTTTGGTGAACCGGAAAGCATGACGGCTGGCGGGCTGCAAGCCCGCGCCACATGCCACGTGCCACTGGTGTTAAACTGCCGTTTCATTTTCGAGCAAATAAATCAGGATCAGCAAGTCAACCTCCTCGTTCCCAGCAGGGTGACCCTCGGCCAACTTCTCCACCAGATCAGGCAAATTCGGGCCGAGCGCACTTAGCTGGTGGATTCTGTCGTCGCGATTTAGCGAAGGCCCCGCAGGCCCGAACAAGTTGGCTACGGCCAGGAGCAAATCCGCAGGTTTATTGGCACCCACAAGCCGCAACGCTGCGACCACTTCCGGCCAGCGATCTGCTTCATCCCGCTCGAAATAATAAGCCAACGAATCACATTCAATGACTGGGTAAACGTATCCAGCATCAGCGAGCCAAGCAGTCCGTTGAACGACTGACAATGAGGGGAGGCCTTCTCGTTCGACCCGGGTCTGATGGTCGCGAGGCATCGCTTGGCCGCGCCAAAAGACTAGATGCCAACCACTTCATTCTTCCCGCAATCCTCCGGAGTATGTTGGCTGCGGGTTGCTTCGGTAAATTCCGAACGACCATCCAGATCTCAGGAAAGCCCTTCTGGAAATCTACCGTCCGACCAACGTCCCCACCGCAGCCCCTCCATAAAACCGTTGTCATAAACTGCGGGAATTCACGCGCATCCGAGCGAAAACCGACAATAACGTTGACTATCACGCGCATCTGCGGCTAAATCTGGCCAAAATTCTACTATGAAATCACTCCCCCGCGCAAAAACCGACAAATCTGTCGCCTATAAACAAGCTAGGCAAAAATCGACATTTCTGTCGGTGATCAACTAGTTCTGCCAAAAAATGAAACCAACTCAGACGCCATTATTCCATTTCGCGTTTGCAGCGTTCTGCACCTCGGCAGCGATCCTCCATGCAGAGATTTCGGAACAAGACTTAGGCGCTTTTCGTCGCCCCATAGGCAAGGGGATCAAGAGCTTTGTTACAGAGCGGGCCAACGGCGTCGTTGCCGAGATTGCAAAGACTGAATCATTCCAGAAGTGGAAGAGTTTTGAAGATGATAAGGTCAAGTTCAGTTACCCTGATCACAAAGCGATCACTGTCGAAGTCAAGCGCAACGAACCCGTGCCGGTTGATGGAGACAGGGTTTCAAGCGTCGACACCTCCTTCTCGCGTGCCTACCGCCTCGCGGCAGACGGAGAGACCCTTTTGGTTTTGATGTTCAAGGAAGCAGATTGGCTGGACGACGGCGTTTGCTTCTGTGGCGCGGTGGTTTATAACCGCTATTTGGTAAGGGACGGTCACCTTCATCGATTCAGCTTCCTTGAGAATGGGGTCATGAAGCAGATGCAATTATTGGGTGATGGAGAGAGAGTTATGATGTTTGAGTGGACACACCTTCCTATCCATCCCGCCGTTTATCGCCAGATTGCTCAATCACTGGAGTTGAAGAAGAAAGGATCGCGGACTGAGGCCGATTGCCGGAAGCGCGTGCTTGATAACTATGGACCAGTGGGGATGGTCGGTTGGCTCGATGAGGGAAGCACAGATGAGATCGTCGAAAAGGTGTTTGGAAAACCTACGCGAACTGTGCGCGGCATTCATGTTTGGGACTATCCAAAGACCGAGGATGGATACCGGTGGACGGAACGGCTTTCACTTCCATTTGCTGGCGGCAAACTCAGTCGCTTCGACTCCAGCTACTACGATTCCGCAGGGGACAACCGTGAAGCGATCCAGGGTGGTTTACCATGGATGATGGAGATGGCAGAGCTTTACAAAGACCCTCCCGTGCGTGGAGAGCAGGCGAAGAAGATGCCCGAAGAGCTAAAGAAGGAGTTGCTGTCGCTGTTTCTGGAGAAGGCGCAGAATAAGGACACGGATTTCAATTTACTCTGTCAGGTGTTGAATGTTCTTGTCGAGCAAGGGGTGCGGGACGAAAAAGCACTCGATACCGTTCGGAAGCGCTTTGCCTCTGAGGGCGGCCACTATGCAGCATGGGTGCTTCACGAAGCTGGTCAGGCCGAGGATGTGACGTTATTTATCGATAAAGTCAGGCAGGTCTACGAGGAAGCGAAGGACGATCCCAAGCGGGATTTTGGGTTAAGCGATCTTCACAACTGGTTGTCGTTTATTCCTGATAGCGATAAGCGCTATGCAGATTTATTGCGTAACGGACTCATCAGCCCCAATGCGGATGTGCGCGATTCAGCGTTCTATTTCTTGGATTCAGCTCCGTTTCAAGCGGAAGAGCGCACAAAGTTCGTTCACGCTGGCCTTCGGGACTCTTCCGCAAGAGTCCGCTACTGGTCTGCACGCTACTTCGGCAAAGAGAACATGTCCGCCAGAGACTGGGAGCTTCTTCGCAAGGCCGCAGAGCGGGAGAAGGACGAGACCACTCTCAAGGAGATGGAGGAGATGCTCGATAAGCACCAAGCGGCGCCAGCATCCAACAAAAACAAGGCAGAATCGGGTCGAGGTGGCAGGATTGCGCCTGCCACCCCGGCCACACCACCCGGCATGCGGGTCCGCACCGGGCGGTTCCAATCAGACTCTTTAGGTGACTAACTTGCTCTTTCCTTTCGATTTGGGCGAGTCTCCGTAGTGCAATCGGATCCAGATTTCTCTCAATTCGGGCACTCCCTGTTTCTTTAGGTAGGCGTTGTTCAGGGCGAAGCGCACGAGGCTATGTTGACTCATGCGCCAATACCCTTTGCGGCTGCGACTGGCGCGATAGACCTCGTTAGGGTCAACTCCTAACTTGATCAGATTGCGCCGCCGTGCTCGTGGTCTCTGCCACTGTTTCCAATGGTAGAGCCGCAACCTTCGGCGCATCCATTCGTCGAGTTCCAATACTTTGGCATACGTATGACTGATGCCGAAGTAGTTCATCCAGCCTTGAGCGTAGCCTCGTAGTTCGTAGATGACGAATTTGAGGTTCTGCCCTCGGTTGCGCTTGGTAATTTCCCTCACGCGCTGTTTGAACCTCTGGAACGCTTTCGCACTCCATTTCACTTTTCCTCGAGGACTGATTTGGAACCCGAGTGCAAGTCCGTAAAGACAGAGAAACTACGATGCAGCTCTGAAAGGTGGCCCGAGCACCCTCGTTCGGCGGAAGCTCCTGAGGCGAATGCTGCGGACTATGTGTGATGCTACGCCTAGACCATCAGCAAGGAACATCCGCTGGAGCCGCGGCCTTCAGGGTAAGGGGAATCCCCACACCCCTGGCCCAACGGGCCAAACGACTCCAGCCCAAGGCTGAGCGATAGCGATTGCCTTGGGTAAAAGCCAAAACCCACCGCGGCCTGTAGGGCCGCCAGAGACACAATGCCCCATCAACCTGCCAACCTCGCAGCGTTCTTCTGTGGATGGCATTAGCCACAACAAAAGACCCACTGCCGTTCCATCCGCCTGACCATGGCTGGGCTCAAGTGGCACAGAGACCGTGCGCTGCAAAGTTTCTATCGACGCAATCGTTTTGGGGAGTAGGATGGCGCGGTAATTTTAAACCACTCACGGCATGGACAAACTTACCAACGATAACTCTGACTGGTATGTCGGACTCTGATTCAAAAACATTTTCACCGTAAGCCTGAAAAATTGATGAAAGCGACTAAAAATATCGTGATTTTATTGGCTTTGTATATCGTGTCATATATATTAATGTTTAGACCAACTTACATCGGATACTACGGACGTAGCCATAACGTGGATGGTGACATACTAGCCAAAGCCACTCCGTATCCGAGATGGCAGTCACTGTCTGAACTCAACGAGTGTAATTGGGTCCGGATGTTTTATACGCCATTAATTTGGTGTGAAATTCATTTGCGAGGACCTGAATTTTGGATCTACCGGCACGGTGAACAAACGCCAGAATGGTTTAGAATCGAGAACAATTAGGTGATCCCCCCAATTCCTCCTGAGTTCGCAGTGCCACGGAGGCGCAAAATGCCCCCCCCCTGAGCATGCCTGCCACAATGGGATTAGTTAGCCTTAGTTAAGGAAGTGCGGATTATACACGCGTTTGTGTAGAGAGCAATCGGGTTCCTAGCCGTATTCTGGGGGGCGGAAGTTTTTGGACAGAGCGCCAGGTGCGGCAATGGTGCGCCATGAAACCAAGCGTCTGTCCACTTCCAGCGTGTGCCGAGTCGGCACGAAGGAACGTGGCGTGGCTGGGGCTGGGAATGGAGGGGTTGCTCGAACGGATGGACCTGTTTGCCCAGCGGATGGAGGTTTTCCCCAAACGGGTGGAGGTTTTTCCAAAACGGATGGACCTTTTTGCCAAGCGGGTGAAGGTTTTCCCCAAACGGGTGGAGGCTTTCCCAAAACCGGTGGAGGTTTTTCCCAATCGGATGGAGGTTTTTGCCAATCGGGTGGAGGCTTTTGCCAATCGGGTGGAGGCTTTCCCCAAACGGATGGAGGTTTTCCCCAATCGGGTGGAGGTTTTCCCCAAACGGGTGGAGGCTTTTGGCAAACGGGTGGAGGTTTTTGCCAATCGGATGGAGGTTTTTGCCAATCGGGTGGAGGCTTTTGCCAATCGGGTGGAGGTTTTTGCCAAACGGGTGGAGGTTTTTGCCAAACGGGTGGAGGTTTTTGCCAAACGGGTGGAGGTTTTTGCCAATCGGGTGGAGGTTTTTGCCAATCGGGTGGAGGCTTTTGCCAATCGGGTGGAGGCTTTTCCCAATCGGATGGAGGTTTTTGCCAGACGGGTGGAGGTTTTTGCCAATGGGATTCGGGGGTTTTGGCGGATTTTATGGAATTTCCGAAATCGGGTCGGGCAGGGAAGCGGGACGGACGTTCGCGCGATGGGGGCCTGGGCGGTTTCACGCTGGTTCACCATTTTCTCTTATCCTTATGCCTGATCCGCTGACTTGGGACTCCCCGGACCTTTTTTGGGACTCGGCCGCTACTTGGGATGGGGAGCAGGCTCCAATAACTCAACCCACTAAACCCATCAAACCTATGAATAACACGAAAGCGACGATCGATTTTAGCACCTATTCGGCGGCGGATTTGTTGCCCATTGCCAAGGGAATCCATGATAAAATGGTGGCTCACGCGGCCCGGTTCACGGCCCCCACGGTGGCCATGGCCACGCTGGATACCCAGATTACCAGCTACGAGACGAAGCTGGTGGCGCGCGCGAGTAACGCGACCACGGACCAGATCGCCTTCAACGACGCGCGGGAGCTGCTGGAGGAATCGCTGGGGGCGCTGGGGAACTACGTGAATGGCGTGGCCAAGGGGGATGCGGGGATCGTGGATGAGAGTGGCTTCCCGGCGTATAACACGCAGCGTCCGGTGGATTTCTCGCCCCCGGAAGCTCCGCAAAATTTACGCCTGAGCCAGGGCACGGTGAGCGGAACGCTGGTGGCGCGCTATAAGCCAGACCGGAGCAGTAGCACCAATGAGGTGCAGACGAATATCGGTAATGCCAACACGGAGGCGGACTGGCACCAGCAGGGGATGTATCAAGGCGGGAAGGCGGAACTGGATGGCTTCACGCCCGGCGGACTGGTGTGGGTGCGGGTGCGCACGGTGGGCCTCAAAGGGGTGATGGGTGCCTGGAGTGACCCGGCCCAAATCCGGGTGCTCTAGCCTGAAGCAAGGGGCAAGATTTCAGATTCAAGCGGAGGCTAGGCTCTTTGGATCTGAACTCTGAAAGCTTGCCGCTTGCATCTGAAATTTTGAATCTAACAACTTGCCTCCATGCCCTTCGATCCCTCACTTCCCGCCACCGGTGCCCCGCTGCAATCCGCCGTGATTCGCGATCAGCTCCAAGCACTCTTCAATCTCATCAATGCCGTGCCCGCAGGCCCGACCGGCCCCGAGGGTCCCGCAGGCCCCCAAGGTCCGGCAGGTCCAGCCTTTGCCAATGTGACGGTGGATTCCGTCACGACGGTGGGCCCCACGACTCCGGCCAGCGCTTCGGTCTTCTTCGATGGCTCGTTTGTCCACTTCAGCTTCAACATCCCCGTAGGTCAGGACGGCCTGACCGGGCCGCAGGGTGATGTTTCCTTCATCCAACTCACCGATGCCATCAACACCACCTCGGCCAGCAGCAATGGGGTGAGTCTGCTGCTGCCAGCCAATCCCAGCCCCACGGCCATGGATGTGGCGCAGAAGCTGGATGAACTGATTCAGGCTTTGCGGAGGTAGGGGGAGGTGCGAAAAGGTGGCTCCAGAAACCCACATGACAACTTCGTAGGTGTAATATGGCCTGGCGATGAAACCAGCACCCAGGCACATCATGCGCAAGCTTGCCGAGGACCATTATTACTGGTATGGGGGTCTCGATCAAATCCAGCCGCAACGCTGAATTGGTGGCCCCAGTCCAACTTAAGCAAACAACATGATGAACCGCAATTTCAAAATCACCCTTAGCGCGCTCCTGATTTTTCTAATCTCACTAGTTGCCTCAAAGAACAATGGGGCAATGGCCGCCCCGGCGGAGGATAAACTGGACCCCAAACGTCCGGTTCCTCCACACTACATGGTCCATGCCCTGACCATGACCTGTAGATTACACGAATCCGAATTCTGCGTGGATATAGAAAACAATGGGAATGCAGACATGCATTTTTGGGACCCTACTACTGGAACTGGCCTGCATTCATATATCTTTGAGTTCCGAAGCAAAAAATCCAAACTTACCTATCGCGCTTTTATAGGATCAGACCCCGCAACTATGAACCCAAGTAGGGGCTTGGTGATTCCCAAAGGAAAAACCACAACTCTGACTTTTAAGTTTCAGGATCTAGTTTTCCCCAAGCAGACTCCTGGCGATGAGGAAATGCAATGCAGAGTAATCTATGATCCTCCGGCCATTGAGAGAGGGTCCATTATGGAAAAGCTCGCGGGTGAAAAAAGGATTGCTGTTCAGGTCTTTGCAGGTGACTGGAGCGATCTATCTGCGCTCGGAGCTATCAAGCGCTCCGAGTATTACTGAGTGAATTGTGAAACGCCAAACTTACTGCCTGGCCCGGAAACATTCAAGCTACTTATGCTCAAGCAAATCATGAAACGGATTAATTTTCTAAAATGGCTTGTCTGTATAACTCTGATTTTCGGCCTAGTCTGGAGAGTTTACTTCTGGATTATCCCGTTTGACACGTGGATGCTTAGTGATGGTCGAATGCTTCGCTACTGCCGCCGGGATATGGAAAACCCGTATTCGGTTGGTTTCGCTGTATCACCGGTCGAAGCCGCAGAAATAGCCGACAAGTATTGTAACGATACAACCATTAATGCGCACGTAATTCCTTATTGGATTTTAAATGACGAGTATATCTTCAGTCCTCACCGAGGCACCAATTCTATGATATTAAAAGGCGTTTCCGTAAATGCAACTTCAGGGCATGCGCGTTTATTTAAAGATGGCAGAGCAGTTCCGTTTCATAAATACTTTCTGATTGGAGATTGGATTGAGCCTTCACATGATAAATGATAACGCGAAGTAGAAATTAGTGTAACCATTCAATCCTTTACGCTCCCACGGCCGCTTCCGCTGGTGCGGGGCTCTCGGGCATTGGGACGGCGGCGGGCATGGTTTTTGGCCGGAGCCAGAGCGCGTTCCACTCACATTTCCACCATTGCCAGATGCCCATGCGGATGATTTTCAGAAAAGCGCAAACAAGGTGGCGGCCTCGTTATTGAAAGAATTTGATGACATCGATTTCATGGATTTCTCAGAATTAGAGAATTAGTAAGAGATGGAGGATCGGTTGGGTTTGATGCGGCTATCCTACTCCCCTTTGTAAATCTCGCAAGACGCGCAACTCTCCCGCTTCAAATCCTTTGAGTTTCCTGGCTCCGCTGTTTCGATTTTTGCCAAATCGTTCTCGCACTGAGTCAAAGGCTCCGTTCACGAACCCTGCGCGGCCAAAGATTCCGCCTCGCGTTAGGTAGTTCACTTTGAGCCGTAGTATTTGCCCTCGGGAGAGCTTCCCGCCCGCAGCATGAGGGTTCACGTTTTGTTGCGCGATATGAGCGCGTCTGTCCCCGATGGGTGCGGACTAAAGAAGTCCGGCACTACATGGGTAAATGCCATTTTCGGATTCAGGCTGGTCAACGTTGGTTCGCCTCGCGTCCCGGCCAACCAGGCAGGTCGATAGCCACGGCTGAAGCAGTCCAGCGGACTGCTGCCACACTCTGGGTTAGGGAATCATTTCACCTACCAGGAGGATGGCTCCGGGATAGAAGTTCAGGGGGGCAAAGCGCTCGGGTTTATCGATGGTTTCTTGGCGCTGGCTAAGGATTTTGGCTTTGTCCAAGGGTTCGGCGGTGAGGGTGATGGTGACGGTGTGGACCTCGTCCTTGAGGTCATTCCCGATCATGAGCGTGGCCAGTCTGGCGTAGGTGCAGTAAGCATCGAAGCGCGCCACAAGTTTGGCAGGCTGATCGTCCAGCACCACCGAGACCTGCCCGCAGTCCGGGCCGATGACATCATAGATGGCGCAACGGGTGCCTTTGAACTTGAACGTCAGGCTATCTCCCGCCTGCGACAACCGATGCAGATCGCTCAGGCGGTTGGAGAAACGTTTTCCCATGTCGTCCTTGGCGGCATCCAGTTTGCTGGCTCCGGCGGAGAGTTTGGCCGCACCGATGGGCAGAAGCTTCGCCTGCTCATAATTCGTGGCCACAGAGGGAACCCCGAGTTCATGCGGCCCGGCTTTGGAATGGGCCTTTTCGATCGCTGGCAGGGAACGCTGGATGGCTTGAAGGTATAGTTCGTGGCCCGTTTCAGGATGCGGATGCACGCCGTCCGGTGCAAAGACCACCTTGTCTCCCACTGCTTGCTTGGCTTCGTCCGTTTTGGGTAGGGGCGCTTTCCAGAGCAGTCGGTCTGCTTGGGCGAGCTTGGCCACTTCCATCGCCAGATGAATCGAGGGAATCCCGTAGTGTGCTGCCACCCGTTCCATGGCACTGGCTGCCCGGGGAAATTTCCCTTCCAGCAGCGGCGGCACGAGCGCCTCCGTCACCGTGTAAACGAAACAGATATCGCACCGCGGCAGGGCCCGCCAAGTCTGGCGCACGATCCCCTCCATGCAGTTGAAAATTTGTTCCGGAGCGGCCCCACCATCATTCACCGCGAACTCTACGAAGAGCAAATCCGGCTTGGCATGCAAGACATCCTGTTGCAACCGAAACACCCCCAGATCTGAGCCAGTGCCACCGATGGCAGCATTGATTTCCGAGAACTTCACCTTGGGGTAACTCTGTTGGAAATGCTGCAACGACTTGGGACGCCACCCTGGTTGCGCGGTGATGGAGCCTCCCAGATAGCCGATTTTCACCTCGGCCCCGGCTTGGGAAATTTTGTGATAGAAGTTTGGCAATCCTAACCGAGGATGGCATTCCTCGGCGGCCGCCAGGGGGAAGTCCGCCTCCTTGGCTCCCGCCTGAAGGATCGAGCCGAGGAGGACGCAAGTGAACATGAGTATTTTCAATGGATGCATGCTTCACCATGTGAAGGTTCGCAGCAGAGACAACTCCGAGCCTATGCATTATCGCGGAGGGCTTGCAGGTTGGGCCCTCCTCCACCAGCCCCAAAAGAGTAGCGCTCAGCCTGGTGGGCTGAGCGCTAGCATATTTCTTCACGGGTGGACGGAACGTCCACCCTCCTTGGGCTTTAGTCTTCCGCTTGTTCGGCGGCGGCGGCAGCCTCGGCTTCTTCCGGCGTGATGGTCTTGTAGGTGATATCTGCGTTGTCGATGAGGAACTTGACGGTCTTCTCCAAGAGGATGCCGGTGGCCAGGTTGTTAATCTGATCGTTCTTTTGCAACTGCTTAACCACCTTCTGCGGGGCGATTTTGTTTTGCTGAGCGATCTGGTAAATCTGCGCGCTCCAATCTTCGTCGGAAACTTTGATTTCTTCCGCTTTGGCAATTTCGAGCAGCAGGAATTCTTGCTTCACATCGACGGAGGCTTGACTAGAAGCGGCACCAACGATGGCTTCTTCATTCTCTTTGATCAAATCCTGCGGCAGGCCCTGGCGGAGGTTGGTGTTGACCAACTCGTTAATCCGGCGCTGGGTGGCGCGATCCACCAAGGTCTTGGGCAAATCGAATTCACTTTGGCCGGTCAGGGCGGTGAGAACGTTGGCGCGCTTTTGATTCAATTGCGCCCCTTCAGAATCGGCTTCCACGCGCTCGCGCACGAAGACGCGGAGTTCGGCCAGAGTCTTGCCTGGCAACAGGCGGCTGGCGAACTCGTCATTCACTTCCGGCAGTTCTTGTTCCTTGATGCCGGTCACTTTAACTTCGTAAACAGCTTCTTTCCCAGCGATGGCTGGATTGGCCCCTTCAGGCACGGTAATGGTGACGGTCTTCGTATCACCAACGTTGGCACCCACGATTTGGCTGGCGAATCCTGGCAGGAAATTCTTTTCGTCCAACTTGAAGAGGAAGCCTTCGTTGCTGCCGAGGAAGCTTTCACTTTCGGCCACCAGCTCACCGATAGGGGTGCCATCCACGGTCCCCGTGTAATCCAGCACGCAGAAGTCACCCAGTTGGGCAGGGCGTCCTTCGACGTCCTTCTGAGTGGCGAACTGCTCGGTCTGACGGGTGATGATCTTGTCCACGAATTCCTCGGTGATCTCCAGTTTTTGCACTTCAATCTTGAGGCCTTTATACTCCGGCAGGCTCACGGCTGGGCGTAGCGTGACGGTGTAGGTGCAGGTGGCCGCGCCATCCTTTTCGTCCATCTTGGCTTCATCGATGCTCAGCACATCAAGTTTTTGCTCGGCAATGGCGTCGCGCAGGACTTCTTCATTGAGATTCTGGATCGCACGGGAACGGATGTCGTCCGCAAAACGCTTGGCCACGATGGCCCGAGGCGCTTTCCCGGGACGGAAGCCGGGGACACTGGCGCTTTTGGCATACAGTGAGGTGATTTGATCACGGGCGGCAGTAACTTTCTCAGCCGGCACTTCAATCGTGAGGACGGCTTTGCAATTGGCTTGTTTTTCGACGGTAACGTTCATAAAATTAGTAAATGGAGGGAGGATGAGGGCGGAAATTCGGGAATCAGGAGGAGCAGCGGCAACGGAACCACTCAGGGGCCGGAATGCGGGCGGGAGGGGGATTATAGGGAGTTTTCAGGTTTGGCAATGAGAAATGCCAACCGGAAAATTTCCCAGAGGGGCACACCGCGTGAAGTCCCGCTAATTCCAGTCCGTAAAAAGCCACACGCCGATTCGGGAATCCGCCAAGTCAAAGGTCTGGACGACCAGGAAGTCCCCGGTGGGTGATTTGTAGACCTGACCGGAAAGAGGAGCGTGCTTGGTCCATGGAGCCTTCATATCGCGCGGCTTGTAATTGGTCGGCGGTTTAGCACCCGGCTGCTCAATTAGTTGCGCGGCAAAAGCGGGAAGATCGCTCCGATCCATTTCGAAGGTGGCATAGGCGCAACGGTCCAGGACCATCCAGGCATTTCCGGTGCATTCCAAGTTTTTGGCAGAGAGAGGCAATCGCAAGCCGTGCTCCTTTTCAACCCGGGCGGGAGAGTTGCCAAAATTTAGGGAAATTGCAGGCACCGCAATGGCTGCGATGGCCACGAAAAACAAAGCGCGGATCCAGCGGGTGCGTTGTTGGGACATGAAGTAGGCTAGATCAGACTCCGAGGGGCCGGCAAGATATTTTTGATACTGGTGGACGGAACGTCCACCCTCCGGCGGGGCAGGGTCAGGGCACGAGGGTGATCTTGACTCGGCCAAACCGTTTGGCGGTTCCAGGGGCGGTGGCCGTATCTTTCACGAGGACGCGCTCCCAATTGGCGTCGATGCTGGTGACGGTTTCTGGCTGGGCGTTATCCGTGAACGTGGCTAGCGTATTTCCAAACTGCACCATATAGGTTAAGCCCAAAGCAGCGGCATTCTTGCGGCGGAGAAATTCCACCTGGAGGACCCGGTTGGCTGGCGTGGTTCCGGTGCGGGTTATCAGGGGCAAACCAGCCGCGTTGGTGGCGTCCAAAATTTTCCGATTGGTTACCGTGGGATTCATCCCGAAAGCATATTCGAGCATTAAATTCACGTTGTCGCCATCGGTATCTGATGTGGGCGTGGCAATATTTCCCGCCAGCGCATAAGCATTGGCCCAAGTCTGAAAAGGGCTCAGCCAAGTGATATCCAACGTCGGCCGTCGGGTGACATCCGTCGTGGCTTCGCTGGACTTAAACGTCCAGCCATCGGTGCCGGCAACCTCTGCGGTAACCACCCAACCATAGTTTACAACGCCAGTGCGCCAAGCTTCGACATCATCCGTCACATCAAATACCACCGGTCCATCCAATATGTCAGGATACCCCGTGAAGGTGGCGGCGGCCACCGCTTCCGCCCCATCCAAGGCCACCCCGGCCGTCAGGCTGTTCCATGTCGCGACATCCGTCCAGGCCAGTTTCATGCGGTTCACGGACATGCGATCGGTGCTCTCGTTACCAGTGGTAGGACCAGTGGAAAGCAGCAGTTTCGCTGAAATGATAGTGGAAGCGGCGGGGACTTGGTTGACGCCATTGCCGAACAAATTATCGAAGCGCACCAGCGATTGCGACGGCTGCACTCCCGTGGCCGATCCAAAATCTCCATCCGCACTCAGATCATGGGAAGCAGCGCTAGCCGCATCGGGCGCATCCTGATGAATGAACGTATCCACAGCGCCAGCGTAAGCATTGAGCCCCTGCCGCAGGGTGGTGACTTTCGGCGTGTAATCGGTATCGAAGACCCCATAGATCGATTCCACCAGACCAGTGCGGGAAGAGTGGGTGGTCCCGTGCATATCTTCGATCGTGCGGGTGATGTTGTGGAGCGTCCAAACGGAGTCGTTCGTTGCGGGCGCTTTCAAATGCGCACCATAGAAGATCGTCGCGATGCGGTTGATCCCCTGATAGTCATCCTCATCCCAGGTGACGATCAGCAGGCTGTTATGCGTCTTGGCCCATGCCGCATAGGCCGCCAGATTCGCATTGAGCCAAGTATCCGCAGCCAGGCGGCCACCGTCGTGCATATCGTGATCTTGGTCAGGGATCACAAACGAAACAGCCGGAAGACTGTTGTAATTCGTGGCGACTGGGAACGTCAGAAACGTCTGATGCACGCTGGGGGGCAATTGATTGGCCGGCACGGGCGTGACTGTGGTAATCCAGTTGGTCCAAGGAGCATGCTTGCGTCGATATTTTACCGGACTCACCCCGGCATAGGTGAAATCTCCCGCCGTCGGCAATCCGTCATTATAAGTTAGAAACGAAACTCCCTTCGCCAACAAGGCCGCACCCAGATTCGGAGAAGAAAACGGCGTGCCCGCGGGCGCATTATCGTCCGTCACCCCCTGAGCGGAACCACTGAAGAGATGCAGGTAGTTCGGCTGGCTCGGATGCACCAAGGCATACATGTTATTTAACGACACTCCGCCAGCCACTAAAGTGTTATTGATATAGGGACAGTTGACTGGGTCGCCAATGATTTGCTCCGCCGCCCGGTTCTCCTCCACCACGATCACCACGTGATCGTAATGCGGGGGAGCCGCGCTCCCCAAAACCGGCAGGAGGAGGAGACCGCAAAGAAATAGGGGAGGTAGAGTCATCGTGACACGGGGGAGGAAACTGACAGTTTTCCACATGATGCAGTAATCACGAGATGAGGGGAAGCCAGCATTTCGCAGATGACAGGCGTTTAATCAGGTTCCCGCAACCAATCCCGATCACCTGCGCCCTGCCCCCACAGGAAATACTGCCCAATTTGGCCCAGACATCCCCCGCAAAATCATTCGTCGTTTTCATCTTGCCAAACTCGCTCATTTTCCAGTAAAGTGCGGGTGATGGCAGTCCTGTTTGTAAATTACCCATGAATTCTAGCTTCTCATCCCTCAAGTCTGGCGTGAGCCTTTGCGGTATCGTGATGCACTGTTCATTACTCTCGCTGCAAGCGCAGCAACCGATCCCCGTAACCCCCAGCCGGGCCATCCAACTCAGCATCCCGAGCGTGCCCGGCAACACGTATCGGCTCTATAGCAGCACGGACTTGGCCCATTGGAGTCCAGTGGCAAATTCACGTGAGTTCGGCACAGGAGCCACCTTAAGCTCCATCGAGCCAGCCCCCGAGGCGGGCAAATTTTTCCGCTATTTGGTCGAAGGCCAGCCGAGCGGAGGCTTGGCCCCATGGTCAGTGGCTGGACAGGAATGGGAAGCCAACAGTTCCGGGAATTTTACGGCCTACCGGTTTTTTTCACCAACCAACGGATCAGTTCAGGTCCCAGGTCAGGCCGCCCCTGCCTTGGTAACTTACGAACTGGTCCGCACGGGAGAGAACTCCTTGAAGTTAACCCTTAGTTTCAGTGCCAACCGCACTCGCACCATCGATTGCACTTACCTCACCACCACCTCGGGCACGCTGACCTCGCAAGACACAACCAATGGCATCGTCGTTGATTCTGCACATGCCATTTTTCAACCACTTCCCCCACCCTCGGAACTCCTGCCCAGCGCCCCCCAGGGACTCAATGGCCGCTTCATCCTGCTGCAAGAACCCACCGGACCAACTTTGGCCGCATTTGCCGACGGCAAAAAACTCCCAGCCTTACCTGGAAACACCCCCTTCGTCTTGGGGGAGGGCTACCACGCTGAAGGGGACACGGCCACTTTCACTATTCGCGACGAGCAGAGAGTGGATTTCTATCATTTACAATTCAACAGCCTGCGCGGCGGCATTTTTTTTAGAAAAAGAACCACCCCTGGCCTGCCATCGGCGGCTCAAAATGGGACCTTTCTGCTACCAGCAGGATTGTAATCTATCAAATTTGCGACCCATTTCTCGCCCCTTGCTAGTCAGGACACTGTGCTTCTCTGTTATAACGAGTGGTTGATTTCAGCAATTTCCCACTTGTAATTTACGACAGATACTTCAAATTTCTGGAATATTAGTTTTTCTAAAATATTTCCGCTATTTCCACACTCCCCATGAATTCCCTGCGCATTCTGATCGTCGAAGACGACCCTCTCGCTGCGCGCGATTTGCAGACCGCGCTGGTCAGGCTGGGATATACCGTGTCCGCAGTGGTCAATAGCGGGCCCAACGCGATCCTAGCAGTCAAGACCGTCTCCTCAGATGTCGCCTTGGTAAACATTAACCTTTCCGATGGACCAGAGGGCATCGCATCCACCCGCAAGCTGCAACTGGAGCATGCGGTGCCAGTGATCCTCCTAACCTCCCACGCCGATAGCCGCCTGCTCGACCGGACGCGTGACACGCAACCTTTCGGATACCTGCTGAAACCCTTTCACGAAAGCGAGCTGCGCAGCGCCATCGAAGTAGCGGCCGCCAACCACAGGGCGCAACGGCATCTCGCGGCCTCGGCTGAAATGCTCCGCAATACCGTGAGCAGCCTGCCGGATGGCGTGATTGCCACCGACTTGCTGGGCCAGATCAGTTTCATGAACCCGACGGCGGAACGATTGACCGGGTGGTCATTTAGTGAGGCGCGCGCCAAACCGCTCACCGACATCCTTCGTCTCTCCCATGCAGAGGGAATCGCCTTGGAGGACGAGCTGGCCACCGCCGGGGCGGCTCGCCCCATTTTACTGACACGTCGGGACGGCTCCGTGGAAGCTATCGAGGACAGCACTGCGCCCATTCGGGAGCCGGACGGCACCCTCTCAGGCATTGTTGTGCTGCTCCGGGCACGCGCCATTACAGCAGACGAAGCGAGTCTTCCGGCACTCTCCAAGTCCGCCCCCGAGGTCAACTTAGCCAGCCTCGTGCAAAGCTTGAGCGGCCCCCTGCTGGCTTGCGATGCCAACTGGGGCATTACCTACCTCAACGCCCCAGCTGCTAACATCCTGGCCGACACTCGGGAGAATCTCGTTGGTCGCTCCCTCTGGGATTGCCTTCCCAAATCGACGCACCAACGCTACTATCACGAGTTCAGCCAAGCCCTAAGCAAGTCTCAGCCGCGCACCTTCGAGATGGAAATCGAATCGTTGCAACGCTGGTTTGAAGTGCAAGTAAATCCCTACGGCAGCGGCCTCCTGTGTCTGGGCCGGGACATTACCGAGCGTAAAGCCGCAGACGAGCAGGAGCGCAAATTGGAGAAACTGGAATCCCTGGGCCTCCTCGCCCGGGGCTTCGCGCATGATTTCAACAACCTGCTCACTGTCCTGCTAGGCAACATATCCCTGGCGGAAATGCAGACCGCGGCAGAATCCCCCGGCTATGCCGAAATCGTTACCGCCAAGCAGGCCACCCTGCAAGCCCAAGGGCTGGTCCAGCACCTGCTGATCTTCGCTCGTGGCGGCGTGCCCGTTAAGCAAGTCACGGACTTCGGCCGCTTCGTTAAGGAGTGGTTCCATGAATGGCCCCGTCAGGAAGGGGTGAATTATGAAATGGAGATCAGCCCCCAACTCCTCCAGGCCGAAGTGGATCGGCAGCAATTCGCCCGCTTGCTGCACAATCTGGTGCGCAACGCCGAGCAGGCGATCAGAGCACCAGGCACCATCAAACTCACCCTCAGTGCGGCGGTTGACCAGGACTCAACTCAAGCCGTCGGCGCGCCCGAGCAATGGATTCTCCTCCAGCTCACCGACACTGGAGGAGGGATCCCTAACGAGGCGCTCCCCCTAGTCTTCGAGCCCTACTTTACCACACGCGATGAAGACCACGCCACTGGCTTGGGCTTAACCGTCTGCGATTCCATCGCCAAGGCGCATGGAGCGGTCTTGGAACTAGCATCAACTCCTGGAGTTGGCACCACGGTCAGCCTGCGGATCCCTAAATTCCAACCACCTGTCATCGAGATCCGTCCAGATCATCTGGACGTCGAAATCGCGCGACCTTCCAGTAGTAAAGGCCCCCGTCGGATTCTTATCCTGGAAGACGAGCCGCTCATTCGTCAGTTGATGTCCGCCACCTTGAAATCGATTGGCTGTGAAGTAGATCAAACCATCGACGGCCACGACACCATTGCCCGCTATGCCAACGCCATGGAGGAAGGCAATCCTTACCAATTGCTCATCATGGACCTCTCCATCCCTAACGGAATGGGAGGCTTGCAGGCGATGGATCAAATCCTCCTCAAGGATCCCCAAGCCCGCGCGATCGTCAGCAGCGGCTACTGTGATGACCCGGTCCTCTCCCGTTATATGGACTACGGCTTCCGCGCAGTCCTTCCCAAGCCCTACCAGCCGCAGGAGCTGCAGCAAATGGTGGAAGCCATGCTCTTGGAATAATTCTGGGTCCCATCACTTATTGGCGGTATCAGGAATTTTCCTTTTACCTTTAGCTTCCTCCACCAACGGACCAGCCAGCGGTGGGGTTTCGAAGAATTTCCCGTCCTCCACCATGCGGGGATCTCCGGTCCGACGCAACTCGCCTAGCAAACGCGATTCCAAGTCGCGTTTGACCTGCGCATAGTCCGGATCGTCCGCTAGATTCTTGGTTTCATGGGGATCCTTTTTAAGATCGTAGAGTTCGTATTTTGGACGCTTGCCGTAAACCCAATCGAAATGAACCTTCCATTGCGGAGAGTTTCGTTCCCCGACTAGCCATGCTTTCGTCGGCCCGGCATCTTCGTCAGGAATCGTCGCCCGGGTGTGCTTTTCGACTTCTTGCACACTGGGCGGATTTGCGCTATCGAGTCCGTAGGGATCGCCCTGCGGCCAGCGCTCGGGATGAAAATTTATAATTAGCACATGTTCCGCCGTGCGGATGGCTCGCTGCGGATAAGGGGCAAAATCCGCCCGCGCGTTCTCCACGTGTCGCTCCCGCCCAGTGAAAACTTGGGTCCGCTGCGGGTCCACCAATCCCGCTTTATCCGATTTCAAAATAGGCCACAGACTGCGCCCAGTCATCACCTCGGGAATCGCCACCCCGCCTGCTTCCAGAAACGTGGGTGCCAAGTCCATCAAGTTTACAAAATCATCCACCACCCGTCCGCCCTTCACTCCGGGCCCGGCAATCCCCAGGGAGACACCCGTGCCAAAACCATACAGATTGCATTTCCCGTGGGGAAATCCTGGAGCCCCGTGATCTCCACTCATCACCACCAGCGTGTTCTCGCGCTCACCGGTTTTGTCCAACGCGGCCAGCAACACTCCAACCCCTGCATCCCAAGCCTGAATCTCCCCAAAGTAGTCGGCCAAATCTTCTCTCACCTCCGGCACGTCCGGCAGGAACGGCGGCAGCTTTCCTTTGAGCGCATCAGGCTCGATCCCCCACAACTTCTTGCCGCTGCCCTTGATCCAAGTGCGATGCACATTGGTGGGGCCGAACCAGTAGCAAAAGGGCGCTCCCTGCGGGCGGGCCGCCAGGAAGTCCGTGAAATTCTGCCGCGTCTCCGCATACAGCTCCTCCTTAGCCACCTCACTCGATTTCCCCTGCCCGATCATTTCCGTGACATTTTCAGAAAAATTACAGAAGCGGCTCCCCGCTTTTTGATAAGCATACTTCTGTCCGCCATACGGTGCATCTGCCGGCGTGCCGGGACTCCAGACCTTGAATGATTTTCCGATGTGGTAACCGTTATCGCGCAGCAACAACGGATACGTCGGAATCTTCTCATCCCAGACTGCCCCCTGCAAAATAGCCCCGCGTCCGGTGCGCCAGAAGTATTGTCCGGAGAGCAGCGAACTCCGGCACGGCGTGCAACTCGGAGCGTTCACATGGGCATTGCGAAACAGCACGCCTTGCCGCGCCAGTTTGTCAAAATTAGGGGTCCGCACCACGTCGTTGATACCTCCCTTGCCATTTACTTCTGCATAAATGCTGGCGTAGCGACCCCAGTCATCCGCAAACAGAAACAGGATATTAGGCTTGGCCGCCCGCGCCAAAGCAGGCCAGACCAACGACACCAAAAGAGACACCAAAAGGATAAGACGAATCATCATGACCACATCCTAAAAGGAGGGTGGACATCCTGTCCACCAGTAAAAACGGACTCCATCCCTAGCTCCCTAGCGTTTCCGCCGACCCGCCAGCAGCACCCCACCCAGCAGAGCCAGCGCCACTCCGGTCGGCTCCGGCACTGGGTTGTTGGGCAGATACTCCACGGCTCCATCACCTAGCACGGCGGCAGCATAAGCGCCTACCGTGGGGCTGGAAGCCAGCGCAAAATGGTTGGTGATCTGGGCCTGAGTCAGAGCCGTGTTGTAGAGCGCAAACTCATCCACGGAGCCGGTGAACTGATTGGCCCCATCCGAATAACTTCCAAGTGAAATGGTGGCCGCCGTGTTGCCCAAGTAGTTTCCTGAGCGGGTGGGGTCGTTGGTATTGTCCGCCAACGCGCCATTGACGTAAAGCATGGCCGCAGAGCCATTCCAGACCGCCACCACATGGCTCCAAGTGTTGGCCCCGTTGGTGCCGCCGGTTAGGTCCCATCCAACGTTGGAAGACACCCCGTCGAACATGCGGAAATTCCACCCACTAGTCGGGCCGCGTTGAAAAAACACCCAACCCGAACGATTCGTGGCAAGAGGACGATTGAAAACCGGACTGGGCCCGATTGTCTCATTGGTATCAGCCGCTGGCTTCGCCCAGAATTCGATCGTAAACGGGCTCGAGGCCACGGGATTCAGTGCCGTCTGGAAGCCTACGGTCGTCCTCGTGCCGCCGCCATAACCCAGTGCCAAGTTGCCGGGAGCGCTCAGGGCCCCAGGTTCATTCAACAGCACGCCGTCCATCGTGGTGCCATCACCCGCCGCCCCCAAGCTCCCGTAATTCACGGCGGTGGTGACCGCCCCTGCAAAGGGAACCAGTAACAAGGTGGAACAGAAAGTGAGGTAAAGCGAAGTTGGAAATTTCATGTTGGGTAAGCGTATGCCGGAGCATTAAAGTTTGGTGAGGATATTTCACCTAGAACATTCCCCTCCGCTTTCGAGTATTGCCCACGTCACTGCCGGGTGATGTTCAACCCGCCAATGGTCCCTTTGAAGGCCTCTTTACTTTGATAGTTGGCAACCGCCACTTGGTTATCATGCCCCAAACAGAAATCCTCGGCTGGCTGACGGGGAATGAAGGACTTCGCCTTGGCCGTGGCGACCGCTTTGCCATTGACTGATAAACGGAGTCTCTTGTCAGCGGCCAGTTCAGCCACGAGCTTGGTGCTGCCAGCGATCTTGTCAGGCGAAACGATCTCGGCAAATTCCGCATCCGCACCATGACGGACAGTGAACACCACGTGGCCGCCCCGCAAATGCAGCGCATACCCTGCGCTGGCTCCACCTTGCGCCACGATCACCGCATCCGGCTGCTGCGTCTCCACCGTGCAGGCAATGCTGAATCCGCCATTCGCCACCTGCGGTGCGTCGGTTGAGGCCAACACCGCTCCCAATTTCAGCTCATTCAACGCGCTAGTTTTTACCGCAGGCTTGGTTGCTCCCTTTTCTGCTTTGGCCTTACCACCCGCGCGTTTGGATTCCATGGGGTAGAGCGTTTGTGGATTCGCCACCTCTCCGGCGGGCCGACGGGAGGTCGGATGATTGCCACCAATCTCGGCTTCCTTCTTCTCCGCCAGCGCTCGTAATGATGCCACAATGTCAGGATGTTTAGCCGCCACATTCGTCACCTCGCCTATTTCCTCCTCCAAATTATAGAGCCGTGGATTCGGCATTTCCTCCGCCGACTCGACTTTTCCCATGCCCAACGGTTGGCTGGAAAGAGCCAGCTTCCACGGCCCCTGGCGCACTGCCTGGAGCTTGTAGCCAGAGAAATAATAATGCGCTTCCCGGGCTGCTTCCGTGGTCTTGCCAAACAGTTGCGGGGAAATATCGCGGCCATCAATCACTGGTTCCGCCGCCACCGTTCCGCCAGCCACCGCCACCAAGGTGGGCATGATGTCGATGGTCCCGGCCACCGTAGGGCTCACGCTGCCTGCTTTAATTTTACCCGGCCAGCGCGCAATCGTCGGCACGCGCATTCCACCTTCCCAAGTGCTTCCTTTGCCCCCGCGCAACGGCAGCGCACTGCCACCATCAGCCCCCTTTGTCAGCCAGGGTCCATTGTCACTCGTGAAGAGCACTAACGTGTTCTCATCCAACTTCAATTCCTGCAACGTCGCCAGGACTTTGCCCACACTCCAATCCATCTCCTCCACCCAATCCCCAAAGCGACCATTCGAGGATTTCCCACGAAACGCGGCGCCCGGATGGATCGGTGTATGCACCGCGGAGTGCGCAAAATACAGGAAGAAGGGGCGGTCCTTACTGTCCTTGATAAACTTGGTCGCTTCCGCCGTGTAGCGCTCCACCAGCGTGCTTTGCTGCTCATCCGTCATCAACTCTGCCACCTTTTCATCACGCAGAATAGGCGAAACCACTTCACTGCCGCCCACCGTCTTATACTGCATGTCGTTCGAGTAAGGAATGCCGAAATAATGATCGAATCCCTGCTTGGTCGGAAGGAATTCAGGCTGGTCTCCCAAGTGCCATTTCCCCACGCAAGCGGTGGCATAGCCCAGCGCTTTCAATCGCTCCGCCACCGTTTCTTCCTTGGGATTCAAGCCATTTGGCCCGCCCGGAAAATACACTCCCGGCACCGAAACGCGCACGCCATAACATCCCGTCATCACTTGCGCCCGCGACACGGAGCACACCGGGGCCGCATAGAAACTGGTCAACTTCATCCCTTCCTGCGCCATGCGATCCAAGTTAGGTGTCTTCTGCTTCGTGGCCCCAAATGGTCCCACATCGGCATAACCGAGATCATCAATGAAGATGACGACGACATTGGGCTTGGCGTGAAGCGAGGAGAGGCCGCAGAAAGCAGCCGTGAGCAGGAGAACTGGAAGAAATTTCATGAGTTGATAGCTATAAGCACGATGCAGTGGCGGGAAGAAAATACTGGCACGTTATTTCGTAAGCGGAGCCTCGCTTAAATACTCCTCCCGACTCAGGAAACCATTCTTGTCGGTGTCGCGGAGTTGCCACCATTTCTCAGCATCTTCCGGTTGGCGGCCTGCGCTAAATTCAGCTTTGCTGAGTTTGCCATCGTCATTCGCGTCCAATTTCTTGAACGCGCCAGCACGATTCCCTGCTTTGGCTTTAGGAGTGGGAACCGCTTTCGCCTCTCCTTTGAGATTCAGGGCTGGCAGTGGCAGGTAGTCGAAATCCAAGATCATCTTCTCCGCCATGGCACGACGCAGGGATGATTCGACTTCCACCAACTCCGCTTTACCACTAACGTTATTAAGTTCGGATGGATCCGTCTCCAGATCATAGAGTTCATACACCGGACGCGGGGTGGTAAAGTAGGTCGCGTTCGCTCCAAGGCTGAGCGCGCCCTTTTCGTGGGCCGCGGCAATTTGCTGCCAAGCCGCTCCACCGGCGGAATCGACTGGTGCATAAGGAATCCAGGGGGTGCAGTTGTAAATAAATTTATATCGATCACTGCGCACCGCCCGGCTCAGATCGTAACCATTGTTCGTCATGTTCTGGGTCACGGGAGCCGAGCCATGAGGCCCGCGTTCGACAAACAAATGTTTCCGTGGCGTGAACGATTCTCCCTGCAAGAGCGGCAGGAAACTAACCCCACTGATTTTCGTCGGCACCGCCACGGCAGCGGCAGCCAACAGCGTGGGCGCTAGGTCCTCGCCACTGATCAAGGCGCGCGATTCCGTCCCTGCTTTGACATGGCCTGGCCACCGCACCACGCAGGGCACATTCGATCCCGGATCGTAGAGCGATCCCTTTCCATGTGGCAGCGCAACACCATTGTCGCCAATGAACACAATCATCGTCTGCTCCATCAAATGCCGTTTCACCAGGACCTGCAGCACCCCGGCAATGGTCTGGTCCAATTGATTTACCTCTGCGCAGTAATCAGCTAGTTGCTCACGCATCCCTGGCAAGTCCGGCCAATGCGCGGGCAGCTTGAGCGAGGCCGGATCAGGACGGAATGCCGCAGGAGCATTCCACGCGTGATGCGGGTTGCTAAAATTCGCCCACATGAAGAACGGTTTAGCTTCAGGCTTCTTGTCCAGAAACGCCTCAAGTTGCGCTGCCACTTGCGCATCCGGGCAGCCTTGCAGGAAGTCCACCCGATCCTCAAACGTCCGCATCTGATGCTCTGTCAGGATTTCGCCAATCCCGGTATCCCCCTTGCCGCCGGAACCATCCAGGTGGAAGGATCGACCGCAAATTCCCGTGTAGTAACCGGCCTGCTCCCGCAGCAGTTGCGGAAAGATGATTTCATCCTTCGGCAGCGGAGAAGAGAATCGCGTAATGCGAGCCGCCACCGGGGAGCGCCCCGTCATCAGCGATGCCCTCGAGGGCACACACTGCGGAGCAGTGGTAAAGAAGCGATGGAATTTCATCCCCTCCGCCGCCAGTTTATCCAGCGTGGGCGTCTTCACATTGGTGTCGCCATAGCAACTCAGGAAAGGGTAACTGTGATCGTCCGAGAGCAGGAAAAGCACATTGGGCTTGGGCGCTGCACTGGCCAGAGCGGTAAGCCCCGTAAATAGTGCAAGCAAAAGGAATCGAGAACGCATGGGTGATGAAAGAGTGTGGTTGAGGAGCAGGCAAAGCCTATAGCGTGAACTCAAGAAAACGAGACACGAGGTCCCGCTCCCACTCACTTAATGTATCACACGCAGTCGCGCGAATCTTGGTGGCTGGCCCGGCGGAAGTTGCGCGGGAAACTCAACTGCGCAGGCCTCGACGGTTCCGTCGTCGGCTAGGACGGTGGGGGCGGTGAAGTCCAAATGCCACCCTGTCAAGTCAGCGCTAAATTCCAGTCTGTAAGTTAGGCCGGAGTTCTTGCGCCGTCCAAAAAGCATTCGCAGTGGACCAGTGGAGGGATCGCCAAGCAGCGCTGGGCCGCCCCGGTTAATTGCGTTTCCGTTTAATGCGATGACTTGCGATGCATCACTACCATCACTTTCCTGGCCGAAAGCGTAGCGGAGCAGGTTCTGCCCGTCCGCCGCCGTGGCATCCGTCGGCAGACCATGTTCCTGTGCCCAGACCTGAAAGTGGGAAACGATATTGACTGTGAAGGTATGGTCCGCAGATTCATTGCCATCATTCCGAAAGTATGCCGGCCCGGTGTCCACCACCGCAAAGGTAGTCTGATCCTGTCCATGAGCGGTCGGTGGGGCTTGATACTCCAGCACGGGTGTGGCATGCCGAACGATGCGGAGGGTGGAACTCAGGTTTATCCCAGCTATTTTCAGGCCGTCGGCCGAAAGCGCGATGGCGCTGGTGCCCCGCCGTCTTGGTTCACGATGCCAATGCAAACCAGCATCACTGGAGAAGAAGAGTTCGCTGCCTCCCCTGCTAACCATCGTGTGGGCATTTTCGGAGAACGCCAGCAAACTGTATGAGGACATTTCCTGTAGAAAAATCGGCCGCCAGGAATGGCCGCCGTCTTGCGAAATATGCTTATCTCCATACATTAACGTGGTTCCGTTTGCCGTGCACCGGAGTCGTGTCGGGATCGTCACGCGAGCGAATCTAGTGCTTAGTTGCACAAGTTAACAATTGTATTTCTAAGCTGGGCGCCTTTGACCTCTCTCTTGCGCCACACAAATGGTCGCGGGTGATTATTGGTGGCTTGGATAAAGGCTTCGATGGCGTTTCGCAGATCCGTTTTT
>JANOAV010000210.1:0-27116 GCA_031411295.1 Verrucomicrobiales bacterium | reverse complement strand
GCCGCCTCGTGCGCGACCACGAGCGCAAACCCAGTCACCACGAAGCCTTTGTCTATCTCGCCATGATCGGCTTCGCCGTCAGACGCCTCACTAAGTAATCCCATTATGGCTGTTAAGTTTATTTGCCGGACAGGTTCTGAGGGCGCATGGACCGGGAAGCTAGTCACGGGTGAGACTCGGGGCTCCATGGATGTAATTCCCCCGCAGCATAAAGATGCACAGGCATTGCTGAAAGCTTGGTCCAACGCCATGCGGATGGACGGAAAGGTTCCGGGCGGACTCATCGGGAAATTAGGTGAGAGCGTGCAAAAGTTTATCAAGAACAACCCCATTTGGGCCACCACGCCACAACTTCAGAAGCTGCTGCCGCGTTTCGATGCCACGCATGACTGGAGTGGGCAAGATGCGGTTGCGTTGCTGAATGAAGTTTCTGCGTTGCAGGAAACGCCCATTCAAATGGCACTGGAGCAGGAAACGCAGCACATCATCCGCACCGGAGAGCCCTTGCCAGCAGAACTCGCCAAGGCTCCGTGGGGTGAAACTCTAGCAAACGGTCTGCGACACGCTTGGCTGCTGGAACCGAACGCCGCAGAGCATCCGCTGGGAACTGCGTTGAAGGCCCGGGCGTTGATTCATAATGCAGGCAAAGAACCAGTTACCTTCCGCACCCGCAGCTGGCATCAACTGGCACATAAGGCCACCGATACCAAGGGAGCGGAGCTGAAAACGGAATCGGTGGAATTGATGACGCGCGGCATTTTGCTGACGTATCGTTTGGCACCAGGTGAGTTTCTAGAGGTGAACTCGCCCGGCATGGGACTGGGGAAAATGGGGCAAGTGGAGAAGGATGGGATCCCCGTTGGCACCTGGATTGCAGCCCAGGCAGGTGATGACTTGACCGTCACCACAGCGCCCATTTCACTGATGGATTGGAACGAGGAAGAGCAATTGAAGCTCGATGGCGAACCCCGTTGGTGGCTGGATTACATCCGTGCTCGCCTTGCCAGACACCTGCCGTTTCCAGACGATCAGACGGCACGCGAGCGGTTGCTCTATCGGGTGGCCATGGAGTTGTTCGGCACGCCAGTGAGTGCAGAAATCAACGCAGCGTTTGTGGCTGATAAATCCCCCAAAGCTCTGGAGACTTTGGCAGAACTGTTGTTCCACCGCCAAGGTCAACCAGCATGGGCTGGAAGTTTGCAGTCAGGGGTAACGAAGTTTCGAGTGACGGCGGCTGATAAAGAGTAGCACCAACTGCACAGTGCACGACGGAGAAGCGCATTACAATCGTGCCGTGCTCCTAGCCTCAGAGGGTAAACGGGACCTGCAAAAAATTCACTATGCGAAGGCGTTAGCACTCGGTGTGAAACGGAGTTCTGCGCTGGATCGACTGCTCGCACCGCCTAGCAAGTAAGGCGCAACCAGCTTGGGCGATCCCTCCAACCTCGATGCCAGACCGCCGCCGACTTTGAGTATGGAATCGAACTTGCCTTGCGCCCTCCACGCGGAGAAAATAGGCATCTATGCGCCTCTCGTCTCAACCTTTGATTGCCCGTCTGCTCAACCTGTCACTGCTCCTTGGCCTGCCCTTGCGAGCAGAGGAATCGGTTTTGCAGGAACGCCCCGGCCACTCCGTGCATGGGGATAGTTTCGATGATGGACCACGACGGTTTGCGGTGTTGCTGGGCGGCACAGGCGAGGTTCATTTCCCGGTGACGACGAAGTCCGCCGAGGCTCAGAAATTCTTCGACCAAGGCGTCGGTCAACTCCATGGATTCTGGTATTATGAAGCGGAACGCTCGTTCCGTCAGGTGCTCTTCCTGGACCCTGATTGCGTCATGGGCTACTGGGGTATGGCCATGGCCAATGTGGAAAATGAAGCCCGCGCCCGCGATATCATCGCCAAGGCGGTTAAGGACCTCGCGAAAGCCAGCGAGATCGAGAAACTGTGGATTCAGAGCACGGAGAAATATTTCGCCGCCACCAAGAGCGACGACGAACGCAAGGCCCAGGCTCGTAAGGTGGTGCGGGACTGGGAGGAAATCTCGCGTCGGGAGCCGGACAACTTGGAGGCAAAGGCCTTCGTGGTTTATCAAACGTGGTGGAACTCATCGCGTCGGAACATCCCTAACAGTAGCCCCCTAAGCACGCAGGCGCTGGCGGACCAGATCCTGGCGAAGCAACCACTGCATCCAACGCACCATTTCCTGATTCATCTCTGGGACGCGGAAGGAGCCAAGAACGGCATTCCGAATGCCGCCCAGTGCGGTCCGAGTGCAACTAATATTGCCCACATGTGGCACATGCCAGGGCACATTTACACGGATCTAAAACGCTGGCAGGATGCCGCCTGGCAGCAGGAAGCCTCGGTGCGCGTGGATCATCGCCACATGATCGAGCGTCGCACGATGCCGGATCAGATTCACAACTACGCGCACAACAGTGAGTGGATGATCCGGAATTGGAACCACTATGGCCGCGTCACCGACGCCATCGCGTTCGCGAAAAACATGATTGAAGAACCCCGCATCCCCCGCTCCCGCAAAGTGGACAAAGATCCGGATCAAAAGTGGGATGCTGGCGGCACGGCCTATACTCTGGGGCGTCAGCGTTTGGTGGAAACGTTGTTGCAGTGGGAACGCTGGGACGAGGTGCTGGCGCTGGCGGAAACGCCCTATCTGAATGCCGGAACGGAACTCCCGGAACAACTAGCACGCCTGCATCTGATCAGCCTGGCCCAGTATGGCAAAGGTAACACCGCCGCAGGCCTGGCCTCACTGCAAGCCTTGCGCGACAAACTGGCCGAACTTCGCAAACAACGCGCCGAGGCGCTGGAACAGGCCGAAGCGAGTGCCCGTGGCAAAGATCAAAACGCCGAGGCGATCAATAAATCGCTGAACGAAGTGGTCGCTCGTTTCACGGCTAAAATCACGCAAGCATTCGGACTGATCGAAGAAATTGAAGTCTATCAGTCCCTCGCAGAGGCAAAGACCGACCAAGCCAAGGAGCAGCGCAAGAAACTCAAAGGGGTGCCAGAGCCACGCTTGGTGCGGCTCGATCTCTTACTCGGCAATAACGAGGGCGCTCTGAAAACTGCCAAGAGTTACGCGGAGAAGAATCCCCAGCAAGTCCACGCCACCGCACAGTATATCGAGGCACTGCGGGCCGCCGGCAAAGAGGACGAGGCCAAAACTGAATTCGAAAAACTACGCACCATTGCTGGCAACAGTGATTCTAATTTGGCGATCCTGCTGCGCCTCAATCCAGCCACCGATTGGCGCACACCGGCCGCGCCCGCCAGTGATCTGGGTTCCCGCCCCCCGCTCGACACACTTGGGCCGCTGCTGTGGAAGCCCAGTCCCGCCCCCTCATGGCAAGTGTCCGACGCTGACGGCAAGCTCGTTTCCCAGGCCGATTACGCTGGCAAACCCTATCTGGCCTTATTCTTCCTCGGCAAAGGATGCCCCCACTGTGTGCAACAGTTGCGGGCCTTCGAACCCCTAGCGGCGGACTACACGAAGGCCGGCCTGCCGATCCTAGCTTTCAGCACGGACACGCCGCTCGGCGTGGCGGAAACCGTCAAGTTAGGCAAGGAAGGCGGAGCCCTGCCGTTCCCCATCTTTTCCGATGCGACGCAAAGTGCCTTCCGTGTCTTCGATGCCTTCGATGACTTTGAGAGCAAGCCACTTCACGGCACCTTCCTCGTGGACGGCAAGGGTCAAATTCGCTGGCAGCATATCGGTTACGAACCATTCATGCGGGCTGACTTCCTGCTGGAAGAAGCCCAGCGGTTGTTGAAAATTGCTCCATCGACGTTGTGAAATCGTGGAGTAGTGGAGGGCGAGTTTACGAGACCAGCAACTGGCCGGACCAACTCGCGTTGCACGTTCCCGGTCTCCTAACGTCGCCCTCCACGTTTCATGAACCCCAAGTGGAGGGCGAGGTAACGAGACCAGCGACTATCTGGACCAACCCGCATTGCATGTTCCCGGTCTCCTAACGTCGCCCTCCACGTTTTATGATCCCCAAAAGTGGAGGGCGGGGTAACGAGACCAGCGAGTATCTGGACCAACCCGCGTTGCACGTTCCCGGTCTCCTAACGTAGCCCTCCACGCGGCTCACGTCCTAAGTAAATAGCTCGCTGACTGATTTACCCTTACCGTCTTCGGTGACGTAAAATGGACGTTTCTCCACATCGAAGACCGTTTTTGGACTGATGCCCATGGCCGTCATAATGGTGGCGTGCAGGTCTGGAATGGTGACAGGATTCTTTGTGACTAACAACGGACGCTCATCTGCGGTTTCGCCATAGAGGAAACCTTTCTTCATGCCGCCACCGAACATGACCACTGAGGATGAGGCCGTGAAATGCCGATGCTGTCCGTAGTGCTTCATTTCCTGCAGGGTCTCGCCTTTGTAGCCGGCTTGGTCATTCGCGGTGGAGCCGGGTTTACCTTCCATGATCATGTCGCGACTGAACTCGCTGGCAATGATCACTAACGTGCGATCCAGCAACCCCTTCGCTTCCAGATCACGAATCAGTCGTGCTATGGGCATGTCAATTTCCTTGTGCATCCGCTCCATGGTAGTGTGTCCATCCGCGTGGGTATCGAAGTGCAGGAACGGCACGTATTCCGTGGTGACTTCAACGAAGCGCGCGCCCGCTTCCACCAACCGCCGCGCGAGCAAGCAGCCTTGGCCGAAGCGTCCGGTGTTGTATTGATCGTAGCTTTCCTTGGGTTCCAAGGTGATATCAAAGGCGGCCCGATCCTTCGAACTCAGCAACCGATGGGCATTCTCCATCGAGCGCAACATCGACTCCTGTTGGTAATCGCTGAGGTAGTCACGCTGCGGTGATTTATCGACTAACTTCTTGAAGAATTTGTCACGATTTTCGAATCGCCCTGGCTCCATCCCCTTCGGCGGGCGCACTGCTTGTGCGGCCTCTTCAGGGTAGGCTAGATTCATGGGCCCGTGTTCATTACCGAAGAATCCACCGGTGGTGAAGGCCTTCACTTCCTCGCTCTCCCCCACCCCTTCCAAACGTTGACCGATATTGATAAATGCCGGAATGACCGGATTGCGCGGCCCCAAGACCTTCGACATCCAGGCTCCAATATGCGGAGCCGCCACCGTCTGCGGCGGCACATAACCAGTGTGCCAGTGATATTGATGTCGGGAATGCAGGATGCTCCCCAAGTCCGGCAACGTGTGGGAACGAATCAACGAAGCCCGATCCATGACTTGCGCAAGATTTTCCAAGCCCTGACAAATTTTGATGTTGTCAACGTTCGTATCGATCGCTGGAAACGTGCTCAAAATATCGGCAATCTTGGTGCCCACCTTGAATGGCAGGTAACGCTTGGGATCCCAAGTGTCAGGCGCGGCCATTCCTCCCGCCATCCAAAGCACAATGACCGCATCCGCTGTGGCCTTCGGATGAATGATCGCTTCCGCCCGGGCCCGGGGCTCTCCCATGGCCAGCGTGGCGAATGAAGCCGCCGACAGGCGTTTCAGGAAATCGCGACGCAGGAGAAATTCAGGTTGGTGGAGATCGAGTGAGTTCATAAAATTGGAGCTTAAGTTTGAATTAGGGCTTTCGCCCGTGAGCGTTTTCTTTGGGATTAGTTACGGGCGGAGGCCCGAACTCCGGCGGTTGCGGCATTTCATTAACGAACGAGTTGGAATTCTGGAAGCATGCAGATTCCCCAGAGGCCGTCTTCCACGGCGTCTGTGGTTGGCGTTGGGGTGAGCAATTCTTGCATCGTCGCCAACTCCTCTGCGGTGGGTTCCCGGGAGAGTGCGTAGCGATACAAATAGCCCGGCAAATTATCCGTTTTGCCGTCCGCCCTGGCCACCAAGCCGGCAGCTCCTTGCTTCAGGTAGTCCGCGAGGATACTGCCATTGGCCAGATCAATGGCTTCCAGCGTGCTGAGATCGTTGGGGCGTAGGCTCACAATCTGATCTCGATTCGGCCGACCCAACGTGCGCATTAGAAAATCGCTCTTCAACAACCCCGCCCGCACCATGCGAGCGCCAGCACCGAACTGCTGCATCAATTCCGCACTGGCCACATCGTCAACCCGCGCTTTCCAAGCTCCGACCGTGGGCACGATGAGGCTGGGCTTCCATGCTGGGAGCGCCTTGCCGAAGCTACCTTTAGCGTTCGGCAGGGTGCTTGACCACTCCCACGTGGCATCACTCACCACGTGGGTGGCCTTGCCATCCTTGGCCAGGAAGCGAGCGTCAAAATACCAGCCCGCCGCATTCGGGCCACTGCCAGCGTTCTTGGCGACCACCAACAGTTCGTTCTCCCCGTTCTTCAATGCGCTATCGAGACTCACCGTTTGCGGTTTCTCCCAGTTGTCACTCGCGGCTATTTTCTTGCCATTGAGATACAGCGTGAACTCATTGTCACAGCTCATGAACGCAGCAGCATGTTGCAGGTTGGCTGAGCGAGTGAATTTCTTGCGCAAGGAAATCGTTTCGCCTGCGGCGGGCACTTTTTTATCCGCAGCAGAATCACCCCAGATCCAACTCACATTGACCGCCGGATCGGCGGGCGGCACCGGATCCTTGGGACTGCGGCGGATCACATCAGCGTCAAATTTCGTGGGCGCAGCGGAGGTGAGTTGCCAGACGGCATCGGTGAATTGCTCCGCGCTTAGACGTTTGGCGCGCGGCCCCGCAAAGACATAACCATGGTCATCGCTATCTGGCTTCACGATCTGGGCCGCAGACTGATAGGACTGACATTTACCAAGCAACGCCAGCGTGTGTTTCAGGTCATAGCCATGAGCTACGAAATCCGCCGCCAGCCAGTCCAGAAGTTCCTCACTCCAGGGCGGCGTGCCCATGGAGTCAACCGGATGCACCAGCCCCCGGCCGAACATGCGATGCCACAAGCGATTCACAATGGTCCGGGCGAATCGACCATTCTCCGGCATGGTCATCAACGCTGCCATCTCCTTTTGGCGCTCCGCCACAGGCTTCTCAGGGTGAATCTGGCCAAGTTCGGGGAAGATCCAGGCCGCTGGTTGAATCTTGCCTTGGGCCTTATCGCAGCGGAACAACTCCAGTGGCTTGGCCGACACCACGGCGGCCAGCCCGTAAGCTTCGCTGAGTTTCCAGCGGTCGATAAAACTATCATGACATGAGGCGCACTTCATGTTGATGCCGAGGAACGCCTGACTCGTGCTCTGGGCAAATTGAATTTCCACGGTCTGGCCGGCACTCACGGTTCCTCGCCATTTAATGCCCTCGCTGAAACCTGCGCTTTCGGGGCTTGGCGCTATCAATTCTCTGGCAAATTGATCATATCGCTTATTCTCTAGCAACGCGGTATAGAGCCATTTGGTAATTTGCTTTCGCCCCCCCGTGATGAATCCCGTGCCGCCGTAATCATTGCGCAGCAGATCATTCCAAAACGTTAACCAGTGCTCGGCGTAGTCCACATCCCGCGCCAGCAACTCATCCACCAAACGGGCTCGTTTGTCTGGGCGCGTGTCGGCTTGGAACTTCGCTAACTCCGCAGGTTCCGGCAATAGTCCGATCAAATCCAAATAGACTCGACGCAGGAACGTGCTGTCGCTGATGGTCCCCAAAGCAGGCAATTTATGTTGCGTCAAATACGCCTCCACCAAGCGATCCACCGGATGCTCCCGACCTGCCACAGGCGGTGGTAGAACGACTGATCGCAGCTTCAGCGGTGGATCATAGGCTTTCTTTTGAAAGGCGAATCCATCCTCCCACTTTGCTCCCTCATCAATCCAAGTCCGCAGCAAGGAAACTTGCGCGGCAGTGAGGCGATCTCCTTTGGGCGGCATTTGTTCGTCCGGGTCGGCGGAAGTGATGACTTCCAAGAGTTTGCTTTTACCCGAAGCTCCCGGAACCACCACGGCCCCGTTTTCGCCACCCTCAAGCAACGTTTCCCGATCATTCATGCTGAGCCCGCCCTTCTTCTTGGTGCCAGTATGGCACTCAGCACACTTCTCGCGGAGCAGGGGAACGATTTGATGGGAGAAATCCACCGCACCCGAAAGGGGCACAGCAGAGATCAAAAGCAGAAGGATTGAAAGGTGAAGGAGGGATGCCATGGGGACAATATCAAAGCATTTCAGCAGAAATCAAACTTCCCGTTTCGCACATCTGGGGGAGGACAGGCGAAATAGAACTGGCGCGCGGCCCGACGGGGAGTAATGAAATCCTACCGTGACCGCCTCTTCCCTACATTCCAATCCCCCCACCGCCTCTCGTCTCATCTGGCTGGATTCGTGGCGCGGGTTAGCCGTGCTGTGGATGGTCTGGACGCACTGCTTCAATGCTTCAAGGGATCCGGCATGGCTTCATACGGCGTGGTTTCCATGGCTGAACTATGCCAATGGACTCGTCGCCCCGTCCTTCTTGTTCATCGCTGGTTTCGTCCAGGGACATGCCATGCGTCACGTCTGGGAACGCGGGGAATTGCTCCGCCTCAACAAAGCACGCATCCGCCGACTGGTCATGATTTTTGGGCTTGGGTTCGCGCTGCGGGTGCCTTTGGCGGCCTGGTTCAGTGGCACCCAGAGCTTCTGCACCGTGCTGGTGCACTGGCTTTGCACGGTGGATATTTTGTCCTGCCTGGCGGTTGCTTTGGGCTTGCTGCTGTTGCTGGGCAGAATTTTTCAGCAAGGTAGGAAGTTTGATTTTTTCACGTTAGGATTAGCAATCGTATCCGTGGCCCTGGCTCCCGTGGCGACTACCTGGACTGAGGGAAATCAGGTTTCCAGCCTGCTGCTGATTTGGACTAATGTCAGCTATGGAGCCTTGTTTCCGTTGCTGCCATGGTTGGGCTTCGCGGCATTGGGAGCAGTGGGTTCGCGTTGGCAGGGGCGCGCAGGGATATTCGTCATTGGTGCGGCCGCCGCCTGGGTGGCTTCGTGGCTCGTCCCCGCAAATCCTGGGGTGACCTCGCTCGCCCAACCGGATTTCTTTCTCGAACGCTTAAGTTGGGTGCTATTGCTGGGAGCAGGATTCGCCAGTTGCCGACGGGTGGCCCAACTGAAACTGCTGCAGTTCGTGGGCCAAAACTCACTGGTGCTGTATGTGATTCATCTGCAAATCCTCTACGCGGTGCTACCGCATTGGGGGTGGTTTACCACCCTGCCCCCTGCCACTGCAGTCGGCGTCTCCTTACCACTGACATTGGCCGCATCGCTGGGAGCGGCATGGCTGCTGGCTCGATTCTGGAAACCCCGCAAGTCCTAAAACTCGATCTGGGTGATCCATGGCTCGGTCCATTTGGTGCCCGCCGGTGGCCGCCATTGTTCCATGGCCACCAACAGTTGCGCGAAATCTGGGCCCGCCAGCAAGCGCTCCCGATCCGCTGTGCGCATGAATCCCTGCGTTACCATGCCGTCCAGGCAGCTTAGCAATGGGGTGTAGAAGTCGGCATAGTTCAGGAGCGCACAGGGCCAAGGGTGTCGCGCTAACTGACTCCACGTCAGCGCCTCAAAGATTTCATCCAACGTCCCGAAGCCACCCGGCAACGCGACGAATCCTTCGCTGCGTTCCACCATCAACGCTTTGCGCTCATGCATGCTGCGGACCACATGCAGTTCGGTGCAGCCATGGTGCGCCAACTCCACCGTGTTAAGAAATTCCGGAATAACCCCAATCACCCGTCCCCCAGCCTCCAAAGCCCCATCCGCCACCGCCCCCATCAATCCCACCCGACCACCACCATACACCAGCGTGATTCCCCGCTCCGCCATCGTCCGCCCCGCGGATTTAGCCAATTGAGCAAATCCGGCATCAAATCCAGCACTGGAACCGCAATAAATGGCGAGAGATTTCATGGTGGGGCGAGGGAGGAAGCTGATGTTAGGGTTACGGTTTGGCGCAGACTGCGATTCCAGAGCCAGGGGAGCAGGAGGAATGAGGTGAAGAGGATGCCGCAGGTTCCCCCGAGCAGGGCCCCGCTCATGCCATGAGTGCGAATGCCGATCCATGCACCGAGGCATACGGCGGCACATTCCAGGCCTGCGATGATGGCGGCGGAGCGAATTTTTCCCAGCCCGGAGAGCAGCACGCAATGGATTTCCGTCCAGATGGTCAACATGAGGAAGCAGCCGTAGAGACCCATTTCCTGTGGGGTCAGAGGGATTGCTTTTTGGAACCATCCTTTAACCACCCAGGGGCCAAGTAAATAAAGGCCGACGGGAATCGTGAGTGCTGCCAGGAGCCAGAGTTTTTGCAGGCGCACTTTGGTCTTTTCCAGCCACGCAAAATCCCGTCTGGCGCTGGCATCAACCATGGCGGGACGCAGCGGGTAGGTAAGCATGACCACAACCCCGAAAACGATATAACCCATCTGTGCCAGGATGGCGAAGTGGCCAACGATTTCCGGATTAAAATAGTGTCCCAAGAGCCAGCGGATGAATTCCCGTCCGAAGATGGGGGTGATGCCAATGAGGACAAAGAACCCAACTCCCTCCAGGCACAAGGAGCGGGCTAAGGCGGCATCGAAGCGACTTCGGTCGGGCTTGAGCCACGGACGTTGCCGCAATGCCATCCCGCCATTGATACTCCACAAGACGACCTGCACCCCATAAATGGAAACGAGGATGAACCAGATGGCGGCTACCTCGGCAATGCCGAAATAAAGCAGCAGGGCGGAAAGGATATTTCCCGCGGCTCCGAACAGATTGAAGATGTGGATTTCCTGATAGGCTTCACGAATTTTCAGCAGAATCCCAAGGATCATCAGGGTTAGAAAAATCCCTCCCCCCAGCCACAAATTCATGCGCAACTCGTCCGCATAGGGCCCGAAATTCTGACCATATAACGATTCCACCGGCACGAGGAATAGCACGACTGCGCCCACTGCGGCCACCGCCAAGAGCACCCCGGTCATCATAAAAAAGCCCGTGGACATGACCCGGCTTTGCTCCGCCCGATTCCCCTCTGAAGTAGCGAGGGTCAGGCGGCGGGCCAACCCGGCCCCGATCCCCAAATCCGCCAATCCCACTAACCACATGAGTGACTGGAGGGCCGCATAGACGCCGAAACGATCTTTCCCCAACGCCCGGTAGGCCATGGGCATGACAATGAGCAACAACACCATCGTTCCGCCCTTGGACAACAATGACGACGCGATGGCCAAACCCAGCGCGCGTTTGCGATGGGTCTGGTTCTCCAGCGTGGCGGCATCGACTATGACAGGGGGCATCAGATTTTAAGAGTGCCAACAATCGCTAGAACAGATCAAGTTTCAATCGGTTCTTCGAGCAAATGACGGTTACCCAACGGTGGAGAATGGATTACGGAGCTGGCGGCCCTGCGGCGGGATCGAGACAGATTGGGGTGGAGGTGGCACCGGATACTTTTTCCAGGCAGCGACAATGAGGAAGGTCGGGAAGGTCATGAGCATCCCCATGGTAATCGCGCTGGCGCGCTCGATGAAAGGATTAAAGGTCAGGCTCAAACTGAGAAAGCCCACCAAGCCAACGAATGGAAGGAACGCGATATCCAGCGGGTAATCGGTGACCAAGCGCACTTGCCGGGAGGCTTTGAAAGCCCAGTAGGTGCTGACCACAAAGAGTCCAAGGTAAAACAACAGCCCCAGCACGCCGCCGGAGAAGGTGGCGTAGGTCCAGATGGAGTGACCGGGAAATTTCACTTCGGAACACCATGAGCGGAAGATGTCCTCGTTGCCATAGGTGTATTGTGCCAGTTCGGGGATGAACGAATCGTCCCAGTAATAAGGATAGCCCAGTCCGCGCCCATAGATCCAAGTTCCTGGTTCGGCATTGAGCAGGGTGACAAAAGCCTTGGTTTCTGCCAATCGGGTCAGAGCCGAAGGATCAGCGCTACTTTGGGCTCCGCCGACTGGATTGAACAAACGTTCCGCCCAGCGTTCGAAAACAAACGGAGCACAGACCGCGGCCAGCGCGACTACCCCGAAAAGCACGGCGGCTCCGGTGAAGAGATGGCGCAGTTTACGATCCCGGAAGCTCCGGGGCAGGACCCGCATGCTGCGCGCCACCCACACACACCAAGCGCAGGCGATCCCTTCCGCCAGCAGGATGAAGATGGCGGAGCGGGTGATGCTGACCACGTAGGAGGTGATGCCGATCAAGCCGATCGTCAGCGGCACCAAAGGCCATTTCATGCGCAGCGCCAGGCCGCAGAACATGAAGGCCAGCAGCATGGGGAGACATTGGCTCAGCATCTCGACCCGCACCAGATCCAATGAAGTGCCGCGGATAATGAGAATATAAACGGCACGCCAGAGGACGTTCGTAACTCCGGCCAGGAGCATGGGATAGAGGATGGTCTTGTAAGAGTAACCTTCCCCCGCCGCCACTTGGGTGACACACATGCTTAACATGAGCAGAAGTGGGGGGATCAGATTGCGCAGATACCAACCCATTTCCACTCCGTTGACTTTGGCCACCAAGAAGGTGCTCACCAAATACACGCCCCACCAAATGATCAGCCAGCCACCAGGCAGGATGAATAATTTGCGCCACCCCAAGCCAATCACCACCCCGGCCGCTCCCAGGGTGATCGCAAAAAACAGGTATTGCACCACGTTACCGCCATCGTCCTCCCCGCGAAAGTCAAAGGCCCAGGAGAGGCAGTAGATCCAAATAAAAAACTTAAGGATCAGTGCGCGATTCATCACTCCGTTTGGTTTGTCAGCGATGTATGATGTCGGTTCCCTGCAAAATTCAGGTAGGGATTGAACAGTGAGCGTTTTTCCGCCACGGTGCGGACTTCTGCCCGGTGGGGATGATCCAAGGCGTGGAAGTTCCACAGGTGCCGCAGCCAACTGGCCCGTTTGAATAAGCGATCCGTATCAATAAATGGATTGTAGCAGAACTTGCGCATCGTCTGCGCCTCGTTGAACTCATTGATCGCCAGCAACTCTCCGCACCAAGGATTGTGTTCGTCTGCGAAAATGTCATCCAGATAGATCGACGTGACCGGCAGATAATGCAGGGCATCCTTCGCTTTAAACACATTCAGGGCACTTACCGTCGAGGAATAGTAATCGACATCGATAATGGCGTAACCGATGGGCTCAGCCGGGGAAAGTCCTTCCACGAAACTGATCGTCGTCTCCGCGACGTCGCCAATGATCAAATGCACGTTGGCGGGGAGTTGGGCTTCCAGTGCCTCACGATTCATCACGTAGTCACCTTGTTGATACATTTCGGGATGGTCCCGATAATCCACCGCTGGCGGCATGCCCTGCCCACTGTCGAACCCATAGATCTGGAACTCCACTCCGGTAACCGCCGTCACCCGGCGCGCTACATCGGCCAAATTCATCAGCCCAGCCCCCGTGGCCACGCCGAATTCCAGCACACTGACAGTTTTGAGCCCCATGCCTTTGGCTTGATCCGCCGCCTTCAGGAGCGCATATGCATTATGCGGGCGGAGAATGAGATCGAACCACACTTTGGCACGGAAGGTGCCAAATAAGGCCACGAAAAGAGCCGCGACGTTCAGGTGCAGGGGTTCGCACAACCGTTCGGTCATGATTCGACCCCAGATGCGAGGTTGGAGGATTTTCCTGAGTAGAAATTTCATTTAAATTTAGTAATCATTGAATTTACAGTAAAATCAAGGCGGAGCAAGATTTAAATCTGATATTAATGTGGATGCAAATTTCAACGCACGGAAGGGTGACCTACAACGCCATTCCGAGGATGCGGGTATTTTTCACTTGTGCAGCAGACGGGAATGGCGAGGAATCTCCTATGAACGCACCGCTCAGCCGCATTTCTTTCTTCTTGGCCATCTTGCTTTTTGGAGCATCGTTGTTCCAGAAATCGATCGCCTCTGCGGTGGGCAAGCCGATTCAGGATCCGACCCAATGGGAGCAAGTGGTCAACGGTGCCAAAGCGGCCGTTGGTTCCACCGCCCTGATTGAGGTGCCGAAGCATCCGGTCCAGGCGACGATTTTCTGGATTGCGGTCGGGATCGCTGCGCTGGCCCTCTGGGCGTGGATCGTGGAAGATAATTTTTGGCTGCCACTGGTGGCCATGTGCATTGCGCTGGCCGCAGCGCTGCTGAAAATGGCGTTGCTGCCAGCCCTCATTGCCGCGGCCAAGGGAGGGGCGACGCAGGTGAAGCGACGATCCACCGCGTCCTCCAAACGGGCGACCCAACGCTCGACCTCCAGTGCCACCCACCGTAGTGCCAGTCATCTCTCCGAGGAGGACCGCTAACGACTAATTTCCCATCAAATCACCACCTTATTTAACTATGAAACGCACCCTCATTTGTTGTTCCCTGCTCCTGCCCACCCTGTCCTTCGCCCAGCAGTTGACTGCGGCATGGCCCCAGTATCGGGGGCCCAATGGTGATGGCTCCACCAAGGAAGTCATCGCCAAGCCATGGTCCAGCGAAGGCCCCAAGTCCGTGTGGAAACAAGCCGCCACCCAAGGGTTCAGTTCTATTGCGGTGGGCGGAGGTCTGGCCGTCACCTTGATGACGCGGGAAACCGAAGGCGTGCCGACGGAAACGTGCGTCGCTTGGGATGCGGCCACCGGCAAGGAGCAATGGGCATTTCCACTCAAAATCGCCAAGTATGATGGCGGCGGAGACTCCGGCGGCAAAAAGGGCGACGATGGTCCCCGCAGCACCCCCAGCCTGGCTCCAGGGAAAGTGTTCGTGCTGGGGGCGAATCTGGACCTCTATTGTCTCGATGCCAAGAGCGGCAAGGCCTTGTGGAAAGTTGATTTGATAGCCGATTTCAAAGCCCAGAATGTGCACTGGCAGAGTGCCGCCTCGCCTATTCTGGAGGGGAATTTATGCATCGTCATGTGCGGTGGCAAAGGGCAAAGTTTCATCGCCTTCGATCAAGCCACCGGCAAGCCCGTGTGGAAAGCAGAGGACGATGCCATCACGCAAGCGACTCCCACCGTGGCTACGATTCATGGCATCAGACAGATTATCTTCTTCACGCAAAAGGGCCTGGCAGCCTTGGATCTGAAGGGAAAACTCCTATGGCGCCAGGACTACAGCTACAAAACCTCCACGGCGGCATCACCCATCGTCTGGCAGGACATTGTTTATTGCTCTGCCGGCTACGGCGTGGGCGCAGGCGCATTTAAAATTTCCAAGACCGGCTTCAAGTTAGAGTCCACCCAGATCTGGCGCACGGAAGGTAAGAACATCAACCATTGGAGCACCCCGGTCTGCAAGGACGGCTACCTTTATGGCTTGTTTGGATTTAAAGAATACGGCAAATGCCCGCTCGCCTGCGTGGATATCCGCACCGGGGAAATGAAATGGCAGCAGGAGGGCTTCGGCCCGGGTAACACCATTCTGTCAGGCGATCAATTGTTGGTGTTGAGTGACAAGGGGGAACTGGTGCTCGCGGCCGCCAAGCCGGATGCTTATAAGGAAATCGCGCGCGCAGATGTGCTCGACGGCAAATGCTGGTCCACCCCCACCCTGGCCGGCGGATACATTTTCGCCCGCAGCACCGAGCAGGCTGGCTGTTTCGAGTTAGCCCACTAACAGCAGTGACTTCCGGCGGGGTTGGGACTGAACAAAATCGTGATTGATGATTCGGGATTGCTGGGTGAGTCTGGCCAAGCGCGATCTCGCGTAAAATATCCATGACCCCCCAAGCAATCCAGCAACACGTCCAACACTGCATCGACCATCTGCGCAAGCAGGGGGCACGGCGCACGCGGGCGTTGGAACTCGTCATCGAAGAACTCGCCCGCCGGGGCAAGCCAGTGACGCTGGCAGAGTTAGCTGCCAGCGAAGCCATCAAGGTCCAGTGTGATCCCGCCACGGTGTATCGGCTCGTCATGAAATTGGAGGAGCACGGGCTGGTGCGACGCTTGGGGCTGCATGAGCGGTCACGTTATTTCCTGCTCGTCGTCCCCGGCCAGCATCATGACTATCTGGTCTGCACGAACTGCGGCAAGATGGAGGAAATCGACATGGCCTGTCCGGTCCACGCCTTGGAGGCGCAATTGGAAAAGACGTCTGGCTTCAAGCAGATTTACCACGAGCTTGAGTTCTACGGAGTCTGTCCCGCCTGTGCTTAGACCGAGCCCCTCTCACGCCAACTGATGCCGCGAGACGCAACCGAAGTTCGCCTGCGCGACCGTGGCCGCAAAGTCGGCTAGATACGTGCGTTGATATTTGAGTGACGCCAGCGGTTCAGCTTGTTGGCGTTGCGCTAACTCGGTGGGACTAACATGCCAGGAAATTTCACCCTGCGTGAGATCGAAGCTGATGGTATCGCCATCCCGCACCCAGGCAATGGGGCCGCCCACGGCGGCTTCCGGGGCACAGTGCACGCCGATGGCACCATGGCTCACCCCGCTGATGCGCGTATCGGAAATGAGCGCCACCTTCCCATCCAAATCCGGTGTGCTCAACGCAGCCGTGGCGACCAACACTTCCGGCATGCCACTGCCGACGGGTCCCAGTCCGCGCAAAATGACAATATGCCCGGGCCGAATTTTCTTGGCCGTGGCGGCCTCTTGCACCGCCTTCGCATCCGTGAAGCAAATCGCTTGGCCGGAGAAACGAGGAGAGTCCATGGAAGACACCTTGAAGACAATACCATCCGGAGCCAGATTGCCAAAACAAATCTGCATGTCCGCATGAGCTTTGAAAGGGGCATCATACGCTGCGATCAAGTCCTGATGCGGCGGCAATTCGGGGGCATCAAACAACATTTCGCCCAAGCGATGCCCGCTCACCGTCATACAGGAATCCTCCAGCAGACCAGCAATCCACAAATGTTTCAAGAGCATGGAGGTTCCGCCTAGCCGATGCAAATCCACCATGGTGCCCTTGCCCCGCGGAGCGAAATTACACAGCACCGGGGTGCGGCGGCAAATTTCCTGCACATCGCTCAGGGTGAAATTCACCTTCGCTTCCACCGCCAGTGCCAGCAGGTGGAGGACGCCGTTGGTGGATCCGCCAATGGCCGCCATCACAGTCATGGCATTAGTGAAGGCCGCCTTAGTGAGAATGTCCCGGGGCCGGATATTGCGCTGGAGCAACTGACGCACCGCTGCGGCAATGCGAGTGTTTTCCCTCAGCTTCCCAGCATCGGTTGCGGGAATGGAAGAACTGTCCGGCAGCATTAACCCCAACGCCTCCAGCGTGATGCCCCAAGTATTGAAACTGGCGGCAATCCCGCATCCCCCAGGCCCGGGGCAGGCAACGCGAATGATGGCTTCACTTTCCTCATAGCTCATGGTGCCGATGGCGGCCTTGGCTTGGGCATCGTAAGCATCGAGAATGGTCACGGGCTGTTGTTGATAGCATCCGGGCAGAATACTGCCGCCACTAACGATCAAGCCGGGATAATTCAACCGCGCCAACGCCATGGCAAAGCCGGGGCCGTTCTTGTCGCAGTGGTGCAGCCCAATCACGGCATCATAACAATGCGCGCTGGCCACCATTTCCGTGGCGTTGGCAATCACGTTCCGACTGGGCAGAGAGGCATTGCCCCCTTCATGCCCCTGGGTGATGTTATCACTCACTCCAGGCACGCCGAAGGGCAGGCCGATCATCCCCTGCGCGTTGATGCCTTCCTTGATTTTCATCGCCAGGGCGTGGGCATGCACATTGCAGATATTACCATCCAACAGCGGCACCCCAATGCCCACCTGAGCCTTGTCGAAGTCTGCTTCCGTAAAACCCAGTCCCCAGAAGAAAGCGTTCACGCCCCGCTGCCAGCCCTTGGTTAGTTGTTTGCTGTTCCAATTCATAGTCATAAATTAAGTTTAGGCGGTCTGGGCCGCGTCCTCGCGCACTGCTTGGGCTTCGAAAGCGGCTCCAATCCAGACAAAGATAGCCGTAAAAATCAACAGGTAGTGGTGGGATCTAACCCCATAGATGATGAGGCCAATCGCAAGAAATTTACCAATGCCAGCGGCAATGTCAGTCGCTTTAACTCGGTTAATTTTCATGGCCAGCAAAGCCCGCAAAACTCTCCCACCATCCATGGGGAAGGCAGGGATGGCATTGAACACAATCATCGCCACATTAGCCCACAACAGTTGGGTCGAGAAACTGGCCCAGAGATTCAGTTGATGCATCCAATCACCCCGGTGCTGGGTGAGTTTGGCCAAATCCACAAAATGGGCCAGACCGAACAACGCTAGCAGCAAAATAACGATCACAAGATTGACTGCCGGACCCGCCAAAGCCACCAGCAGCTCCTGCCGTGGCCGCTCGGGGATCCGCTCCAACCGGGCCACCCCGCCAATCGGCAGCAGCGTAATATCCACCGTGCCGATGCCAAAGGCCCGGGCCGTGAGGGCATGGCCATATTCGTGCAGCAGCACACAACCAAAGATGGCACAGATCAAGGTTACCATCGTTCCGGCGGACTGCAGCGCTTGGAGATTCGAATGACCCGACGCTTTGCTCACCCCCCATTCCTGCAATCCAAAAAATAACAGGAACATAATAAACGTGCTGTGCACGAACACATCAATCCCCCACAAACGGCCAAGGCGAATGGATCGGAAGAGATTTTGCACGGAAGAAAATGAGAGGGAGGGAGAGTGGACGCAGACCATTTAGTCAGCGCCTCCATCTAAACTGATTGTCTGCAAAGTTCAACCACAGTCCTTGGTGCGTGCGAATACTGTCAGCTAAACCTCTTGCATCGGGGGGCAGGGGGTTCCAGAATGCGCGCTTTCCTTTTCCAGCCATATGCACGCCCCCATTTCCACAGACGACGTCCGCATCGAAGGTCTCCGCCCGTTAATCACGCCGGATTCTCTGATCGATAAATTCATGCCCGCCGCAGACGATGTCTCTTTCGTAACTGCAAGTCGTCAGCAGACGGAGGCGATTCTGGCGCGGAAGGATGATCGTTTGCTGGTGGTCGTGGGACCATGCTCCATCCATGATGAGGCGGCTGCGCTGGAGTATGCCGAACTCCTGCGCGTGGAGGCCGCTCGCTTCGCTGATGATTTGCTGATCGTGATGCGAGTCTATTTTGAAAAACCCCGCACCACTGTGGGCTGGAAGGGCTTCATCAATGACCCGGATCTGGATGAAACCTATGACATCAACCGCGGGCTGGAACTGGCCCGTAAACTGTTGCTGCACCTGACCAAAATGAAGGTGGCCGCAGCGACCGAGTTTCTGGACACGATTTCCCCACAATACATCGCAGATTTAGTCACCTGGGGAGCCATCGGGGCGCGCACCGTGGAAAGCCAGGTGCATCGGCAACTGGCCAGTGGACTATCCATGCCCGTTGGATTCAAAAACGGCACCAAAGGAAACATCGATATCGCGCTGGACGCCATTCGGGCCGCCCGGGGCAGCCATCAATTTCTCAGCGTGACCAAGGACGGTCGCTGCGCCATTGTCAAGACGCGGGGGAACGACACCTGTCATGTGATCCTGCGCGGCGGTTCGGATGGACCGAATTTCTCCGCCGAGCACCTGGCCCCAGTTAGTGCCAGTCTGCTCAAGGCCGGGCTAATCGATAGCATCATGGTGGATTGCAGCCATGGGAACAGCAACAAAGATCATCGCAATCAACCCGCCGTGGCCGACTCCCTGGCCCAGCAAATGGCTGCGGGCAATCACAGCATCACTGGCGTCATGATCGAAAGCCACCTCGTGGAAGGCAAGCAGGACGCCAAGCCGGGCCAATCGCTGGTGCATGGACAGAGCATTACGGACGCCTGTATCAGTTGGGATGATACCGTGCCTGTGCTGGAAACATTAGCCGCTGCGGTGCAAGCACGGCGGAAGCTTTCGTAAAGACCCAACGACGGATTTCTGACAGCGCGCGTGTGCGACAAAGCCGCCCAGGCTTGCCCTTGTCACCCTCACACACCCATGCCACAGTCCCCGCAATGAGTGCTCCGACCATATTTCAGCTAGTGAGCTGATCAAAATGGGCAAGATCCCGAAAGCCATCGCGCGACGTGGACGCAGGGCTGAGATGTGGCGGGGGCTTCCAGCCCGCAGGCCCAGCATCCCGCAGCCAACCCGCTGCACCAGCCTGAGGACCTTTATCGTGCCTACCTGCTCACAGGCTTGGGGGCTGCAAGCCCCCGCCACATCGAAACCCCGAACGCCCCGAAGGTCCGCGCGCAACTGACCAAGTGGACGCAGGGCTGAGCTGTGGCGGGGGCGTTAGGACTCGTGACCATTAATTTTGTGAGTCACGGTGCTGTCGGTGCTGTCGGGCTCTGGGTAGCACGGCTCTCGCCAGCAGAAAATTTAGGCGCCCGGTAAATCTCCTCTTGCTGGACTCGCTGACCAGCGTTCTATAGGCCAGATATGGCCAAGTATTTAGAAATGCCCAAGTTGAGTGACACCATGGTGGAGGGAACCCTCGCCCGCTGGGTCAAGAAGGAAGGTGACAAAGTCGCTGCCGGTGATGTCGTGGCGGAAATCCAAACGGATAAATCCCTCATGGAAATGCCCGTGTTCAGCGACGGTATCCTGTTTAAATTTTACGTTCAAGAAGGTGAAGCAGTGCCACTGGGTGGGGTGCTGGCGATGTTGCTGGAAGACGGAGAAGAAGCGCCCGCGGATCTCAGCGCTCCGGCCCGCAAAGCGGCTCCCGCCAAACCAGAGGCTGCCGGTGGGCCCAAGGGCGCACCCGCCCGCCCGGCTCGCCCCGGCGTGAAGGTGGATCCCAATGCCCGCGTCAAAGCTTCTCCGCTGGCCAAGAAAATCGCCCTGGAGCGCGGAGTGGATCTGCGCGGGATGGAAGGCACGGGCCCAGGCGGCCGAATCGTGCGGGCGGATGTGGAGCACGCCCCGGTGGGCGGCTCCCGCGCCTCAGCCACGCCAGTCATTCGGCCTACGATTGGGCCAGATGATAAGAAAGTGCCGCTCACGCCGATGCGCACCATCATTGCCGAGCGCTTGCTGGCATCCAAACAGCAGATTCCCCATTTCTATCTCAATATCGAAGTCGATGCCGGTCCGTTGCTGGCCTTGCGTGCGCAAGTCAATGCCGCCGCTGAAGCCACAGGGGGGGCAAAATACACCGTGAATGACTTCATTCTCAAAGCGGTCGCCTCCACCTCGCGTCAAGTCCCCGCAGCCAATGCGGCCTTCGATGTCGATGGCATCGTGCAGTTCGCTTCGGTCAATGTGGCGGTGGCCATCGCGATTGAAGACGGATTAGTCACTCCGGTCATCAAGGATGCCGACAAGAAGACGCTCTTGGAAATCAGCAATGCAGTGAAAGATTTGGCTGATCGCGCCAAGAAAATGCGCCTCACGCCGGACGAGTTCGCTGGTGGCACCATTACTGTTTCCAACTTGGGAGCATATGGGATCGACAATTTCGACGCCATCATCAATCCGCCGCAAGCGGCCATTCTGAGCATTGGAGCGGCCAAGAAGAAAGCCGTGGTCAATGCCAAGGGGGAACTCGAGGTGGGAGACCGGATGTGGGTCGGCATGAGCTGTGACCATCGCGTTATTGATGGAGCCGTGGGAGCCACCTATCTGGCGACACTTAAGAAACTACTCGAAAACCCAGCCCTGGCGCTGATCTAAATTTCCGCTGCGAAATCAGCTGGACGGTTCCTCATCCGAGGGGTCGTCCAGTTTTGGTTTCAGGGAACTACGCGAATTGGCGGCTCACCTCTAGTTGCAGGGTGCGCAGGCCGGGTAATTTTCCCATCATAAAAGTGCTATCATTAAACATGTCCTATGGATCGGATTTCTCCTGCTCGGGAGTTTTCCTGGCGCCGAACCCGTTCCGCCAGTAAAACCCGCCAAGCCCAAGCTCACTCCTGAGGAGTGGTTCAAGCGCTTGGATAAAGACCAAAATGGCTTTCTTAACATCGAAGAGTTTACGGGCTTCTTCAAGAAGAAGTCGGACGAGGCCAAAATCAGCCTCGCCTTCCGCAAACGGGACGCGGATGCCAATGGCAAGCTAACTTTGGCAGAGTTCGCTTCCGGCTTTCCGAAAGACGACCCGGAGCCACCACCACCAGCCCCAGAACCAGCCCCGCCCCCCAAACCGCAGTAGGACTTTCCCAGTGCGCGAGGGTTGCGGAAATACGCGTTAGGGCGATGGCAGGGCCTTGATGTGAGCCGCTACGGGCACCCCGTTGACGGTGGCTTCGACCTTGTCAGACGTCATTTTCAGCCCCTTGAGGTCATAGAGTTTGCCGGCTGCAGAGATGGCTTTCACGCCATAGAATTCACCCTTCTCGTTGACCGCCTTGATATCGATCACGCTGCCATGCTGGGCGACTCCTTTGACATCCAGCTTGGTGCCATCAGCTAAAATGGCCTTGATCGCATAGATGGTGCCGTCTGCGCCAATCGCTTTCACGGGAGCCAGTTTGTCCTCGCTGGCCAGAACTTTAACCGGCAATTTCTGGTCTCCCACGAGTGCCTTGACGTCGAGCAACCAAGCGTTGCCGGGAGTCTCGATAGCCTTGATAGAGTAAATTTTCCCTGCGGCATCAATGGCTTTGACGTCGATGAGCTTGCCATCAGGATGCACCGCTTTGACGTGCCAGATGATTTCCTCCGCCGCCGTCATGGAGGAAGTAAGCGCGGCAAGGAGTGAGAGCAGGATGAGGAAATAAATTTTCATAGGGGGCAAGGTTAGCGGTGGTTCGTGCGGGCGTCAATCTTCGGTTCGGCTCCGCATTGATGCGATCTACTCCACCTCCGCATCCGCCTCCAAGGGCGCTTCGATGAATTTGCGGAGCAGGTCGCCTGGATCCGCTGCACGCATCAGGCTTTCTCCCACCAGCACCGCATTCGCGCCCCAGGCCCATACTTGGCGGGCGTCCGCCACCGTCTTGATGCCACTCTCGCTAACGAGGATGATATCCTCCGGCACGTCCTCACTCAGGATCTCCGTGGTGGTCAGATCGACCACAAAACTCTTCAGGTTGCGATTGTTGATCCCAATGATCCGCGCATCCGTGGCTAGTGCCCGATCCAGTTCCTCGCGATCATGCACTTCCACCAGCACATCCAACTGTAGTTTATGTGCCACCTCCAACAGGTGCACCAATTCCTCTTGCGTCAGGGCCGCCACGATCAGTAAAATCGCGTCCGCTCCCGCCACCACCGCTTCATAAATTTGCACTTCATGCACAATGAAGTCTTTCCTCAGCACCGGACAAGCCACTGCCGCCCGAATGCGTGTTAGGTAACTCAAGTGCCCGGCAAAAAATTTCTCGTCCGTTAGCACGGAAATCGCACCTGCACCCGCCCGGTCATAAGCGATCGCCTGGGCCACGGGATCAAAGTCCTCCGTAATAATCCCCACGGAAGGCGAGGCTTTCTTCACCTCCGCAATCACACTCAAATAATCATCCCCCGCGCTCAAGGTGGCTTCCATGGATCGGAAATCATCCCGCTCCAGCGCAGCCAGGCGCAGCAACTCCAGCTTCGGGAGCAGTTTTTCGACTTCGGTGCGTTTGTGGGCGATGATTTCCTGGAGCTTGTTCATGAAGGATGGGAGGGGAATGAAATTTATGGAACGGCAGTCTCTTACCGCAAATTGTGACTCCCGCTAGAAAGAAATTTAAGAAACAACTTGCACAGGGAAATTCTCTCCGCATAATTCCGGCACTGCAGAGTATCTGCGGGCGTAGCTCAGTGGTAGAGCGCGACCTTGCCAAGGTCGATGTCGGGCGTTCGAATCGCCTCGCCCGCTCCACTTTCCCTTCGCGATTCACACCACGGATTGCTTTTTGTTTTTGGGGAGTGGATAACCGGAGACCCCATTGCTGCACTTAGGCTTCTTTAGTGATCTAGTGATCATTAGTTGGGAGAACCGAGACATTGCTACCACTTTCTCCGTTGCCAAATGCCTCAAGTGAACTAGAAACGGGCATGTCTCAGCCGGAACTTGATTTACAACCGTCTCGCGAGGAATTCGCGTCCCTGACCACCCGTGGCAATGTTGTGCCGGTGTGGGCAGAGTTGACGGCTGATTACGAGACGCCCCTTTCGGCCTTTGAAAAGATCGCGGATGGCGGACCGCGTTTCTTGTTTGAATCTGCGGAAATGACCAGCCATGCCGGGCGCTATTCCTTCATGGGAGCCGCCCCGCGCGCCATCATTTCCGCCAAGGGCAAAACCGTCACGATTCAGGAAGGCAGCGTTTCCCGCAGTTTCGAAACGCAGAGCAATCCGCTGCGAGATCTCGAAGCCTACATGAGTGCCTTCAAGCCCGTGCCCAGTGCGAAACTTCCTGTCTTTAGCGGCGGTGCGGTCGGTTATCTGGCCTATGACATGGTGCAATTTTTCGAGCCCACCATCGGGGCTCCACCGCCGGATGTGCTGGGTTTGCCAGACTTGGTTTTTCTGCTGGCGGACACGTTGGTGATTTTCGATCATCGCTATCGCACACTCCAAGTCGTGGCGAATGTGGTCATGGCGGATCACGCGGATCTGGATGCCGCTTACGCTTGGGCTGGGCAACGCATCGGGGAAATTATCGCCCGCTTGGAAAAGCCGCTGCACGTGCGCCCCATGCCCGCCAAGGCCTTGCCAGTGCCAGCAAATTTACCACCCAGCAACACCACCAAGGAAGAGTATTGCGATATCGTCCGCCAAGGACAGGAGTTCATCAAGGCAGGTGACATTTTCCAATTCGTCCCCAGCCAACGTTTCGCAGTGGAATACGCCGGTCGGCCCCTGGACTTGTATCGCGCGCTGCGGCATGTGAACCCCAGCCCGTATATGTTCTGTCTGGAACTGGCGGAAGGCTTTGCATTAGTCGGCAGTTCCCCGGAGGTGCACGTCCGTGCCATAAACGGCCGCATCGACATTCGCCCCATTGCCGGCACCCGCTGGAGAGGCAAGACGGAGGAGGAAGACAACGCGCTAGCCGCCGAACTTCTGGCCGACGAGAAAGAACGCGCAGAGCATCTCATGTTGGTAGATCTGGCGCGCAATGATGTCGGCCGCGTCTCTCAATATGGCAGCGTGGAAGTGGACGATCTCATGATCATCGAGCGCTACAGCCACGTCATGCACATCGTTAGCAACGTGCGGGGCAAACTCAACCCTGACAAGACCGCTTACGACGTGATGCAGGCAACCTTTCCCGCGGGCACGGTCAGCGGCAGCCCGAAAGTGCGCGCCATGCAGATCATCAATTCCCTGGAAAAGCACAAGCGCTGCGCTTACGCCGGAGCGGTGGGCTACTTTGGATTCGATGGCAACCTGGACTCCTGTATTGCGCTGCGCACCTGCGTGGTCAAAGACGGCTACGCCTACGTGCAAGCTGGAGCGGGCGTGGTGGCTGACTCTGACCCCGAATACGAATACAACGAAACCGTCAACAAATCCGCCGCCATGGTGCGCGCCATTGAACGGGCGAAGTTGCTGTAGGCTCTAACGCCAAATGACGAAGGAGTTGCCCCCTTCGTCATTCGTCTGTTTTTCGGCTATCCGCCCGGAGCTAGCCCCCCACCACGATCGTCACCACCGCACTCCATTGCCCCACCCGGGCCCCGTCCACGTTGTAGATGCCTCGGTAGTGCCATTTCGTCAGCACCGTGGGCAGTTCCATCGTGTCCGTATAATTCGGCGTGGTATCCACCGCCAGCGGCACCCAGCCCTGGCCCCGGTCCACCTGTAGTTCACAGGACTCCAGCCACGCACTGTAACCCTCCCAACCCCAGCCTGCGACCACGTGACCGTTCATCAGACTCAACTTCAGCACGGGGGCTAGCGTGGCATAGTCCGGCCCGGTGGCGACACTGCCGATGGCCCCCAGATCCGTGCCGATGCTCTCGTTGTATCCCGCGTCAGCCTTTATTTCTGCCAGCAGTTTGAAGATCCGATCCAGCGCCCCCTCCTTCACCGGCACCACCGCTGGCAGGCCATTGGCGGGTTCGGCGGGCGGCAAGGGCGGCGGCACGAACACGGGCAGCACCATCAAAATGTCATTGGAGGAATTTTGCGCCCGGGCCATGGCCTCCGGGAGGGATTTATGCCATTGCCGCTCGGCGGGCAGCCAGGAGCCCAGCAGATAGATCAGCCAACGCGCATCCGCGATGGCCGCCGCGCAAGCCGCCACGCTGACGCCCACCACGGTGGCATGGTTGGATATTTTATTCCGAAAATTCTCCAGCCAGATAATCTGGGCCGGAACATTGCTCGGGTAGTAGTTCTGATGTTTCATGGGTTTCAGTTGGGTTTTTGTTTTTGGATTGAGCGGCACGGGGGGCACATACCCCTCGTCACCGGGCTCGAGAATGAAGCCCCACCGCAAGTTGGGCGAATCATATCGATACGGTTCTCCTTGCTCATCGACGGCGTCCCAATGCAGTGGTTTCATAAAAAGAAAGCGTTGTAAAAAGTGGCAAATGGCACCCTTCCCGGTGGCCCTCCGGCAACTGAAGCGGATCCCCCGGGAGTTCCCGACCAACCGCCGGGAGTTCCCGACCAACCGTCGGGAGTTCCCGGCCAACCGTCGGGCGTTCCCGGCCAACCGTCGGGAGTTCCCGGCCAACCGTCGGGCGTTCCCGGCCAACCGTCGGGAGTTCCCGGCCAACTGTCGGGAGCTCCCGGTCAACCGTCGGGAGTTCCCGGCAAACCGTCGGGAGTTCCCGGCCAACCGTCGGGAGTTCCCGGCCAACCGTCAGGAGTTCCCGACCAACCGCCGGGAGTTCCCGGCCAACCGCCGGGAGTTCCCGACCAACCGTCGGGAGTTCCGGGCCAACCGTCGGGAGTTCCGGGCCAACCGTCGGGAGATCCCGACCAACCGCCAGGAGTCCCCGGCCAACCGCTAGGAGCCCAAAAATCATCGAAAAACCCCTCCAACGGCGGTTCAGGAACCCCTCCGATGGCAAAACCGCCCCCTCTTTCCCAGCCGGGAAAGGCAACGCAGCAAGCGAACAGCGGTAATGGCGCAGGAGCCGAAACATGGAAGCAGCGAAGTGAAGGTTCAGGCAACTCCATGAAGCCAAACCCGTCTGGCCTCGTGAAAAGTTGTCACAAGGGAATACTGGAAAAATTTCGTTTCGTTACAAACTTTCTGCAGTTTTTTTGCCCCCCCCTCTTGGTGCGGCAGTGGCAGTGGGATTCCGCTGGACGGCTCTAGGAGTGATTATTCCACAAGATAAGGCTCGGAGTTCCGCCTTTAGGCGGTTCGAACTGTGTCT
>JANOAV010000209.1:0-32550 GCA_031411295.1 Verrucomicrobiales bacterium | reverse complement strand
GCGGTGAAAATTGAAGTCTTCCTGAAAGACGAGACGGTGTGGCTGACGCAGAAGGTGCTGGCAGAGTTGTTCGGGGTGCAGCGTCCCGCCATCACGAAGCACCTGGGAAACATTTTCAGCACCGGTGAGCTGACGGAGGATTCAGTGTGTTCCATTTTGGAACATACTGCCACCGATGGGAAAACCTACTCTGCCAAATACTACAACCTCGATGCCATTATCGCGGTCGGCTACCGGGTGAACAGCTATCAGGCCACACAGTTTCGCATCTGGGCCACGAAGACGCTGCGCGAGTTCATCATCAAGGGCTTCGTGATGGACGATGAGCGGCTGAAACGTGGGAAACAGACCTTCGGGAAGGATTACTTTGAAGAGCTGTTGGAGCGCATCCGCGAAATCCGAGCGAGCGAGCGGCGGTTTTATCAAAAGATCACGGACATCTACGCGCTCTCGATTGATTACTGCGCCGACGCGCCTGTGACGCAGGAGTTTTTCGCTACCGTGCAGAACAAGCTGCACTGGGCGATCACGGGCCAAACGGCTGCGGAGCTGATCTACACCTCGGCGGATGCGGACAAGATTCACATGGGGCTGGCAACGTGGAAGCACGCGCCGGAGGGTAAGATTTTGAAGTCCGATGTGGCAGTGGCGAAGAACTACCTGAACGAGGCACATGTGCAGGAGCTGAACCGCATCGTTTCAGCCTACCTCGATCTGGCGGAAAACCGGGCGCTGCGCGGCACGCTGATGAAGATGAAGGATTGGGTGGGTTTCCTGCACAGTTTTCTGGAACTGTCGGACTACCCGATCCTGCAAGACAAAGGTAAAGTGAGTGCGCTGGAGGCGAAGCTGAAAGCCGAAGGCGAATACGAGGTCTATCGCCAGCGGCAGGACGCGGAATACCTCTCGGATTTCGACAAGGAAATCAAGCGGCTGGAGGGGAAGAAAAAACCATGAGCCTCAACGAATCCATCGTCGAAGATGCTGCTCTGGAATGGTTCGGGGAGTTGGGCTATTCGATCGGGCACGGGCCGCATCTCGCGCCCGGTGAACCGGCGGCGGAGCGGGATTCGTTTTCTGAGGTGGTGCTGGTGGGGCGCTTGCGCGAGGCCATCCGGCGGCTGACGATGGCATTTCCTGAGGAGGCTTCCGCAACCGACAAGGAATCCCTTGTCAGTTCAAAACACACCGAAATGAGACTGAGCCCATGAGTGACGAACCTTTGCCCAAATCTGAAATCATCCTCTACCAGACGGAGGACGGCCGCCCCCGCGTGCAGTGCCGGTTTGAGAATGAGACGCTGTGGCTGACGCAGGCCCAGATTGCCGAACTGTTCGAGACAACTCCGCAGAACGTGACCCTCCACTTGAAGGGCATTTTTGCGGAGGGCGAGCTAGTCGAGGCGGCAACTTGTAAGGATTACTTACAAGTTCGATTGGAAGGCGGGCGCGAGGTCTCGCGAAAGCTCCGGCACTACCGGCTGGAGGCGATTTTGGCGGTCGGTTTCCGAGTCCGCAGCCATCGTGGCACGCAGTTCCGCCAGTGGGCCACGGCTCGCTTGACCGAGTATTTGGTGAAGGGCTTCACCATGGACGACGAGCGGCTCAAGAATCCGCCGGGCAAGGGGCAGAAGGACTATTTCGACGAGTTGCTGGAGCGCATCCGCGACATCCGGTCCTCGGAGCGGCGGTTTTACCAGAAGGTCCTCGATATTTACGCGACGAGTGTGGACTACACGCCCGACGCCGAGCAGTCGCACCGGTTCTTTGCCGCGGTGCAGAACAAGATGCACTGGGCCACTCACGGCCACACCGCCGCCGAGGTGATCCACGAGCGGTCCGATGCGACGCAGCCGTTCATGGGTCTGCAATCGACGCGGCCCGGTGGCATTGTGCGAAAGGACGACGTGTCGGTGGCCAAGAACTACCTCACGGAGGACGAACTCCAAGTGCTCAATCGCATTGTGAACCTCTACATCGAATACGCGGAACTCCAGGCACTGGAGCGTAAGGCGATGACGATGCAGGACTGGATCACGAAGCTGGATGAGTTCCTGAGGATCTCCGGGCGTAAGCTGCTGGATCACGCGGGGAAGATTTCCGCCGAGTCCGCCAAGGCCAAGGCCGAGCTGGAGTATGCCCGGTATCGCACACTTCTGGATGCTCAACCGCAGCGGATCGATGCGGAGTTTGAAAAGGCAGCAAAGGAGCTGAAGAAACTACCGAACCCGAAGAAGCCCAAGCCGCCGAAAGCATGAACGAGAGCGAACTCAGCAAACTCAGCCGCGAGACCCTTTACGAAAAGGTGTGGGCTATCTCTGGAGTCAAACTGTCGGAGGCACTGGGAGTTTCTGATGTAGCCATCGCCAAACGCTGTCGCAAGTTGAACGTGCCGCGGCCGCCGAGGGGCTACTGGGCGAAGGTGGAGGCAGGGCAACGTCCGAAGCGCCCCACTCTGCCACCGTCGCCCGAACAAGCGTTTATCCGGGAAGCGCAACGGCCCGTGAGTCGAAGGCTGGAGTTGCCGGCAGAATCGGAGGCACTGCACCCCTTGGCCGCGGAGTTTCTCAAGGCGTTGAAATCAGCAAGTCTTAGCTACGACAAAAAGCGTGTGCATATCCGCGAACGGTCCCTGCCCGAAGCGGATGTGAGCAAAGCCATCGCCCTGCGGGCGGCTCAAGCCTTTCATTCACTGCTTCAGATCACGGAACCGCGTGGCATTAAGTTTGGCCGATCCCTAAGCTCGTATGACGGAGGTCATTTCCGAAAGGGCCATGACTACCTTTACTTCAAGATCGAAGAAGAACTTGCGGAAAAACCTGCCGCGGATGGTCGTCGCAAACCTTATTATGCCCGCCCGGAGGTAAACAAGATGCCGAGCGGGAAACTTGTGTTCACCCTCCAACCCGAGCGATATGGCCCCTCCAAAACCCACCAGTGGAAAGAGGGCGATAAGACTCCGTTGGAAACGATTCTTGCGGATATGGCCAAGTTCATCTGCGAGCACTTTGTTGAAGCCCAAAAGCGTCGTGCAGCCGAGGCGATCGAGCGTGAAAAGCAACGGGTGGAAGCCGAGATCCACTGGAAGCAGTATCAGGAGAAAGAAATCATCCGGAAAGAGGAGGAGGCGAAGCGAAAGCACGCCGAGTCGTTGAAATCGGTCGAGCAGCATCGCAAAGATGATTTGGCAAAAGCGGCTGAATGGTGGCGACTGCATCAATCAGTCGTCGATTTCATTGCAGAGTGTGAGCGTCGTTGGCGGAATGCACAGGAAGGGAAATTGATGGATGAACAGGAAAGCTGGCTGTCCTGGGCGAGGGAAATGGCGATGTCTTCATCACCGTTTGAAATAGGCTATCCGCAGCCATCCATCGACGGAGCCTTTGATCCAACAGAGGTTCCCTTTGGAGGGCCTTATCCTGAAACGCGAAAGTTTCCTCAGCCGCCTACCATGGCCGATTTTCCTGCTCCAGTGGTCCTGCAGCAGAGCTATGGGGCACCGAGTTCTCAGCCATCTCCCAAACCTTACCCTTTCTGGCTCAGAAACCACCGCAAATGAATCAATCACTAAAATCTTATCGTCACACGCCATGAGCCTCAACGAATCCATCGTCGAAGACGCCGCCCTGGAATGGTTCGGGGAGTTGGGCTATGCGGTCGGGCACGGGCCGCATTTTGCGCCTGGTGAACCGGCGGCGGAGCGGGAGTCGTTTGGGGAGGTGGTGCTGGTGGGGCGGCTGCGTGAGGCCATCCGGCGGCTGAATATTTCCATCCCCGAGGAGGCGCGGGAGGATGCATTGAGAAAAGTGCTGCGCGTGGGGAATGGATCGCTGGTGCAGACGAATCGCTCCTTCCACCGGATGCTCCGGGACGGGGTGGATGTGGAGTATCCCCGAGGCGATGGGAGTATCGCGGGCGACAAAGTCCGCTTGATCGATTTTCATGATGCGGGTTCCAATGATTGGCTAGTCGTGAACCAGTTCACGGTGATCGAAGGACAGCACAACCGCCGACCGGACATTGTGGTCTTCCTCAACGGTCTGCCGCTGGGACTCATTGAGCTGAAGAACGCGGCGGATGAGGACGCGGACATTTGGGCGGCTTACTGGCAACTCCAGACTTACAAGGCGGAGATCACCTCGCTGCTGAACTATAACGCGGTCCTGGTTGTGAGCGATGGAATGTATGCCCGGATCGGTTCCGTGACGGCCAATCAAGAATGGTTCAAGGTCTGGCGCACGATTGACGGGGAGGGCGACGCGCCCAAAACGGCGCTGGAACTGGAAACGCTGGCCCGCGGCGTGTTCGACCGGCAACGCTTCCTCGACCTGCTGCAACACTTCATCGTTTTCGAGGAAGACCCGGACTCGGGCGCGCTGCACAAGATCATTGCGGGCTACCATCAGTTCCACGCGGTGAATGCGGCGGTCGAGGAAACGGTGCGCGCCAGCGGGATGCAGCCGAATGTTTTTGGAGAGGAAACGCCGGGGCGCCACTGGTCCGGGAAAATGCACGGAGGGAAGCCGGGGGATCGGCGGGCAGGAGTGGTGTGGCACACGCAGGGGAGTGGAAAAAGTTTCTCGATGCTGTTCTATGCGGCCCGCGTGGTGCGGCATCCGGTGATGCAGAATCCCACGCTGGTGGTGCTGACGGATCGCAATGATCTGGATGACCAGTTGTTCGGGCAGTTCCAACGCTGCGCGGACATTCTGGGACAGACTCCAGTGCAGGCAGCGGATCGGGGGCATTTGCGGGAACTATTGAATCGGGCCAGCGGCGGCGTGGTGTTTACCACCATTCACAAATTCATGCCGGAAAAGGGCGACCCTACTTCGCCAAGGCTACGAGGGGCAGGGAACATGCCCGAGCTGAGCGCGCGGCAGAACATTGTGGTCATCGCGGATGAAGCGCACCGCAGCCAGTATGGATTCGGCGGCAAGGTGAATCCCCAGACGGGCGAGATGTCCTACGGCTTCGCCAGCAACCTGCGCGATGCCTTGCCGAATGCGTCGTTCATCGGGTTCACCGGCACGCCCATCGAGAAGACGGATGCAAACACGCGGGCGGTCTTTGGCGATTACATTTCCATCTACGACATTCAACGAGCGGTGGCGGATAAAGCCACGGTGCCAATTTATTACGAAAGCCGCATTTCCAAGCTGAGTCTGAATGCCGCAGAGATGCCGCAGATAGACGCGGAGTTCGAGGAGATCACAGAAGGCGAGGAGCTGACGAAGAAGGAGAAGCTGAAAACGAAGTGGGCCGCGCTGGAGGCGCTGGTGGGTGATCCGAAACGCATTGCGATGATAGCGGCGGACTTGGTGAACCATTTCGAGAAGCGAGTGGAGGCAATGGAAGGCAAGGCGATGGTGGTCTGCATGAGTCGGAGGATCTGCGTGGATCTCTACAACGCCCTGGTGAAGCTGCGCCCCGAATGGGCGGGGACGGGGGATGACGACGAAACCGTAGCTCGACTTTCCAAAGTCGAGAACGCGGCGGACCCCGACTCGACTTTGGAAAGTCGAGCTACGATTGTCAAAGTGGTGATGACCGGCAGTGCGGACGACGGGCCGGAATGGCAGCCGCACATCCGGAGCAAGGACAAGCGGCGGAAGCTGGCGAATCGCTTCAAGGACAGCAAGGATCCATTTCGCATCGTGATCGTGCGGGATATGTGGCTGACGGGTTTCGATGCCCCGTGTCTGCACACGATGTATGCGGACAAGCCAATGCAAGGCCACGGGCTGATGCAGGCCATCGCGCGGGTGAATCGCGTCTTCCGGGATAAGCCCGGTGGCTTGGTGGTGGATTATCTGGGGCTGGCGGATCAACTGAAGAAGGCGCTGGTGACTTACACGGAAAGCGGCGGCAAGGGCGATCCGACGTTCGACACAGCTCAGGCCATAGCGGTCATGCTGGAGAAACACGGAGTGGCGTGCGATATCATGCATGGCTTCAATTGGGAGAAATGGACGACGGGGAAACCGACGGAACGGCTGGCGTTGATCCCGGCGGGGCAGGAGCACATTTTACAACAGGAGGATGGCAAGAAGCGCTGGCTGCAAGTGGTGGCTGAGTTGTCCCGGGCGTTTGCGCTCTGCGCTTCCACGGATGAAGCGACGGAGATTCGGGATGATGTGAGTTTCTTCCAGACGCTGCAGGCAGCGCTGAATAAGCAAAGCAGCGCGAATCGGAAGACGCCGGAGCAGATCGATGCAGCCATTCGCCAGCTTGTGAGCAAGGCAATTACGACAGAGGGAGCAGTGATCGATGTCTTCACGGCAGCGGGTTTGCCGAAGCCGGACATTTCAATTTTATCCGAACAATTCCTGGCGGAAGTGCGCGGGCTGAAGCACAAGAATGTGGCGGCGGAGTTGCTGGAGAAGCTGCTGAAGGATGAACTCAAAGTCCGCTCCAAGCGCAATCTCGTGCAGAGCCAAGTCTTCAGTGAGAAGCTGAAGAAGACGCTCAACGCTTATCACAATCGGGCGATCTCCACGATGCACGTGATTGAGGAGCTGATCAAACTCGGCAAGGACCTGGATGCGGCCACAAAACGAGGCGAGGATCTGGGCCTGACAGATGATGAAGTGGCGTTCTATGACGCGCTGGCCGTCAACGAAAGCGCGGTGCTGGCGATGGGAGATGACAAGCTGAAGTTCATTGCGGCGGAGTTGATCACTCAGGTGCGCAAGAGTGTGACGATTGACTGGACGCTGCGCGAGAGTGCGCGGGCGAAGATCAAGGTGATTGTGAAGCGGATTCTGAACCGGCACGGGTATCCACCGGACTTGCAGGAGGAAGCGGTGCGGACGGTGTTGCAGCAGGCGGAATTGCTGTGTGCGGAATGGGTCTGAGCGGTGGGACCGGCAGGCGTGGGTTGATGGGCAACGCGTGGCGAAGGAAGCTTTACGGAGGTTGCAGGCGCCAGTTCCGACGGAGAGACTCAGGAAACCCGGTAGCGACTCGGTGGATCACCAGAAGGAAGCCCTGCGGTGCTCTGCGGGGGGCGACTGGGCCAGAAGCAGGGAGCGCTCGCAGGCGTTGCGGGGGCTGGAGGCGGCAGTCCAGCGGACTGCGGCCACTTTTCCCATGACGGTCTGCGGTCCAGATTTAAGGCGCATCGTCCCGACCAAAAAACATCATGTGCTGCCAGGGCAGGGCATCGAATTGTTTGACGAGCTTGAATCCGAGCGGGGGGATTTCTTTGAGGATCTGCGCCTTGGACATCTTGTGCTCCGGCTTGATGGGAACCTTCTCATCCTCACTGCGAAACTCCACCAAGACCATCCGACCCGTTGGCTTGAGCGCCTTCCGCATGGTTTTGAGCATCTGTTCCGGATGGGAGAATTCATGATAGACGTCCACCAGCAGGATCAGATCCTGCGAGGCGGGTGGCAGCATGGGATCCCACATCTTCCCCACCGTGGAAATGATATTGGTGAAGCCCCGACCCGCCGCGCGCTTCTGGAGCATCTCCAGCATCTCCGGCTGAATGTCCACCGCATAGACCTTGCCCGTATCCTGCACCACGGAAGCCATCCACAGCGTGTGGTAACCATCTCCGCTGCCAAGATCGCACACGGTCTGCCCGGGTTTGATTTCCAGTTGCTCCCGCATTAGTCCACCATTTTCCTCTTCTTCCCGCGTTTGCCGTTGAAGCCACGGAGCGCCTTTCCAGTGCATCGTTTGCGCCACGGTGCGGCCTTGGTATTCTGTTACCGCCGGCGGATCTGGTTCGGGCACAACGGCGGGCGCTTTTTCCGGCTCCTTGACGTGCGCGTTGCCTTCATTGCCTGCCGTTGCCAAGTCGGTGAGGGCATCGGTTACGGGTTCCGGGGGAGGCGTCGCGCTGACTGGCGGCGGCACCACGGCGGGCTGGACAGCGACTACGGCTTCCACTGGCGTTGGTTGCTTTTGAACAAAATACAGCGCAGCCAAAAGGGCAAGTAGGGCAAGAGAAAAGGAAAGGAAACGCATGGCGAGAATTCGGAAAAAGGAATGTTTATCCGAAGATTCGCTGTTTGCCTACTGGTAAATGTCCTATCTTGGTTGTTGAAAGTGAAAGGAAACGGGATTCTTTAGTGTATTCCGACTTTCCCCCTTGCTTTACTATGGACTTCTACCGCAACCCCAACGCTGCCACCCCCGGACTCATTATTCGGGATGTCGGGCTATTGATTTTGCGAATCGGCGTGGCCTGCGTGGTGGGGTTTTACCATGGCTGGCAGCAATCGCTGGCTGGATGGAATTTCTTTTGGAAAAAGCAACCCTGGACCTTGGTGGATTATCTCGCCAGCCACAATCTGCCCATCCCGCAAGTCCTGGCCGTCATCGCCATCCTCATCCTGGTGCTTTGCTCGCTTGGTTTGTTCTTCGGGGTGCTGGCCCGGTTGAGTGCCGGCCTGCTTTTAGCGTGTGTCGGCGTGGGCTTAATCCTTAATTTCCTCCAACCAGAAGCCGAACGGCTGTGGCTCTACGGTATGAATTACCTCGTGCTGTTGCTCTGCGGCCCCGGTTGCTTCTCGCTCGCCTTCCTGCTCAATCGTCGCTAGCCTATGAAACGAATCATTCCTCTGCTTTGCTTCATTTGCCTGACTCCGGGAACATCCCTTCCGGGTCAGACGGAGGTAGCCCCACGCCCTAAGATCATCTCCGAAACCGAAGTGGCCCCCAGGCCCAAAATCGTTCCCGAGGACCCACCGGATCCTGCTCCAGCCAAGCCTCCAGCGCAGCCCGCTCCGCCGACCACCGAGCCAGAGCCCCCCAAAGCGAAGATCCTCCCGGACTCATCCAAACCCATGCCGGTGGCGCCTGAACTGCTGCCGGATCCCATTCCGGTGCCGCGCGACACCCCCATGCCGGCTCCGGTTAAACCAACCTCCCCGCCGGAAACCAAGCCCAAGCAAGAGGAGGCGGAAAAGCCCAAAGCGCCCGAACCAGAGGAAGCCGCCCGCAAAGTGAAGGGCGTTCCCTCCGTCAATTTGAACCTGCCACCGGTTACTCCTCCCATCAAAGAGCAAAAATCCGCCATCCCCATCTCCGACCGGAATGATAAAAACGCTCGCACGCTCTTCCTGACCATTCCTGCGCCCCGCGGTCAAATCGTTGATCGCAACGGAGCACCCCTGGCCCAAAATAAGATGGCGTATTTCCTGGGGCTTCAGTTCAATTTAAAGAACAACACGCCGACCTACGATGTCCTCCGGTATGCCCGGGAGCGGATTCCCTATATTCAGAAGCACACCCCTGATGGTTGGGAGATCACAGATGAGACCATCCTGGAGCACTACAAGAACCGCCGCTGGATGCCCTTACTAGCCAAACGTCCGGTGCCCGCAGAGGCCCAGGAAAACGCCAGCAAGGAACTTCCCGCAGGCATCGTTATCGTCCCCTGCTACTACCGACTTTATCCCAATGGGCGGACTGCCTGCCACATGCTCGGGGAGATGGGACGGGTTGGTGGGATGACCACCAATCCCATCCAAAATGGCGATCCCATTTGGCCCGGCTGCGAAGGCCGAGGCGGCCTGGAGCAACGCTTCGACGAAGTGTTGCGCGGCACTCCGGGCAAGATCAACTTGGTCTTCAGCGCCACGGGGGAGAAACTTTCCGAGGAAATTACGGAACATCCGAAGCCCGGACAGACCGTGGTAACCTCGTTGGATTTGGGATTCCAGAAAATTGCCGAACGGGTGCTGCGCGCACGAACGCAACGCGGGGCCATCGTGATCATGGAAGTCGCGACGGGTGACGTCATCGCCATGGCCTCGAACCCCGACTATGATCCCAATGTGTTTGCCTACGGCGTCAGGGACGCTGATTACAAAAAACTGCTAGCCAACCCCGATAAGCCACTGCTCGCCCGGGCCAACAATGGCACCTATCCGCCGGCTTCGACCTTCAAAGTGATGACTGCGCTGGCAGCCTTGGAGTCGGGAAAAGTTGACGGTGGCACTTACTACGAGTGCTCGCCCAGCCTGCAGGTCGGTGATAAACTGTTCCATAACTGGAACCGCAAGAGTGGCGAAGGCAGCATGAATGTCGTGAGTGCCATCAAGCGTTCCTGCAATACTTGGTTTTACCAAGCCGCGTTGGCTACGGGAGCCGCCCAAGTCACCTCCATGGCCACCCGGTTTGGTCTGGGAGAGAAAACAGGGTTGTGCATTCCAGAATACGCTGGCCGCGTGCCGACTCCGGAATGGTGGCGGACGAAGTATAAGGGAACCATGAGTTCCGGGGACCTCATGAATATTTGCATTGGCCAAGGGGATAATTTGGTCACTCCGATTCAAGATTGCGCCATGATGGCGGCCATCGCGCGCGGGCATAGTGTGCCGCGGGCGCGGTTGGTCCAGCAGATTCAGGCATTGGATGGCAGTATCATAGAATTCTTTCCGCCGGAAAAGAAAGCCGAACTCGACATCCAAGCCGCAAACCTTCGCTTGGTGCGTTCGGGCATGAAGGCCGTGGTCAACGAAAGCGACGGCACGGGCAAGGGGGCGAGAAATGATTATGTTTCCGTAGCCGGAAAAACGGGAACCGCCCAATGGTATCTGATCAAAGGAACTTGGGTGCACATGGCCTGGTTTGCAGGGTATCTGCCGGCCGATAATCCCGAGTATGCCTTTGCCGCCGTCTATGAAGGCGACCCGGGAGAGGATCAAATTTCAGGTGGCAAGAAAGTGGCCCCGATTGTGGGGGACGTGTTCAACGCCATCTACCGGAGCAAGAAAGAGCATGGGGATTCGATGGACGGTCCAGAAGACGTGGACAAGGATGGTAACAAAATCCGCAAGGCTCGGGTGGCGGAAAATGACGACGATCAGCCGAAGAAACCTAAAAAAGCGGAGGCCGCGGCCCCCGAAGCCGCCGCTCAGGAACCAGTCGCGCCCGCTCGCGAAGGCGGGCTTCGCTGGTTGTGGAAAAAGATGCGCGGCAAGGAGTGAAGCGGTCGCCACCAAGGATCAAGCAGCATGCGGAGCAGTCCGCTGGACAGTTCAGCCCATATACTGGGTGCGTTGTGCTTCCAGCCGCCGAGATCAGACCCGCAGACGACAAATGGGCTACCAACGGCGGCGGGACGCACGCCGCTCCCAGTGGGTGCTGCGGAATAATCCCTCCTAGCGATTCAACAACTTATCCAGATTCGAATCCCGCTTCACCCCGTGCGAAATGGCTTGGCGATAATGGTTCTTGGCCAGATCCATTTTGGGAGTGTCGGAAGTCGCATAGATGATGGCCAAATTATAATGCGCCTCACCATTGGCGGGATCGAACTCCACCGACTTTTTGAACTCGCGCTCCGCATCGCTGAAGTGTTTTTGCCTGGTGTGGATTAGGCCCAGGGCAAAGTGGCCCCCGCCGTTGTTGTCCTTAATTTTCAGGGCGGTGCTGATGGCTTCCGTGGCTTCCTCCAGCTTATTCTGCCGCAGGTAAACCGTGCCTAGCAAGTAGTGCGGAAAATCATTTTCAAAATTGTAAGCCAGCGCCTTTTTCAGATTCAGGATCGCAGCGTCCAATTTTCCCTGGCTGATTTGCGTCACGGCCATGTTGCAGCGCGCTCCGTGGTTGAGCGGATCGGCTCGGAGGATCTTCTCGTAGTTCGCCTCAGCCTCATCATACTGTGAGTTGCTGAATAAGCGCTGGGCGGCGGTGGCGTAGGCGCGGAGTTCATCCGGGTTAATGTTCTCAGCCGGAGTGGGGGGGGCGGCCGCCGGATTGCCGCCCAGAATCTCTGGAGAGATAATTTCCGTGCGCACGCCGGTGCCATCCTCGGACCATTTGGTGGCTCCGGTGGCTTGCAGCAAGGCGCGTTCGGCCGGGGTCATTTGATACGGTTCGGCCATGGATTGAATCGAACTCACCAGTTGTTCCGACATCTTCCCGGTCTCCTCCAGTTCGGCTAGCGCCTGCTTTTTAGCGCGCTCCCGGCCCGCTTGCTGCTTAATCATTTTAACGATGATTTCGTGCAGTAAATTATTCTCTTTGATCGCGTCGCTCTCGGTCAGACCAGGGGTGGCGCTGGCGGCCAGAACTCGTTCCGTAGCGTCAAGCCGGGCACTGAGGGCAGCCATTTGATTCTGATATTCTTGATTCTCCTGTTTCACTTTGGCCAGTTCCCCGCGAGCCATCTCCAACTGCCCGCGCAGGTCTGCGATGAGTTTTTGGTCGGCCTCACGTTGTTTCGCCAGTTCCTCTTTCGTGGCCGCCACATCCTTTTGCTCTGCTTCACGTTCCTTCTGCATGGCGGTCATGCGGGCTTGCAGCTCGGCCATGGTTTTGTTCAGACGGGCATTCTCGTTGGCCAGCGCGCGCACTTTTTCGGATTTGCCGTCCGCTCCGCCCAGCAGCTCGTTGAGTTGGTCACGTTCCTCAGTCAGCTTCGCCTTGTCTTTATTGAGGTTGCTGATGACAGCGTAGGCTTGTTTGACCTCAGCCAGCAGGGCGGCGTTCTTCTCGTTGGAATCTTTTAGCAGATCCGCGGCGTGGGATAAATCAGCGGTGAGCTTTTCTTGCTGCTTTTTCAGTCGATCGATCTCTTTTTGCATCGCTCCCTTCTCGATGTTTTTACCAAGCTTGGCGGTATCAAGCTCAGCGCTGGCGGCTACCAGTCGTTCTTTGAGCCGTTGTTGCTCATGCTGGCTATCCAGGAGTTGGGTGTCCTTGGAGCCGATCTCCCGCTGGAGCGCTTCGCTCTTCGCTTCCATCTGGCGAATGCGGTCTTGCAGATCGCTGACTTTCGCCTGGAGCACCGCATCCACCGCCCGCGGTTCGGTGGTCGTTCCCTTACCTGGCATGGGCAGTGCGGCAGGGGGAGGTAATGCGCCGGGAGCCACGGGATTGACGGTGCCAGGAGCCGCTGCGGTCCGGGCGCGACGCTGAATTTCCTGCTGCCGGGCGGTCTCCATGAGTTCCCCGACTTTTTTGCGCCGATAATCCACGATTTCCGGATTCCAGTTGGGATCCGAGTGGAAAACGGAGTCGAACAAATCCTTCGCATCTTTCAATTTATAGTAGGAACCAGCGTAGTCCTCGCCTTGCAGCAATTTCATGCCGTCCTCCATCGTGAGATAGGCCCGTAAATACACATCCGAGGGGGTGGCTTTTTTTCCAAGCTGCTGCGCCTGGAGCGGGCTTAGCACGAGGCAGCAACTGGCAAGAAAAATGGCGATGGATAGAAAATGGCGCATGGGAGAGGTGGGCTGGGTGGTGACTATACGGGGTTGGGCGATTTTTGTAAATCGCTGTTTAATCAGCCAAAAATCTTAGACTTCGGTCCGTCCGATCCGTTCACAGAACCCCTTTCCATCAGTAGAAACATCCCGCCACCGCCGCGCTCAGCAGCGTGGCCAGCGTCCCGCCCAGCAAGGCCTTCAGCCCCAGCTTGGCCAGCGTTTGCCGCTGGCTGGGGGCAATCGTGCTGATGCCACCGAGTTGAATGCCGATGCTGCTTACGTTGGCGAAGCCACACAGCGCAAACTGCATGAGGAAGACGGTGCGGCCATCAAGGGAGCCTTTCAATTGGCCAAGTTGATCGTAAGCAATGAATTCGTTGAGCGCTACTTTGGTGCCCAGCATGGAACCGGACTGCAGGATATCACTGCCTCCGTTGACCCCAATGAGCCAGGCAAACGGGGCAAAGAGGGTGCCCAGGATGCTTTGGAGGGAAAGGCCGGTAAAGACTCCACCACTCCACGTGGCGATGCCCTGATTCAAATTCTGCCCTCCTCCAATAGGCATCAGGCCGACTCCACCGAGGAAATAATTCACCAGATAGACCATGGCTACGAATGCAATCAGCATGGCACCCACGTTGATCGCCAGTTGCAGCCCTTCGGTCGTTCCGGCGGCCAGGGCATCAAAAATATTCGAGCCCATTTTCTCCTTGGGAACTTCCAATTTGTCATTGATCGCCTCTCGCTCAGGCAGCAGCAATTTCGCAATGATAATGGCGGCGGGAGCGTTCATGAGGCTGGCGCAGAGCAGGTTGCGGGCGACTTCCAGCTTCTTGGTGGGATCGCCTGCGCTCAACATGCTGATGTAAGCGGCCATGACTCCGCCTGCAATCGTGGCCATGCCACCGATCATCAGGGTCAGAATTTCCGAGCGGGTCATTTTGGGCAAATACGGCTTGATGAGCAATGCGGACTCGGTTTGGCCCAGAAAGACCTCGCCTGCGGCGGCCAGGCTTTCGGCACCGGAAAGGTGCATCAGGCGCTTCATCACCCAGGCGAAGGCAAAGACAATCCGCTGGAGAATGCCCAGGTAATAGAGCACGGAGGTTAGGGCGGAAAAGAAGATAATCGTCGGCAGGACCCGAAAGGCGAAGACGAATGATTGATTCCCAAAGAGTTTCTGCATCAGGGCATCATCAATGAAAGGGCCGAACAGCATCCGGGCGCCTTCATCCGAGAAGCTCGTGACATCGGCAAAGAATTTTGCCACGGGATTAATGATCGCCTGGGTGTAGCTTCCGAATTGGAAAAACGCCATCGCCAACAGCGCCTGCAACAGCAGGCCCCCGCCAATCAAGCGCCAGTTCACCTTGCGGCGTGCGTCTGAGCAAGCCCAGGCGATGGCCAGCAGCACGACAACTCCAAATAGGCCCCGGGCAATGGTCATGCTAGGAAGCCGTTGTGGGCCAGACGTTGAGGACAATCTTACCCACCGCTTGGCCGCTCGCTTGCAACTCGTGGGCGGCACCGACCTGGCCGAAGGAGAATTGCTCCGGATGCAGCAACGGCTTGATTTTACCGGCCTCCACCAGCGCAGTAATTTCCGTCAGGATCTCCCCGTGTCGGGCGCGACCTTTGTGGTAAAGCAGTGGAATGATCATGAAGACCACATGCAGAGAGACGCCCTTGGCATGCAGTGGACTGAGATCCGCCGTGGTGCGGGTGGAAATGCTGACCACCTGACCCGAGACTGCCACTGCCTCGAGGCACTTGGCCACGTTCTCGCCCCCAACGGTATCGACCACCAGATCGAAGCCCTGATCCGCCGTAAATTTCTTAACGTATTCCGCCACACTCTGCTTTTGATAGAAAATGGGCGTTGCGCCCATGGCTTTGACCAGCTTGGCCTTGGCTTCGGTGGAGACGGTGGCAAAGACATTGGCTCCAGCGATCACGGCCAACTGCACCGCGATATGGCCCACGCCCCCGGCTCCAGCATGGATCAACACATTCTGTCCTCGCGTCACATCCGCCCGATCGTAGAGCCCTTCCCAAGCAGTGATGCTAACCAGCGGAAGGGCCGCGGCGTCACTAAACGACATTTCCTCCGGCATCAGCGCCAAACAATCGGCGTCTGCCAGCACATATTCCGCCAAGGCTCCGCTGGTCCCTTTGCAGCCCACAGGTGATCCATAGACATGGTCGCCCTCGTTAAAATCAGTTACCCCCAGCCCCACTTCCTGGACAATTCCTGCCACATCGAATCCCAGCACGCCAGATTCGGGGGCGATGGCTTCCAACATGCCGGAACGAATCTTCGTATCCACCGGATTGACGCTGGAGGCCATGACCTTAATCAAGACATGTCCCTCCTTGACGGCAGGAACTGGCAATTGGACCTCTTCGAAGACCTCAGGGCCCCCGAAGCTCGTGATTTTCATGGCGCGCATCATTTTACTCATATGTCGCCCGATGCTATCGCGCCCAGCGCAGTGGGCAAGCTTTTCCTTTGGCGCGAATGATAAGTTTGGCGGATTCTTGCATACCCAAGGAACGGGGCTTGGGAAACCCCGCACACAAGCATGGGTATTGCTTCGCGTGATTTGTTAACCTATCATGATGGTGGGGCTTGCAAAGCCCCGCACCTTGGAAAAGGCATCGCAGCACGTCACCCCCACCTTTTCCACCTTTTCCTCGACGGAAAATTTGCTTGAACGAGACCGCTAGTTTGGTTGTCATATGGGAGAACCCCAATTTTCAAATTTATGAAACTCGATCATCAAGAACTACCGCACATCATCGTCGGCGCTTGCATGGAAGTGCATCGACACTTGGGTGTGGGATTGAGGCTGGAAGCTTATAAGGATTGTGTGGCCCATGAATTGCGTCAGCGGGAAATTATGTTCAAGCGGGATCACAAGGTGGATGTGTGCTACAAGGAAAGGTGGGTGGAAGCCGTCTGTCGTTTGGATTTCCTGATTGAGGATCAGGTGGTGCTGGCCATTTATGACTCCCCGCTGACGGAGGATCACAAGCTTCGCTTGCGCAACTATCTTCGGCTGACGGGGTATGAGGTAGGCTTGCTGGTCAACTTCCATGTGGAAAATCTGCGGGATGGCATCAAACGCATCATCGTGGCGGGCGAAGCTCCCAGGCTGCGGTATCGTTGAGGACCTTGCTTCCGCGAAATAATGTTTCCTGCGAGCTTGACGGAGACTGGGCGCGTCCTGCATCCTGGTGGATGTTGAAATATAACTGCTTACTTGGGGGATTCCTCGCGTCGTTAGCCTTGCTGACTGGATCGTTGTCAGCCGCTGGCGAGGGCCAGGGGATGAATGTTCTCTTGGTGTTGATCGACGATCTGGGCGAGACGGATCTGGGATGCTATGGGAGTAAATTTTACGAGACCCCGAACTTGGATCGCTTGGCGCAGGAATCGTTGCGTTTCACCCAGGCCTATTCCGCCTGCACGGTTTGTTCTCCCACGCGAGCCTCCTTAATGACGGGAAAGTATCCCGCCCGACTGCATATAACGGATTGGATCCCCGGCCACGGAAAGCCCAAGGCCAAACTGCTGCCGCCCGCAGATTGGGCACAAGAGTTGCCTTTGGCGGAAGTGACCCTGGCGGAGAAATTCAAAGCTGCGGGCTATGCTACGGCCAGCATCGGCAAATGGCATTTGGGCAAAGAGGAGTTTTATCCTGAAAAGCAGGGGTTCGACGTGAATCTCGGTGGGACGCATGCCGGGCAGCCGCCGTCGTATTTTTCACCCTACAGCATCGCCACCCTGCCAGATGGACCGAAAGGGGAATTCCTGACGGATCGGGAAGCGGTGGAGGCGGGGAAATTCATGGAGGCTCATAAAGCCGATAAATTCTTTATTTATCTGCCCCTGCACGCGGTGCACACCCCGTTGATGGGGAAGGCTGAAGTGGTGAAGAAGTATCAAGGCAAGGCCGGTCCAGCCCAAGGGAAACCAGCGTATGCCGCATTGGTAGAGAGCGTGGATGATGCGGTGGGCGCATTGCGAAAGAAGTTGGAGGATTTGAAACTTTGGGACCGCACCATCGTGATTTTCACCTCGGACAATGGCGGTTTAATCTTGGGGCAGACCACGACGAATCTGGGGATGCGGGCGGGGAAGGGATCGGCTTACGAAGGCGGCGTTAGGATTCCTTTGCTGGTGCGTGTGCCCGGTGTGACCAAGGCCGGGACGACGTGCTCGGTTCCGGTAATCACGCCGGATTTGTTCGCCTCGCTGAATCAGTTGGCGATCCCGGCGGAAACGTCAGCGGTGGATGGACGGGATTTAACTCCGTTATTGAAAGGTGAGAGCAAGTTGGCAGCGGAAGAGCAGGCCATCTACTGGCACTACCCGCACTACCATCCCGGTGGGGCCACACCGTATAGCGCGGTGCGGTTGGGCGATTGGAAATTGATTCACTTCTACGAGGACAATCGGGATGAGTTGTATCATCTGGTGAAAGATCCGGTGGAAAGCACGGATGTAGCAACCGCGCAGCCGGAGCACGCCAAGGAGTTGCGATCCAAGCTGGATGGCTGGCTGAAGGCGACGAATGCACAACTGCCACGTCAGAACCCCGCAGCGGAGTGAGCGGGGCGCGAGGGTGGAAGCAGTCCGCTGGACTGCGGTGGCTGGCGCTGAGGGATGCGCAGTCGAGCCGACTGCGCCACACTCCGGCGGAGCTACTCTTTTTCGCCACCTTTAGTTTTCGCGAGACCGTCGCCTAGTTGCTTCCGCATGACATCTGCTTTGGCTTGCAGTTCCTTGACGATCTCCGGTTTCTCCTGGGCGAGATTCTTGGTCTCTCCGATATCATTTGTCAGGTCGTAGAGTTCCAGGCCCACCGGCAGCGCGCGGTATTTGCCAGGGGTGCCATCGGCTCCGGGTTGGGAGCCGATCATGGTGCGTGAAGTATGGGGGAACATCAGTTTCCACGGCCCGCTGCGCATGGCTTGGAGTTCGCCTGGACCATAGTAGAAGAAGAGCGCGTCATGCGGCGGGGTGGAGTCAGGCTTGTTCTCCAAGATCGGGGAAATATCCCGTCCATCGAACGGACGATCGGGCAGCTTCACGGATGCGTAGGCCAGCAGGGTGGGGAGGATGTCGATGGTCATGAGTGGGACTTTGGAGACATGGCCAGCGGGGAATTTTCCCGGCCACCGGGCTAGGAAAGGCACGCGCACTCCGCCTTCGTAGGATGTTCCTTTGCCTTCCCGCAGGGGCCCGGCGGAACCGGCGTGATTGCCATAACTAAGCCATGGGCCGTTGTCGGAGGAAAACATGACGATGGTGTTAGCGGCTAACCCTGTGTCATCCAGCGTTTGGAGAATCTGGCCGACGGCTTGATCGATTTCCTGGAGCACATCACCAAACAACCCACGCTTGGTTTTCCCAGCGTTGGCGGCGGAAACGAAGAGTGGGACATGAGGCTGATTGGGGGCGAAATAGAAGAAGAACGGCTGCTTCTGATGGGCTTTGATGAATTCGACGGCACGATCCGCATAGCGCAGGGTAAACGTCTTCTGGTCTTCGGCGGTGGCTCCGCTAATGAGTTCGGCCGTGCCATCATAAAGCGGCAGTGGGGGATAGGCCTTGGGCGTTTCCGGGTGGAACGGCCACATGTCTGCAGAGTAGGGGATGCCCAGATAGGAATCGAACCCGCGGGCTGTCGGAAGCCATTGCGGACCGGAGCCCAGATGCCACTTGCCAGCCATGCCGGTGGCATAGCCAGCCGCTTTCAAGAGTTCCGGGATGATGGGATGCTCCAGCCCCAGACCTTTCTTCGATTGCGGCCCCAAGGCTCCGCGCATGCCCACGCGTTCATGATAGCATCCCGTTAGGAGGGCCGCGCGCGAGGCAGAGCACACTGCGCTGGAAACGTAAAAATCCGTGCATCGCACGCCTTGGCGCGCCAAGCGATCGATGTTGGGAGTAGTGTAACCCTGGGCCCCGGTGCAGCTCAGATCCGCATAGGCCAGATCATCGGCATAGATGAAAATGATGTTGGGTGGCGCGGCGTGCGCGTCAGTCGCTAGGGTAATGGTCAGAGCGAGGAAAAGGGAGAGCAGGAGTTGGCGCATTGAGTAAATTGGTTGGCGCGAAATAAGCAGGGTTGGGAAAATTTCGCGAGGAATATTTCTGAATCGGAGCCCAGGGCTCATGCATGGTGAGTCTCGGAAATTGCGCACAATCTTAGCGCGGAGCACCTTGGCGCAAAAAATGAAGTTAGACAAAAGAATGGCAGACAAAAGAATGGTTGTTGTTGGATTCTGCTGTCTGTCATTCTGCTGTCTAAACTTGTTCCTGCTCGACTTAGCAAAAAATCAAGGTGGGTTTCGTTAAGGCACTGGAAAGCTACTTGATTGACATTTACCCCTCCTGCGGCAGGGTGACCGAAATGATATTGACCTCCATTAAACTTAATCGCTGGCACGCACTCTGGATTTACCTCCGGGGCGCTGGACTTGCTGGGTGGAGGGAAACGGACGTTTCCTAATTTAACTTTCACCACTCCTAAGCCCGCCCCGGATCACTTCTGCGGCGGGCTTTTTTTGCTCAAATCCATTTATGAAATCGCCACCTCCATCCATTCCTCCCCCAAAACCTCCGCGTTCTGCGGCAGGGCGAATCTCGCTGCTGACCTTCGGCATTGCGGCGGGTTCCTCCATTTTGTTCTGCTCCAAGGGCGTGATGGTCAAGTTGGCGTATCGTGCCGGGGCGGATGCCATGACCGTGCTGGCCATGCGGATGCTGCTGACATTACCGATCTTTGTGGCCCTGGGCTTCTGGAGCAACGCCCGGGCCGGCGCGAGCATTTCCCGCCAGCAATGGCTGCAAATGGCAGGCTTGGGATTCATGGGCTACTATGTCAGTAGTCTGGTGAATTTTCTCGGGCTGCAATACATCTCCGTGGGCCTGGAGCGCATTGTGTTATATAGTTACCCGGTGCTGGTGATGCTGGCGGCGGCCATTTTCCTGAAACAGAAGCCACGTCCGGCGGCCATCGTCGCTGCGGTGGTGGCTTGGTTGGGAATTGGCGTGGCGTTTCTGGGGGAAATGCATCTCAACCAAGGGGCGGGCGGAGGGGTGGCCTTGGGGGCGGGGTTGGTCTTTCTCAGCGCGTTGACCTATGCCGCGTTTATTCTGCTGAGTGGGCAGTTAGTGTCCGCCGTTGGTTCCACCCGCTTTACGGCAGTGGTGGTGGGCTTTTCCTGCGTCTTTATCCTGATCCACTATGCCCTCCAGCGTCCAATCAGCGACCTTTTCCAAGGCTCGCGAGAATTGTGGGGCTTGGGGGCGATGCTGGCCATTTTTGGCACCGTGCTGCCATCGCTGCTGATGGGCGTGGGCTTGCGTCGGGCCGGGGCGCAGCGCTTTGCGGTGATTGGGAGTGTGGGGCCGGTCTTCACGTTGTTTCTCGCCTGGCTGCTGCTGGGGGAGGAACTCCATTTGACGCAGGCCATTGGGTTTTGCCTCAGTGTGTGCGGTGGTGTCGGCGTGAGTTTGCTGAAGCAGTAGGAAATGAGGCTCCGCGAGCGTGGCGGATTACTCGTGGCTGAACCGCCAACGTTGAGCTAGCGCAAGGTGGTCCGCCCAGTCCCCTCTGCGGTTCCAAGCCCCGGGCCACCTCTCCGAGCAGGTTACACGCAGATGGAGTATGCCGTAGTCGTGGCGGGGGCATTCTGTCCCCAAGCCCAGCATCATGAGGGAGTATGATGGGGCGGAGGTAGGCTGCGGGTTACTGGCTAGGGTGCAGAATGCCCCCGCCACAAGCATGGTCCCGGAAGGTTTTTTCGTTTTTTTCCGTTTTGTTCGACTCTCGGTTGGTTGACTGACCCGTGCAAAAATCCGCCCGACTCCCGCAGCTCTCAGGTCCAGCCCCTGCTTGACGAGAGGCTGCAATTGGGTTATTTCTCCTGCCGTGAATCTTTTCCATGCAGAGCGTCTAGGCGCGGATGGGAACCGTCGGGGTAACTGGCGGCGGGCTGGAGTGACCGGGAGGACAACGCGGTAGGCGGTGCCATGGGACCAGAGAACCTCCCTGCCTGGCTACCTCTCGCAGAATTAATCCTTGTCCAGGATTTAATCACCCTCGGCTTCGGCCCCTTTTAAAAGATATCAAACAATTCCAATATGAAATCCTACACAATTTGGACATTTTTAGCCGTTTCAACGATTGTTTCGAATTTAAACGCAGCGACAATTTTCCGCGTGGATAATTACGTCTCCGTGACACAGAGTCCTTTTTACGAGGGGATCCAGAATGGTTTGATGTATTTCAATGATTTCGAGACATCTGACCGAACTTACCCCAATTTGACATTCCCTGTCCCCGCCCGCTATACGAGCGATGTGTCCATTGACAAAATTATCGATCCGTTGTTCGGCAATTCCAGTGGACACGCCATGAGGACCAGTGGACCAGGACCAGGGACGTTCGTATTGAGGTTCTCTCCAGATGGGGCTGGCCACTACCCTCGCTATTTCGGCATGGCGTTCCCGACAGAGGTTTATGCATTCAATTTTCCAGATGGATTTCAATTTACCCCTCAAACTGAATCCCAACGCGTCGGGGCATTTGAGATAATAGGAGTAACGGACGCGTTTGGAAATGCCGTGCTGACAAATGAGGTCTTCGATACCCCCGTGGATGGGGAGGGCGTGAACGCATGGGTTCCTGATGATCCTCGTTGGGGAACGTTTTTTGGAATATACAATGAAAACGGCATCTCCCAGATCAGACTATATAGCACGATCTATCTGGACCACCTCCAGTATGGCTACTCCATCCCGGAGCCATCCTTCGGAGCGCTGACCTTAGGTATTTTAGGCTTGGCGTGGCGACGGCGTGTTTAGGCCTAGAGCGGGCGCGCCCGCTTCCTACCCAGAAAAAGGGCGATTTCTCCGTAGCGCAGAGGCATTCCCGAGCAGGTCAGTCCATTGCTCCGAGCGAGGGGCACCCTTCAGGCGGGAGGGCACATCTGCTACTCTGGCCCGTGAGGGAATTTCATCCATGGGATGAAATGGGCTCGGCGGGAATGGTCATTTTTTCATTTCTCCTTTACACCCCGGAATTTGCCCGCAATTTGCGCGCCTTCACGCTGAGCGTGCGCTCTTTCCCTGATGAGGGCGTCCGTCGTGGCGGGTCTTTCTGGCTCTGCTGTGTCTCGGCTTGTTCATTAACCCCATCTGTATTCCCGATTTTATGAGTGATAAGAAAAGCGATTTTGGTTTGATTGGTCTGGCCGTGATGGGTCAGAACTTGGTCTTGAACGTGGAAAGCCGCGGCTTCCAAGTCTCGGTTTACAATCGGACCACGGCTGTGACCGATCAGTTTATCGCAGATAATCCGGGGAAGAATCTCGTCGGGGCCAAGACGCTGGAAGAGTTCGTGCAGAGCCTGGCCTCGCCTCGGAAAATTCAAATCATGGTCAAGGCCGGCGGTCCGGTGGATGCCGTGATCGACTCCCTGGTGCCGCTGCTGGATGAAGGGGATATCATCATCGACGGCGGAAACTCCCTCTACACCGATACCGAGCGTCGCGATGAAGTGCTGAGCCAGATGGGGCTGCGTTTCATTGGGGCGGGCGTTTCTGGTGGTGAAGAAGGCGCGCTGAAGGGCCCGTCCATCATGCCGGGCGGTCCGCTCAGCACGTGGGAAGTGATGAAGCCGATCTTCGAGAGCATTTCCGCCAAAGTCGGTGGCGTGCCCTGCGTAACGCACATCGGCCCCGGTGGTGCTGGGCACTATGTGAAGATGGTGCACAACGGAATTGAGTATGGCGATATGCAGCTCATTTGCGAAGCCTATAGCATTTTCAAAGCCGCCGGATTTACCACGGATGAAATGGCGAAAATATTCAGCGACTGGAACGAAGGTGAACTGGAAAGCTACTTGATTCAAATCAGCGGCAAGATCTTCGAAGAAAAGGACGCGGACACGGGCAAGGCGATTATTGATGTCATCGTGGACAAGGCCGGCCAAAAAGGCACCGGGCAATGGACCCTGGAAAACGCGGTGGAAAACGCCATCGTCATTTCCACGATCAATGCCGCCGTGGAAGCCCGGATTCTTTCCAGCAAGAAAGATCAACGCGTGGCCGCCAGCAAGGAACTGCATGGCCCCACACCGGATCTCTCCGCTGCCAAGGCCACGCTCGTGGCCAAGGTGCACGATGCCCTCTACGCCAGCAAAATCATTTCCTATGCCCAAGGCTTGGATCTCATCAAAACGATGGGGGAGAAGAGGCAATGGAATCTGGACTTGGGCGGCATCGCCCGCATCTGGCGCGGTGGTTGCATCATTCGCGCGCGCTTCCTGAATCGCATTACCGAAGCCTACGAGCGCAACTCCGGCTTGGTGAATCTGGTCTTGGATCCATTCTTCAAGGACCTGCTCAATCGCACCCAGCAAAATTGGCGTGAAGTAGTGGCGCTGGCCGTGACCAACGGCATTCCGGTGCCGGCCTTCAGTGCCAGCCTGGGTTACTTCGACAGCTATCGCGCAGCACGTCTGCCAGCTAACTTGTTGCAGGCGCAGCGGGACTTCTTCGGGGCGCACACGTATGAGCGCCTGGACAAGCCGGCCGGGCAATGGTTCCACACCGACTGGCCAGACGTGGTAGGTTAGGGTTGGAGGCCGTTGGCATTTCCGCCTTGCTTGTCAGAAATCTTCACGCATGGAAGGCGGATGAATTCCCCTGCCGCTGAGGCTCCTGAAATTTCCTCCCGTGGATGGTGGCAGACTATGAAAGGTCTGGCGCTGTTGACTCCTTTGCTGGCGATCCTGTGGATGGCTTTTATAACCAAGTTGAACCACCCGACGTGGAGTCTGCGACTGCCTCACGTCTGGGCCTTCTGGGTCTGGGATGCGCTGGCTTTGGCGAGTCTGACCTGGGTGATCGGATTGATCGCCCGCTTGCTCCGTCCGCAGGAAACGGACGACGTTCGCAAGGGGGTGCTGGCGCTCTGCTTGGTGGCAGCGGTGGGCTTGGCGGTATATTTGGGGCTTTTCAAGGTGAGCCAGCATATTGTGCTGTCCGCGCTGCCGCTGGTGGTGGCGGTGGGATTTTATGTCGGTTCCTGGCCCATGGCGGGGCAGAAGCGGGCCGCGCAGCAGTTGACGGTGATGGTGAGCGCATTTTTTGCCGCCGCCGTGTGGATGGGGCTGAAGTTCGATGGCCAAAGCGCGGTGGGAGTGGTGGCGCGGACGTGGTTGTCGCTGGGCTGTGCGGTGGGGATCTGGTTGGCGTTGCGGACTCCGCAAATGGAGCGGCCACAGCTTCATTTAGCCCAGGAGTGCATTGCAGCGTATCTCTTTGCGGCTGGGGTGAGTTTGGCTCCAGGGATCTGGGGTGGGGAAGTGCCGCAACTCTTCGCTGGCGATCAAACGATGGTGATTGCCATGGTCGTGGGAGTGAATCGCTGGATCCGCCGGTTCGCGACGTTGCCGGACGGCGTGGAGCAGAAGTTGCTCTCAAAATTAATCCCGCTAACGCTCTGCGTGGCGCTGGCGATGCTGCATCCGTTGTGGAATCGGGTGCTGCCAGAGTCGAATTTGACGGATCGACGCATGTGTCTGGCGCTGGGAGGAAGTTTGAGCGGAATGCTGGTGCTGTGTGGTTTCCTGAAGAAACTCTCGCCTACGAAATTGGAAGTCCTCCTGTTTCTCACCCTCTGCACGCCAGCGGTGCTTCTCCTGTGGCCCGGAATTTGGGCGTGAGGTGGACCGAGCACCGCACCGAGGTCTGCCTAGACCACCCGCAGGGGAGATGAATAAGCGCGGGAGGGGCTGGGAAATTCAGCACTTGCCAGAAGTTAAATTACACTTAAGGATTCCATTGGAACAATGACCGCTCTCTGAGATGAATGATCCCCTCCGTGGCTTATATACGGTAAACTCTGCGTTCTGCAGAGTCGGGACTGCTTGCCTCAAGCCAGATTGCTCCAATACACTGTGGAGTGGGCGGGAAAGCGCTAGAGAATTTCCCTGCCACGGCGGGCCGCGGCATTTAGGCGATTTTGACAGCAATTCGAGTATCGATTGCAACTTCCAAATCCCGAGATTGTGGGCCGATCCGCCGGACATTCCACCTGGTAACATACCGCACAGCAACCATACCCACCCGGGTGAAACCCATGTCCGAACCACAAAACACCGAGCACCGCTCCCGCCGCCCAGGCGGAAACAACAACAACAACCGCCGTCGCCAGAATTCTGGTGGAAATAGGGACGACCGTCCCCGCACCGAACACGAAACCTACCGCCGAGAAGGCGGCCTCACCGATTACACCCCGCCCCAGGAGCGCCCTGAAAGAGATCGGCCGAAGACCTTTGGCGGAGGAGAATACGAACGCGTTTACCGTGACAAGCCCGCACCCAAGGCTCCCATGGGCAAGCGCATTCTGAAGTTCCTTAGTTTCGGCCTGCTGGGTGGAGACAAGAAACCAGCCCCGCCAGCCCCCAAGCCGGGTGCTAGAGGCCCCCGCCCCGAAAGCAGGGGAGATCGTCCGCGCAACGAGCGGGATCGCGACCGTCGTGGCGGAGACCGCCGTGAAGGTGGCCGCAGAGGCGATGGTCCACACAGAGGAGACCGTCCGGAACGAGGGGAGCGCCCTGAACGTTCCGAGCGTTCTGAGCGCCCGCGGCGTGAACCCGCCGCTCCGCGCGAGCCACGGGAACCCCGTGAGCCCCGGGAACAACGGGCCCCACAACCAGTGGACCTGGAGAGCATCACCACCGCGCGACTGCACGTGGGGAACCTCTCCTATGACACCACGGAGAGTGATCTATTCACGCTCTTCAACACGATTGGCAAAGTCACCAATGCCGAGATCGTGACCCACACCCGCACCCAACGCTCCAAGGGGTTTGGCTTCGTTTCCCTGACCTCCCTGGAAGACGCCAAGCGGGCGGCCTCCGAGCTGCATGGCAAGCCCTTCATGGGCCGGGCCATCACGGTGGGATCCGCCAAAGGCCCCAAGCCAGAAGGTCCCCGCCGCGAGCGCGACGAGCCAAACGAGCGTGACGAACGCCCCGAGGACGCCGACGCTGAGCCCAGGTCCCAGGCCTAATTACGCCTACTGAATCACAATGCCGCAGGCCTTCGGGTCTGCGGCATTTTTTCGATAGCATAATAGTTTTACTGGAAAAAAGGAAATCATCGTCGAGCCTAACGTGCATGATTCGTTTACTCTCTCTTTTTTTGAACCAGACCTTCTCGCTGGGGTTCGGGTGCAGCCTGCTGGCCGTTAGTTGCTCTGGTGACGCGCTGCAACAGGCCCGGGCGCAGCAGGCAGCCCTACAGCAGGAGGTGGATGGCCTCACGCAGCAGGCCGCCTCCACCCAGGCGAAAATCACCACGTTAGAACGGCAGTATCCTCAATTCGGTGCCTCCAAGGCATTGCTGACCAAAGAACTGGAGACGTTAGTGGCAGCAACGGCTTTTCTTGAAGCGAGCGTTAGTGTGGTTACGGACAACGTTAAGGAAACGAATCTGCAAGCAGAGCGTTACCGCGCCAAATACCTCGCACCATGAACCCACCCACAAAATACGCTCAGCCCCCCTCAAACGTCCCCCTTCTCGTCGGCGGCGGAGTGGCTGCGCTGATCCTCGTGGGGCTCGGCGCGAGCTATGGTTGGGGGATTTATGAATTATCCAAGCAGCGAACGGTGGTGGAGGAGCTCAAGAGCCAGCGCACCCGCGAGCTGTCCCGGCACCTTCACTTGGAGGAGCGTCTCGGAGACCTGAAAATCCAGCAGGCTGATCTCGAAACGCTGCGTAATGCCATCGCTGGAGTTCAGAGCAAACTCCGCGAAACACAGGCGAAGCTGAAGCTGCTGCAGCCGCAGTGGCGGTCGGCCAATGCCTCGATGCAGACCGCGATCGAAGCTGTGCAGAAGGCAATGGAGACCTCGCCAGTGCCGAACGTGCCCGGTCCCAAGGGAGAAACCCTGATCAACGTGAAATTAAAGGCGCTCCGCCCAGGCGAGGTGACCTTGGAGCATGATGCAGGCATGAGTCGAGTGACGTTTAAAGATTTGTCGCCTGCCCTGGCCGATCGTCTGCAACCAGAGTGGTGGCCGACGCTGAATCTCCCCCCTTCGCCTCCGCAGCATGAATCGGTCAACGCGTTCCTCAGCGCCTTCGCCATTCCAGCGCGACCGCTGGTTCCGGCAGCACCGGAGGAAGCAGTGGCTTCGGAGTCAGAACTAGCGACGGACGGTTACTTCCAGAATTCTGTGATCGCGCTGCGCACGCAAATCAGCAAGCTCCAGATCTTCATCGAAGATGCGACCCGCCAGACGGGAGTGCTTAAGGCTAAGGAAGCACAAGCATCCCAGAAAAATGCCAAGAGCCTCAGTCTGCAACGCGGCATGGACAGCAGGGCCGCCCAACAGGAGTTGCGTGCTGCGCGGATGGTGATCGAGAAAGAAATCCAAGTAGCTCGGGTCGTTATGCTGCGTCTGCAGTCTGAGTTGAAGAAAATGAACAAATAAGCCCGCCAGCGACGGCAATCCGTTCCGGGCCGGGCTCCACGCCAAATCATGCTAGTTCAGGGACATCATTATCGCACCGTTTGGATGGAACCGGACCAACGCCCGCTAGCCGTGCAGGTGATTGATCAACGCAAATTGCCATTTGCGTTCGCGCTGCTGACCTTGGATTCGGTCGCAGCGGTAGCTGACGCGATTCGCCAGATGGTGGTGCGCGGAGCCGGTTGCATTGGGGCTACGGCTGCCTATGGCATGGTCCTGGCCGCCCGGGAAGCGGAGGGATCGTGGAGCCAACTGCAGCGGCTGGGAAAAACCCTAACAGAGACCAGACCCACAGCGGTGAATTTAGCTTGGGCGGTCACACGCATGGAGCAAGTATTGCTGCAGGTGCCTCCCGCTGACTGGGTGGAACGGGCCCAACTTGAGGCTGAGGCGATTGCCACGGAGGATCTCGCTGCCTGTGCCGCCATTGGCCGACACGGGCTCAAAATGATTCAAGCCTTGCGTCTAAAGCAGGATCGCTCCGCTGCCGCCGTCACGAATATCTTAACTCATTGTAATGCGGGATGGCTGGCATTTGTGGATCTTGGGTCTGCCACCGCCCCCATCTACGCCGCGCACAATGCTGGAATTCCGATTCATGTCTGGGTGGACGAAACGCGCCCTCGCAATCAAGGCGCGCGACTCACTGCGTGGGAACTAGCGCAGCACGGCGTGCCGCACACGGTTATCGCGGATAATGCGGGGGGGCACTTGATGCAGCATGGCTTAGTGGATCTGGTGCTGACCGGGGCGGATCGGGTGACCCGCCAGGGCGATGTGGCCAACAAGATAGGCACCTACCTCAAGGCGCTGGCGGCGGTTGACAATGGCGTGCCATTTTATGTGGCGCTTCCCAGTTCCACCTTCGATTGGAAGCTGCGGGATGGTTTGCAGGAGATTCCCATTGAGCAGCGGGATCCGCGCGAAGTGACGCATCTGCTGGGGGTGGCGCCACCGCTCAATAACGGCCAGGAATTGGAATTCCAAATCCTGGCCTCATCCTCCACGGCGGCTAATCCGGCCTTTGATGTCACCCCAGCCCGCCTGATCACCGGGCTGATTACCGAGCGCGGCATAAGCCCTGCGTCTGAGGCTGGCATCCTCGCATGTTTCCCGGAAATGGCCTAGCCACCTGAGTCCTTTTTGCTGCTGCCAACGAACGCCAACCGAACCCAGAGTTACTGTTGCTTCGAGGCGACCGAGGCATCTTCCTTCTCGAAAGCGGCAGCCTCTTTGGGGAAGGTGGCACGGAATTTCTCAAGAAACTGAGCTGCTTTGTCTAACTGTTTGTTCTTGCTGAAAATTTGGACCAACCGGCGGTAAGCTTCGACGGCTAATTCGTCGTTCAATACGAGTTGGGTGGTGAGGACGTAGTTGCTGGCGGCCTCGTCATCGTTACCACGTGCGGCTTCGATTTCGCCCCGCAGGAAATAAAGCCTGGATTCGTTGATATCCTGCGTGTGGAGTTGGAGGCCGGCATCTGCGGCCGTCTTCGCTTCATCATGTTTTTTCAATCCCAACAGAGCCTTGCCCCGGAAATAATACGTCTTGGCCTTGGTGTCGGCAGGTAAATCGGAGTTGCCATCAAGCAATCTGGTGACGCTTTTGAGGGTGCCTTCGAAATCGCTCGTGTTTAAGCGGGATTCTGAGAGCTGGAACCAGGTAATGGGGCGCAAATCCGACTCCTGCGCGGAACTAGTGGCCAAGCCCAAATACTTGGCGGCGGCTGGGTAGTTTTTCTCCGAGTAGCGGCGGCTTCCCAAATACTCCAGAATCCGTCCATTGATGGGAGTTTTGGGATTGGTTTTCAGATAAGTGTCGACGGCGGTGCCGAGTGAGTCAACATCCTCCAAGTAGGTGAGGGCGACGATCACTTTTACTGAGGCGTCTTCAAACTGCTCGGGAAACAGCTTTTGGGCATCCCGGAGTGGATCAAGGCATTCTTTCCATTTCTTGAGGCCGTAAAGCCCCGTGCCGATCCAAAATTTGCATTCCCCTTTGTATTTGCTGGTGGGATAACGTTCCAGCATGGCCGTCAGGCGCTGGATCATACCCTCGTAATTCTTATCCTGACCTCGCAGGAGACCACCGAGGCGGAATGCTTCCTCCGCTTCCTTCGCATCCGGATACTTATCCACGACCGCATCGAATTCCTTGATGGCGTTGCTCAAATCCTTGAGTTCCAAATAGCACTGCGCCCGCCGCACCAAGGCCTGGGGGATCAGCGGATCCTTGGGGGTCAGATTAATGAACTGAGTTAGGCTATCAATGGCGGCACCGTATTGATTGTTCTGCGCTTCGGCAAATCCCTTGCGATAAAGCATGCTGGAGCGCAATTCCTCGGGGATCTTTTCGATGCGAATTCCCGTGTAGGATTTGGCAGCCAGTTCCCATTTCTTCTTGGCGAAACTGTCTTCAGCGCGCATCAGTCGCGCCATGTCAAGGAATTCGCTGTTGGGGTCCGATTGCTTGACGCGGGTGATGAACTCCTCGGCGGCGGTGTCGGTGCGGGGATCTTTCAGTTTGTAGAGGCAAACCAATTTCCGATATTCTGCCTCACTAGCATCCTTGGAGTCTGGGAAATATTGCTGCACCATGCTGTAAACATCAATCGCGCGGGCATATTGTTCCTGCACGCGGTAGGCATTGCCCACCATCACCAGCAGCTGGGAGCGCGATTCGACGGAAATCTCCTTAATGTCCAAGTTGCGCCAAGCCTCGGTTACTTTGGCCCATTGTTCCTGAGCGTAGGCGGCACGAATTAAACCGAATTTTGCGAGCGAGGACCATTTCGCATCGGCTCCCATCTTGGCCACAGACTCAAAGAATGGAATGGCCTCCTTGGTCTTGCCAAGATCGATCGAGGTCAGGCCGGCGGATACGGCCGCCTCAGCCTTGATGGCTGGCAGGGAGGATTCCTTGGCGAGCTTTTCGAAGTGCCCCATGGCCAGGGTTTTCTTCCCGATTCCGAGAAGGTAGTTAGCAACCTGGAGTTCTGATTTATTCTGAAAGAGGATCGCTCCTGGAGTGGTGGTTCCCGTAATCTTCATGGCGGCCTCGAATGCGGCCTGAGCTTCCAATGGCTTGTCCGAATCCCTCAGCGCCACGCCTTGGTAATAGCGATACTGGAGCTTATCGTCCGGCTTCTCTGCATTGGTGGCGGCAATCCCAAATAGAATGGCGGCTTCGGCCCGTTTGCTATCGTTCAGCTTTAGAATCCCCAACTGCGAAGCACAATACGCCAAGTAAGGGCCGCTTTTTACCCGTTTCACGGTCTCGCCAAATGCGGCCATGGCTTGATCTGCCTGATTCAACTTTAAATGGCAGATGCCTTTGTAAGTCAGGGCGGCATCGATCCGCTTACCTCTTGGGTAGGCGTCGATGAACTTGCCAAACTGTTCCGCAGCGATGTCGAAGGCCTCCCGCTTATACAGCATATGAGCGTAGGTGAAGAGGTCCTCTTCGGGATTGGAGGAGAGTTTCCCTTCCTTGGGGCCGGTCCCTTCGTTAGCTGGGGTGGCATCTTCGACGGGTTTGGCTTTCGGGGTAGCGGGCACGACGTCCTCAACCGGTCGCGCCTTGGGCGGGGTGGCCGGGGCCTGCGCCAACGACCAGGAGATCGTAGCGCTAAGCAGGATGAGGGGTAATGCCGAGAGGGTGGACAATTTCATGAGGGGAGATTAATAAGCAGGAAGCCAAGAATGCTAGGGGAAATTTCAAGGCGCAGCCGGTTTGGGACCAGTGGGGGACTGGGACGCAAACGACACGTGATAAAGCCCTACTTTTCGGCAGGTGTCCAGAACATTAAAAATGTGCTCGTAGGCGGTGGATTTGTCCCCGCGGACCACGATGGCCTGCTTCAGATTGACCGAGGCGATGGTGGACAGCCGATTTTCCAATTGGGCGAGAGATTGCTCCACTTGGTTCACGACGAGCGTGCCATCGCTGCGCACATTGATGACCACTTGGCCAACGTCCTGGAGGGCCTTGTCCGTGGACTCACTGGCGGGCACGGAAATATTCACTTCCGTTTCGATCCGGCTCATGCTGAATGCGACCACAAAAAAGGTGATCAGGATGAAGAGCACATCCATCAGCGGGATGAGATAATCCGTCGGGCTTTCCTCAATATGCTGCTGTGGGCGGAATTTCATGGCGCAGGGGGGAAGCAGTTAAATTTCACCACGAGTGCGGCTGGCCGCCTTTACTGGAGTCGCGGCACGAGTGGCGGCGGCCGCTGCGGCGGCGGCGGTAACTCGTTTATACTGTGCTGCCAGCAGGGCCATAATATGGGTGGTAGCGGCCTCCATCTCGCTGATGAGAGCACTGACCCGGCCGCGATAGATGGAAAATACCACCACCGAAGGAATGGCGATGAAGAGGCCCGCTGCGGTATTCAGCAGCGCCTCGGAAACGCCTCCGGCAAATTTCAGCTGAGCTGCGAGCATTTTTTCCTGGGAGATCTGGGCGAACTGTTTGATGATCCCGAACACCGTGCCCAGAAGTCCAATCAGAGGAGCCACCTTCCCGATGTCCGCCATGTAGGTAATCCGCTGGACCAAGGCACTGGCTTGCCGCTGACCTTCCGCTTCGGTCACCTCACGCACTTCATCGAAAGTGGCGGTGGGGTTCTTTGTGGCAAAATCCAAGGTTTTTTGGGTGATTTGAGCGATGCATTCACTGCGGCGGTTGCACACCGCGAGCAGCCCCAAGTAGTCCTGCTTCCGAATCAGGGCATCCGCCGTCTTCATGAAACTGTCACTCACCACGGATCCACGGCGGATCGTGAGTATGAAATAGCCAATGAGG
>JANOAV010000208.1:0-59444 GCA_031411295.1 Verrucomicrobiales bacterium | reverse complement strand
ACCTGTCCCTGCGTGCTTTGCGGACTGCGGATTAGGGCTTCAATGGTGACCTTTTCGTCGTTCGTTAAATTCAGCGGTTTGATGGAGCGGCTCATCCCCACTTATTTCACATTTGTTAACTATTGCAAGTAAGCACTAGCTATGTGTGCCGCGATTGCGTTGCTGTAGCCACAACAGTTTTCTCAGAACGCAGCGACACAGAGATAGGCATTCAGCAGCAAATAAAGCAAGGCTGGCATCGTCTGGAACAGACTGTCTTTGATTCGGATTCGAACCCCGACAGCGACCATCATCATCAGCGCCAGACCCGCCGCTGCGGACCGCCCAATCCAGGGTTGGCTCAGGCCGACCAGTAGCCCAAGCGATGCGACTATTTGCAATGCACCCACCATCACACGCTGCGATGCCATCCGGTAGCGGTCGAACTCATGCTTAATTCGGGTGGCAAAAAAGCAAGCGGTGCCGTATCCGATAAAAGACAGAGCGGAAAAGAGGATGAGAGAATAGTTCAAGCGCAAGGATAGAGCATATTTTTGCCAGCGCATCACCTTTTGCGTGGCTATGGCTGCACTCCTAGTGCGCCGCCTCGACAAAGGGGCGATGGAATTTGAGCAACAGTGATGACGCCAAACCAGCGGCATTTGGCCGCTTCTTTCACATCACTATTTCCGTCCATAGTCATCGGAAACAACTGATTTACCAGCCGGAAGGTCTGAGTTCTCATAGCCAACTTTACTCTACCTATGAAAACACAACGAATCGGCATCATCATGAACGGCGTCACGGGACGCATGGGCACCAATCAGCACCTCATTCGCTCGATCAAGGCGATCCGCGATCAAGGCGGCGTTAAAGTGGGCGATGATTTGATCCTCATGCCTGATCCCATTTTGACGGGGCGCAATCATGACAAGCTGGCGGCATTGGCGGCTCGCACTGGTGTCACGCGGTTCACGACCGATGTGGATGCAGCGCTGGCGAATCCTGAGGACGAGATTTTCTTTGATGCTTCGGGCACCTTGCAGCGGGCGGGCTTCATTGAGAAAGCGGTGAAGGCGAAGAAGGCGATCTATTGTGAGAAGCCAACGGCGGTGGAGGCTGCGGAGGCGATGCGTTTGGCGAGGCTCTGCGAGGACGCGGGGGTGAAGAATGGCGTGGTGCAGGACAAGCTCTGGCTCTCGGGCATTCGCAAATTCCGCACGCTGCGCGATCAAGGGTTCTTTGGCCGCATCCTGAGTGTGCGTGGCGAGTTCGGATACTGGGTCTTCACGGGTGAAGATGGCGACCAGCCTGCGCAGCGGCCATCGTGGAATTACCGCAAGGAAGACGGCGGCGGCATCATCGTCGATATGCTCTGCCACTGGCGTTATGTGATCGATGATCTCTTTGGCAAAGTGAAGGCCGTGAGCTGTCTCGGAGCCACGCATTTGCCAAAACGCATCGACGAAAAAGGCAATGCCTATCCTGCCACCAGCGATGATGCCTGCTACGCGACGTTTGAGTGCGAAGGCGGCGTGGTTTGCCAGTTCAACAGCTCGTGGACCGTGCGGGTGCGTCGTGATGATCTACTGACGATGCAAGTCGATGGCACGCACGGCAGCGCCATCGTGGGACTGCGGAAATGCTGGGTGCAAGCCGCTGGCACGACACCGCGTCCGACATGGAATCCGGATATTGATCAGCCTATCAACTTCTTCGATGGCTGGCAGGAAGTTCCGGATACCACGAACTATGAGAACGCTTTCAAAATCCAATGGGAGGAGTTCTTGAAGCATGTAGCCGTCGGGACGCCCTTCCCATGGTCGCTGCGTGAAGGCGCGAAGGGCGTGCAACTCGCCGAACTCGGCCTACAGAGCTGGGAACAACGCAAATGGCTGAATGTGGAACCGCTCATTTGAACCCGAACACGGATTTTGAGGTGGACCTCCGCTCTTACAACCTTTGCTGGAGCCTGGTCCTACAGGAAGCCACAACAAAACGTGGCGGGGGCATTCTGCCCCCTAGCCCAGGAGCCCGCATCCAACCCGCTACAGCATGATCCAAGGCCAGGGGGCGGAATGCCCCCGCCACATTGATTTCTGACTCTTCAATTTTCCAACCACCAATCTTTCTAGCTGTTCCTTCACCACTTTCCATGAAATCACTTATCACCAAACCTGAAAACCTCTCTCCGAACACTGCTTGGCAAGATACCAAGTGGGCGTGGACGGGGGAGGAAGAACTCATCGATCATACCTCCAAGCCGCGTCTCTGCGCTGCGGCCTTACTGCCGTTTCGAGATGGCAAACCAGACTGGGAAGGTTTCGTGGCAAGCATTCGCTGGATGCAAAAAGCAGCAGATCATTTCGGAGTGGAACTCGTCGTCGTGCTGAATGCAGACACGGGCTACATCTTTGATCTCGATGATGCGCTCTATGCAGAGGTGTTGCGCCGCTTCCGGGCGGAGTTTCCAACCAAGAAGTTCATCGCTGGCGTGACGGCTCGCGGTGCTCAAGATGACACATCGTTCAAGGCCGAGCGCTATCGTCCGCTGATCGACATCGTGCAGCAGCATGACAACTGCGAGGTGATGCTCATGACTTCGAAGTGGCTCAGTGCACTGGAGCCGGAGTCTTGTCGCGATGCCTATTATGAAATCGCCGAGTGGTTGATTCGTCCGGGCATCGTTCATGCCTTGGAGCCTGCCTTCGTGCCCTGGGCGCGGCCATTTGGACCGTGGTTGCTGCATCAGCTCGCGATTCATCCGAAGTTCGTCGGTGGAAAAATCAGCACATTGGACGAGCCGCACTTCCTCTACTGGGCTGCGATGTGTCGCGAACTCGGCCTCGATTTCGCCCCGCACAGTGGAGACGACTTCGGCATCGCTACCGCGATCAAACTTGGCCTGCCACTACTCATCGGTGCCGCCGTCAGTGGTGCGCCATTGATCTGTGCCGCAAAGGACATGTGGCTCAATGACGGTTCACCTCAGAAAAAGTTTCCGACTGGAACGGGTCGCTTCGACACGCGGGTCTATAAGGTTTTTGAAGCCTTCCAATCGCTGGAAGTTCAAGTCTTCCGCCTGGATGCGAACATGAGCGCCTCCGCCTACAAGCACAGCACCGCTCACGTCCTGCACAATCTCGGCATCATCGCAGCCCCCGAGGCGCATCCCGCCTGCAAAGACCTGCGAGGAGCCGATGAAGCCTTGCGCATGGCCGAAGCCCTGCGCCGTCCGAAGCGTGTGGCGGAGCGGCTGGAAATTCAGTTCTGAGTTGAAGGTAGGAAGATTCAAGGTAGGAAAATTTTCCCAGAGCCCTGATTTCTGTTTCTTTAATTTTCCGACCACTCATTTTCCTACCTTGATGTCCTCTTTCCCGCTTCACCCGAAAACAAGGACTAGCCGTCTCAGCAACCGTCGTTGTCCATTTGCCAAGTCTCCGCCGCGCCATTTCCGATTACGATTGCGGGTGCTTTTTCTCTTTGGCATCGTCCCAGAGCGTTGTATTATCCCAAAGTTCATTTAGCCTAGTCACTTAATAATTATCACCGATCATGTCTGACACCCCCGTCCTCTCCAACTTGGAACCAACCGATCCGCCGACGCCTAACCCCGAAAGCGTGGGTTCTGTGCCTGCCTTGATTGTGAGGTTGTGGCCTAAAATTCCTGTCCTTTATCCTGCCGCCTTAATTGCGCTGATCTGCGGCTTCCTCCAAATGTGGTCCGTGCATCACTCCCAAACGCCCCTCACAGTGGACGTCACCCCAATGGATCAGGCTTTAGGGATCGTTTTCCTGGGTTCGTTGATGCTTTGCTTGTTCACCATCACCTTTGATATTGGGCTGACCTGGGCGCTCTTGTGGATTGCAGGGGTCGTCATCATTGGTTTGGTGCTGGTGTTGATTAATATTTTCCACCCCTTCCTGCCGGATTTCTTTTCCTGGCTGCGACATCTGCAACCGGCCGCCAACCACCAGTTTTACTTCTGCGTCTTTGGCATGTGGGTGATTTTGATGATCGTTGGCATTCTCTACGTGCGCTTCCACTTCGTGCGCTTCGAATCGAACGAGATCATCGTCGTGGGCGGTATTCTCGACAAACGCCGCCGCTACTCCACCGCTGGATTTACCTACACCAAGGAAGTCACGGACGTGTTCGAGCACTACCTGCCTTTCATCCGTTCCGGTCGGCTCATCATGCGCTTCCCCAATGAGGAGGAACCGTTGATTCTGGACAACGTCATGAACATTGATGGCGTCATCCGGCGTTTAGAAATGTTGACTAGTGTGATGGCTGTGGCCGGTAGTCAAAAGAACTCCTAACGTCGGGACTTGATCGTTAACTTCACTGAAGTGAAATAATTTCTTGCAAATCTCGAAAGAATCGACATCTTCCGCCCTCCTAAAATTTTCAATCCTCTGTAAAATATCATGTCCCAACATCCAAGTCTCAAGTCTTCCGGCGGTGCCGTCGGTGCCAAACGCAGCGTTATGAAGCGTTTTGAACGCGTCAAGCTGATGAAAAAACGCGGTCAATGGAAGTCTGGCCAAAGCGCCATTGGTCTGCCCAAGACCCTTCCTGAACTCTAGAAAGTAGTTATGGGCTTCAGGCCTGTAACCACCTGGCAATTTATATTCGGCTGAGCGGTGGTAGCATCGCTCAGCCGTCTGCTTTTCGACTCCACGTTATTTTTCCCGTTCCCCTGCTTATGAAACCCATGCGCCTCAACCGATTCCTTGCCGCCTGCGGCTTGGGCAGCCGCCGCCAATGTGAGCAATGGATCACGGAAGGAAAAGTCACGATTAATCGGCAACAGGTCAAAGAACTGGCCACGACGGTGGCAAAATCGGATCTGGTGATGTTTCAGGGCAAGGAAGTGAAACCCGAGGCCACCGCCACCGTGCTGCTGCACAAGCCACCGGGTGTGCTCTGCACGAAGAACGATCCCAAGAAACGCCCTACGATCTACGATTTACTGCCGCCACCGTTGCAGAATTTACATTATGTCGGCCGTCTGGACAGTGAGAGCGAAGGCCTGCTCCTGTTGACGAATGATGGCGATCTGACCCAACTCCTCACCCACCCCAGCCATGCTACGGAGAAGGAATACTGGGTGATTTTGAATCGCTCTTTCCGTCATGAGGACACGGCCGCCCTGAAGGCTGGAATGATGCTGGAGGAAGGTTTGGCGAAGGCTGACAAGGTGGACATTATCACCCCCCGGCACTTATCAGTGGTGCTGCACCAAGGGCTGAACCGACAAATCCGTCGGATGTTTGAACTTTTGAATTATGAAGTAGTTAGACTGGTCCGGATTCGGATCGGCGGGCTGGATATCGGCCAACTGAAGCCGGGGAAATTCCGCCATCTTCATGAGCCGGATTTCGTTAAACTCCATCAAGGCAGTGGGCAGTCCGGCAAAAAGAAGCCAGCGGCCTATCCCACGCATGACGGAGCCAAACCAGCCGCGCCCAAGGGCAAACGCATCGCGCCCGTCAAACCATTTGCCGCCAAGGTCGCGAAGAAAGCTGCCCGGCCCGAACGCCCATTTGGCAGCCCTCGCCCGATGACGGTCCCCACGTCCTTCGAGGACAGCAGAAAGGCCGACAAGTTTTCCGCCCGGAAAGCAGCCCGGCCCGGTGCCTCAAGCCGCCCGGCAGGTCCGACGCGGGCGGGATTCGCCAAGCGCCCTGGAACCGCTGCAGAAGGAAACTCTTTCCGCTCGGAGCGGCCCGAAGGACCTACGCGCAGACCCGACCGCCCGAGCAGAACCTCCAAGTCCACTGCGGATAAATCGCGTCCTACCAAGCCTTCCGCAGGCGGGCGTTACGGCAAGGGTTCCGGTAATGCCAAGCCAGACCGTGGCACGAAGGGACGCGGGCGATAAGCTCAGGAAATGGCGTCGGAGATCGAACAATGATCGACTGAAACCCGCAGAAATGTCTCAAGCTGATTCAGGCGTCTGATTCACGGGGAGGGTTTGACGGGCTGAAGCCCCGGACTACGGCGGATCACCAGGACTTTGGGTTATCGGCCCAGGTTGTGTAATCGCCATCGGCTCCGGCTCCGTAAACCAGGCATTTCTTGCCAAGAATTTTGGGATTGGTCGCATTTTGTTCGGGGTTAGCGATCTCGCCATTGGCATCTGCGTCTAGCACCACTTTGTAGCCCTTACCCCAGGGATCGGTCAAGGTTGGGGCCTCTGGGTTATCTTCGAAATTAATCCCGTTGACCCATTGCCCGTTGGTGAATTTGGCTTGCTGCATCCCGTCGATATATTTCAGGTGACGGGGATTGTATTGCGTCTCGCCCGAGGCATTCAGGATGCCAAGGAATTCACCGTCCGTTGCGGTGTCGATCATCACTTCCACTCCGGCAGCGACTTTGGCAATTGGGAATCGCTCATAGTCAGCGAAGTAACTAGACACCGCGGAGGCAACTTCTACGCAAATCTTCTGCGAAGCGTTCTTTTTGACCAGGATGAATCTGCTCCTTTCGGAGAACTGCGACATCATAAACCCTCCAAACACCCCCAGTAATACCACCCAGAAGATCACCCTCTGGCGTCTCTCATGTCTTAGCGATGTTGGTTCCATAATTGGTTCTAGGGTAAATGTTAGCTAGGTGTTTGCGAAGGGGAAGACCGCCTTGCAGCGGAACTCCCACTCACCAGGATTTGGGGTTGTCGTCCCAAGTTGTGTAATCGCCATCCGGGCCGGCAGAATAAACCACGCATTTCTTGCCTCGGAGTTTGGGCGGCGGACTTACTGATCCCGTGCCTTTCAATTCCGGATTATCGATTTCACCGTCATAGTTTGCGTCGAGCACGACTCGGTATGGCCGCCCCCAGCTGTCGAGGATCTCCGCACTGCCACGGCCAAAATTGATGCCCCCACTGAGCTTTCCGGCTACCGACTGGGCTGCCGGCATTCCATCGAAATAATTGATCCGCCGGGGATTCATCACCAATGGGCCTCTGGCCGCTAACACGACGACAAAATCCGATGAAAAGTCCGAGAGGAACTCGGTGTCTGGGGTGGCTTGAATCTTAGCTGGCGGCGGGAGGTGCTCGTAATCGGCAAAGAAGCTGCTCGCAGCGGAGGCGATCTCGCTACACAATTTTTGGCTGTTATTTTTGGCGAAGCTTGTGCCTATGATCTGGCGGATTTTCAGATAACCGAAAGCACCCAATGCCATCAACGCAACCACCACCACTCCACAGCTCCACAAGGCAGCTGATCTCTCAGGATGGGGTGATTCGGGAGTCATCTCGCTCATGGCTTGTTGTCTCCCGGAAGGTTGGCTGGAGGTTACCAGGACTTGGGATTGTCAGACCAAGTATCGTAGTTTCCATCTGGACCGGCACCATAAACCAAGCATTTCTTGCCCCGGATGGTTTGGGGTGGATTCGCAGTCCCGCTGCCACCGAGTTCAGGATTCTCCATCTTCCCATCAAAGTCTCCGTCCATCACCACCTTGTAACCCTTACCCCACGGATCGGTCAAGGTTGGGGCATCGGGGTTATCTTCAAAATTAATGCCGTTGACCCATTGCCCGTTAGTGAATTTGGCTTGTTGCATCCCTTCGATATATTTCAGGTGGCGGGGGTTGTATTGGGTTTCGCCCGAGGCATTCAGGATGCCCAGGAATTCACCGTCGGATGACGTATCATCAATCATAATGTCCGCTCCGGTGGAGGTGCTGGAGGTAGGGAATCGCTCATAGTCCGCGAAGTAGGAGGATACCGCAGAGGCAACCTCCACACAGATTTTTTGCGAGGCGTTCTTTTTGACGAGGTTCATCACTTTCCCATAGGCCGCAACGGATCCACCTGCGAGTAACGCGATGATGGAAACCACGACGAGAAGTTCGATGAGGGTGAAACCAGCGTTGGCGCGGCCGGTCATTTTGGATAGTGGAGTAAGTTTCATGGCTTGTTTTCTGGTTTGGGAGGTTGCTTATTAAACTTGTCGGGGCGATGACAAGGAAAAAATTATTCTTTCCACAGCGCATATTACTCAAAAGGCTGTATGTTGTAAATACAAAATGATACTTTTCCCTAAATTAATTAGGGATTTTACCTAGATGAAACCAAAAAACCCGGATTTTTTCGCTCCCGATGGTCTGCCAGACGCGCAACAACTGCGTCGCGACCTCTCCCGCATCCTGCAGGACCCACGTTACCAGCCGCTCGACAAGGTAGGCTTTTCCAAACAACTTCACCTCCCCGTAGAGGCGCGCCAACTCCTGCGCAAAACGCTCATGCAGATGGAGGCCGAAGGGCTGATCATTTACGGCCAGCGGGGCAAATATCGCTGGCGGCAACCCGATTCCCCCCGCAGTGGCGGCAAGGCCAGCGGGCTCAAAGGCGTGGTGCACATCCTGCGCAACGGCCACGGGAAATTTCTCCCGGACTTTAAAGACCCGACAGAGGCAGCCGCAGCAGCAGCCTTGGGCCTCAAGCGCACCTCCCCCATCGCCATCCCGGAAAGCCAACTCGGCACCGCTTGGCATGGCGATACGGTGCTGGCGGAGATTTATACCGAACAGCCAGAGGCTTGGTGGAAACATGTGGCAGAGAAACGTAAGCTCATGGAATCAATGCGCTCCAGCGGTGAACCTGCCTTTGCCGCGCGCGTCACCAAAGTGCTCGAACGCCACCCGCAAAGCGTGGTTGGCACCCTCAAAGGTTCTGCCAAAGGATATTGGGTCACGCCGGACGATCCCGCTTGCGGGGAAAAGATCGCCCTAATCCCGACGGAGAACCAGGAACTCCGTCCCAACGTGGGAGACAAGGTGGTGGTTGAAGTCACTGAATGGCCGAAGCCGGGTCGCTCGGGGGTTAGGGGAAATTTGATCCGCACGTTAGGACCAGCCAATGCCGCTGGCCAGGACATGATGAGCATCATCTATCAATTCCGGCTGCCGCAGGATTTCCCCGAGGCCGTGATCGCAGAAGCCGAAGCCGTGCCGCCGATCGTGCCCGAGTCCGCGATGAAGGATCGCGAGGATTGGCGCAAAGTGGAGGTCATCACCATTGACCCCTTTGATGCCAAAGACTTCGATGACGCCATTGCCTTGAAGCGGCTGCCGGATGGTGGATGGGAACTCGGGGTGCATATTGCCGATGTGTCCCATTACGTCACGCCCGGCAGCGCCTTGGACAAGGAGGCCCGGATTCGTGGCAACAGCGTTTATCTAGCCGACCGCGTCATTCCCATGTTGCCCGAGCGCCTTAGCAACGGGGTCTGCAGTCTGCGACCTAACGAGGATCGCCTGACGCGGTGCGCTGTCCTAACCTACAACAAAGACGGCGTGCGCACCGGTGCCCGCTTCTGCAAGGCCGTCATTTGCAGCAGTAAACGCTACAGTTACGAAGAGGCGTTCGTCGTGATGAAACCTTACCTGGCAGACCCGGATCGGGCTTGTAAAGAGGCGGATGCACCATTGCCAGCCAAGGCCTGGGCCCTGGGCTCCCGGCTGCGGAAACGTCGTTTCAAGCAAGGTTCGCTCGACTTGGATTTCCCGGAAGTGAAGGTCGTGTTGGATGACATGGGCGTGCCCATTGAATTGCGTCGCGTGGAACATGACGAGAGCCACCAAATGATCGAAGAGTTCATGCTGGAGGCAAACGAAGCCGTGGCCGAACAACTCCGCCGCGCCCAGCGACCCGCTATTTTCCGCATCCACGAAGACCCGGATGCAGAGCGACTCAATGATCTGCGCGACTTTCTCCTAACTAATGGCATCCGCGTCGGAGATCTCTCCAATCGCATGGAAATGCAAAAAGCGCTGGCGATGATCAACGGCCGGGAGGAAGCCCCCGTTTTGAAACTAGCCGTGCTCAAGAGCATGAAGCGGGCCGCGTATCACATCGATTGCCTGGGCCACTACGGCTTGGCCAAAGATAGTTACCTGCATTTCACCAGTCCCATTCGACGTTACGCCGACCTCATTGTGCATCGCTCGCAAGGACAATTGTTATGGGGCGGCAAAGGGGCCACTCCAGATTACGGCAAAATGCTGGAACTCGCAGAGCACTTGGGCCATACCGAACGATCCGCCGCCGAAGCGGAAATGCAGAGTCGGAAAATCAAGGAGTTGGCCTATTTCCAAAAGATCATCAAGAGCCCCAAGCCAACGCTTTTCAAAGCCATGGTGAGCAAGGCACTGCGGGTGGGATTGTTCGTGGAGGTCACGGAAATCTTCACCAAAGGCATCGTGCGGGCAGATGCGCTGGAGGAAGCTGGATACTACTTCGATGCCAACACAGAACGCTATTTAAAGCGCAAAGGCGGCGGACCACTCACGGTGGGCAGCGTGCTAGACGTCGTGCCGATCTTCATTGAGCAAGAGCGCGGCAGCGTTGCCTTCCGTTTGGCGGACAAACAAAGTGCCGCCACCAGTGTCTCCGGTCGGCCCACTGACGGCAAGTCTGGAGGTGGCAAGTCGGGAGGCCATCCCTCGTCTAATCGTTCGGGCCCGCGGAAACGCTAGGGCTTGCGTGCTAGCTTCCAGGCACGACGATCTGATCCCCGGCTTCCAGTGGGATGTTATTTTCTGCCGTAATCTTGCGGAGATCGATGATGCGTTCGATTTTACCCCGGATGAGTTTGATCCGCCGCACATCGCCAAAATCGGTGGAACCACCAGCTTTGGTAATGGCGGAATAGAGATTGATTCCCGGCCGATAAGAGACCTCGCCCGGTTGCTTGACCTCACCTCCGACGGTGATGACTTGCTGATCCATCAAGGGACCGACGTTGATCATAATGGACGGATGAGAATAGATTTCTCCTTCAATATAGGCTTGGGTGATGAGTTTCTGCAGCGCAGTAGGCGTTAGCCCCGCAGCGGTTAGTTCGTTTTTCAGAAACGGAAGTTTGAGTTTACCGGCATCCGAGATGGTGAAGGTTCCGTTCATTCCCGCCGCATCTGCTGGGGGAACTCCGGCAATGCGCAGGTTAAAACTTTGCCCTGCGGCAAAGATAGGTTCGCTCCCTGCGTGCAGGGAAAAAGATGCTAGTTAGCACAGGAGAGCGGACACGAGAAACAGCAGAGTTTTCATGATAGGGAGAGATGAGGGATAGCTGGAAGGCAATCCCAGTATGGAATTGCCGCGTTACCTTGGTTCGACCATGGTGACGGAAAATTGTTCAGCGGAGTTGCTAAACCGCAAAACAATGCTAGTGCGCGCAGGACAAAAGAGTTGCTAGCGGATCTTGAAACCCAAACCCATAACTCATGACATTGCGCGATGGTTCCCGGTCCTGTAAGGACGTGAGGAGGGCGCCAATTCGCATGCACGTTGGTTAGGACGCGCTAGGCCAAAGTTTGGTGCTCAGTTCATCGCATTTTCGAATCATGTTCCGGAAATCACGCGAATCATCTGTGCTATCATCTTGGTAGAAGGCGATCCCCGGTGCTTTGGGATAGCGTTCTTTGATTTGATGCGCCCGTTCGGCCAAAAGTGCCAGATCGAGTTTGCGGCCTTTGGTATCAGGTAATAAGGTAATGTGACCGAAGCAGAAAATTGTTTTATCCCCCATGCCCAGTGCTTGAGCCGCATCCATCCGACGGAGTGCCGTCTCCCAGTGGAGGAAGGAATCAGGGCCGTAGCGCGCAGCCGCGTGGGTATAAGTTTCTGCGATCACAAGATCCACGATGCCGTCATCCACTAACTTCGCCAAGGTCGCAGTTGGATCCGTGACCCAGACCGCAATGAACTGCTCTGGCGCAGCCTTGCGCCCCTGCCGTAAACCCTCCGCCACCCAACCTTCCATGGCAGGATTCGTCGAGGGAACCCATTCGTCCAAGGCAACCCCGGAGCGATGCGGTGAGCGATGAGCTTGATCTGCAATTTCCTTGCGCCAATACTCTGGGCCGACTGCATCAGGATGATTCGTGCCATACGTCCAGCGTAACGCGGTCTTCCCTGCGAGCGCCGCCAATTTGGGATCCAGCCAGCCACTGGCATCAATCGTCATGCCCGCATAGAGACTCATGTCCCGATGAAACAAGCGGGGTTGGAACCACACCCGGTGTGGTGCCTTGAATTCCACTGCGGGAGGGTTTGCTTCCTCCGCCAAGGCAGAGGTGGCAGACAGACCGCCCGCCATGGCCAGGAAATGTCGTCTCGTTATTTCGGATATCATCACGCGAGACTTGGTTTATCACTGAGGTCCGGAAACGGCGCTAGCCGCTACCGGCCGACGAATCGTCAATGCCACTAGCGCAGCCACGCCCATGATGCCGGCGGCTACGTAGAAGGCATGCTGAAAGCGTGCCCCTTCCGCAGCGGAATACATCGTCAGACCAGCAATCAACGGACCACAGCAGCGGCCCAGACTGCCCGCACTGGACATCGCGCCCATGGTCTCCCCCTGCGTTTGCACCGTGCCGCATTGTGAGGCTAACGAATTGAGGGTGGGAGTGGCAAAACTATTCCCCGCAGAAATCAACGCCATCACCAGCAGCAAGGACAGCCAAGGCGTGGCTTGCGGCATCAAGGCCAAGGCGACCGCCATAGCCACGATGCCTGACAACGCAAACATCCGTTCCCGACCGGGCTTGGCCACTTTGCGAATCAAGCCGCCCTGAATGAACACGCCGATCAGCCCGATGAAGCAGAACACATAGCCGACCGTGTCATCGCTGAAGTGGAACTGACCTTTCGTGAATGGCACAAATGAGGTCGTCATCATGGAGAAGGCAGTGATTGCCAGGAAGTTAGCGAGCAAGATCATGGCCAGCGGTGGACTTGAGTAATGGCGCAGAGTATCCCCCACCGTGGTGCGCTTATGCTGCGCGATGCCACGTTTCTCAAAAGGCAGACTTTCGGGCAACTTCCGATAACATTGCACGAAGTTGAAAATCGTCAGCGCAGCCGCAATCAAAAATGGCGCCATTAAGCCAAGATAGTGGCTGGCCACTCCACCAATCACGGGGCCGAGCACGAAACCGATGCCGAAGGCTGCACCAATCATTCCCATGACGGCGGTGCGCTTCTCTGGGGCGGTAATATCTCCCAGATACGCCTGCGCCGTAGCCACGCTGGCACCGCAAATGCCGGTGGTGATGCGCGCCAGGAAGATCATGATCAAGGCGACCATCGGGGCAAATACCGTTGAGGTTGCGGCCGCCAAAATGAGGTAGCCAATCAACGATCCAATCAAGCTCGCGAGAATCACCGGCCGACGTCCCACCCGGTCCGAAATGCGTCCAAAAATCGGAGAGAACAGAAATTGCATCAAGCTGTAAACGCCCATGATGAATGACTCCAGCAGCGTCTGGTATTGGCTTAGCCCCGCATTCGCAGCGATTTTCCCCACGAACGGCTGGATGATCGGAATCATGATTCCAAACCCGATCAGATCAATCAAGATGGTGATGAAGATCTGCAGGTGCTGCGTGTGCTTTAGTTTTTTGGCGGCTAACTCTTCAGGAGTCAGTTCAGGGGAGTCGGTGGTTGCAGGGGAACGCATGATAGATGGGAAGGAAAGCGAACGGGAAGGTTCGGAAGCGCACAGTGGAGCACTCATCGCAGAGGGAAAGTGAAAATATCCCCGCAATGCGCAATGCACGCCGCCGAAACGGCTGTTGCCGAACGGACGATTTCCCGCTATCTCGCGACATGCGAAATTTCCTACCATCCATCCTCACCATTGGTCTGACCCTGACTTCCGCTCCGGCGGAGAATCCTGTGCTGGGCCATGGCCCCGCCAAGTATTCCGTGGATTTAAACTGGGCCAAAGCAGACCCAAAGGTGGCCCCGGTGATCAACGCGCATGCCATGGTGGAGGGGAAAGATGGGTTGATCTATGTGGTGACGGACCATCCGCAGAATGCCTTTCTCGTGTTCAAGAAAGACGGCACCTTCGTCCGCGCCTTTGGCAAGGGCTTGGAAGGTGGACATGGGGTGGAGATCTTTGAAGACAAGGGCGAGGAATTCCTCATCAATGTGGATTGTGGTTGGCACTTCGAAGCGGAAGGCTGGAAGCCGTCGGCAGGAAATGGCCGCGTGACCATACTCAAAACGGACGGCACCATCGTGCGGAAACTGCCCACGCCGCAAGAGCTGGGATTGGGCAAAGCGGGACCGCAGACCTTCATGCCGTGCGATGTCGCAGTCACAGCAGAGAAAACGATCCTCATCGCGGACGGTTACGCTTCCGATAAGATTTACGAACTCACCCTAACGGGAGAGTTTGTTCGCGAATGGGGTGGCCATGCCGATGGGAAACCGAGCGATCTACGGAACGCCCACGGGATCTCTTTGGACACCTCGAATCCGGCTCGGACCCTGGTCTGGGTGCCGTCACGCTCGACCAATCAAATCAAGGCCTTTACCTTGTCCGGTGATTACGTGGAAACACTCGAACTTCCCGGGGCATATGCCGGCCAACTCTTTTTCCGAGGTGATCGCATTTACACCGCTGTCTGTTGGTCGAAAGAAAATGGGACGGGCAAGAAATTGGATAAATCTGGTTTCATTATCGTGATGGACCGAGCGACTCATAAAGTGATCAGCGCGCCCGGCGGCAACGAACCGATTTATACCGATGGCAAACTGCAGCCACTCTACCAAACTTCTAAAACCTTCCTCCATGGCCACGATCTCTACGTGGACAGCGAGGGCGCCATTTATCTGGGCGAATGGAATGCTCAGCGGCGGTATCCAGCGAAACTTACTCCCGTGAATTAGCCTCCCGGCACTCTCGCCCGGCCCCTAACTTAAAAGAAATCCTACGACCAGCGTGTAACCGTTGAGAGTTATTTCCCGAAACCACTATGAAAACCATCCCTCTGTTATCAATCTGTCTTGCTTTGGTTCCAACTGCAACCTTCGCCAATGGGGGTGGCTACTTCCGCGGGGGAGTCGCTAAGTCCGGCAATGTGGAACTCTTCGAGCCCAGTGGCACTGACAAGGTGGCCATTCTGGATGAGGAACTCATCATCACAGCGCGCCCGAACGGTGCGTCTGTTCGTATCAGGTATCAGATGAAAAACATCTCGGATAAACCAGTGAAGGTTGAATTTGGGTTTCCCATCGAGGAGATGAAGGAACGGAAGATGTTCCCTGGTGAGGGAACCCCGGAAAAGGCAACGCCCAAGAAACTTGAGTATTGTCGAAACTACAAAATCAGCCTGAGCGATACAAACAAAACGGGAGCCGAATTTCGTTCTAAGGAACTCACTACCAAAATGATTGATGAGCCATTCGGAGAAATTGACTCATTCGCAAGACTGACCGGCTGGCTAGTAAGCACGGCATCCTTTGCTGCTGGCGAAGAAAAGACGATGACTATCGCGTATGAAAGTGACTACCCACGCGATGTCAGTTATGTGAGTGATCGCAGTCATACGGCGGCGGGCGTCTTTGCCTATCGGCTTTCAACGGGAGCCTGTTGGGCAGGACCAATCAAGCATGGTCGCGTGGTAATTGAAGCCTGGGAATATATGGACCCTCGTGAGATCAAAGTGATGAAACCGGTTAATCGGTTTGAAAAGCAGGGGAATCGTTGGGTCTGGGAGTTCAAGGATTTGGAACCTACGCTCGCAGATGATTTGCAGATTGAGATGGATCCAGAGGAGCATACCTATGAAGTGAAAGTAGGTGAGGACAAATACGACAACAGCAAGCGTAGTGCGAAACGTGGAGATCGCTGGGAGGTGGTGCATACGAACTACACCGTGAAAGCCAGTTCCACGCTCCCCCCTGAGACAGGACATTCGTATGAAGCAAGTAAGGTCAGGGAGTGGGGTTGCTGGGCGGAAGGAGCCAAGGGCAACGGAGTGGGAGAGTGGTTGGAGTTGAAACCAGATGTCCCAGGGGTGCTGCGGGCTATCACAATTGCTCCGGGTTTCGGAAGATCGGATGGACTCAGGGAGAATCTATACGAAGCCAACGGTCGCCCCAAGCGAGCCAAGTTAGAACTCAATGGGGAGAAATCTTACGAAATTGAGTTCACTGACGACAAGATAGCGCAACGCTTTTTCCTCCCCGACTACGCGAAACCCGTGGAGAAAATTAAACTGACATTTTTAGAAGTGTATCCAGGATCACGCTACGAGGATCTTTGTGTCAGTCGGATCGAGCTGGTTTCTGGTTTATCAAAAGCCCCAAAGGTAGGCCCCATTCGCTAATGCGTCTTCCGCTGGCCATTCTCAGCGTGCTAGCCATGCTGTGTTGCTTGCGTCGTGCTAACGCCGGGCAGGTGGGCACGTTGCCGGTGTTTATTTCTGACAATCACGCAGACAGCTTCACGTGGTTCAGCCAAGTGCTGGACTTGGATGAAGCGGCTACTTTGCTCCTGGTGGATCATCACTCGGATGCATCGTGCGTTGAACGTTCGGATGACGTTCGTGAGGGTTTGCGTCGCGTAGCATCGGTGGAACAACGGCGGGAACGTTGCGAGGCATGGCGCAGTGCGGGGAAAATTCAGGCTTACAATTGGATAGAACCTTTGATGCCACGACCGTTTGATCAAGTGATCTGGCTGGCGCGGGAGCAGTTCTCGGGCGAGGAAGCGTCCGAATTGGAACAGGAAGCGATTGACGCAGTGGATGGCAGGCTGGAGTTCGAGAAACGCTCCGCTGGGGCTATGGCTCGGCGTTGGCACGTGGTGGCGGCGGATCAATTGAAGGCATTGAAACTCTCTCCGCGTCCGTTAGTTGCGAGCATTGATCTGGACTATTTCATGGAAATGAAATCGCCTGAACGCGAGCAACGGTTCGCTAAAATCTGGCAGTGGCTGATTGGGCAACCGAACCTCTGTGCGCTGTCGTTTTGTCTTTCCCGTCCGTGGCTGCAGGATGAGGCGGAAGCGCAAGCCTTGCTGCGAGTTACTTTCCAAGCGGTGGCTGGTGTCCGTGGGGTGCGATTCACGATTCGATCCCAAGTGGATGTCACGCCCGATGATTCGCTCCAAGCCTTGAAGCTAAAGGGTGAAAATCAGGCTGTTCCCCGCTGGGATGCCGCTGCGTTGCCAGCCGATTTGCGGAGCCTCTGCGTTCGAAACCAATCGTGCTGGCATTTCCAGGACCAGCAGCGTGATTGGACTTCCATCATGAAATCATGGGAAAGTGCACTGCTCCCGTGCACGTTAGTCTTGGCGGATGCTGAGGCGGATTCGGATGGAATTTACCGTGTGGCGCAGACGCACGAATCCATTTTACGTGTGCGAGCGTTGCCGGAAAAGGCATCGGGCCATGTGCGATGGTATGCGCTGGAACCGTTGCATCCGGCCGTGGATTTGCTGCCAGCGACTGGCTTGGGGAAAACGTTCTCCACGCACCCCGCTCGCTGGGTGGCCGAAGGCAGGGTGCTTCTCGCAGAAACGAAGGACGCGGCATTTCAACTTTCTGAGGCACAAGTGGCGCTGGGGCGGCATCGGTATCTGGCAGAAATTCAAGTGGGTGATGTTTGGTATCCTACGCCAATCATTGAGATTCGACGCACGGAAGGCTCAGGGTTCCATGCCGGATTGGCTGAGTGTTTTCGCATGCCGTATGTCTTCGGAATTGCCCTAGCGCAGGATGACTCTCAGCAAGGTGTGGAAACGGGTTGGGGTTCCGATTGTTCAAATTTCCTGGTGCACGCATGGAGGCGGTCTGGCGCGCCTTTGGCTTGGGGAGATCCATCGCAGGTGGCGGCACAACTGCAAGTGATGGCCGAGAAATTGCGGGTCGATTTTCAACTCCCTTTACCCGCCCAGGCAGAGCAAGGTGTGGCGGTGAGTTTCGGCAACCACATGGCAGCACTCTGGCAGGACGTGGCTCCGGTCGGAGTGTTGACGGCGGACGATGTCTTCGTGCATCATTTGGGCGGGGTTCCAGAGGTGCTGCCGCTGAGGAAACTGATGGAGACCAGGCCCAGTTGTTCTGTCCTGACACTGCGGGATGAGGCCACCTGCGAAATCGCCTTCGTGGGAGATTGCGTCCTAGCCGAAGCTTCGGAGGCCGAAGTTGCGACCTGGAGCAAGCGATGCGAAGGGGCGGATGTGGTGCTGTGGAATTTGGAAGGAGTGCCCACGCAGCGGCCTCCGGTGAATGGTGTGAAGTATGATTTCCGCTTCGATCCTACCAAACTAGCATGGTTGCAGCAGGGAGTAACCGCAGTGAGTCTGGCCAATAATCACGCAGGCGATGCTGGAGTCATGGGCTTAGCGGATGCGCTCAAGCAATGCCGCGATCACGAGGTTAAGGCGCTTGGCGCAGGCGTGGAGGCTCAGGCCGTCAAGCCATTGCACCTAACAAGCAAGGGCGTAAAACTTGCGGTGTTTGGCGTTTGCTGCGTGGACGCGTTGGTCGCAACGGATGCAAGTCCAGGAGTGGCATCCTTACCGCAACATCAGGAACTTTTGAGTGCTGAGTTCCGTGCCGCCATGGCTGCCGGTGAGGTTATCGTCGTATTCGTGCATTGGGGTGAGGAATACGAAACCAAGGTCTCCGCAACCCAACATCAGTTGGCGCAATGGTTCCTGGAACAGGGCGTAACGTGTGTGGCTGGCTCGCACCCTCACGTGGTGCAACGCCAGGAGTTTACGCATGGCGGGTTTGTGGCCTACTCGTTGGGTAATGCCATTTATCCTGAAAAACTACAGGGTCGGGATTCTGGAGCCTTACTACGTATCAAAATCACATCGAGTGGGCGGATGCTAGTGCTTCCGTAGAACGCGCAGTTCTTCACTAAAGTTCAGAATGGACGGCTTCACGATGCAGCCTTCGACCGCGGCCGCATCACCGTTGACGAGAATTTGAAAATGCTACTTTCCCCACATTTAGAATCCAAGCTCGACCAACGCAGCGTAGCCGAGAACGCATCCGAAAAACGGGGAACGTGTTGTGGGCTCGGGAGCGGATGGCAGGTAGGGTAATGATCAAAGCAAAACCGGAACATCCGTTGGAGTTCCGGCCTTTAGGCGGAGGATCCCGCTAGGCGTCCTGGCTCGTGGTCCTTAGCGTGATGCTCCAGCTGAAGCCGGGACTCCAACTCATGGCGCAATCGGTGCCTGCGGTCCTTGGAGCGGGATGAAAAATCGGGTGCGGTGCCAATGGCGGCGGGACGCTCGCCACCTCCAGTAATGTGGGACAGTCCGCTGGACTGTTCGCCCTTCTTTTGAGCAGTCCAGCGGACGGCTCCACATTCGCTCATCACTTTGTGTCCTCGTCCACATTGGATTCCTTTTCAAACTGCGCGAGCATTTCCGGCAGGGCCAGGCGGCCGCGGGCGAATTTGGCAGCTTCGGTTTCGGGGAAGTCCCAGCGGCAGCGGTTATAGCGGCGGAAGGCGTTGGGGACGTCGTTGGCTCCGCGGTAGCATTCACCGGCCCAGAAGAGGGCTTGGGGGGTGAGTTCGTCTTCGGGAAATTGTTTCACAAGGACATCAAAGGCCTGGCCGCCGGACTTGAATTGCTTGTCCTTGTAATGGCACTGGCCGACGCGGAAGGCGATCTTGGGGGCCCATTGGTGCGTGGGGAAACGCTCGAGGAATTTGAGGCCGACTTGGGCCGCCACTTTGTAGTCTTCCTTCTCGTAGAAATAATCATTCATCCGCACCATGGCATTGGCGATGAGCGGGCTCTTGGGATAACTGGCGGCCAGCGTGACGTAGGCCTCCATGGCTTCGTTCGGCTGTTGCGCGGCTTCGTGGCATTGGCCGAGTTTGAATTGGGCATCGGCGGCCAGGGTGTGTTCCGGGGCATCGCGAATGATCGATTGATAGGCGGCAATGGCGGCGGTCCAGTCCTTCATTTCCTGGGCAAACTGTCCGGTTAGGTAACTGATGCGCGCGGCATACTTCGACCCCGGGAAATCTTCCGCCAACTCCTGCAACACCTTGCGCCCAGCGGCCAACTCGATGGCGGCGGGCGCTTGTCGATTCAAGGCTAGGTGGCTCTTGAAGAGTTCGAAATGACTTTCCGCAATGGTGAACTGCGTCTGCACGGCCAGTTCTTCCTGATCAAACATTTTGCTGAAGGAGGCCAGTTTCCCATCCGATCCCTCCGCGACAGCAACCTCGGCTTTCACCACCAGTTGTCCCTCCTGACTGGCTGGGCGATCATCCAGATAGACTGCGTTGAGTTTACTGCCGAAGAATCCTTCGATGGCAGGATCCGCCTGCGCTTGGTGATTTCCCTTGGTCGGTTTCTCATTGGCTTTGAGGGCAAAGGATCCGGTGAAGATGCCGCTGTGGCTCAAGGTTTCTTCGATGCTGACAGCTTCCTCCTCACCTTGGTCGTTGGAAACAATCACCGTCGCTTGATCGCGCTTTTCCGACTTGTCGGCATCGGCATCGGTCAAACGCAAGTAGAGCCGATTCCCCAAACGGACGCTGGCCACCGGCTCGGCGTAGCCGTCGTCGGTGATGACTAACGTGCCGTCGCCAATCAGTTTCCCTTGTTCCTGCAGCGTCTTGGCGGCCCCATCGGTGCGTTCGGCATCTTCATACTTGGCAACCACAACGGTGCTTCCGGTTACGTTCAAGACGGAAATGAGATCGTCCTTGGTCTTGGGTTTCGTGGCTTCTGTTGCCGGGGTCTCGGATACGACTTCTCCCAAAGAGGAAGCGGTCATTTCCGTGGGCTTGGGAATGGATCCAGGGCTGCTGAGGTCACCCAAATGCAGGGGAATCTGCCCAATGAATCGTCCTTCACCCAAAGCTGGATTGGGGTCATCCGGATTGGTTCCTTCGAAGCCGCCGACTTGCTCCGAGAGCACACAAGCAATCCGCACGGGAGGCCCGGCACCCCGCTCCAGGCTCACGATGACTTTGCTGCCAGTGGTCTTGGCGGCATCCGGATCGATCACTTCCACACTAAGCGGCACCCCATAACACAGGCCCTTCACGGCGTCACGACGCGCTTCACTGAAGGCCAGATAAGCATAGGTTGGTGGCGGCAGTGGCGTTTTGCGATCCACGGAGATCGGCTGCGGAATCATCCGACTCTCCACCAAACGAATGCGTCCATTGCTGGGCGTTCGCACGACCACTTCCGCCTCACGCGCATGACGATGCCCGGGGAAATTGTTCTGGTCATCGAAGTAGGAAAACCGCAAGCGCTGCCCACGTTTGACCACCAGTTTTCCTTCAGCAGGAGCCTCGGCGGTGTCCACGCTAACGCGGAAAATTCCCGTGGTAGGGCCGGTTTCCGTGGCTTCCAGCATCACGGGTTTCTCCTCGGCCACTTGCAGGGAAACTTTCACGGTGTCGATCTGGCCGGATTGATCGAGATCGAAATCCGCAATCTCCACACTGACGCGTTCACCGGGATCGATGCGGCGGAGCTCCTGCCGTTTCTCGGAAACGGTGCCATTGCCCTCGCGTCCAAAATCCATGCTGATCGGGGTGATCTTGCCATCGAAGTAAGTAGCGGTGAGAGATTGCGTGAGTTCCCGATTTTCAATCCCGCCGTCCTCGGTGAGTTCATCCACATATTTTCCGGTGACCGAATCGCCTGCGGCCAATTCCAAAATCTCATTTTTCCCTAACGCCAAAATATCGATGGCGGTGGGGATCCACGTTTCCGCGCCCCCCTTGATGGTGCATTGATTAATGGCCACGGCCTCACCTTTGTAGGCTTCAACCACGCAACGCACATGACGCAACGATTTCTCGGGCAGCGTGCAACTCCACGTGCCGTCCTTCTCGGTAATGGCGGCGGTTTCGGCCACCACGGGGATCGCCTGCAAGTCCTTGGCCTCCGGGGTTTCCAACGCAAAATCGTCGGCAGTGAACGGCAGCAATCGCACTGCGGAAACATTGGGGTTCTCCCGCGCGCGCGATACCGCCAAGCCCAGGCTGCCACGTCTCGTGAGACTTAAAAGGCACAACTGGTGGGCGCCCCGCGGCAGCCAGACATCGACCATGGGAGGCGTGGCCGCATTGACTGCCGATTTTTTCCAAAGCTCCAGGCGGCCATTCACGAGCAACGCCGTCTGTTGACCAGTCATGGCAAACCGCACCGCTCCCGGCCTGGGTTGCAGGAACGTTCCCGTCCAGAGGACGCCATACGTGGATTCATCTTTATCCGCTTTCTCTCCTTCGAGCTTCCACGTCAATTGCTCCGCAGGCTTGGTTTCCAGCGCTTCATGCTTGCCGGTCCATTCCACCACTTGCTCCCAGCTTTCAAATTCCCCACGATCCAATTTCCAAACTCGGCGCGTCATCGGACCATTGGCAAACTTCGGCAGGGCTGGTGGCTTGGGCGTGGGAAACGATGCCAAGCGGTAAAAGAAGCGACCATCATGACTGCCTTGCAGGGTGAATTGCGTCAACGTTTGTTTCGCTGGTTCGGGCGTGCTGAGAGTAATCGAATCGACGGGACGCAGCGCTTTGAGATCCACGGTGAGCGACTTGGGTGCCAGTCCATCGGGTTCGCTGAGCCAGGAGGTATCCGCGCTTTGATCAATGGCAAACAGTGGACTGCGGCCGATTGATTGATCGCTGGCGATGGCTCCGGCGGGGAGTTCGCCCGATTTTCCAGAGCCCAGAAACTCACCGGTGTGCGGCCCCGTTTCCGTTAGCGTGAGGCGCACCACATCGCCACTGGAAGCGGTTAGGATGACCGGGATCGTGTCATTGGCGGCCGAGCGATCTCGGTCCGCGTCCAAGACTCGGGCATAAATTAAATTGCCCGGCTTGATCTCATTGCCCGGGCGTCGCACGGACTGGCGTTGGTCGTTCTCCAGAGCCGCCTTGCTCGTGCGCTCCAGTTCGTTGGTAAAAGTTTCCCGCTGAGCGGCCACCAGCGGAGCGCTGCCGAGCATCAACTTGGCATCGGAGGCGATCGCGATCTGGTTGCGGGGCAAGCCGGCGGACGCAAAGCGTGATTTGAACTCCGGTGGATAGTCCACGGTGATGATATCGCTGCCTTGCACTTGCAGCGTATGATCTTCGGATGCGGCGGCCCCCAGCGCAGTGGGAATTTCTCCCATGAACAAGCCACGCCCGCCGCCACCGTAATGCAGCCACACCGTTTCCTGATCCCCGCCAGGACTTGCTTTGACGAGCACGGGCAGGCGCATTTCACCACGACTGATGCCCAAGTCCGCATCCTGCACCACGATGGAAAGCGCCTTGCCGGGAGTCTGCCATTTCTGGGATTCACGCCCTAACCGACCCACCGTGCGCAGCAAATCCAACTGCTCCAAATACCGTTGTTCATAACCATAAACTTGCGACAACTCGAACAACGTGCGATCCGCCATGGCCATGTCCGGGACGCGATCCAACACGCCACGGAAGAAACGTCGCGCTTCATCCCGTTCCCCTTTGCGACTGGCGAGGACCCCGCGCAGAAAATCGGCCCGCACCGTAATGGCCGGCTGCGAAGACTGCGCCAGCGCCTCCAGCAAGGTCACGGCTTGATCATAGACCTTCTGCGCGAGAAATGTTTCCGCAATGCCGAAGCGCGCTTCGATGGCTTCCGGCGTTTTGGGATAGCGATTTTCCACCGTGGTGTATTCGCTGCGGGCGGCCTCCCAGCGGCCTCCCAGATCGTAGTTCTTGGCCAGCAGCAATTGCATGCGCGATTTATCTGTGGCCGGGATGTCTTCTTTTTCGCTAAATTTAATCAACCACTGCCGCAGCAAATCCTCCGTGCGATTATGCTCCGCATCCGTGCCTGCAGTCATGTGCTGCTTGGCGGCAAATAGGACTACCTCGACGGGAAGATCCAGATAATATTTATCGAACAAGTCCCGATGATCCTTATAGGCCTTGGCCGCGAGCCTTTCCTCCCCCAGTTGCAAATGCGTGGCAATCGCCAGCACGGGGGCTGCGGCTCCACCCGCCTTTTCATCAAAGCCCACCACGCCCAGACGGGAGTAGGCGGAACGAAGTCCAGCCCGGCCTGATTCCTGCGTGGCGGAATCCACTTGAGTAATGTTAGCGACCAGACTCGCGAACAATGTCCCAGCTTCGGCAAACTCGCCTCGGGCGAGGGCACTCTGCGCCAGTGGGCGCAAGTGATTCCAGGTTTCGCCTTGATTGGAGGCGTGCACGGCGGCCTGCTGCCAAAGCTGCAGCCGTTCCCACGCATCGGCCTTCGGGGTTGCCAGCAGCGCAGCTTTGCCACTCACGGCTCCCACCTCCATATCCCTCACGGTGGCATAAATGATCTGCTTGTGTTCCTCCGTGATTTCCTTGTCGGTCATGGCCCACTCCAGCCAGGAGCGTGCCGGATACTCCCCCATGCCCCAGCCGGAGATCGGTCGATCCGGCCGACGTTTGACAGCCGCTTGAATGGTTGCTTGGAAATTGGTGAAGTCCCGGCGGTTCAAATACTCATCTGCCAACCATCCGGCATAAGCCCCAAAGAAGGATGACTCCTGATCCATCGCCTTTTTGGCAAAAGCCAGTCGGGCATCGCTCTTCTCCGGCAGGAGAGACCAAATGGTTTGTGCGCAGGCGGACGATTGCCAGTTGGACGGCGCGAGTGGGAAATGAGCCTCAGCCCAAGCCATGGATTCTGCCTTGAGTTCCATTTCCTTGAGTGTGCCCCCGATCTCACCCGCGCGTTCGATGGTGGCTCCATGCGCTTTCTCCGCTTGTTGGATCCAAGCCAGCACGGTGCGCGCCATGGCTGGATCCTGATTCTTCTTGGCGACGGACATCAACGCCAACCAAACGTTGGGATCGCTGACGGGAGCTTGCGCTAACACGGCTGCCGCCGCCGCGCTGCGTTCCTCCTTTTCGGCAAAACCACTGCAAAAATACAGCCAGGAACGCTCCGCCGCATTGTTGCTGGGATCAAGTTTTGCCAACTGCCGATACAGCTCAGAGGCTTTGCGCTTCCCTTTCTCACTACCCTCACTGGCGAAACTCTCAGCTTGTTTTTTCAAGACAAATAACATCTGCGCAGGCGGCAGGGTTTGCTCAAGTAATTCCCCGCGCCCCTGCCGTCCGACTCCTTCGGTCTGACTTTTGGCCCAGAGTTTTAGCAAGGGAGTCTGGGCCAATTTAGCGGCCCCTTCAGCCGCCAGTTTGGCTCTGGGCTTGGTTTCGGGCTTGTCCATGCGGGATTTCGCATACTCCGCCAGATGCTCCCGATAGACTTTCACGTCCAAATGCTGTTGCGCCGTTTTCACCCATTGATCCACATCCTTTTGGAACTCCGCATCGTTCGCAGCGGAATCCAGCAGCCAGTCCAGCGCGCTGGCCACATTGGATTCCTCCGCCTCCATTTGGAAGATCAGAGAACGCACGACCTCCTTGGCCTTCTCTGGCTTTTGATAGCGATCGCGCAACACATCGAACGCCAGCGTCCAGGCGATGCGCCAGGCTCCAGGCCGTTTCTTATCCAGTAGACCACGCAGTAATTTCTCTCCCTGAGCGAAACTTTCCGGCTTCTCTTTGCCTCCCGCCCAGACGATAAATTTATCGGCTGACAACAATTCACGACCTCCCTCCGCATCATTGGCGAGAACCTCCAGAGCGGTTTCCAGCGCTTTGGCGGACTGTCCGGCCCGACCTTGTGCTTCAGCTAGCGCGGCCACGACGGACCAGTGAAATTTATGGGCGGGAAATTTCTTCCGGAAGTCCGCCACCAGAGGCTGGAGTTTTTCGGGCGCGGATTTCGCCTGATGATGAGCCTCGACTAACATGGCCAGCAACTCCGGATTGTCGCCCAGCGCGCGGGCTTTTTCCAAGCAAGCAATTTGCTCCGCGGGCTTAGTCAGGCCGCGTGAGTTCTCGGCCAGTTCCATGAGGAATGGTTGCAGTTCGCCTGCTGGGAACGGCACTTTGCGGTCCAACAGCGCAGTCCCAATCTGCTGCGCCAACTCCATTTCACCAGCCCGATGACGCGCGGCGTGAAAACCCTCCTGACCGATTTCATAGGCCTTGTGATCGGGCGACATATCCCCCAAAATTCCAGCCACCATCTCCGCAGCGCGTTTCCAGCCATCCTTCTGATCCACCTCGCGATACAACTGCAGGGACCGCACCATGAGATCATACGCCTTGATCCCAACCCGCTGCCAGGCCGCATAACCCACGTCCGCCGCCTCGCGCTTGCGATTGCTCAACTCCAAACTTTCCTGCAAGGCAGTGCTCACCTCCAACTGCCGCGCATCGTTGGGATAGCGTTCGATAAACTGTCGCGCTGCTGCGATCAATTCCGGATGGCGCGAGGAAATGCGCAATCCCTGCACCAGCAAGGCTTGGACTTCAGCGTGTCGGGCATGACCGACATGCGCATCCGTGAATCGCTTCGCATGACGCGTCAGACCAGGAATCAGCGCCTGCGCACGATGGAAATCAACCAGGGCCAGCAAAGCAGTCGCACCCTCCGGCGTGGTGTCCACCGTTTGCGCCAGCTTGGCTTCCAGGGAAGCGACGGTAGGCTCTGCTGCTGAAACAATGGTGGCCGTGCAGAGGAATGGGATCAGGAGTAGCGCGCGAAATGATTTCATGAGTGCGGATTGACCTTTGCAAAAGTTCCGAACGACGAATTTGTAGCGGGCGAGGTCACGAGACCCTCGCCAAGCATCATAGAATCGATGGTGCGCGACTCTGGTCCCGTTACCTCGTCCTCTACGTAGCAAGTGGAGGGCGACGTTTGGAAACCAGCATCGCGCCAAGAAGGCCGCACGGCGGGTGTTGCTGGTCTCGTTACCTCGCCCGCTACGCAGCAAGTGGAGGGCGACGTGAGGAGACCAGCATCGTGCCGAGGGGAGGACACGGCGGGTGTTGCTGGTCTCGTTACCTCGCCCGCTACTGGCGTGGTAGCGGCTGTTTGATCTGGCAGAGGGGACTCTTCATGCCTCCGAACGTCTAAACTGCCGTCGTTCAGAAATGATTTGTTAGTAGTTAGCATATACTTTTGTAATAGAATGAGTGGGGTTCAAAATCCAGCCTTCTCCAAGGCTTCACCGATTTGACGAGCTTCGGTGGCGAGAGTGCTGGTGGGGAACTCGGCCAGGAGATGATCGAACTGCTCCCGCGCTTCCTTTTTGCGATCCAAGCGATACAGGCAGCGGCCGTAGTTGAAGAGAATCACGTCGAGGAAACTGGCATCCGGGTGTTCCTTGAGGACGTTGGCGAAGACATCGATGGCGCGGGCGTAGTCTTTCTTTTGATAGTAGAAATTTGCCATGCGCGCGACGGCTTCGCCCACGCGGCCGCTTTCGGGGAATTTTTCGTAAACGGCTTGATAGGCGAGGAAGGCTTTTTCATAGATCTGCTCCAGCGCCTCGGGCTTTTCCGTGGCGCGGGCGGCGGCGGCCATTTCTTCATACACTTCACCCATGCCGAATTGCGCTTCGCCCCGCAGCGGGCTTCGTTGCAGCTTCAAAAGGCTGTTGAGCAGATTGATGGCACGGCCAAATTCCTTGCGCTTCCGGGCCACGACAGATTGTTGCAGGACGGCTTCATCAATGAAGGCACTCTCCGGAAATTGGCGAATCAGACGATCACAAACGGCTCCGGCCAGGTCCAGTTTCTCCAACGCGAAATACGTCCGCCAGAGTTGCACATAGGTTTGCTCCAGCATCGGACCGCCGATTTTATTGGCTTCCACGACGACCGCTTCGACCACCAGCAAGGCTTCTTCATACTTGGCGGTAGCCTTGGCTGCGAGACCGAACTCTTGATAGTGGGTGCCGATTTTCGTTAACGCCGAGGCGGTTTCCAGTTGGGTCTTCAGGCGCAGAGTTTGATCAGAAATGGCCGGCTTGGTGACGCGGACTTCGCCCAGATTCCCTTCGACACATGCTGCCACGGCCATCAGGGTGCGTGGTTTGCCGGACTGATTGGTCTCGTCCACAAAGACCAGGCGCAGTTGATCGCCCGTCTGGCATTGCAGTTTTGCATCATCAGCCTTCGGCTTGTCGGTTGGCTCCAGCAGCACGCCGCCGCGGAAGATGGCGGTATGGACAGGGGGCTTTTCGGCGGAGTTGACCTCGGTTAGGGAAACGTCAACGCTGTCGATTTTCTCATAGCGTTCCGGCGGAGCCTCTGGCGTTTTTGGCTCCGTGTCGGCGGCTGGCACCGGCTCTGCGATTGGCGCGGTGACACTTTTCAGTCGCCAAATTTCCGCCTTGGCGGTGAGCGTATCGGCTTTGTCGCTGAGATCGAAATCCGCGTCAATGATCTGCAAATGAGCCATCTTACCAATAACCACGCCATCCAAACTGTCGGCGTAGGAACCATCGGCTAGTCGAACTTGGGCCGAGCCGACGACTGCGACTTGGCTGAGGCGCTTTTCCTTGAGTTGGTGTTTGGCCGTGAACTCGTCGGTGTAAACGATGTCCACTTTTTCCCCGCCATGCACTTGCAAGACGCCATCCTGCGCAACCGGCGCTCCCAGCTTGGTGGGAACCGAGCCTAACACCACTGCGGTGTTGCGACCCAGTGGTAAACAATCCACCGTTTCCGTGTCCCCACTGGGCGTTTTGCATTGCACTTTCACGGTTTCGCCTGGCTCCAGTAAGGCCAGATCTTGATCCTCAATGCGGACGTAGAGCCGTTTCCCAGCTTCGATAGTGCTGGCCGTGGAGTCGCCCTCACCCAGATTCGTGCCGACCTTTTCCAGGGCCTCGATGGCGCGGCTGTAGTGGCCTTGTTTGAAATGTCCGAGCCCAATGTGATACCAGGCTCGATTCACTTCCGGGGAGTTGGGAAATTGTTGAATCAGATCGCGAAAGGTGGCGAAGGCTTTGCCATGGAGGCGACTTTCGGAATAACTGATACCCAGTTTCAACATCGCCTGCGCACGCTCCGCGGGATCTGGATTCTCTTCGCTCGCGGCCATTTCAAAGTTCGTCCGCGCACGATCAAAGGCGCGTTGCTTGTTCAGGAAGAAATCGCCTAACTTTAAATGAGCCGCAAAACGCACGCGACTGCGCGGATAGCGTTCGATGACCGATTGCCAGATCTCCATGGCTTTCTCCGATTCGCCTGCGGTCTCGCGCAGTTCGCCTGCTTCCAGGAGTTTGCGCGCAGCGCGATCTTCCACCACGGAACCACGCGGAGCGGCTTCCTCAGTGGGTTTGGGAGGTGTTTCCTGGGCGCGTAATGGCGACGTCACAAGCCAGCCACAACCACACCAGAGAACGGCACCACGAAGCGAAATGGAGGAGACCATGCGATAATGAAAAAGGGGAAGAGGAAGAAACCAAGATTAACCGAACAATTCCGCCACCGGCTTGGCACCTTCTTTCACCAGCTTCATGGGTCGGCCGAGGGGCGTGGTCATTTCCTTGGTGAAGTCCACGCCCAAAGCGTGACAGAGGCTGGCATGCAAGTCCGGCACAGCCACCGGACGCTCTTTCGGCTCCATGCCATCGGCATCGGATGAGCCAATCACCTGGCCGCCTTTGATGCCGCCACCGGCAAAGAGACAACTGAAACATTTCGCATGGTGATCGCGTCCGCCGCCTGTGTTGATGACCGGCGTGCGACCAAACTCACTGAGCACAAGGACCATGGTTTTCTCAAGTTGACCAGAAGCTGCCAGATCGCCAATCAAGGCCGCCAGAGCTGGATCCATGACATTGCCTTGATTCCGCATCGCTTGGAAAATGCCGGCGTGCATGTCGAATCCACCGCGATTCACTTGCACGAAACGCACACCTTTTTCCACCAACTTCCGCGCCAGCAAGGCCGCACGACCGAACTCGGTGGCCCCGTAGCGTTCGATGGTTTTCGGATCTTCCTTGTCCAAATCAAACGCCGCCAAGGCCGGGCTGTGCATGAGGGTGACAGCATCGTCCAACGCGACGGAGGATTCATGCAAGGCAGGGGCGCTCACCTCGGCCTGATGCTGAGAATTCATCTTGGCTAGCAGGTCCAGCCGCTTCTGCCCGCGGACTTGCGTAATGCCTTCGGGGAAGGCCAGATAAGGATCGCGCTCGCCTGGCTGCCCCACATAATAGGCCTCACAACGCTGGCCCAGATAACCCGCACGCGGAGCCATGCCGCCGATGGAAATATAGGATGGTAAATCACTCATGGGCTTGCTTTGATTCACCACAATGGAACCCAAGCCCGGGTGCACGATGGCGGGATTCTGCGGGTAACTCGTTTGCAATTCATAGGTCGCACGACCGTGATCGCCATTCGTCCCCGCGATGGAACGGATCAGGGCGCAGTGGTGCATTTGTTTCGCGAGCAGCGGGAAAACTTCACTGATCTGAATGCCATCCACACTGGTCTTGATGGGAGCCAAATCCCCGCCCACCGGCCGGCCGGGCTTGGGATCCCAAGTATCGAGATGACTCATGCCGCCGCCCATCCAGAAGAGAATCACATTCTCCGCCTTGGGCGCATGGGTGGAGCCCAGTTCTGCGAGCAAGCGCTGAACCGGCATCCCGAGCAGAGCGGCCACACCGCCGAACTGTTTGAGAAAACGACGGCGGGATTGGAAGAAATCGGTGCAGGCATTCATAAATTTAAGCAGTTAGGGAAGGTAGCGGAATTCGTGACAATTAAAGAGCGCCCAACGCAAATCCGCCATGCCTTCAACCGGCGTGGAGGCACCGCTGAGGACGGCCTGGGCATCGCGTTGTTCCTCATCAGAAGGACGACGCGTGAGAATTTCCAAATAGGCATGTTCGATGGCTTTGCGAGGATCCGCCATCAGCTTGGCAAGCGGTTCCAGCGGCCCCACGCGGGCGGCCTCATGGGTGGCCTTGCCATTGAGCATCAGTAGTTCCTGACGCAGCGAAGGCGCTTCGTCGCGAAACTCGCCCAAACCATCGCGCGCAGGCTGGCCGAAGACCCGCAGGAAATGCGACGGTGGCGCGGGTGTTGGCATCAGCAGGGTGCTGGAAAATTTCGGATTATCGTCGATGCGCTCGGTGATGGTTTCGAGTTTGTAGCGTTCGTTGTTGGTGGCTCGAGCGGCCATGGCCTTGGCCATCTTTTCAGCCTCCAAGGCAGCATCCGCTTCGGCCTTCATGGCGGCCAGTTCTTTGGCCGCGTTGTTGGCGACCTCTGATGGGGATCGGCTCAGAGTATTCTCGACATCGTAGGGCTTGGCGGCGGGTTTGCCAGTCATCATCATGGGCGGATCAGATTTAGCAGGCTGATCGGACTTTTCGGACGGGTTGGTGGGAGCCAGAGGGACGCGGACCTGACGAGAAACTTCGCGCAAGTTGGCACCCGTGGGCCATTTGAAATCCAGGAGATGCCCGGCGGTAATCACGCTATCAAATAACGCTTCGCCCAAGACCCGCCGGGGCCGCGTGGTGCGGAAACTGGTTTCCGCCAGCGCCACCGTGGCCGCATCTGCGCCCGCCGCGAGATGACCGCGTTGATAAGGCGCGGAGAGCATGATGAGTTTGATCAACTGCCGGACATCGTAGCCGGTGGCGGTGAATTCCTGGGCGATGAATTGCAGCGTTTGCGGGTAACGCAGTTGATTGTAGGCAGAGAAATTATCCAGCGGCTCCACAAACCCACGACCGACAAGTTCCGCCCAGACGCGATTTACAAAGGCTCTGGCGAAGTAAGGATTCCGCGGATCCGTGATTAACCCAGCCAGTTTCTCACGCAGGGCACTGGCGCGATAGAGATCTTTGGTAACGTCAATTTTCTGCAACGCAGCTTTCGCCTCCTTGCTGGCCATGGCCTCGTCCTGCGCCTTGCTGGAGGCCGTGGTTGGTTCATCCAGCAGGGCATCCAGCGATTTGTCCGTCGCTCCCTTGGACGTTGCTTTGACAGGTTGCTGGCGGGTCTGCTCGAATCGTTTTATGAACTGCGGCGTCTCCTTGTAAGTCACCAATTCAAAGGGGAACTTGGGAGCCACGGCAGCACGCGTTGGTGGCTTTTCGAGTTCCGGCGGCCATTGCACGGTCATGGTCTCCGTTTCCGTGGTGTAAATCCGCTTCACCTTGCCCACTTCCACGCGTTTCGATTGGCCGAAGAAGGCCGCCAGCTCATAGAATTCTTTTTGTTTCCAATCATCAAACGGGTGGTCATGGCACTCGGCACAGGCCAGACGCAGGCCGAGGAAAATTTGCGCAGTGGCACCCGCGAGCGCCATCGGCTGCACTTCATCACTCAGCACGAAACCTGCCGCAGGGCGTTGTTGCGGATGGCCATTGGTGCCGATCAACTCCCGGGTCATTTCATCGTAAGGCTTTCCGTCCTGCAAACTCCGCCGCACATACTCCAGCAACTGCGATCCGCCGTCCGCCTGCGAGCGAATCCGCAGCATGTCCGCAAAGAACACCGTCCAGCGCTCGGAGAAGCGAGCGTCCTTCAGCAGTTGATCAATCCATTGCTCCCGGCGTGACGCCTCAGGCATCGCTTGAAATGCTGCGATCTCATCGACCGTCGGAATCCGCCCGATCAAATCCACCGAAGCCCGCCGGAGAAACGACAAATCATCGACCTTGAGTGAAGCCACGGGAAGTTTCTCCGCCGCTTGTTCGCTCTGCAAGACCTCCTCAATCCAATCCGCTGCCTGAGCCACCGATTTTGGCGCCTGCAGAGGGATCAACCCATGCTCCCCCAGCCCCACAATTTCCTTCTTGTGCGCCCGCAACACCACGCCCTCCGGCCACACTGCGCCCGACTTCACCCACTCGATCAGCCACTTCTTAAATGGCCCGGAGAGAGGATCGCCTTCCTCCGGCATCAAATCTTCGTGGCCCCGAGGCAGCGAGATCCGCCGCAAGAGTTCACTCTTATCCAAATCCTTTAAATTCACCGCCGACCCACTCTTACCGCCCTTCTTAAATCCCTCGGCCGTATCCAGCCGCAAATCGCCCTTCGTCTTCTCCGCGTTGTGGCACCGCACACAGGCACTCTCCAACACTGGCTGCACCTGCTGGACAAAATCGATTCCCGCCGCCAGAGCAACGTTGGCAGAAATAACTTGGAAGACCAATGGCAGGGCGCGCTTCATTGCCTGATGAAATACGGCAGCGGCTCAGTTGCTGCAAGAAAAATTCGAAACCGTTTCCGCGTTGATGGACTACCTTACCTAACCGATGGGAGGAGTCAACCGCGACCGAGCAGTTAGGATTTCAGGCTCGTCTTCGGTCACGATGATCATGTGTTCGAAGTGCGCTGAGGCTTTCCCGTCGGCAGTTACGGCCGTCCAGTTATCGGTGCTCAGGATATTAACGTCAGGCACTCCGAGGTTGATCATGGGCTCGATTGCCAGGACCATGCCAGGCTGGAGGCGCGTCTTCACATCCTTGTGATAGTAGTTTGGCACTTCGGGCTTTTCATGCAGCTTACGCCCCACGCCGTGGCCCACGAAATTTCGCACCACGGAATATCCGAACCGCGTGACCAATGTTTCGATACTCGCGCAGAGATCGCGCAGCATCGAGCCAGGTCTCGCGTAGGTAATCGCATTGAGCAGCGACTCCTCAGTGACGCGGAGGAGTTGATACACTTCCGGCCGCACCGCTCCAACAGGAACGGTGGTGGCGTTATCCCCCACCCATCCGTCTTTGATGATACCGACGTCGATTTTTACAACGTCGCCATTGGCGATGAAGCGATTGGCGCGGCCGATACCGTGGACGACCTCCGAATTGATGCTGATGCAAATGTGTCCCGGAAATCCACGGTAGCCCAAGAAGGCACTGCGAGAACCAAGGTCAGCCATGAACTGCGCTGCGGCCTTATCAACTTCCAGCGTGCTGACGCCAGGTTTGATTAAAGCAGCTGACTTGGACAAAACTTCGGCAGCTACCCGGCCACTGAGTCGCAGACCATCAATTTCCTTGCCTTTACGGAGAGGGATTCCTTTATGACTGTTTTTCACTCAGCAAACAATCTATTTGGGAGGAGTCGGAGCGTTGCCGCCTGAGAAATAATAGAATGCCGCAGCCATCACAAGAACCGCAAACAATATCCAGATGGCAACCATCTTGACCCCAGCACCTGTGTTCACCGGTTGACCCGTGGTGTCATAACGTCCCTTCATCTTACCCTTGCGCAGGAATCCGTCATAATGACGCTGCAAAAGGTGCGTTTCCACTTGGCGCATGAGGTCAAGCAACACGCCGACCAAAATCAGAATGCTCGTTCCACCAAAGAATTGGCTCACGATGCTGGGGATACTCTTGGCCCAACTCAAGACTTGTGGGGCGATGGCTACGAGAGCAAGGAAAAATGCGCCCGCAAAAGTTAGCCGGGTCATGGTGTGATCCAAGAAATCAGCGGTGGGCTTGCCGGGACGAACCCCCGGGATGTAGCCGCCGTTGCCCTTCAAATCCTCCGCCATTTGCGTTGGCTGAAACATGGTGGCAACCCAGAAGTAGGCGAAGAAGAAAATGAGGACGACGTAGATGGCCCAGTGCAAAGGACCATTGTCATTCATGATGCGGTAGAAGGAAGACGCCCATGGCTTCTCTCCCCAGATGGAATTGATGATCATCGGGGGGAACGAAATAATGGCGCTCGCGAAAATGATCGGCATGACACCCGAGTAATTCAGTCGCACGGGCAAGTGCGTGGACTGACCGCCGAACATTTTCCGGCCCACCATACGCTTGGCATACTGCACGGGAATCTTACGGGTAGCCTGGGTCAGGGCAATGATAGCCATGATCGTGAAAATGAAGGCGATCAGGAAAATTACCACGATAATGGCGTTGACGGGGTTGGCGACCGCTTGGGAGATATAGGTTTTCCAAACGGTGATCAGCGCGCCGGGGAGGTCGCTCAGAATGTTGACGGAAATGATGAGGGAAGTGCCATTACCGATCCCGCGTTCGGTGATCTGTTCACCCAACCACATCGTGAACATCGTGCCAGCAGTCATCGAAATGATGGCCAGCGCGTAAAATCCAAAGCCTGCTTCAGGGACAAGTTTGACTCCGTTTCGGGTCAGAAATTCATCCATCCCCGGGAGGAGATAATTCCCCTTGGGGTTGACCAGGCCTTTCGCAATGATGTAGCCTTGAATCAGGCAGAGAATGATGGTCAAGTAGCGCGTGTATTGGCTGATTTTCTGACGGCCGCCCGTTTCCCGGGCCAATTTGCTGAGTCGAGGCACCACGGCCGTTAACAACTGAACCATAATACTGGCACTGATGTAAGGCATGATGCCCAATGCGAGGATGGCGCAGTTTTTGATACCGCCGCCACTGAAGACGGTCAGCATGGTGGTGAGCGCATCACCTGAGGTGCGACCACTTTCCTTCAGCCATTCTTGAACAGCCCATGGATTCACGCCGGGCAGGGTAATGGCCGCCCCGATCCGGATGATGGCGATCATGGCCAAAGTGAAGAGAACCCTGGAGCGAAGCTCAGGGATTTTGAACATGTTAGCAAAAGCGGAAAGCATTTGAGAGGAAGCTGTTAGGAAATGTTAAATAAGGACAGGGGCGGACTTAACACTAAAGCGGCAAGGCAGACAAGTATTGTCTGCCCTGCCGTGAATTTAGTTGTTGGCCTGCGGATTCATCAAGCTTGAGCCGAAGTTTTCAGAGCGTTTAGCGTAACGGTTCCGCCCGCTTTTTCGATCTTTTCCTTGGCTACGGCACTGATGCGATCCACCACCACGTTGAGTTTCTTGGTGACTTCACCCATGCTAAGGATTTTGACGCCATCCCAAGCACCGCCCTTGACGAGTTTGAGGGCCCGGAGGGAGGTTTCGTCCACCGTGGCACCATCGTCGAAGCGCAATTCCAAATCGGTAAGGTTAACCACGGCCCACTTGAAGGCGAACGCGGAGTTATTGAATCCCTTCTTCGGGAGACGACGATGCATTGGCATCTGTCCACCTTCGAAGCCGATGCGGATACTGCCGCCAGAACGGGAGTTTTGACCTTTATGGCCCTTACCGCTGGTTTTACCGTGACCGGAGCTTTCACCGCAGCCGAGTCGCTTGGTCCGATGTTTGGCACCCGGACGTGGTGCTAGATTATGAAGACGCATAAGAATTGTGTCGTTAAAGATTTAGAAGAGGAAGATTAGAGGGCCTTCTTTTCGGGCAGTTTCTTGCCGCGAGCGGTGAGTAGTTGCTCTTTGGTGCGGAGCGCCATGAGAGCTTCGATGGTGGCCTTGACCACATTGGTAGGATTCTTGGAGCCAAGGTTTTTGGCGATGACATCTTTGATGCCAACGGCTTCACAAACGGGGCGCACGCCGCCGCCAGCAATGATGCCCGTTCCCGGACCAGCTGGCTTGAGCAGCACGCGGCCGCCACCGAAGCTGCCGATGATTTCGTGCGGGATGGTGGCATCTCGCAGATTGACTTTGACGAAGCGACGACGGGAGGCCTCGCTGGCCTTCTTGATGGCATCGGATACTTCGTTCGCTTTACCAAAACCAATGCCGAAGCTGCCTTGCTTGTCGCCAGTGATGACGAGAGCAGAGAAGCTGAAACGACGACCACCCTTCACCACTTTCGCGCAGCGATTGATGGAGACGACTTTCTCAGTGTAGTCACTGCCGCCGTCGCGGGAATCGCCTGAATTTCTGTTACCTTTTTCGTATGCCATAAGTAGTTGGTGGATTAGAATTGTAGGCCGGCTTCCCGAGCGGCATCGGCGAGTGCTTTGACTTTGCCATGGTATTGATGGCCACCACGGTCGAAGACGACGGCGGTGATATTGGCGGCCTTGGCTTTTTCAGCGATGGCTTTGCCGATGCTGGTGGCGGAAGCGATGTTGGCCACGTTGTTGACGCCTTTCTTCATGGTGGAGGCAGCCACGAGGGTCTTGCCAGCCACGTCGTCGATGACCTGGGCGGTCACGTTACGATGCGAGAAGAAAACAGCCAAGCGAGGACGCTCGGACGTGCCACTGAGCTTGCGGCGGATCCGCGTATGGATGCGGACGCGTTTTGCTTTGCGAATAATTTTCATAGTTTAAAACAGGTAAAAAGTGACAGTTGAGAAGGTTACTTGGATTTCTTGCCTTCCTTGCGGCGGACGACTTCGCCAGCATAGCGGACGCCTTTGCCTTTGTAAGGCTCGGGTGGGTAGTAGCTCCGGATATCCGCCGCCAACTGGCCAACGCGTTGTTTGTCGATGCCTTCAACGGAAATCTTGGTGTTGTCGGTAACGGTGACTTTGAGATCTTCTGGGATTGGGTGCAACAGCGGGTGGCTGTAACCGAGACTGAGGTCGAGCTTGTCTCCCTTAACGGAAGCCCGGAAGCCGACGCCTTGGATTTCGAGGTTCTTCACGAAGCCGTCACTGACGCCTTTGATCATGTTACTAACCAAACGCTGACTGGTGCCGTGAAGCGCTTTGCTGCGGCGTTCGTCGTTCTTGCGAGCGATGGTGACGTTGGTGCCTTCCTGGCTGAAGGAGATACCTTCAGGCAGAGTGAAGCTGAGTTTGCCCTTGGGCCCTTCTACTTGGACGAGGGACCCGGTGGCCTTGACGGTCACTTTGGCGGGGACGGGAATGGATTTATTTCCTACGCGGGACATGGTAAATTTATGCGTTGGGGGTTACAGATAGGGTTACCAGACGATGGCGAGGAGTTCTCCGCCGACGTTCTGTTTCCTGGCTTGCTGGCCAGTCATGATGCCTTTGGGCGTGGAAAGGATGGAGATGCCCATGCCGTTAAGCACTTTGGGGATCTCACCAGCTCCGACATATTGGCGCATTCCAGGACTGGACATACGACGCAGGTTGTTGAGGATGGGGGTGGTGCCTTGGTATTTGGCTTTCACCTTGAGCACCGGATGGGCTCCCGTGGTGTCCACTTCGTAGCCCCAGATGTAGCCTTCTTCTTGAAGAATGCGTGCGATCTCGGCTTTGATTTTGCTGTAAGGGGCGGAGAATTCGACCTTCTGGGCGCGGCTGGCATTTTTCCAGCGGGTCAGGAAGTCGGAAATAGGGTCTGTAAGAACGGCCATATTATTTTAGAGTTGTGACGGTGTTATCGTGCTTGGAATGGATGGATTAGGCAGCGGCGGTATCACCTTCTGATTTTACGACTTCGGGTTTCGCACCACGGAAGGGCATGCCCAGCGCGCGGAGCAATTCCCGACCATGGTCGTCGGTATTGGCGGAAGTGACGATGCAAATATCGAAACCGAGGGAGCGCTTGATTTCATCAATCTTGATCTCAGGGAAGATGGACTGATCCGTGATGCCAAGGGTGTAGTTACCTTTACCATCGAAGGCCCGAGGACTAACTCCGCGGAAGTCACGAATGACCGGAATGGCGATCTTGATGAGACGCTCCAGAAATTCATACATGATGCGACCGCGGAGGGTCACTTTGACGCCAACGGCTTCGTTCTCACGGAGCTTGAAGTTGGACACGCTCTTCTTGGACTTGGTGACCACTGGCTTTTGGCCGGTGATGGTGGTAACGTCGTTGACGGCATCTTCGACGGCTTGTTTACGGTCAGGCTGGGAACCCACACTACAGTTCACCACGACTTTTTCAATCTTGGGGATGAGGTGGATGTTGGTGACGCCCAGCTTCGTTTTAAGATGGGGGACGACCTGCTCTTTGTAAAAAGATTGGAGGCTTGGTTCGGTCTTGCTCATGGCTTGCTTCCGCGGTTAGGGGGTTACTTAGATTTGGACTTGGTGGTGCTCTTCGCTTTGGCGGGAGCTTTTTCGGCCTTGGCCTTTTTGGCAGCAGGCTTTTTGCCGGTGGCTTTGGCGGTGACGAGTTTCAGGTTGGACACATGGACAGGTCCTTCCTTTTTGAGCAAGCCGCCCGGTTGGTTGGCTTGTTGATTGGGCTTGGTGGCCTTGGTAATGAGGCGAACGCCTTCGATGATCGCTTGGGATTTCTCTGCGATGATCTTCAGGACTGCACCTTGCTGGCCCTTGGCTGCGCCCGTGGTGACGAGAACGATGTCACCTTTGGCGACGTGAAATTTAGCTTTGCTCATGGGATATAATCAGGAGTCGGATGAGTTAAATAATGAATTAGAGAACTTCGGGCGCCAGCGAGACGATTTTCATGAAGTTCTTATCGCGGAGTTCGCGGGCCACGGGGCCGAAGATACGGGTTCCTTTAGGATTGTTGTCCTTGTCGATCACCACGATAGCGTTGGTGTCGAAGCGGAGGATCGATCCATCATCACGACGGATGGGAGCGGAGGTGCGCACGACCACGGCACGGACGACTTCGCCCTTCTTGACGTTGGCGGTCGGCGTGGCCTCGCGGATGTGGGCGGTGATAATATCACCGATGTGAGCTTGGCGAGTGCGCTTACCTAGCACACCAATCATTTTCGCGACGCGGGCACCGGTATTATCGGCCACCGCCACTTTGGATTCCATCTGTATCATAGTCTCGTAGTATCGTTCCAGGGGTTTAAAAAAGGAAGACTTGCGAAACCGTCTTACGACATCGGCTTCACCAACTTCCGGGCGGGCCGGAAGCGGGTTGAGGCGTTCGTAATAATTGACGGTTGTGCATTTCTTGCAGAAAGTATTGTTCTCAGTCCAGTAAACAGTCCGGGCCGAGGTTGGGAGCGCGGATTCTAGCGGGGCTAAGAATCGATGCAAGTTGTTTTTCGAGATTATTTCCCGAAATTTCATCGAAGCTCCTGCAGAGCCCGCGCTTTGGAGGGAGAGTCCGGCAGGGCGTTCATCCAGGCTTTGGCGGCAGCAGGATCCGTTCGGCTCCACGCGATGACTGTGTTCAGAACAGAGAAATCTCGCTCGGTGCCCGGTGGCAGAGTCAGTGAGAAATCTGCCGCATCTCGCGGGGAAGCGCCTGCTAAAGCCCTAACCTCGGTTATCAAAAGTTCAGCCCGAGCGGCACTCGGCGGGAATTGCAGGAGCAGTTGGTGGATGGGAACTTCCGTGCGGCCTGAAGCAAGGTTGAGCACTGCTCGAAGCAACGCGGCCTGCACCTGGTCTGTTTGCTGGCCCAACCAGTTCATAACATTTGGCACTTCATCTTCGGTAATATTCATGGCCCAACTCTCGTCATCCGGCAGTGGCTTACTCTCCAGCCTAGCTTGATTTATGATTGTGCTGAGCGTCTCCAGACTTTTCAAACTCTTCCCCTCCCCCCACGGCAGTGCCGAGACTAATCCTGCCACACCGACTGACCGGATGGCATGGGAAGGCGACTTCAGCGTAAGTTCAACCGCCACATCCCAATGATCGAACGCATAATCTCGCATAGCCATCCGAAGTTCGCTCCCTTCGCGTGTGTATCCCTTTCCTGCCAGGAAATGCGGTCCTGCGATTTCGAACGTTTTCGTCGGATCGTAATAAACATAATGGCTCGCAATGAGTCGGCGGTTCTGCTTGGTGGCCGCGTTGGCCTCGACCCACGCTAAAGCCACCTCAACTTTGTGATTTTTACCATCGAAATCGTTGAACATTTTCTTAACGACGGCCTCGCAGGCTTGCCTGCGGGCAGGCCCTGGTGGCATGGATGCCACATAATTTTGCACGGCAGGGAAATCCCGGGAGTTCCAATTGCTCAAGACGAGCGCCACCACCGACGGAGGAGCGACCAGCGCACCCGGCTTCGCCAAAGCTGATAGGAGTTTTTCCGGATCAGCCGACCCAACTGCAGGCCAGACTGATGCCCTCTCCCCTATCGGGATGCTCTTTAATTAGTTCAATGCAATTCGGGGATCGCTATCGAACAATTTATCGAAGATTCCTCGACGCATCTTTCGGTTCAACTCTGGCCGTGCGGATTTCCAAAATTCCAGCAAGGATTCCTGATTCCCGCTGGCTCCACAAGCCGTCTCTAAGCACTGGTCAAGGCAGTCTGGAATGGGCCCTGACATTGAATTTAACACCGTCATGAATCTCGCAGGATCGCTCTCCGCCCAACGATACCCAAAACGTCGCACCCGCTCTGGATCCCTCGGAACCCCATTCACCAATTCAAGCGCGAAATAGCGCACGGCATCCTCTGGATCAGCCACCCCCCAACGTCTTAAGATTTCCATCTTGCCTGACTCATCCGCCAGTTCCCAAGCCTCCCGGAATGGCAGATGGCTCAAATCCCCCGCCAACCCGGACGGTTCTAACGCACCATTTCCAGTCGGTATTGCCACCGGGGGAATTTGGCTCAAGCTAACATCGGAAGCGCCCGGAGCAGGCGTGAACCAGCCTCCCGCAAGGCCTGCGAGGAATAGCCCGCCAGAAACAATGATTTGCGAGAGCTTCATGGTGCAAGTTTCTGGAGTAGCTCCTGCTGATCCGCTTCTGCCAAAGAAGAATGCACGATGGATTCACGCATAGTCTCGGCCTCAATCTCTTCATCCGGCCAGCGCTTTATGACTTGTTGCGCTTGGGTTATCCTTTTACCAGCATCCGCCATGCTCAAGGCCCAACTTAGGGCTGCAGGGAAATCTGGATCATCTCCCCCATCAGCCTGCGAGAGCGAGTTCACCAAGCCTCCGATCGCTCCATCCTTGGCAGGGCCGGGCGGTAAATGCTGCACCCAGTCGCTTGCAGCCCTACTATCCTTCTGTGCCCAATTTTCGATGACGACCTGACAGGTTTCCGGCATCGCGCCAGGCTCCTTCAGCAGCCGCTCCAAGGCGGCTTGCGGCTGCGTTTCTCCCCAGGCGCGGACGATCTGATCCAAGGCCGCCTGCTGCGTGGCGGGATCTGTGAACGGGAGTCGCCCTATCGTAGCCTCCGGATCATCTACGACTTGGCTGGCGATAAATTGCCTCGCCAACGCCTCCCGCAATGGGCCTGCCGGAACTTTCTCCGCCAAATCCGCGAGTCCTGCCGCTCCCACATCCAATGACTTAACCACCTGGTGGAGTTGAGCATTCTCCAAGCGCTGGGCTGGCAGCGAGTTCATCCAGTGCAGCGCTGCGTCGGAGTCTTTGGAAAACCAGTTGGGCACAAATGATGTCAGGAGCTTCACCTGCTCGGCATTCGCCATGCTGGTGATTTTTGCGAAGCTGGCCACTGCCCGCTCGGGGTCAAGTTGGACGAGATTTTTCAAGACCAACGCCATGTGATCGCTCACAGAGGCAGGGTCATCGCCCGCTCTCGGCCTCGTGAAATGCTCCTGTGCAGCACCCTCTGGCAGAAAAACCCAGGGCCGCAGGTCTTCCTCGCTATCATAATTCCGCCAACCCATTTCGTCCATGACGGCAGCCGCCTTCAGCGGGTCTTTCCCAGCCACAGCAGCCGCCGCTTTGGCTAGCATAGGACCGCGCAGGGCCCCCTCTGGGAAATGTTGTCGCACCATCGCTAGCGTTCCCTCGAGATCAGCTAACGCACATTTCGTAACCACTCGGGCACACAGCCCACGCGTCTCTAGGCTGGCTGGCATGAAGGAAAATGCTGTAAGCACAGCCTGAGGCTGCGTGAGCGATGCTTGTTCCAGCGCATGAAGTAGCGTATAGTCGAACTTCAGCAGACCACGTTGTCCTATCCAAGCCATACAGCCCTGCGGATCCCGCCCCACCCAGCCTTGAATCACAGCACTGAGCAAATCGCTCTGAGTCGCCTCTCCTGACGGCCCCAACACAAACGCCAACGCTGCCTGCGGCTCTAGCGCAGCCCAGCGCACGAAAAGGTTCACGCGGAGGTTATGATTGTCCTCACAGGGATTGTCAGACATTTTCTCAAATTCAGCTAGCAACCTAGCACCACGCGCGGGATCACTTTCCAGCAACGTTTCCAGTATCGCCTGAGTCTCCCCTCTTTGCTTCGTCGCAACGCCAGCAATCGCTGCGTCTAAATTCAATTTAGCCCAAGCCGTCATGGCCGGGTGCGCCAATTCGTAACTCCGGGCGAATTCCATTGCGGCTGGCGGATCCAACTGAACCCACCGGACAAAAACCGCCTTCCAGACGACCGTTGACTGCGGCTGAGGTTTACGTGTGGCCAAATCTACCGCCAGCGCCTGCATCAGCGCGCGGTCGGCCTTGGGCAAAATTTGCGCCAGCATCCGATGCATCGGCAGGCCGGTGGCGGATTTGAATTTGGCCAGGGAAAACTCGGCCTCCCGGGCCGCCGCTGAAGGCATTTCCTGACAGGAAACGCTCTCAACCACACGGGCCCCGCTCCGCCATGACTTTGCGCCTAACCCGATACCCCAACCAAGGAGCGGCGGGAGGAACAGAAGTTGGAGCTGGCGCATCGACTTCATTTAATCTGCATCCGTCTTTCCCCGCAGACTCTGTAAATCAGGATCGGTGCGGGCATTTTCTTGGAGCGAATCATCCAACGCGAAGGCTGTGCGCAGCAAATCCCGGGCTTCATCGGCATGGCCTAACACGGCCAGATAACACGCACAGTTGTAGTGATACAACCCTTCCTGCTGTAGCGAATTGGGGCCTGATCTCAGCGTCTTTAACGCCTCCATGGTCATTCCCGTTTCATGATAACAGAACGCCGTGTGGATGAACGCGGCTGGCAAGTCTGGGCATTGGCGGCACAGCAACTGGCCAAGTGCGATCGCCTCCTCCCAGCGGGCTTGTTTCATCAATAAGGCCAGGCAGGCCTCCCGCACTTCCGGGCGTTCCTGATCCCGCAGCGGCAGTCCCTGCAATTCTTCCCAGGCGAATTCCCAGAGGTTGAGTTCTGCGTAGCCTTCAGCAGCCAACATCACTCTACGTCGGAGCCATTCATCTTCAGAAATTTCGTCCGGCAGCATGCGATGAAGGAAAGATCAGTGGCTGTTTTGATAGGAGAAATAATACGCGATACTGGGTTCGAACCAGTGACCCCCTCAGTGTCAGTGAGGTGCTCTACCACTGAGCTAACCGCGCCTTGGAGTTTTTGCCGCTGCTTGAGCGAAATGTGTCTTAATTCCAGCTCTATTCTGGGTCAACCGAAAATTTTCCAATTCACGAGGTTCGGGTTTCTCCATCGCTAATTTTCTGCGATTGAAACCCGCCAATCTTCCTCCAAGGGTGCCCATGACCAATACCCGATCCTCCATTCGCTTCCACCTCCGCGGTGGCGTGTGTTTCCTGCTCTCGATCATCCTTAGCGGACTGATCCAGCCCGCTCTCGCCAAAGATGACAGCAAGCCGACCAAGGATAAGGGCAGCAGCAAGAAGGCTGAAGCCAGCACGGCATTCTTTGCCGCCGATTCCGTCCCGAATCTGAAGCTGGAACTACCGCCTTCGGAAATTGAGAGTCTCAAGAAGGATGCTAGGACGTATGTGAAATGCAAAATCGTGGAGAATGGGGAGACGACCTTTACCGACGTAGCAATCAAGCTGAAAGGGGCCGCCGGAAGTTTCCAGGAAATCGACCAGCGCCCGGCGTTTACCATTAACATGGATCGATTCACCGAAGATCAGTCGTTCCATGGGTTGGATAAATTTCATCTGAACAACTCCGTCCAGGACGAGACCTATCTGCACGAACTCCTCTGCTCCCATCTCTTCAACCAAGCAGGCATCCCCGCTCCGCGCGTGGCGCACGCGCGCGTGTGGTTGAACGGGAAAGATCTGGGCCTGTATGTGGTGAAGGAAGGGTTCGATAAGAATTTTCTGAAACAACATTTCGTTAACTCCAAAGGAAATCTCTACGATGGCGGCTTCCTCAATGATGTGGATGGGGAATTGGATCGGGATGAGGGCAAGGGTCCGGAGAATCGCTCCGACCTTGCGGCCCTGGCGGAGGCTTGCCGCGTGGAGCAACTGGACGAGCGCTGGCCTCGGTTGGAAGCGTTGCTAAATGTTGATGCCTTCATCACCTTCATGGCCTTGGAATTCATGACTGGACATTGGGATGGCTATTGTTTGAATCAGAATAACTACCGAGTGTATTTTGATCCGGGAGACAACAACCGAGCCCATTTCCTGCCGCATGGAATGGACCAAATGTTTGGCGACCCAGGGGCTTCCATCCTCAGCGCCCCCAAGGCGTTGGTGGCCACCGCTGTGATGCAGAATCCTGCTTGGCGACAAAAATATCGGGAGAAAATTAAGAGCCTCCTGCCATCGTTTGCGCCGGATGGCTTGAAAAAGAAGGCGCTAAGCACGGCCGCCAATCTGAAGCCTGCCTTGGAATCCATGGGAGAAGAAGCCCAAAAGCAGCACCACGAACGAGTCCAGGAGCTGCTGGAGCGAATCACCGCCCGGGCCTCCAACCTGCAAGAGCAAAGCGATGCCCCTGAACCACAACCGCTGGCGTTCGATGACCAAGGTCACGCGGAGTTAGACAACTGGGTGCCGCGTCAGGAAACTGGAGAAGCGCAACTGGAAGACATCAACGAGGAAGGCAAGCCGAGGCTACTGCTACTTGGCTGCGGAGAGGGTGAGGAAACCATCGCCTCCTGGCGCACCAGCGTGCTGCTGGCCCCAGGCCACTATCGTTTCGAAGGCAAAGCGAAGAGCAAGGATCTCAAGGCCCTGGAAACGGAGAAGGGCACCGGTGGAGGTCTGCGTATCTCTGGCGAGAACCGCACGAACAAGAAACAGGGCACGGGAAACTGGTCTCCGCTTCAGTATGAATTCAGCGTGGATGCCGAGCGCCAAGTGGAACTCGTAGCCGAATTGCGCGCCAGCAAAGGCCAACTGTGGTTTGATACCAAAACCTTGCGCTTGGTAAAACTCAAGGAGCCGAAGTAAGCAGGATGCGGATCAGACTTGGAAGAAGTGGAGGTTAGGAGATTCGAACTCCTGACCTCTTCATTGCGAACGAAGCGCTCTACCAACTGAGCTAAACCCCCTTCTTTCCGCTAACGGAAGAAATCTCTCTTAGCGCAGCCCGCACCTACCAGCAAGCACGAAACGCACTTCTTTCAAAAAAACGGGGGAATTCAGCACGGTGTCTTACCCAAGCTTAGGGGGCCGTGCTGGAAACCATCTTTGGCGCATGTCCACGTCTAGCTTGCCGGGCGGGGCAGACGAGTCTCATATTGACGCGATGGCCAAGCCACAAACATTCAGGTGCGCTGGCGCTATGGGAACCAACCATCCCCCAACGCATAGGCCAAGTGCGGATAGTAGAGCAGCGGCTCCAGCAGGAAGGAATCATGCCCCTTTTCGGAATGCACGGTGATATGAGTATTGGGCACCTGGTTGTCGCTCAAGAGCTTTTCCAGCGCGGCTTGCTCGGCCGGGTAGAAGCAGACATCGCTATCGATACTGAAGATGAGATAGCGTTGGTCGCGACAGGCAAGGAAGAGTTCCTCGTAAGAATCCACCTCAGCCTCCTTCAGCAGATCGAACCACTGCCAGGCGTCAAGGATCCGGAGGTAGGTATTGGCATCGAAGCGCGTTTCGAATTTCCGCCCCTGATGCAGCATGTAACTTTCCACGCCATTACTCAGTTCATACCAGCCAAGATTATCCTGAGCATTGCGGATCTGACTGTTGGCACGCTGGGCCAGCGTATGCGGGGAGACGAACGTCTTGTGACCAATCATCCGCGCAAGCGACAAGCCGGCATTCGGCGGGTTTCCGTCATAATAGTTGCCGCCCAAAAAATGCGGGTCGGATTCAATGGCAAAGATCTGCTCAAAATTATGGATCCGCTGGAGCATGGACGTCTGGTAACCACTGCCAATGCTGATGATGTTCTGCACCCGATCCGGATACCTCGTGGCCAAACTCAGCGCCATCAGACCTCCCACAGAGGCCCCGACCGTGGCGTGCAACTTCGTAATGCCAAGACTCTCCACCAGCTTCATCTGGGCGTCAACAATGTCTGCCAGACGCAAGGTGGGAAAATGAGCCCCGTAAGCTTTTCCAGTCAGTGGATTTAGGGAACTGGGTCCAGTGCTGCCGTAACAGCCGCCCAGATAGTTCGCGCAGATAATGAAATATTTATTCGTGTCCAAGGCCCGCTTCGGACCAATAAACAAATCCCACCAGCCCAAATGGCACTCGGACGTCCACCTCCCCCCGATCCCCTCAATGCCAGTATTCATCCCTGAGGCATGCTGACTGCCCGTCAGGGCATGGAAAAGCAGGATCGCATTACTACCATCCGCATTGAGCGTGCCGTAGGTCTCATAAGCCAGGGTGAACTCGGGGAGCGACTCCTCCGTGCGAAGCACGAACGGAGCGCGATGATGGAAAAATTGGGTAGCGACAGTCGCAGGCATAAAGGAAATTTGCAGAAGAGATGCGAGCAATGCCTAAGCGAGAATTTTGAAGAGTAAAGCGAGCGTTGGGTCAGAAGCAGTTGAGGCCGGATTGTTGCCAAAATCGAACGCGGTGTGATCGAGGTTGACGAAATTTGTTTCATTGAATACTGTTCTAAAGAACAGTCTCCATTCCTCATGAAATCCCATCCGCAACCCACCCTGACCCTAAAGCCCTGCACGCAGATTAGCTTGGACACCCTGGGTTTTCGGCCCACCCCGCGCACCTTCGCGCTGCAAGTCCAGGACGATGCCATGGAAGAGCGGCACATCCTGCCAGGCGACGTCTTAATCTTCGAAAACGGCATCCCCCCAAAATCCAACGACATCGTGGCCGCCCTGATGCACAACGAAAGCCTTGTGCGAGTTTATCGCGTGGAACGGGGCAAGGCCTGGCTCCTAACCGCCCATCCCCTGACACAGCAAGCCTTGCCTGCTTCCAACCTGCTCATCCAAGGCGTCATGCGCCGACTCATCAGACGCCTTTCCTGAATTCCCCACCCCATCCGTGCACCTAGAGCCATGAATTCACGACAAATCTGCTTTACGAAACCCCTTGCAGCAAGTAACACTCCCAACCGGGCCGCAACGGAAGGATGGCTGAGCCCGGTTTAAGGCACCCGACTCGAAATCGGACGTGGGGTTAAACTCACCGTGGGTTCGAATCCCACTCCTTCCGCCATTTTGTATAATTCATGGAAAATCACAGGGGCTCACTTCAATGAATGGGTTCAGCATGGCTCGAGTCAAACCCATGCGGGCAAAGGTCCACTGATTTAGCGAGGCGAGGGCAACGCGGACCACCCGTGGTTGGAAGTTGATTTGTGTGTGGGGCATTTGTCGAGCTGAGGCTTGCTTTAAGCTGCGCGGCGGTGCCTCCGTAGAGACGCACCCGCTGCGAACATAAAGACCAGGACCGCGCCACTGGGCTCTGGGACTAGTCCGGCAAACATTTCATGGACTGCAGTCGTGGGGTGAACGCTGTCCCAATACAGATACTGTGCGGCGTTGGCCGCATTCCCGGTGAGCAGAGCGCCATCCGTGGTATTGGTGAAGCCATACAACGCAGGATTGGCCTTCAACTGCTTGCCCAAGGCATAAACGTCGATTGGAATAATGTCGATGCCGTAAGTCGCTTCCAGGGTTGGGATTTGACTGAACAAACTGGCGTTGAACCCTTGCGTCCACATGCTGGCGCCCAGAATGGAGGCAGGATCTCCCGTTGAGAGCAACGCGGGAGTGTCTCCCAGATCCGGCAGATTGGGCAACACAATGGTCTTGGCTCCGGCATTCGCCAGCAACGGGATGATGTTGGCAATATTTGCTGCAGGGATGAGCGGATTGGTCTGGCCGCCCAGCAGGAAATCATTGGCCCCACCCCAAAGTGTTACCATATCCGTGGGCAGAAACGAGCCGCCGCCGCCAGTGAACATGCCCACTTGCTGTGTGATGGTGGGGACGGATCCTCCCGTGAGGGTGTAGGCCCCGGCCCATGCGGAATTGGTTCCGCCCAAGAGGCTCGGAGTCGGTGTAGTCATGCCAAAATTTCTAGCGACATACTCGACCCAGACTCGACCGTTGGAGTAATGGCCGTTGTCGTAGCCAGCCCCGGGTAAGGCTCCGCTGGTGGCGAGGTTGGTATTGCCGGAGTCACTCAGGCTGTCGCCAAAGGAATACAGTCCGCTGAAGACGGCTGCGGTGGCGTTTATAGTGGTAAGGCAAATGGCGGTCGCCACAGCCAGACAGGAGGATTTGTATGATAGTTTCATAAGGTAGTGATAGTGATGGTTATAGTGTGATCGTGAATCGAATCCGGCCTGGGGCCGCACTCGGTCACAGGGGAAATCAGGAACCCGCGCAAATGGTTACAGGTGAAGTGCGCTTTTTTTCAATTGCTCCGGCAGTCGGCACCCTGCGCTGCACAATCGGAATGGGCTGCGGGATCGCAGGCGTCTCCTCCGTTTGCACTAACACTACTGTTCCCTTGGTTCCATCCACCTGCACCAGGCTGCCTGTCGTGAGGCGCGACAGACATTGACGCACCGACATGACCGCAGGAATGCGCATTTCCCTGGCCGTCACGGCCCCATGAGAGAGCGGGCCTCCGCTTTCCGTGATGACGGCACTGGCGGCATAAAATAATGGCGTCCAAGCGGGGTTGGTGGTGCGCGCCACTAGCACGGCTCCACGTGGAAATAGTGCAAAGTCCTGCGGACCGGAAACGACGAACACCCGGCCGGTGATGACGCCGGGACTTCCCGGCAGACCCGCAAGCTCACTGCCGGGTTCAGAGACGACGCATTCTGTTGGGGGAGCGTCAGGACACCAACCGGGCGTGCGGTGCCGGGCATCCTCCCACGAAGCCTTGGCGGTGGAGATCGCAGTAGTTAGTTCCGCCCAACGCAGTGGGTCATCCGCGGCCACCGCTGCGCTGATGTCGGCCTCCCTGGCAAAGAATATGTCCATGGGTTCAGACAATATTCCCCTCTGCACCAAACGCTGACCGAGCATCTTCAGCCCCTTGCGGAGTGGCTGGGCCAGCCGGGTGGTCTGATAATGCTCCAAGTCGTCCAGGCCAGTATAGACTCGGGCGAGGCGGATGACTTCATAAAGGAAGAAATGCAAGTCTTGCGGCAGTCGTTGGAACAGGGCGAACTCAGCTGCTTGCGATCGCACCTTGAGTTCCCGTTCGCGCTGGGACGGGGTTAGATCCCCCGGGGCATCGAGGATAAGGCGAATCTGATCCAGCACCACCCAGGGCACTTCGGCCCACAGCGGATGATAGGGATCAAAGTCCATTTCTCGATGACCATGATCCCGCATTAACAACTGGAATCGTTGATGAAATAATGCGTGTTCCGTGGTCAGCACCCCACTGTCCCACAAGGCGCGGCTGCCACGCGGATCACGCAACCGTGCTTCCAGCAGTGGTTCCTGCAGTGCCAGTTGCGCCAGTTCGTAGAGTTCCTTATTGATGGCGCCCGTCTTGGTTTCGCAATACGCCAGGAGGCCATCCATGAGCGGAGCCACCTCGGCGGCTCCAAACAGCTCTTTTAGTAAAAACTGCAGCAAGCGATACAGCACTCCCTGAGTCACGGAAATCGCGATGTTAGGCAGGAAATATTGTGCGCCATGCTCATTGATCTCCTGCACGAACTTCCAGAGTTCTGGGATGGATTTATCGTCCAATGGTTCGGCGTTGAACTCTCCCAGGCGCATCAGATAGTAGTCCAAATCCCGGGACCAATGCACGGGCAATTCCTGCACCCAGCGGAACTCTTCGCGCAGCTGGGGAATGAGTCGTGGCAGATCCTCCAGCGAACTAAGCGCAAAGGGAAACCGTCGCGCATAGATTTCCACGGCGTTTTGATTGCCGTAAATATAATGCCCATGCATCCCGAACCACTTGCCGCCGAAGGGCGGGAAACCCATGAGGCGGAATGAAAAGTCCATGGAGCGATGGAATCCGCTTTCCACAAAATCCCAGGTCAATGGGGTAACCACATTGGGAAAACGCTCCGCGGATTCGTCGCGCGTCCATCGTGCAGGAATGGTGGTGATGGGACGTGATTGCAGCACCACCAAGTGATGATCCAGCAGCCCCCATTCGATATCCTGGGGAAAGCGAAACCAAGCTTCGACCCGCCGCAGCAATTCCGTGACTGCCGCCACCTCATCGGTTGTCAAGGAAGGCGCAGCCCCTGCGGCATCATCCAGTGCCTCGTCTGCCACCCCTCCGCCAGTCGCGCAAACGGTGCGCATGGTTTTGCAGGCAATCGTGCAGGACAACACCGCCCCACTGCTTTTCTCGACCTCCCAATGGTCCACCGCACACCCGCCGCTGACCACTGATTCACCGAGACCATAGTTGGCATCGATCACTGCCGTGGTGAGATCCCCCGTGATGGGATTGATGCTGAAGGCCACGCCAGCTACGTCGCAGTTCACCATTTCCTGCACCACCACCGCCATGTTAGCAGCGCTGTGATCACACCCCTGTTGATGGCGATAGGCGATGGCGCGGTCATGCCAGAGGGAAACGAAACAATCCCGCACTGCTGCCACCACGCGCTCCGCCCCGCAACAATTCAGGAACGTATCATGCTGCCCGGCAAAGGCTGCCTGCGCCAGGTCTTCCATGGTGGAGGAGGATCGCACTGCGAAGCAGGTGCCAGCGGGGAATGACTGCACCGCCTCCGTGATTTCAGCCGCCACGGCCGCAGGGAGCGGCACGGTAGTCAATTGCTCGCGCCAGCGACGGGCGGCCTCGGCTAGGGCGGCCGGATCATGGCAGGGTAGTTGCTGCACGACTTCGCGCCAACCGACCACGGCATCCAGCCAGGCGCGGTAGACTGCCGCAATGACCAGGAAACCCTGCGGCACCTTGAAACCGCCGGAAGTTAGCAAGGCCAGGTTGGCACCTTTTCCTCCGGTGTATTCGGGGCGGGTTGCCAGGGGTGAATCAAAACGTAGCAGGTTATTCATGGGATGTATCAGGGTTGCGCGCCATCCGCATTCCAAGTGCAGCCAGAAGGATTCCGGCCGCGACATCGACGGCATAGTGATAGCGCAGGTAAATTGTCGCCCCGCCGAGACCCACGGCGGGAAACAGGAGAAAGGGGAAAGCGCGACGGTGGTGCCGCCACAGCCAGCCCAGTAAAAAGACGGTAATTGCAACATGCAGACTGGGAAACACATCCACCTGATTGCTTCCCTGAGTCACTAACGAGGCATTCGTTTTGGTGAGCAGACCACCTGTCAAAGGTTCGTGGAAAGCATGCGCCAGCGCCAAATGCGGCCCCATGGCTGGAATCAGGGTGTAGCCGAGGAACCCCAGCCCATAGATTCCTATGAGACCATTGGCTAGTTGCACTCCGTATTTATTCGGCCTGCAGATGGCTGCGCCAAAAGCCACCAGCACGGCTGGGAAAAACATCAGATAGCAACCGCTGAGTATTTCTGTTACGATTGGGTGTGACCACATCTGCCAACGCAGCGCTGGCGTTTCCCCCAGCACTGCGCGATCTATGCCAAGCAGCCAGTCATCGTATTTCGCAGGGTGCAAAATTTGCATCACCACTCCTAGTTTCCAGTAAACTAAATTGACCAGCACTGGTAACCACACCATCCGCCAACGCATCGCGGAAGGCCATCGGGTAGCCGCGAGTGCCGCCAGCCAGATCACCCCGGCCATACTGGCAAACGCCCCGCCCAGCGCCCAGGCTCCTGCCGCCCACAAGCGTGCGGCCGTGACCAATAGGAAGCCACTAAAAATCCATTCGTAACCATGCATTTTCGGTAATTTATTCATGAGCGGGAATCCGGCAGCGCGTCCAAGACCGCGTGGTGAATCTTCAAGGCGGCTCCGCGCAACTTTGAGTTGACGATGCCATTCCACGCCACGACACAAAATTTCTTCAGCCGATACCACCCCAGCACGGCCAGATACGTGAAGCTGAAATAGAGCAGCGGCAGCCACCAGAGCCCAGAGACGGTCCCTGCTACGAGCCAGAGCACCGCCCAGAGGATGAGTATCGGAACGCCCGTAAGAATTCTCCAGAGGGCAATGACATTCAAATCGTCTGGAAATTTGCACCCCGCCCACCAAGCCACCGCCAATGGCAGGGCATTCATTACAGCTCCCAACAGCACTGGAACCGCCAGTGTTAGTGCCGCCAGAGCATAAGCCCATGGCCAGCGCAGGGGGAACAACGGCACTCCCTGATGCCGTAACAGCGGTGCTCCGTTCGCCTGCTGCGCGAAGGCTTGCCAAGCCTCGACCGCCTTGGTTGGTAGTTGCTGTTCCATTTGCTTTAACGCCGAGAAATAGGATCGATCGGTCCCCAGGGTGGCAATATATGCCAGCTGCTGCGCCAGTTCTTGCGTGGTGGGGTCGGGGAAGTTTACCCCCACGGATTCCAACGCTGCCGTGAAACGATGTTTGATTTCGAGCAAACCGGCCCCAGGCGAAGCCAGCGCCTTCCCTGAGGGTATCGTCACTGGTGGACCGATCACGATTTCCACCCGGGAACGAAAAGCCCAGGCGCGTTCATAGTGGATCCCCAAGGGGAGCACGGTGAGCGACAAGCCTTTTTGCAGATACCCCTGGGCAATGCGGGCCGCTCCGCTCTTGAATGGGAAGTGTCGTGGCCCCAAGGCACTGGTGCCCTCCGGAAAGACCCCCAGACATCCCCCTCGTTGCAGCCAGACAATGCATTCATCAAGCACGGCGGCATTCCCATTGCGGCCCCCATCCTCCGTGCGAGACACTTCGACTCCATCGAAGAACAGCTTTCCCATCAAGCTCCGTCTCAAGGTGGACTTCAGCATATACGCCACCCGTGGTAATGCGCCACGATACACAAAGCCATCCACCGCACCGTTCCGATGCAGACACAAGGCCAACACCGGGCCATTGGCGGGGATGTGTTCCGTGCCTAGCAGCTTCACCCGGCTGTAATACAGCCGACGGATGAATGCGTGAAAGATGGTGTGCCAATTCATAAAAGGTGCTGCTGGGTTTGAAGTTGGGCCCGGCGTCACCAGAGGAATCAGGAATCCTGGGAAATGGTTACAGGCGATCGAGCAGGGCTGGCGCTTGCTAGTTGCTAGCAACCACCCGGCCGCTGCCATCATCGGAAGTCATTTTTTGCGCCAGTTCCTTTGCGGCCTGGTCCATGGCGCGGGATATCTCACGCTCCAAGCCTTTTGGGTCCGCTGCCCATTCTGCTTGCGTGCGTTTGGGTCCGTCTTGAATGCGAATCCATACGACATGGTTGGGACGGTCGTTTTTGGAGCTAACAAAATTTACCCGCAAGGCGACCCTCACTTGTTCCTTGGGGCTCCAACCGTCGGTCACCAAGAGGGAAGGCCCCCAGAGTTCGACTTCAGCTCGGGTGTCGGCTCCTTTGAAAGATGCGTTGGCGGTGGCAGCATCGCCTGCTGCCGTCTGAACCCAGGCCAGTGACTTGCCGGTGGGGGCATGGACTTTAATCTTTTGCGCCATCAGGCCATTCCAGTCGCGGGTGTTGAGGGATTGGCGGATGGCCTGTTGGTGTCGCAAACCGCTTTCCAGAGGCACTCCTCGGGTCGAGTTCACGGCCCCTGTAATGGGCGAGAGCGCGACGGTGTAGATTAATGGCAAGCCGATCAAGGCCCCATATTCTACGGAGCATAAATCAGCTCCGGCGCCTATCACGCACTTGGCGTGACCAGTCATACCGTCCGTGAAACGTTCCTTGGCGGATGCCGGGCGTTCCACTTTGAGTCGGTCAGAGCCTGGGCGGCAGACGACACCTACGGTGCCGAGATTGGGACGACGCTGCGGGGCGGCAGGGGTCGAGGAGCAAGAAGCGAGAATTGAGGAGGCTAGGATTGGCAGTAGTAGTGATGTTTTCATAAGTAGTGTGGTTGTCACTTGGGAAATCAGGAATTTCGCCAATTGGTTACACTGCTTGGTAAACTTATTTTCTTTGCAGGAGAAACAGGCTTGAGCTTCAGCCGGCGCTGTGCCGTGCTCACTGAGGATTCGAGGAATTCACCTCCGGCACCACGACCCGTTGCATCAGGGGCAGGGTGAGAGCGGGAATCTTGCGCAGTTCGGCCCAATCCAGTTTCATGGCATCCAGTTGTGCCCGCACCGCATCCAGTTTCCAAAAAACGATCCCGCCCCCTTGGGAAGCATTGACGAGCTGAATGCCATAGGTGTCAAAACACAGCGGAATTTCACGGTCGAAATCGGGACTGGAGAGTTCCTCCAAGGTCCGTGGATGCAGCACTCGGAGCTCCGCTCGGCGGAAGGAGACAGCCAGCGCTGTATTACGCGGGCTAAAGGCCACGGTGCCGGTGCGATCACCCGTCTCGCTCGGAATCTGGTGCTCCAAGCGCCAATCCCCCGGGCTCCAGAAGGAGTGGTTATCCGAGCCAGCGGTGACGAGCCACTTTTTGTCCGGGGAAAAGACTACGGTCGCAGGCCCTGGCACTGGTAGATCCGTCACGGCGGCATTTTGCTGCAGATTCCAAACCCGGACGCCATGGCCGTGCGAGGTTCCGGCCGCCAGCCACTGACCATCCATGGTGATCGCGCATGAGGCCACGCCAGCGGGACCTTCCAGCCGTTGGGGTAATAATTTATTCTGCAAATCCAGGACCCAGACACCCATCGGTTCATCCGGGGCAACCGCTTGCTTTCCGATCATCGCGAGCAGCGCCACATCCTTTGCGAGCGCGAGTGAAATGGGCCCGCAGAGCCGAAAGGATCCGATGCTAACGGGCGGAGCAAATGTCGCTTCAGTCCCGCCGGGCACTAAGGTTGTTTTGAAGGGAAACATTTGCAGTCCGCTGGCAGAAGCCACCAAGAGCGCTTCAGGCATGAAAGCCAATCCTTTGGCCATCGGCACGCGCAGCAGCCCAAGGTTCCGCCCCTCTCGATTCCAGAGCCGCACCCCATCATTACCACAGGTGGCCATCAGCGTGCCCGTCAGATTCCAAGTGGCGGCAATGGTGCCGCCTTCCCCGGGATGGCCCCGGCCACGATAGCAGACGTCTCCAGAGGCCACTTCCATCTGTGCCAGCATTTGCCCGTCACAAAGGAATCCCAAACGTGTTCCATCCGGTGAGAACGCCAGCCCGCGGGCGCGTCCGGCTCGCCAGCTAAGCGGCCCTCCTTGAAATGGATCCCACAGGCGCACGGTGGCGTCCAGTCCTTGGGAAGCCAGGAGCCGACCATCCGGGCTCCAGGCCAGCCCGTCCACCAAATCCGTATGCCCGCGCAGATCAACGCCCCCCAGCGCCCATTCATCGTCCTGCCATGCCACCAGAATTCTGTTGCCCGTGGTCAGCGCCAGTGAATCGTCCACCGGGCTCCACGCCAGCACGCCGGGCTTTGCTACAGGTTGCGTCACCAGCACCACTCCGGTGGTTGCATCCCGAATCTCCAATCGCCCAGTTGCTTCCCCCGAGCCGGGCAGGCTGAGGGCGAGGTATTTTCCGTCGTGGCTAACACTAACCGAGTGTGGTATACTGGGTAACTTGAATTGCCTTACACTCGTCCCGGAATCGATTGCCACTCTATCCAGCACGGGGCCGTTTGCAGTTTCCCTGCCGAGCAAACAGTGTTTTCCGTCCGGGAAAAAATCAAAGGCGTGGTTCCTGCCATCGCCCAGACTCAGCGGAGTCGAGGTCCCGTCCACTTGCCATAACTTGAGCGCCCATGCGGTCTCAGTGCCATAGGCCACGGCCAATTGCCTGCCATCGGGGCTGAACTGCAGCACTTGCGCGACGGGCGCGCCTGTTCCGGGAAATGATGCCACTGCCAAGTGCGCAGGATGCGAAAATATGGTCACTGCACCATCGCGATAAGTGCAGGCATAGTGCGTTCCCGCGCGGTTGAGAGAAACCAAATTTCCCCGCCCCGGATTCCCCGACCAGGGATCCAGCGGACGCATATCGACAATGGCGAGACAACCGATCACGGCATCACGCAGTTCGCTTTTATTATTCGATTGCTGCACTTGCGAGGTAATCAACGACGCTTCTCGCAGGGCCTCGAAGGCCTTGAAACGCCGCCCCGGCTCACCGCTCCAGCGGAGCGCTGCGGCTTGTGCCAGCAGGGCATCCCACCGCTGCCGTTCGATTTCAGCCGCCCGCTGCTGGGATTTGATGTAAAGGTAGGTCATGCCCACCGTGGCTGAGAGCACCACCAGGATAATGGCCGCCGTCCACGCGACCGCAAACCGATGGCGCTTGGAAAATTTCACGAAACGATAGATCGTCGAGGGCGGAGAGGCGGAGACCGGTTCGTCATCAAGAAAACGCCTGATGTCGTGGGCCAGTCCATTGGCCGTTTGATACCGCCGAGTGCGCTCTTTGGCCAGGGCCTTGAGAATGACGGAATCCAAGTCACCGCGGAGCAGGGCGGCCATTTTGGCGGGTTCCGTCATCCTTTGGTGCACAACCCGCTCACGATCCTGCGGTGCCATACTGGTGGTCGTGAGCGAGGGACGCAGAGGTTCCACTTCGCGGATCAAATGCTGCATTTCAGCAAAGCCCGCCTCCCGCACTTGTTTGCCCTCCAAAGGAGTGCGCCCGGTCAGCAATTCGTAAAGCACCACGCCAAGCGAGTAGAGATCGCTGCGCGTATCCACATCCAGCGCATTCCATTCGGCTTGCTCCGGACTCATATACTGGGGCGTCCCAATCAGTTTACCGAAACCGGTAAAGACGGTGGTATGGGTGCGCTCGCCAAGCAATGCCTTGGCAATTCCAAAGTCGATGACTTTGATGCGCGGCTTCCCATCATGTTCGCTCACGAGAATATTCGAAGGCTTCAGATCACGATGGATAATGCCCTTTTGATGCGCGTGCTGAACTGCGGCCAGCACGTCGAGAAACAGTTCCAGACGCTGGCGAATGGTGTAGCCATGAGCATCGCAATATTTGGTCAGCGGGATGCCATTGACCAATTCCATGACAAAATAAGGTCGCCCGCTGGCGGTGGCCCCACCATCATAGACCTGCGCAATGTTGGGGTGATTCATGAGGGCCAAGGTTTGCCATTCGCCTTCAAAGCGAGCCACCACCTCGCGCGTATCCATGCCAGGCTTGAGCACCTTGAGCGCCACTACCCGTTTCACTGGCTCCCGCTGCTCTGCCATGTAAACGATCCCGAATCCGCCCTCTCCGATTTCCTGCAGCAGGCGATAGCGCCCGATCATGCTGCCCATCACTTCCCGCGTTTCCTCCTGCACCGCCCCGCCGGCTGGAATCAAGTCTGGAAACGCGTCCAGGTCAGGGGGAGATTCCTCGGCCGCCATGCCTGCCTCCCAAAGGCAGCACAGACATTGCCGCTCGGCATAACCGTCTGGGAGCAGCGTGCCGCAGCGGGAACAATTCGAATGGTTATTTGGTGCATCCATGGATTAAGGCGGGTGAGCAACCTGCTCCCTCTAAACCTTAACATCAGATTAAATCCGAAATCGTTACAATTATTTATGAAAATAAATTCTCCACTCGGGAAAACGAGGTCTTAACGGAAGACACGGAATAACCAGTTGATCTCATCGGTCACTTCTTCCGCTGAACCGACGGTATCGGTCACTGCGGCCCGCAAGCGCTCGCGATAGCGCTCCCGCAAGCGGAAGGCAGCCACCTTAATCGCGCCCTCGCTCATCCCCAGTCGCTCCGCGGAAGCGGCGTAGGATTCTTCCTGCGACGCTCCGGAGATATACTCGCGCAATTCTTCAAATAACTCACCTTTGCCAGCCTTGAAATAAATTTCGCGCAACTCACCCATCACCTGTTCCAGGATTTGCATCGCCCATTGGCGATCAAAAATCACATCCGGAGCGGCACCATCCATTGGCAGACTTTTCCACGCCTCCTCTGCCCCTTTGGCATCCAGAGGAACCATGATCTTGCCTCCGCCACGTTTTAGAGCTTGCCGATATTCCCACGCATTGGCCGCCTGACGCTTCAGCACCACCAGCAGAAAAGAACGCAACCGTCCCTTCTCCGCGCAGACTTCCGCGAGATACGCTCCGGCAATGAGCCGGGAAAAGAACTCCTGCGTTAGATCCTCCGCATCCTCGGCCGAGGAACCACGCGCCCGCAACCATGCGTAAACCGGTCTCCAATAGTTGCGGCACATCCGATCCCATCCCAGGCGTTGCACGGATTCGTCCGTCGCCTGCACTTGTCGAATTACCGACCATGGTGTGGCCGGGAACAGCTCAGCGGCCTGATGCGTCTCACTGGCAGCATGGTGATTTGATGCGCTGCTCGACGGCATGTGGGTGTTTGTCATGCTTCAGTCTAAAAGCAACGGGATTGCTGTCCACACCCGTGTTTGCGCCGAGGTCATGGCTTCCTGCTGGGTCTGGCAGGACAAATCAAGGACTACCCGTTCGGCTGAATCCTCCCTTTTGGAGTCAGCGTCAGGGAGTAAATATCATTTGAGTAAAGGTTTTGGGTCGCGAAGGTAGGATCACTACAATTATGGCTGCGGACATTAAAGACAGTGCTTTGGGGATCACGCTATGTTCCTGCTTTCTCAGTATCTCGACTCATGCGGGATTCTTGGTGGGATTGGAGGAGAGCGTGGAGTTGCGGCATTTGGCCGGGGCCTCTTCCGGGGCTATGGTGGCTGGTTTGGCTGCGGCAGGGATTCGTCCGCAGTAGATGCTGGAGATTTTTGCCAGTCAGGAATTTCGGCATGCCTTTCTGGAATGGGGGCATTTGGTAACGGTGCCGTTCCGGCGTCTGATCGGCCGTCCCACGAACGGGCTGACGACGGGTAAACGGGTCATTGCGTTCTTGCGGGAGATTATGGGTCATCAGCGCATTGAGGATTGTCAGGCAGCTCAATTGGCGATTACGGTGACGAACCTTCAAAGATAGCTTTGAGCGGCTTTGCGCCTCAAAGCTATTAGTTGTTGGACAGGCCCGGTGATTCACTCAGTGCTTTCGGCCTCGGTGGCTGATCGGCGGGCCTATGCGTTTTGCTTTTCGAGGTCGGTGTTGA
>JANOAV010000207.1:0-15922 GCA_031411295.1 Verrucomicrobiales bacterium | reverse complement strand
TTGCGGGCCGCCCCTGGTGGGCAAAATAGTGGCTCCAGTAACGCCCATTCCTTGTCACTCACATCTGTCGGGTAGCTTTTTCTCATTCCTTACCCTACCCCATTATGGCCCTTTTTCAAAATTACCGGACAGGTTCTTAGGGATTCACGGGGCGCAGGCGCACCGTGGCGCGGATGAAGAGATGGGTCTCTGTGCTTAGTGTAGCAGGCACGCGGAACGTTAGAGAGGTATCCGTGGCATTGATCAAATCGGCTGCCGTCCAAGGCCCCAGGCTGGTGGAAACTTCGCCAATGATCTCGGCATCGTCGGCATTCGGTTGTCGGGGAATCGTCAACGTTAGTCCATCGGGCGTCATTTCATGCGTGAGTTGTGGGGCGGGACCCAGGGCATATTCCACCAGATTCGTCCAACCATTGGCATTGCTGTCAGCCGTGGCGCTGCCAGTTAAGTGCAGCGCATCGTCCGCCATGGGATTGCCATGCGGGGAGATGCTGGCGCGCCAGTTCGTGCCCACGTTATGATCCGGCCTCGTCATCGGAGCGATCAACACCATGCTCGGTCCAAAGCCATCAGCGGCCACTGGCCAGGGCGCGGCATCATCATACGTGAACTCCTGGATCACGGTCTGATTTGCGGCTAGAATTCGCGCCAGTTCACCGCTGTTTTTTAACGAAGTTGCATTTTCAAACTCACCCACAATCGGCACGCTGTTCCCATACCGCGCCATGAACGCTCCGGTGTTCCGCACCAGCACACAACGCCCTCCCGGAGCCAGCAGGAAGCCCGTGGGGAAATGAAAATCCACCCCCAGCGTAATCACCACCCCGGTGCAATCCATCAGGGAATTCCCCACGTTCATCAACTCCAGAAACTCATAATCATCCGGATCCACACTGGCCGCCAATTCCGTCGTGGTCGTCGGTGCTGCTGGATGGTAATGCAATTCGCTAACTACCATGTTTTGATGGCTCGCGAGTTCTGCTCCCACGGTGAAATAAGCTGTATTCACGCCACTCCATTCCCCTGCAGTGCTGAGAGCGCGGACTTTCACCGTGCCGTGGCCCGGCGTGAGGATGGCGGGCGCGGAACTGGCATTGGCGCTCGTTGCCAAGCGGGCATCGAAGCTGAGATCATCCTCGCTGACCGAAACTTTGTGCACCTCCACCGCCAGCACATTGTTGCCCACCACGAAGTCCGCAGGGTTCAGGGTGTATTGATAGTAAAAGGCGCTTTCATCTGCCCCGCCCACATTGCTGCTGGCTAGGCTGGCATAGGTGATGGCATTCGTGGGGTGCATGTTGGAGCGCACGATCTCCTTATTGTTCAGGTAAACCACGGCTCCATCGTCGCGCAGTAAATACAGTTTTGCTCCCTCCGGCAGAGCTGTTAAGGTGAATTTCCGCCGGAAATACGTCGTGGTATAACGAGCCGCCGCGTTACCGCCATAGCCGAGCACGGTCGTCTCATCTCCATCCCCATAACCCAACTGACCATTCCCCTCCGGCCACGCGGCATCATTAAACGTAACCGCCTTCCATGCGGCAGAAGGTGCCGTGGCAGTCACCAAATATTTCCACGCTGAATTCTGGGCGATCACATCTGTCGTGACCACGCCACCAGCATATGCTTGAGCTGTGGCTGAGGGCAGGCCATTGGCTCCCATCGGATCTGTGCCATCCAGCGTGTAATAAACTGCCGGTTGGTCGCTCGCGAAATAGAGGGCAAATCCACTGGGCACCAAGCCGCCATTTTGGCTGAAGGTCGGCTCATTGATGCTGGGATAGAGCGACACGTTGCGGAACCGCTGCACATCAATTGGGAAGATGGCGTCCCAATAGCCCGTGGTGGGCGTGTTCATGTAATTCATATTATTGAGCCACGTCGTTTCCCTCTTCTTGGCTCCCTCGCCAGCGGCATCGCCCCAGCGAGCGCTTTCGGCCACCATGGCCTTGTCGATCGTGGCCTGAATGCTGCCCCAGCGTGCTTTTTGACCCATGGGGGACAAAGGCCCGCCATTGAAGAGCAAGGCATGGACGCGTTCGCGAAACTGTGATTTGAACGGTTCCGTGCGGCGGAATTTGTCGTAAATTTTAGCTGGTCCAAAGGCAAAACTGTTGTCGGTTGGAGCGCTGCCGACCGACTCAAACGGAGCCGCACTACCCCGTCCACTGAGTCGCGTTAGGGAGTCGTTGGAAATTTCCTGATCCCAGACCACGAAGCGGAATCCTTCGCTCAAGGCTCCCCGCCGCCGACCCACCCAGTAATTATGGTCCGGCCAATCCTCCGCTCCGGCGGCAATGTGAGTGATCATGTAATCCCGGAACGATGACCAGTGCAGATAGATGGGATACGCCGGATTGCGGCTGCCATCGGGATTATTTCCCAGCAACTTCTGACAACGCGCCACGTCGGAAATGGCCGTGTCATTGACGATGGCCGCCAATTCATTCCAAGCCGTAGCGGTCCCATCATTGAGTTCCTGGAAATCCTTCATCACATCCCACTCCGTCTCATCCCCGCCGAAAGTATCCGCAAAGAAGACCGCGTTGGGACGTTCCGCCATATTATACAAGCCCCAATACAGCCCGTTTAAATACAAATGCACATAGACTCCCCGGCAGTTAGGATGTCCCAAGTCCAGCAAAGCCTGCCGCAAGTATTGATCCCTCATGTAAGTGGCCTTGTCATTGTTCCACCGCTGCTCGTTATCCTCCACATTGCCATCCACCACCGGCATGGAATCCGTGGAGCACGCCCGCAGGAGGATCTGATCAAACTTCGTCACCCCGCCATGGAAGATGTCCTCTTTCAGTCGAGGGTAGCCATAAGCGGATTTGAAAGTCAGCCGCAGCGGATGCTTCGGCGTGAATCCGTGGCCCCGACTTGAATTCCCATGCGGGCGCACGCCGCATTGCGCCTGCCATCCCGGCGTGCCGTCGGGATTGATCCACTCGATACTCACTTTGCGTTCCGCCCCAATACCGCGTTGCGAAGTATCATAATAGATCCCCGCCGGAGCCGTCGGGCTGAATAAAGAAGCCACCGGACACGTCATGCTCAGCGTCGGCAGGGAGACCAGCGCGTCGTTTACACTGTAGCCCGGCAACGTCGTATTCACCACGTTAGGGTCCATGGCGTAATCCGCCGCGCGCCCCGGCCAGGAGGTGGGATAGCCAGCGGGAGCAGCGGACTGGGTCAGCACCTGCGGCGTGAAAATATAGGAATGCACATCAGTATTTGTTTCGCGCAGCCCAGAATTCGCCTTGTAGGCCATGGCGCGGATGGATTTCGTGGTGCTCACCGCCAGCGATACCGTGGGCGCAGTGCTGGCATTGGCCGGAGCCACCTGCGTGCCATTACTGGGCGAAGGATCGGTGCCATCCAACGTATAGGAAATGGTGGCACCCGGAGTGGCGCAGGAAATCACAACCGTCTGAGCGGTGGTATAGAGCCCGCGTTTCGGCAGGAAATTCGTATCCGCCACGAAACCGAGGAACCCGGTATCGTTCACTGCATTGGGCGTCGGAGGGTCCATGTAGATGCCATCAGCCGGCGTTAGGGTCGCGGCGGATAACTCCGCATTTAGCAAGAACTCAGGACTGCCAACGCTATCATTCAGCGCCTGGATTGCCAGCACGTGGTTCCCGTTTGTCAGTAAATTTGCACTCGCAGAAATGTCGATGGTTTCCATCACCAGGGCATCATCGATGGCGCGATTGATGGGTGCGGTGGAATTGAATGTCGGGGCGCTGGGCGCATTGCGTCGCGCCACTTCCACGCCGTCAATATAAGCCACGAAGCCATCGTCATAACGCACCTTCAGCGTCGCGTTGTTGAACGGAGAAATTCTATTTACCGAAAACGGCAGCCGGAGATAAGCCGAGGCATTCACGTTCTGCATCGCAGTCTGCACATTTGTGCCCACATACGGAGCCAGCCCTGCCAGGGTGTTCGGAGGAGTGCCGCTCACCAGCGAAGCGATCGAAGTCGCATTCAGCGCTTCGCTCCAGATGGCCACGTCATCGATCTCACCCTCGTGATAGTTGGCATTTACCGCATCATTGGAGAAACCAATATTTACCCGCGCCTGCCAGTTGAAATCTGAACTGCTCTTCGCCCCGAGCGCCACTTGCACGCCATCAACATAGAGCCGCTGACCGCCCACGCTCCCACCGAAAACATGCGCCACATGATGCCATTGGTTGTCCGCATAATTTTTGCCCGTGGAAGTGATCGTCTCCACATTCCAAGTCCGCGTGCCAATATTTCCACCGGTTAGGTAAATGTGCCGATCATGTCCGTTGGCCCCCAAATCTCCGCCGACCACGGAATACATCCCCGTCGTCGCCATCGTCGTCCGGAACCAAAAAGAACACGTGTAAGATGTCTCCGAGACATCCAAGGCTGCGGAAACGTAATTGCCAGACGCCCGCGTGAAATGGAGCGACTTCCCCTCCCCGATCGCGCCCGGAACGGAGGTGTTATAAGTCGCGCCCACCAACGTTGCTTCCGGTCCCGTCGCCATGACATTTGCCACCGTGTCATCGAACGTCCAGTAACTCTGCGGCAAACCAGCTCCTGAACCGCCCACTTGATAGCCAATGCGATTCGTTGCCGTGGTCCACGCCGTGTCGTTAAATGCCGCCCCCGTCCAAGACGCGCCCAGTCCGCCATTGGCAGGCACCAACAATTTCCCGGCCGTGTTCGCAGTCACCAAATCCTGCGCATCCTTCAGCGTGCCGGAACCATAACTAATGTCCGCCTTTTGAGGCGGATACGGATTCCAGACACTGGCATTTAACCCAGTCGGCTTCCGCAGCGCCAAGTAGCCGCCGGAGTTTTGCAGAGAGAAATTCGCATGCAATTCCCCCAGCGGATCCCGCCGATTTTTCCCCGAGGCAAACACAATCCGCCGCGCCCCCGGAGCCAGTGAGAACGCCGGAAACGGCCAGCGGAGCGGGCTCTGGCTGTCATCACTCAGATACCAACCATCCATATTCTCCGCCGCCACCCCATTGTTCCACAGCTCAATCCAGTCCGGATGCGTCCCATCCGCATCCGCCAACCCATTATCATTCTCCGCGACAAATTCAGCAATCACCACCTCCGCGCGCATACCTCCGGCCAGCGAGAGCCAAAGCATTGCGCTTAACGACAGACAAAAAGTGAAGGGGACGGGCAAGACACGCATATAGTTGCTGCAGACTCTACTACGGATGCGCAAAATTGGGATAGTATAAATTTGTCTCCCACACAAACGCGTCCGGTCTGTTGGCTGAAATCCGGCCCTCACTTCCACTGCGCCAACGGCACGACCTTGGGCAAGTCCCCAGGGCGCTGGGTTAACCAAACCACAATCCTCGTCGCGTTTACCGCCGTGCAGTGCACTGCCAACTTCTGCGGATGCTCCGCACCCGTGCCCTTCTCTTGTTATTTAGCAGGTTGCGGAGAGCTTAGGAAAGGAGCCGCCCACGTATTCCCTGGAGCCCTCTCTGCTACTCCAACGGCGGACGCTGGGGCCGATTCTCCCCGCCCTCAGGACGCCCTCCGCCACCACCGGCAGCGGACGGATTCCCACCCTGACCTCCACCGCCAGGACCAGCTCCGGGGCGGCCTTGTCCCTGCGGAGCGCCCTGCCCCGGCTGCCCGCCTCCAGCGCCACCACGCTGCCCCTGCCCGCCACGACCTCCTTGGCCGCTCGGGCGTTGCGGACGATACTCCTCTTCCGTAATCTTCCCATCGCCATTCTTATCCAGCTTCTTCAAGGATTCTGCCGCTTTACCTAATTCATCGGCATCGATCACCCCATCTTTATTTAGATCCAGCGCCTCAATGATTGGACTCACCGGACGCGCTCCACCTTGACCGCCCTGCCCTGGTCCACCTTGGCCACCTTGACCCGGTCCGCGTTGCCCACCACCGGGCCCGCCTTGACCAGGGCGCGGAGCACTGGCTTCTGGTCCACCCGCGGGAGGTGCACCGGGCGCTGGTGGTGGCGGAGGCGGTGCATCCTGAGCCAAAACCTGATAGCTCGCGAGCGTGACCCCGACCATAATATAAGTGAGTTGTTTTTTCATCGTTTGTTCTGTGTTTAGTTGAAATGAAAGCGGACCAATAGCCATTTGCCGACCCGTAACTACTTCCCCTCCAAACAATAAAGATACTTGTTCGAGCGCAGGAAAAGTTGCTTGTCTGTCAGGGCAGGCGTCGCGTTGAATTGGGAATCATCGCCTGCCAGCTTGTTTTGCCCCACCAGTTTGAACTCCGGTTTGGCTTCGAAAATGAAGGTGCCATTTTGCCGGCTCACCGCATACACCAATCCGTTGGCCAGCACGGCTGAAGCATAAAATGGCTTGCCGCTACGGCCTTGGGCGGAGGCTCCTGGAAGTCGCTCACGGTAAATTAGCTTGCCATCCTTGGCATCCAAACACAGCGCAAACCCTTGATCATTGGCCACGTAGAGATGCCCGTTGGCCAATACCGGGGAGGGCACGTAGGATGCATCCTTCGTTTCCCAGACCAGGTTAGTGGTTGTCACATCACCCTTCCCGCCACCGCGCACCGCCACGGAACCCAGTCCCGGAAATCCCCCATTGGCATAGATCAGCCCTCCATCGAACACCACGCTCGGTGAGATGTTCCCCTTCAATCCCGTCCCCGCGAACCAACGTAGTTTCCCGGTATCCGGATTCATCCCCCACAGCTCGCCCGGCACCGCCAACACCAGGTCGGTGCGCTCGCCCGCCGGCACCAACGCAGGGGTGCCGTAGCAAAGTTCCAGCACGCTGGACTCTGATTTCCAAAGCTCCTTGCCCGTCTTCTTGTCCAACGCGCGGATGCTCTGGCTCTCCTCCGACGCATTCACGATCACTTTGTCCCCCTGCAGCATCAAACTGGAACCCGAGCCCCAATGACGATTCCCGGACTCCTTCCCGACGTTCACTCGCCACATTTCCGTGCCCGTAAAATCATAGGCCAGCACCCCCGTCTTCCCATAGAAAACATAGACTTGCTCCTCGTCCGCAGCCGGAGTGCTGCTGGCATACCCATGCTCCGTAATGAACCCCTGATAGGGATCCTCCGGCACCTCTGCCATCACCTTTTGCTCCCAGGAAACCTTCCCGGTGGCCCGGTCGATGCAGAGCAAATGGCGCTGCAACTTTTCCATCGATCCCTCGCTGCCATCTCCATAACCCGAATAGCAAGTGACGAAAACTCGCTCGCCCACCACAATCGGACTGGATGAGCCGGGCCCCGGCAACGCCAGCTTCCATTTCACATTTTCGCCATCGCTCCAACTGATTGGCGGTGTGGCCTCAACCGCCACCCCATTGCCATCCGCTCCCCGGGACCGAGGCCAGTCTGCCGCTGGTGCCGAAATTGTGATCGAAGTTGCTGCTGCTAGGAAAAGAAAATGCTTCATGAGGGAGGCGAATGGTGGGTGTCGGTGTCCAACCCCACTCATTCCTAAAAGTTGCGGAAATTTTCGATCAGCAGTCACTTCATCCCCAGCGCCACCGCCGAAAATGTCAGCGCAGCGATGCCGTTGATCCCATACAACAATTTATCAGGCTTGCCGTCCCATTTCCCGCCATTGATGTAGCCCATGGTCTTCGCCTCACTGGGGGCCTGCAGCTTAAGCGTGATGGTGTTGCCGGAGACTTTTCCGCTCGTAATCGCAACGGGAGTGCGATCCAATTCGATCCATGCTTTGCACTCATCCTGCCAAATCATTGGCTGGTCGAACTCCAGAGAAATTTCATCCTTGGCAGGAGTCGTAAACGACGCGCGCTTGAGGTTTGGAGCCGTCATTATTTGCTTTCGCTCCAGTCCATAGTGATCCTGTTCAATCACTGGACTCATCAGCTTGGCGATTTGCGCATAGCCCTCCGTGTCGAAGTGACAAAGCCCGCGGCCGCTGGAGCCACTAACAATTCCCAGGGTGGACATGATCCTCATGTTGGAAAACAAGTTCGGCAACGTGCGCTGAACGTCTAACAGCATGTCCCCGGCAGGAGAGCCACCCATATTGCAGCCGCTGGGCCAGATTTGGTAGATGTAGTAATTTCTGACATTGGGAAAATCCTGCTTCCACGCTCCCGCCATTGCCACAAAATACTCTTGATAGGATTTCCAATTATGATCTCCGGTCGGAGCCCCGCTGCCTTGATCATTCTCCCCCTGATGCCACAGGATCCCGCGGATGCCATGCGTCAACCGGGCCGCTGTAACCCGATTCAACAGGCCCCCATAAATCTTGTATGGGCTCTTATAGAATTCCCCGCTGGTATCAAAATGGTTCTCTGGATTCCGCTGATGCAGGTAAATCGGCGTGCCACCATAAGCGCTGTTAATGATGCAGATGGGAATGTGATACTTCTCCACCAAGCCATTCGCCAGCACCATACCCCACGTCCCAATTTGATGATCGCCATAGTTAGGCTTCCCCCAAATATGCGTCCGCACGGCATTGCCCCAACCGCCTTTCGTCGTGCCCTGGTGTTGATTGCCATAACTGCGCACCCAATCCGCCACTGGCGAGGGCGCATCTTCGTTGGGACCATTGTTAGGCCCAGTAGCCTCAGCGTTCGATTGCCCATCGATGATATAGGCATCGCCACAAATGAGATTGTTCACCGTTCGCAGCACCTTGTCCCCACTCCCGAACTCCACCTTGTATTTGATCAGCCCTGGTTTGAGCTTCACACTCAACGCGTAGACGTTCTCCGCATTTGGTTTGGCGGTTTCGGTCTTGATGAGTTTCTCGTCGGCATAGAGTTTCAGGAAAACGCTCTCTGCGGGCTGTTCCAGTGTGCCATGATAGAACAGCGTGCCTTCGTTCTGGTCATCCCGTGCATAAAATTGATTCTCCTCCGGTTGTTCGTTCTTGTCAGGCACTCGCTGCACCCATGCATCGGTTTTTGGTTCTGTGACTTGGATCGTGGTGCTGACCACCGTATCCGCGCCACCGTTGTTGAACGTTGCGGTGATGGCGATCTTCCCTGTAAATTGCGAACGTTGCAGCAAGAGATTGCCAGGGGTTGTATGGATCCACGGCAATCCACCACCGGCTGCAGTGCTTCCTCCCACCGTTTTTTTAATCACCGCTCCCCCCGAAACAGTCCACCTCGTTTTCAAGTCGCCAACCTGCTTTTTAAACAGTGATTGCAGGTTGCTAACGGTTGGCACCACTTCAATCGGATCACGACCGTTCCATGTGCTTGGTGCCTTCATCGTTACAATCGGCTCCGGCAGGTCTTCCTTGATCGTTACCGGAATATCTTTCGTCTTCACCCCATCGGCAAACACCGCCTTGCAACGCAGTGTTCGCGTGGTATTCGCAGTCACCCGTCCTGCAGGGAGCGTAAATGAAAATCGATCCACTGCGGCCAGCGTTTCCACGCCTTCGTTCACCATCGACCAATAAATCTTCTGCGCCCCACCGGCCTTCACCGTGACCGTTGCGCTTTGACCCTCCAACAACGTGATTTCCTGCTGACTCAATTCAAAGCCACTCCCCGGCTGCACTAACGGCCCCACCAGCGTTTGCAGCGGACGTTGATTCTCGTATTGCAGCTTCATCCACTCCGCCGACCGCGCCACGCGCGAGACTCGCACTTCATCAATTGCTCCAAAGTATCGGAAGTCCGATCCCCGCATGCCACCGATACTCACCACAATATCCTGCACGATGGACATGGCGGCCTTGTGCGTGCGAGTCCCATCCAACTTGCCATTGAAGTAAATTTTACTAACCCCGTTCTCATACGTGGCCGCGACATGGTTCCACTGACCCAGCACTGGCACACTCTCACCCCCAGCTCCGCCCGGACCATCCGAGGCCCAACCGATGCTCGCAGGTGCTCCGATATTCAAGCTCACCTCATTGCCATCCCCCGTCTTGCCGTTCAACCGCGTGGCATAGCGCCCCCAGTAAAAGATTGTCGTCCCAGCCACTTGCGGTCGAAACCACGCTTCAGAAGTAAATGCGCCATCGCCAAAGGGATAGTTCTTGATGTGATCGCCACCCAAAATTCCCTTTCCTGGGTAAAGCTGTCTCGCCTCCCCCACAACGCCCTCCGATGCGTTTGTTCCCATATCCTTCAGGGTCAGCGCGCCCAGTTCATCCTGCATCGCCTGGTCCATGTGCAACACGCTGACAAAGCCATTGTCCGCCCCAAAAACCTCCGAGCCTTTCGACTCACTAACCGCATTTGGCTTACCCCAATGCAGCTTAATCTCCTGCCGTTCATTGCCTTTGATCTTCGGCACTTTCACCCAAATGCTGGCTCCCTTATTTCTATCCCAAGTATCTATCTGGTAGCTCAGCGCCACGCCCCCACTGGAAAAGCGCACATCTTCTCCATTCGGTTGTGCCTTCCTGAAATCAAACCAATCAGGCTCCAACCGCACCAACAACGGAAACCCCGCCACTTCCGCACCCGTCGGCAAATCCGCCCCTTCCGGTGTGGTTAAAATCACCAACGATCCCGTCTGCTGCCAACCCGCATACTGGGCGGAAGCAACACTGACAAGACAGAGCAACGGAAGCAGGCAATTCAGAAAAGATGTTTTGATCATGACAGTGCATGTTGGCTGAGTTTGCAGCCATGACGCAAGAGGGAAACTTCTGCTTTGAATTGTTTCCATGGTCGATTGGGATTCAGCGATTTCACTCCACCCGCAAACTACCGCTCCCCGTGAGGAACCCATTGGTGTTCCCGGCAGCATACTCACCCGGCGGTTGCGCCTTCCCGTCGAGCACTAGTTGGCGGACGCTCACTTGCCCTTTAAAGTTCAGCTCAAGCCTTCCTCCGCTCGCGATGCTGATCGCTGGCTTCCTGCCGAGACTTTGATCACTATTAGAAGCGAGCGTGCCTTGCGTGATCGTGGTCGGGCCAGTGTAACTATTGGTTCCAGAGAGCGTCCATTGGCCGGTTCCAGATTTCGTTAGCGCGGTCGTTGCTTTGCCAGTCTGATCATGTGGGTCGGTAAGCTTACCCGCGAGTTCTCCGCTGCCGGTCCCTTCTCCTTTGAGATTGATTGTCTTGCTAGCTCCGTAACCAGAAATCAGCAAATCGCTCGCAAATTTAAGCGGGCCGGTGCCGGCTTGATCAAGCGTGAGCATCGCTTTCTTTCCGGCTAGGTTTAAGACCCGATCAGTCGTTTCGCCCAGGCCCGTGTAAATCAAAGCACACTCACTGTCTTTCCCATCCTGACCAAATACAATCTCTCCTGACTCAATATCCACGGGTGCTCCCAGACTACTGCTAGGCTGGCGATGCTCCTTCGTGTAATTGTTCAACGACGAAACACTTAGAGTTCCATTCTCAACCACCGTCTGGCCGGTATAGGTGTTGCTTGCTGCAAGCTGGACGCCACCTACCCCAGTTTTCTTGAAGAGAAACGCCCCGCCTCCGGGACCTTTCGAATCGTTGATAGGAGCAGCTATTTTAACGATCTCCTTGGCATTGGTCGTGTCTAGAGACAACACGGAACCACCCATCAGGCCGTTCTCGTTTACTGCGCGGGTCAGGTTTCCAAGCAATGATCCCACTTGCTCGCCCGTGAACTCCCCGGAGCCGCCAACGTTGAGTCGGAGCGTGGCGGCTTTGTGGATCGTAATATTTCCTGGCGTCCATTTGGTCACCTCTTCATTGTAAAGACCAGCGGCCTGCTTGACGATCAGGGTGCCGGGAAAAACGGTCGTGGGACCAGTGTAGTTATTCATGCTTTCGAGAGTCACGGTTCCCCCTGGAACCATACTGAGATACGTTCCATTCCTGCCAAGCATGGTGAAGCCGCCGGGCCCGCTCATGCTGCCGGCAATGGTGACGTCACTGATGAAATTCGCGATTCCATTCAGCCTAACAGGACCGCTCGCGCTGCAGTGGAAGAGCGTCCCTTGATTGATCACCAACGCATTGGCCGTCGGCGTTTCGGTGGATAGCGTTCCGAAATGATTGATCACAACCGTGCCAGTGCCCAGTCCATCTGGCTTCCGCACATTGATCTTGCCGCCATTGATCACCGTTCCTCCGGTGTAGGTATTGCCGTTGTTGAGTTGCAGAATGCCGAAATGCACATCGTGGAAATTGATCTCTGCCACATTCGCATCACCAGCACTCTGCAAAATCAAAGCGTGAGGACCAGAGATGACCTCATGGAAACTGAGGAAACAATTCGGATCCTTGTCCGCTGCTGTCCTCACGGTTAGATCCGCTTGGAGATTCATGGGCACCTTGAAATCGACCCGGCCACATTTACCAGCTTGAATCACCGGCAGCAGAGCAGCGGTCAACTCTTTGGTGAAAGTCAGTCCATGGCCACTCACAATCAAACCGCCTGATTTATCACCTAACACGAGTTGATTCAGTTGGAACCCTTCCGCCAAATCATTTGTTGCCGTGCAGGCCCCACCTTGATTGAAGTGCAGAAGGTAATCGGCGGCTCCTCCATTCGTCAACTTGTCAGACCACGCTGCTTCATCGCTCCAATCGCCACCTGCCGATTTCCCCCAAGTGAACGCATTCGATTTGTCACCTTTGAGCACCGTCACAGAAACGACTTGAGTGCTTCCGTCCTGTGCAGTGATCGTGTAGCTTTGCGGCTTGGTGAAATCCTGCAACACCCCGGCAGCAGGCACCGCCGTGGCCAATGGAGACACCGAAAACGTCGGAGCCAGCGCCCTAACATCCGTGGCCATTGGCATCCGCACCGCCACGCGATTCCCCGCCATTGCCACCGAGAGCGCCCCTGGCATTTCAAAGGCGGTCACCTCCTTCGCCTGACTGATGGCCGTTTTATTGACAGTCACGGTGTAAATTTTGGTCGCCCCGTTCTTCCCATGCACCGTGAACGTTTGTGGCTTCGAGAAGTCAAGCACCATCCCTGAAGGTGGCGTCAGGGTTGCCTCGGCCGAAACCTTAATGTTTGGCGCCAGCTTCGTGATGTCGGTGGCATAAGGCACCGTAAGTCGGATGCTCGTGCCTGAAATACGAACTGGCGGAAGGCCAGGAAACGATACTTCATGAATGTTGGCAGACCAGGGCGGCACGAATGGTTTCTCATCCTTCAACGATGGGCCAGGCACCTTGAGCGTGATGCTGTCGGACGTCTGCGGCAGCTTGGCTGCCTTGGCTGGGTCGATGTATTGCGCCAGGTCGCGCATGGCAAGGCACTGGTAATGGTTGTCCTTCAAATACTGCATCATCGCCCGGAACGTCGCTGGCTCCAAGCTCACCGGCGGATGCTCCAGGTCCGGCACCCCATGGAAACAAAACACCACCACCCGACCCTGACACGCTTGCTGCGCGGCCTTGATAAAGTTTTCGATCGGCACGCCATCGTGGATCGAGAATGACGGCACATCGAAAGGATTGTCCACCGTGGGCCGATACGTGCGCTCATGGCCACCGCGTCCGAAGGTGTATCCATGCTCAGAGAGTTTCGGACAGTCATTCCAGTTCACCGCATAGATCGGCCAGCACAAGGTCGTCATGCGCGGCCCGCCATGCGCCAGCACCTGATCTTCCATCGCCACCACCGGCCCGTATCCGGAAGCGTGCCCCAGGGTGTGATTGCCGATTTCCAACCCGCTCGCATGCATCGCATTCATCTGCCGATACGTCAGATACCAATCCTTCCGTGTGCGAAACGAATCAAAATCACAAACATAAATCGTGCCTCCCAGCCCCATTTCCTGAAGGATCGGAGCCACCACCGTATAATGGCTCGCTGGCGCATCATCAAACGTTAGGACCACGAGGCGATCCGGAATCGGCTTGCGCAACACTCCATTGGGATCAGGATCAATGGAATTTTCGGCAATGGCAAGCATCGGAAGCAAGATCAGAGCGAGGACGTAGGGCAGGAAGAGGATCCGCATAGGAAATTTGCCGTAGTATTGGAGTTTCATAAAAATCACGTTTCTGACTTATCGGAAATGCCAAAGGAAGGCAATCCTCATGGCGCGGTGACTTTCACTCGCATCGCGCGGCGTGTCGCTCCCGTCATCACGGTGTTGTCGCGGATGGTGACTTGCTCTCGGTTAGCGTCGAGTGGAGTAACGTTGAGTTGCGTGGTGAAGGCGGGGCCGCTGTTCCATGTGGTGAGGTCGCTGGTAACTTCGATGGCGTAGTTTACGTCGATGGGATGGCGCAGACGGGTGTAGGTGAGTGTGAGGTAGCCGTTTTGGTTTTGCGCGGTGGGCGTGCCGCCGTTGGCGGCGGTTACCACCGTCCACGGGCTGAGGCCGAAGGCGTAGGCGAGCAGGTTTTTATGACCGTCGGCGTTCGCGTCTGCGAGCGGGCCGCTGATGTTCGCGTTCGCGAGCTGGATGGCATTGAAGTTCGCGTTTTGAAAGGCGGTCCAGCTCGAAAACCCTACAGGCAGCGCGGTCAGACTTACGTTGTCGAGGCTAGCGGTGTTGAGTGCGGTGGCGTCGTGCGAAGTGACAGCGAGGCCAGAGAACGGGGTCGCGGACATGGCGATGGTTTGCGGGGTGCCGAGCCGCGTCCATGCGAGGCCGTCCGTGCTATACCAACCGGTGTAACTCGTGCTGCTGCGGGCGAGCCGGACCCACACGGGAGTTGTGACTGCCGCAGAGCCGATGAGACTTGTCGTTCCGTCGCTCGCCGGGCGTGTCTGGAACTGAACTCCGCCCGGGATGGCGACGACTGCGGCATTGCGTGAGCCAACAGCGGTCGAGCTGCGCATCATCACGCCGGCCTTCGCGTAAGCGTCGGTATTTTGCAAAGCCGCTACTCTCGCCACGACGACGCTGTCACCTGTGAGTGTTTGATACGCGAACTGCATTTGGTCCGCCGTGTTCCAAATATCCGTGCCGCTGCCCGTCAGCGTCCATGCACCGCTGGCAGCTTGAAACACCGTGCCGCCGGGCAGTCCGGGTCCGCCGATGTCGCGGGCGCTCCACACCGCCGGCAGCAGGCCCACGCTTTCGAACGTGCTCTCGCAAACGTCCGAGACGTTGTGCGCGGTCACGGCCAGACCGGCCATGGACGACACGTTCATCGAAATGGACTGTGCCGTGCCGAGCGGTGTCCATGTTGTTCCATCGGACGAGTAACTGGCGGAGAACGATGTGCCGCTGCGCACCAGTCGGACCCATCGTGGAGCGTTCCCGCCCGCGTAGGCCACGCCGGTCATTGTCGCGCCTGTGGCGGTGCGGCACTCGAAGCCGACCGTGCTGGGGCCAATGAAAGCGAAAGCATACTCCGAATCAGCGGCGGTGGATTCCCGGAACATCACGCCCGCTTTGGCATACGGGTCGGTTTGCTCGACGGAGGTCACCTGTGCGGTCAACGAACCGTCTCCGCTGAAATCCTGCGAGACGAAATGGAATTCATCCGACGTGCCGGCGATGTTTGCGCCGCTGCCTGCGACCATCCATTGACCATCCGCAGAAAAGGACGCGGCACCCGTCACCGCAGGGGCGCCGATGTCCCGGCTGGTCCACCCAGACCCAAGGATGCTGGGCTTGGAAAAACGCGCCGTGTTCAGCACCGGGTCCGCATGGGAAGTGACCGCGACTCCCGCGAGAACGCGGGCGGACATGCTCACCGTGGCGCTGCCGACTTGCGTCCATGCGACTCCATCCGCCGAGCGAAAACCCGTGAACACATCCCCGCTGCGGACCAGTTTCACCCAACCCGGAACCGCCACGCCGCCGCTGCCTGACGATTGAGACATGCCGTTCGTTGCCGTGCGCCATTGAAACGTCGCACCGTTGCCTGACGTGAGCGCCATCATCGCGTTCTTTGCTCCGACAGCCGTGGATTCGCGAATCATGATGCCCGCTTTCGCCCATGGGTCGGAGTTTTCCAAACTGTCCACGCGGGCGATGAAGGTGCCGTAGCCATTCATTTCCACCGACGTAAAACAGAACTCATCCGCCGCTCCC
>JANOAV010000206.1:0-58831 GCA_031411295.1 Verrucomicrobiales bacterium | reverse complement strand
GACCTGTCCCTGCGTGCTTTGCGGACTGCGGATTAGGGCTTCAATGGTGACCTTTTCGTCGTTCGTTAAATTCAGCGGTTTGATGGAGCGGCTCATCCCCACTTATTTCACATTTGTTAACTATTGCAAGTAAGCACTAGCGCAGCAGATGATGGATCGCATGGCCCCAGAGCAACGCGGCCCCGCCGAAGCTAGAATCGCCCAAGTCTGGGCGCAGCATGATCCCAATGGGGCGGCGGCCTGGGTGGCTCGGTTGCCTGAGAACGACCAACCCGCAGCCTTTCAAGGCATCGTCCAATCCTACGCGTGGAATGACGAGGTGGCAGCGACCCAATGGGTGGAGTCCATGCCGAATGGCCCGCTGCGCGATGCCGCCATTTCCGGCCTCATCCCAGCGCTTATCAAATCGGATCTCTCTGCTGCGGTAGCTTGGATCCAAGACATCCGAAGTGTGCCGGAGCGGGAGAAACAACTAACGTCGCTGGCAAAAACGCTCACGAAGGATGATCCCGAAATGATCGCGCAGGTGCTGCAGGGGAATTTACTCGCACCAGAAAATCGCGCTGCGTTTGTCCAGGAACTGGAGGGCACCACGCGATGAAACCTTTCATCCAAAGCACGCTGCTGGCCGTCCTCAGCGCCTTCGTGACTTACTCGCTGCATGGCACCGACCCTACGCCAACAACAAACCAGATCGAGCCGGCTCGCGAACCCACCCAAGTTCCAACACCCATCTCCCTCATCAACCCCAGCACCGCGCAGGGAGCATTGCAATTTCTCCTAGGTGTCCGACAAGCCAGCGCCAGCGACTGTCAGCGCTATTTCCACAGCACGCACGAGACCGCACTGCGCGAAGCCGTGATCCTCCGCTGGGCCAGCATTGATCCTCGGTCGTGCTTTGAGTTTCTAAATGAATATGCCTCTCACGGTAGCGATCACCTCCCGATGTTCAGTTACGGCCCACTGCTATTCCAAGTTTGGGCTCACAGTAATAAAGCGGAGGAAGCCATCACCGTGCTGGCCGAACATCCAAATGAGCACTGGCTCGACATAGCGTATCCGTCCTTCGCCCAACTCGCCTCCACTATGGACGGCAAGCTCTGGAAGGCCATCCTTAATGAACCTCGATTAGCGACGCGTTCACTTCCCTATGCCCAATTTTCCCGCCTGAGCGGTCCGGCGGATCCGAATGCCAACGCCAACGTCCTGCGAGCCTTGGCTGCGGCTCGGGCTGGCGGATTTTACGAACTGGAATTTCTTTGCCGACAAAATGGATTTGGCGGACAGCCCGGTGCGCAGTCCCAGGAAATGCAGTCCGCGTGGAGTGCACTTCCCACCAAGCTTCGCAATGAGATGGCTGGAAAGCTAGTCCAGTCACTAGCGGAAAGCGACCTTCCCGCCGCCATGAATTTCCTGCATCAACTCCCCGTTGACCAAGCCGACCAAAACGCCGCATGTCTGGTGGGAGCTTACGCTAAACAAGATCCAGCGGGAGCGTGGAGTTGGTTGAACGAACACACACTAGCCTCCCGCCGAGCCTCCTTAGAAGAATGGGCCAAGGCCGTCCCACCGACACAAGGTGCGGAAATCTTGGCCCAAGCACCACCATCCAACGCGCGTGACATTGCAGCTACTACCTTGGCGCAAGCATGGTTTACCAAAGACCCAACTGCCGCCGCCCAATGGGCCCAAAGCCTCGACGACCCCAACACCCAGCGCCAAGTGTATAACAGCATCGCCCTCGACTGGATGCGCCGTGACCCCGCGCAAGCCATCGCAGCCCTAACCGCTCCCCAAGCCCCTGCATTGCAAAAAGGAACCTACTCAGAACTAGCAAAACGCCTGCGCATCACCAACCCCACCCAAGCCGAAGCCTTCCTAGCTGCCCTCCCACCAGAACGATTCCAAGCTGCAGGGAACGCAGCCCACTGATTGACAGCAATTTATTGCCTAGAATACGCCTGCGAATGACAATGGATAGTGGATAGAAGTGAATCCAATGACTCAGTTTGAAGGCGATGAATCCAAAGTCTGGTTTGGATGTTTACGATAAATCGAAACCACACTTGCAAATATCTCGTCCGAAGGATACGATTTAACATGTATCGGAGAAATATCGAAACAACTTGGCAGTCACTTCTCGCCCAGCCGTATGTGCAGATCATCTTCGGGGCTCGGCAGACGGGCAAATCTACGTTGCTGAGGAATCTAGTGCCCAATCCCGTGCTGAATCTGGACCTGGGCAGAGATCTAGTTTTCTGAGCCGTCCAGAGCAATTGATCGGAATCTGTAGGGCAATGCCCAAAGTTTCCGAGCCGCAGGTCGTAATCATCGACGAGGCACAGAAAGTGCCCACCATCTTTGACGCAGTGCAGCATCTCTATGATAGCGACAAGAGGCGCTGGAGCTTTATCCTATGCGGGAGTTCTGCCCGGAAGCTGCGCAAGTTAGGGCGTAATCTTTTACCCGGGAGATCACTGGTAAGTCACTTGTATCCCTTGGTGACAAGCGAGCGCGCTTGCGCGGAGCGCGCTACAGGCCCCAAGCTTGGGTATACTACAGATTCCCCCCTGCCTTGGGAGGCGCATGAAAGCCCGCTAAACTTGGAGGCATGGCCAGCTGCAGAACTTGTGACGCGGTTGGCTTGGGGCGAACTGCCTGGGGTGGTGACGGAGGAAAATGAGCAAGTGAGGGGAGAGTTGCTACGTAGTTATTCCATGGTTTATCTTGCAGAAGAGGTCCGACGTGAGGCACTGGTTAATGATTGGGTTGGGTTCTCGAGATTTCTCCAACTGGCTGCGGCAGAAAGTGGGCAGACGGTGCATTATACTAAAATTGCCCAGCAGGCAGGGATTTCGGCACCCACAGTGAAAAGCCATTACGAGCTTCTGGAAGACATGTTTGTGGGTTTTCACCTCCCTGCCTTTTCGGGGAGTGCTCGCAAGGGCGTTCTCTCGACTCCCCGTTTTTATTTATTCGACCTTGGGGTTCGACATGCCACAGCCGGCCTGAACCCCAGCCGGGACACCGTGCTGGCAGATCCGGGGCCCATCTTCGAGCAATGGGTTGGTCTGGAACTCTGGAAACGGCTGCAATACTTGCAAGATGGGACATTGTCCTACCTGCGCACCAAAGATGGAGCAGAGATAGATTTCATTATTGAGCGTGCAGGCCGACTCACTCCAATCGAGGTAAAATGGACCGAATACCCAAGAATGGCGGATGCACGCCACCTAAACTCATTTATTAGTGAACAAGGGGACAGGGTTACACAGGGGTATATCATCTGCCGCTGCCCATACCCTGTGGCATTGAGTGACAAGATTACTGCACTGCCATGGTATTGGCTTTGATGGCTGAAACTGTGTCGGAGACAATCTCAGGATCTGGAAATACTTCGGCTAGTCGATGCATGTGCCGCAACGATTTCTCTGAATAACCACGTCCAAATTCCGGTTCCAATTGTCTCGACAGTGTCGAGACAATTTGCTTGCCATACGCGGCCCGCTTCAACTTGAGCACATCTTGCCGAATGCGCATTCCGATTTGCCAGTTGGAAAACAGCAAGCCAGTATCGACTGTCCGCGCGATTTGCGAACGAGCCTCAATGATCAAATTCCGGACATCCCCCAACAATGAACTACGCCTAGCCGCAGGCTTGACTGCTGCCACTTTCTTTAACGCGCTCGACTTTTTTTGGCGGGCATAACTGGAAAGGCTACTGCCGCCGTTCGGAAATCTCCACCTGCGCACTAGCCAGGAACTCCACCAACGTTTGCACGCCGATGTCGCCACGTTTGGCGTGGCGGACGCTGACGCTTTGGGCGGCGGCTTCTTTTTCTCCGATCACTAGCATGTAGGGAATCTTCTGGAGTTGGGCATTGCGGATTTTGGCTCCGATCTTCTCTGCCGTATTATCCAGCGAGGCGCGGATGCCTGCGCTGCGGAGGTCGGCCAGGGCTTGTTCTCCGAACTCGGTGGATTTCTCGCTGATGGTTAGGACGCGCACTTGCTCGGGTGCCAACCAGAGAGGGAAGTGCCCTGCAAAGTGTTCGATGAGCACGCCAGTGAATCGCTCCATGCTGCCGAAGGGCGCGCGGTGGATCATGACGGGGCGGTGCTTGGAGTTGTCGGCCCCAATGTAGCTGAGGTCGAAGCGCACGGGAAGCACGTAGTCCACCTGCACGGTGCCTAACTGCCATTCCCGACCGATCACGTCCTTCACCACGAAGTCGATTTTCGGTCCGTAGAAGGCGGCCTCGCCTGGTTCTTCGGTGAACGGCACGCCAAGGGTGGCGGCGGCTTCGCGACAAGCGGCTTCGGCTTTGTCCCATTGCTCGGGGTTGCCGGTAAATTTACTGCTATCAGGATCGCGCAGGCCCACGCGGACTCGGTAGTCGGTCATGCCCAGGGTGCTGAGCACCATCTTCACTAACGAGAGACAGCCGAGCACTTCGGCTGCGATCTGATCCTCTGTGCAGAACAAGTGCGCATCGTCCTGCGTGAAGCCACGGACGCGGGTTAGGCCGTTTAGCTCACCGCTTTTTTCCCAACGATACACCGTGCCGAATTCCGCCAGACGCACGGGCAGATCCCGATAACTCCGCGGCTGACTATCGTAAATTTTGATGTGGTGCGGGCAGTTCATCGGCTTGAGCATGAAGCCGTCCAGTAATTGATCATCCGGCAGGATGCGATCCGCCTTGATGACTTCCTGACCAGCGCGCGAGTTGATGCTTTCCGCCAATTTCCTGGACACGCCATCCAGCCGTTGCATGACTTCAGCACAGCCGCAGCCGGCATCGGCACACTCTTGGAGTTGCTCGTTCTCCATGATGGCCCCGAACTGGCTTTCCTTGTAGTAAGGGAAGTGGCCGCTGGTTTTGTAGAGCTGAAGTTTCCCGATGTGCGGCGTGAAGACTTGGCTGTAGCCTTGTTTGCGCAGCTCCTCGCTGATGAAATTTTGCAACTCCTGCCGCAGGATCGCGCCATTCGGAGTCCAGAGAATCAAGCCCTGGCCCACTTCATCGTCGATGTGAAAGAGCTGGAGCTCCTTACCCAGCTTACGGTGGTCGCGTTTCTTGGCTTCTTCCAGCGCGAGGAAATGTTGTTCCAATTCCTCCTTGGATTCAAATGCCGTGCCGTAGAGTCGCTGGAGTTGTCCCTTGGATTCGTCGCCCATGTAGAACGAGGCGGACACGCTGGTGAGCTTCACGTTCTTGCATTTGCCAGAGTAATTCACGTGCGGACCGGCACAGAGGTCGATAAACTCGCCATTTTGATAACAGGAAATTTCCTCACCTTCAGGGATCTTTTCGATCAAGTCCAGCTTGAAGCGACTGACATTTCCGGGACGTTCGGTCAAGCCGCCCAAGCGCCCGCTTTCGGCCATGGCCTTGGCTTCGTCGCGACTGATGACTTTCTTCTCGAACTTCTGATTCTCCTTGGAAATCTTCTTCATTTCCGCCTCGATCTTCTCGAAATCATCCGGCGTGATGCGATGCGGCATGTCGAAGTCATAATAGAATCCATAGTCCCCCGGAGGGCCATAAGCAAATTGCGCCTCCGGCCAGATCCGCAGAATGGCAGTGGCCATGACGTGGGCACAAGAGTGGCGCAAGCGCTCCAGATCAGACATCTGTGCGCGTTCATCGAGAGTTTTTCGTTCGGTGGACATGGGGTAAGTGAGTAAAAAGTAAGAAAATTTGAGAATGAGGATGGGGCATCCTGACTGGTCGGGCCTATTCCATAGCGGAAAGGCGGCGGTGCGCAAGGTCGGGAGTCAGAGGAAATTTCTGCATTTTCGGGTGGTAACCATCAGAAGCCAAGTCTGAACCGGCCAACATTCGCTGCCTTCCCGGGCTCCGTGAGAGCCTTTAATCCGAGGGGGGCTCGATCCTAAATCCCCCCCTAACTGCCCCACGTAGTTAACATTTGTGTTCTGCCGGTGCGTCGGAACATCGAGAAGCTCAAGATATCGTCCTATCGACCTAGTTTTGGCTAGACAAGGTTGCCCCTGCCTAATAAGATGGGATCGCAATTTAAAATTCATTCTTCCCCTGACGCACGCTTTTACCTTTCAGATACCATGATGAGATCCGTATATTCCTGCCTGTTGCTTGGACTAGGGGCTATTAGCGCCAGCGGTTACGCTGCTGCACAGTCCGCCGTGACTGCCGCAACCCCAAACCGGACCCTGCCGAAGATGGAGGCATTTACTCCGTTTGTTCTGCCAGCCCAGCCGCAGCCTGCCGACTTCAAGCGCTTGCGGGAGTTCGTGGAGCCACTCATTCCCGTTGGCACGCCGACTGCTGAGGAGACTCAGGATTTCGCAGCCGTTGTCCGCATGGTGTTGAAACAGATGCCGAAAACGGATTTTGTCCCTCTGGAAAAATTCCTCGCGGACCATCCCCGCAGTCCCTGGCGCGCGGCGTTGCAGGTGAATCTCGCCATCGGCTACTACGCCACCGGCTGGTATTCCAAATCCCTCGCCGCATCCGGTGAGGCGTGGACTCTGGCAAAAAGTAGCGATGATCCAGACGCTCACCGCCTCGCGGACCGGGCGCTCGCCGAATGGCTCAAGCTCAATTCACGCCTTGGGCGGCTGGATGTGCTGGAAAGGACTTTTGCAGAAATCAAAGGCCGCGCAGTCTCGCCGGAGGTCGGCACGTGGGTCACCAGTGCTTATGAGGCGATGTCCACCATGCAGACGCAGCCGGGTTTCTGCTTCCGCTGCGGTCCCATGGCCCTCAAGGAAATCCAGCGTGCCCGCAAGGCACCGGGTGACTGGGAATCGTTCCTTCTCGCCACGCAGTCGCCCTCCGTCGGATTTTCGCTCAAGGAAGTGCACGAGATGTCGGAAAAGCTAGGCATGAAGCTGCAAATGGCCCGGCGGGCTCCGGGTGCAGAGGTGCTTCTCCCTGCCGTGGTTCACTGGAAGGTCGGACACTATGCCGCCCTTCAGCGCCGTTTGGCAGGCAGCAATTATATCGTCACTCAGGATCTGACCTTTGATCAAACCGCTGCGTTATCGGACGCGGCGTTGGATGGTGAAGCCAGTGGGGTCTTTTTAGTGCGTTCCGGGCCATTACCCAAAGGGTGGTCTGCTGTCCCCGCAGCCGAGGCGGGATTAATTTATGGAAAAGGGTTTACGGATGGAAGAGGCAAAAAAACGCCCGATTGCAAGTCAACCAAGCATACCGGCTCCTCCTGTCCTGTCTGTCCTGGTATGCCCCAATACTCCATTAATTTGATGCAGGTCGCATTGACTGTCACGGATACTCCCGTTGGCTACTCGCCGCCGCTCGGCCCTTCCATGGATTTTACCCTGCGCTACCATGAGGAGGCTGATCCTGTTGACTTCACTTTTGGCGTAGGCTCGGGATTTGCTTCGTCACAAATCACTCATAACTGGTTTGGCGTTCTGCAAGCCAGTTCTCTGAGCATTGAATTTGATGTCACGCTGCTCGGGCGGCACGGCGGCACCCGTGTCTTCAAAGGGTTTGATGTGGCTACCAACAAATTCACCCCTGAATACAACTCAGGAGATTCACTGCATGTCAGTTCGGTCGCTCCGAGAGTGTATGAATTGACCAAAAATGATGGCAGCGCTGAGGTGTATTCGCTGCAATTACCTGCTGATTTCGGTTCGTCTGCAGAAAGGTTTCTCCTGACATCGGTTCGGGATGCCCATGGAAACACTGCCACGCTCCATTACGATTCCCAATTTCGGTTAATTGCCCTCACCGATGCGATTGGTCAGGTGACCACCATCAGTCACCGTCCTGCGGATCCGCAGGGTTCCGTAAGCGTGGGAGCCATCAGCCGGGTGACCGATCCGTTTGGTAGATTTGCAGCATTCGATTATCTTGTGCCCCAACCCGCGCACCCCGACGCTTCTCCTCTTAGCAGGATTACGGATACTTTGGGTTTGGTATCCGATTTCGAATGGGACGGCTTTCGGACACTGCCGGGTTCACCCGGACCGCCCGGGGGGCCAGGGTCGCCATCGATTACCATCCGCCTAATATCGGCCATGGTGACCCCCTACGGACGAACCACTTTTCAGAGTGCGGTGGATGGCATCAACCGCCGCCTTACGGTCATAGACCCGCAGGGCGATGCGGAGGTGGTGGAATATAAGAATAATGCACCTGGCATTCCGCCAAATGCCGCGAACCCTTCCGGTGGCACGACTGATTGGATGGCCTACCGGAACACATTCCATTGGAACAAGGAAGCCTGGGGTCACCATCCGGAAGATTACACCAAGGCGGTGAACTACCACTGGCAGCACAGTGATCCCTCTTCCCTGACAGGCAATACCTTGGAAAGCGTGAAGCAACCGCTGGAGAACCGGGTTTGGTTCACCCATGCCGGGCAGGTGGCACCTGCCTACCGTGGCACTTACAGCCAGCCCTCTTCCACCGCCCGATTCATGGACGATGGCAGCGTGCAGCGCACCTTCATGGATTACAATGCGCGGGGTAATGTTGTCCGGGAGGTGGATGCTGCAGGGCGTGAGACCACCTACACCTACGCTGCCAATGGCATCGATCTGCTGGAGACCCGCCGCCTTACGGGCAATGGGGCCGATGATTTTGCCCGGCTTTCTTCCGCCACCTACAATGCCCAGCATCTCCCCCTGACCACGACCGGCATGGACGGCATGGTCACCTCCTACACTTGGAATGACCGGGGACAATTGCTCACGGTCACCGATCCCATCGGAGCGGTCACGACTCTGGGTTACAATGCGGATGGCTACCTGACTTCAGTGAATGGGCCGCTGCCGGGAGCGCAGGATACGATCACCCTGACCTACGATGCCTATGGCCGCCCAGCCACTTGGACGGATGTGGATGGCTATATGATGACCTATCAATACGATGTGATGGACCGCCTGACCCGCACTTCCTACATGGATGGCACCTATGAGGAATACACCTACAACCGGCTGGATAAGGCCACCTCCCGCGACCGGGAAGGGCGCGTCACCACCATGACTTACAATGCCTTGCGGCAGTTGGTGGCGCAGACGGATCCCGCCAACCGCACCCTGCGCTACCAGTGGTGCCGCTGCGGGAAGCTCCGCTACCTGTTCGATGCCATGGGCCGCGCCACCCATTGGGACCTCGATATTCAGGGACGGCCCAAAGCTAAGATTTACGCGGATGGCTCGCGTTACCTCTATGAATACGAACGCGCCACCTCCCGCCTAAAGCGCCGCACCGATGCCAAGGGCCAGTTCACCGACTACCAATGGACCGCCGATGACCAGATCGCCCGCATCAGCTACCCCAATGCGGAAATCGCCACCCCCACCTGCACCTACACATACGATCCCGTCTTCAACCGCATGACCTCCGCCATCGCCGGACCGGAGCCCTACTACTACACCTACCACCCCATTACCAACGGTCCCGCTCTTGGTGCTGGGCGGCTTGCAAAGCAGGAAGGACGTTACCCTGATGAAACACTTACCTACACCTATGATGCCCGCAGTCTGCTTACGCAGCGCACCATCGCTGGTTTAGCCGAAACCTGGACCTTCGATGAAATAGGCCGAATTCTGACAAATGGGACACCGTCTGGCCCGTTTCTGCACACCTACGATGGTGCCTCACGTCGCCTCGCCACTCGCTCCTACCCAAATGGCATTCGCAGCACATACTCCTATTTTGGAAATGCTGGTAGCCGCCGTCTCCTGCAAATTCGCCACGCTAAATTTGCTGACGTAGTGGCCCAATTTGACTACACCTACTTTCCATCAGGTAAAATTCAGACTTGGCGCCAGCAGCTTGGAAGTGCGGCGGCAGAAAAGCTTCAAACATTTGCCTACGATCAAGTCGACCAACTTATTGGCATCGTCATTGGCGTGCCCGGTAATAGTCAAAATGTAATTTATGCGTATGATTTGGCTGGCAATCGAGTTTTGGCACAGGATGGTTCCCAAGGTAATTTTGCTTTTAGTGCACTAAATGCTCCCATCTCGACGTCTGCTGCACTTTTTCCTATTGAGACGAGGTGGGATGGCGCAAATCGCATTTCTACTATTAAAACAACCACAGATGAGGGCTCTATTTCCTACAATGCGCTTGGTTCACCCATCTCATGGAATTTCACCTCCTCGGCAGTTTCCGAGCGGATCATCTACCAAGGGAATCGAGTTTTTCAATTTGGTAGCGAACGTGTCAAACGATTCGCCAACGGTGCACTCAATTGGACGGAGAGCGGGGCCTATTTCACTTGTTTTGACCACTTGAATTCGCCGCGAGTTAATTTGGGCGATGACCGCAATGAAGTTCGGCTTTATGATCCATTCGGCTTCGAATCGGCCGGAACCTCGTTGTCATTAAGAATTGGCTTTACAGGTCATTTAGGGTCCGATTTAACTCCCTCGCTGTTACTCGCCCCCTTTCGTATGCTTAACACGCAACTTGGTTCATGGTTAAATCGTGATCCCATCGGGGAGGCTGGCGGGGTGAATATTTTTTCTTATGCTCAAAATGACCCGGTTAATTCAGTTGACGTTTTAGGATTGGAAACAGAAATTGTGCTTCAACCCAATCCTAAACATCCGAATATTATCGCTAATGCACAGAAGATTAGGGATCCTGATATGTTTCAAATAATAATCCATGGAGTTAGGCCCCCGGGGTCCCCGGGGTCCCCGGCCTATGCGGTCCAGGGGCCAAACGGTGACGTTTATCCAGAAACATTAGCGCGGCAAATTCTTTCGAACCCCAAATATAAAAAAGGCTCCTCTGTAATGCTTCTGGCATGCAATACCGGCCAAGGACCGAATTCGTTCGCTCAGCAACTGGCAACCTACTTAGGTGTTCCTGTATATGCACCAGATGGCTATCTTTGCGTGTCTCCAGAGGGGGATTTGACCGTTGGGCCGCAAGAAATCTGCGATGGATCTGGCCGAATTCGCCCATTTTACCCATAACTTCAGCACAAAATGACATTTCGAAATGCGCTAATCTTTGGACTTGAGTTGACGGTTATTATACGATGTGTTTATTCAGAGTCGTTCGCTGGGTCTATTGTAACAGATCAAAATGAAAACATTAGCTCAATTTATGGCCCGGAAGAGTCTCCCTTAACTGTGGCTGTAGCTGCCTCGCGCACTAATTTATCTATAAACGCCATCTGCTCCATCAGCGCCAAAGCCACCGGCAACGCCCCCTTGACCTACCAATGGCGGCACGCCGGGGTGGACATCCCCGGAGCCACCGCCGACACCCTGTTTTTCCCCAGCATGGCAGCAGGCGACTTTGGCACCTACACCTGCGTGGTCACCACCCCCAATGGCACGGTTGAGAGCAATGCCGTAACGGTCCGGCTGGACAGTGAGGGGGATGGGCTGCCGGATGATTGGGAGATCGCAACCTTTGGCGACCTGACGAAGACCGGAGGGCAGGACAGTGATGGTGATGGCAGCAGCAATGCGCAGGAACTGGCGGACGGCACGAATCCGAACAACCCCACCGAAGCGCGGGTGGCTCTGACGATGCTGAATCTGCCGGGCGGCACAGTGACCGTGGACCCGCCGGGAGCGCGTCCGATGAAGGGCAGCACGGTAACGCTGACGGCGGTCTCGGGGAAGGGGCTTTTCCGTTCATGGGTCGGAGCTTCCACCGCCATCACACCCGTGATCACGCTGACGATGGACGGGGACAAGGAAATCGGCGCGGCCTTTGGCGAACTGGTGGCGTGGGGCACACGCTCTTTAGGAGACGGCGTGAGTGTTCCGCCGCCTGGCCAGCAAGATGTGAAGGCGGTGAGTCTGGGCCTGACCAGTTTTGCCTTCATGGCCGGGGACACGGTCTCGTCTTGGCCGATCAACAGCCCGCTGCAAACCAGCGGCGCGGTGACCGGCACCGGCGGCGGCGCAACGCACCTGATCGACCGGAATGGCCGCCTCCGTTCCAGCCTGCTGCCCCTGCCGCCCAGTTTGAATCCCGTGGTGAAAGTGGCCAGCGCAGCCCATGCCGTCGCCCTGCAACAGGATGGCACGGTGGTCTGCTGGGGTGCCAGCGGCGGAAACCGCACCGCCGTGCCGCCGGGGCTGAGCAATGTCATTGACGTGGCAGCCTCCGGAGAAGGATCGCTCGCGCTGCGGGCCGACGGCACGGTGACCGTGTGGGGAAATTTTGTCCCGGTGCCCCCCGCCGCCGTGAATTATGGATTCCGTGCCATCGCCGCCGGAAGTTATCACGCGGTAGGCCTGCGCCACGACGGCACGGTGGCGATGTGGGGACTGACGGGCAACTATGATCAAGGCCAGTATCAAAACCAGCCCGCGAATCTCAGCGGCGTGGTGGCCATCTCTGCCGGTTGGAACCACACCGTAGCCCTGAAAGCGGACGGTTCGGTCGTAGCATGGGGCCGGAATGACGAAGGCCAGACAACCATTCCGGCGCAATTGACCAAAGCGGTGGGCATTTCCGCCGCTGAGAACGAATCTGCGGCGGTGTATGCCTCACCAGCCAACAACGTGGAGCCGCTGGTCTGCGCAGTGCCAGCGGCGATTGCGGTCGTGGGCTATCCCTTCCAGCACTATATTTCCGCCAAGGGCAGCCCGACCAGCTACGGGGTGCGGGGTTTGCCGAATGGATTGAGCTTGAATCCGGCCACCGGGGTGATCAGCGGCACGCCGGAGCAGTTTGGGAGATTCCAAGTGGACCAGTCAGCCACCAATGCCCGGGGAACCGGTGCGGAACGGTTGATCCTGCACATCCTGCCGCCATCGCCGATTTATTCATGGAACTCCTTGGTGCCATCCGGATTGGCCGGAGTGGTGAGTTTTGACGCCGGGTATGGGTTTAGCATCGCGGCGCTGAAAGACGGATCGGTCAAGGTATGGGGCACGGGCAACGCGGCGCTGACGCCCCCGGTTGGACTGTCTGGCGTGGTAGCGGTGGCGGCGGGGAATGATTTCGCTTTGGCATTGAAAGCGGATGGAACGCTGACCGCCTGGGGCAGCTCCGGACTGGTGGGCGGGGTGCCAGCCGTGTTGCGGGATGTGGTAGGCATTGACTGTGGAGGAAATCACGCCGTGGCCCTGCGGGCGAGCGGGGCGGTGATCGCCTGGGGCAGCAACGCTATTGCCAATGCGCCGACGGGTTTTATCAAACAGGTCGTTTCCGCTGAACGCTATTCCTCCGGTTTGCGCTGGGACGGGGCGGTCCATGTTTGGGGTGGAACGTTTGATATTCCAGGATTCCCCCCTGGGGGCCTGACGGGCGTGGCGAAGCTGGCTTCTTCCGCCAATCACACTCTGGGGCTGAAGGCGGATGGAACGGTGGTGGGTTGGGGCACGAATACGCAGGGGGAATTGAATATTCCCGAAGGATTGAATGACGCTGTCGATGTGGCGGCGGCAAATGGATATTCCGTGGCGCTGCGCAGCAACGGTCAGGTGGTGGTATGGGGCCGGGCTTCTGAGATCGCTCTGGCGGCGAATGCTCCAACAGGAGTGGCCCTGAGCAGCATGGGGGATCATGTGCTGCTGATGACTCAAACGGAGCCGTCCGTGACGGTGCCGCATCTGGCGATGCCGCGCTATCTGCTGGTGCCGCCTAATTTTGCCTATTCTACCCGCATCGTGGCTCAAAACTCGCCAGGAGCCTACGGGGCAACGGGCTTGCCACCAGGACTGGGGGTGGATGTAAACACGGGCGTCATTTCCGGAACGCCCGCCATGCCCGGCGCGTATCCGGTGACGCTTTCCGCCACGAACGGCGGCGGGACTGGGACGCATTCGCTCACGATCATCGTGCCGGGTGCCACTACCTACGCGCAATGGGCGGTCTCAAGAGCACTGGCGGTAAATTCCTCACAAGTCGATAGTGATGGGGATGGTTTGACAAACCTGGCAGAATACGCCTTGGGGCGCGATCCGCTGGTTAGAGATGGGACAGATGCGCTGCTGCTGAGCGATGCCAGTGGAGCCGTAGGAAATAAGGAGTTCCTGTTCGGACATCCAACCGCCACAACGGATGTGATCTACGAAATGCAGGTCTCACATGATCTACTCCAATGGATGACGGTAGCGTTGGGAAGAGCTGGGGCACCGATGATCGATCTGCTGGAAGGCGGCCGCGCATCGGAAAGCTATGCTTCCCCAGTCCTGCGGGAAGCGGTAGTGACGGCCACTATTCCGAATCAACACCCCCGGGAGTTTACCAGACTGAAATTCACCCTGGAACCGCCGCCGCTGGAACCGCCGCCGCTCTACGAGCTGCGCGCAGAAGACTACACAAACGTTGGTGGTTGGATCAACCGGGGCACTGTGGGTGGGGCGTTTACTGCCGAAGGAGCGCCCAAAGCGGGGGTGCTCGATGGGGCTTACGCTGTTTCATTTGCTCTCACGGATTCATTCGTGGGGCCGGCCCTGCCAGGGGCACTCGTGGGAGGTGTGCCACAGACGGTGGAGATTTGGGCCTACAACAACAATGCCGATAACCTTGAATCGCTGGTGGTCTTCGATGGAGGAAGGGGCGAACCCTACTATCGTTACGGCTACGGCACCAACGGACTGTTGGGGGCTTTGGCGCAACGTTTTTCTCCAAACCTCGGCTGGGACCCAGCCTACACTGCAAATGCCCCAGGAGGAATCGTTCCTGCCCAGGGGAAATGGCATCACCTCGCGTTTGTTTACGCTGCGGGCACACTCTCCATCTACGTGGACGGTTTGCTCCATCGCTCAGATGGAGTGGGCATAGGCCTGCCAGCGACGGCTCCAAGGCTGGGAAGTGAGTTTAGTGGGGCCATCGGACGGCTTCGCATCCATGGGCGGAGCCTGACCGCTCTAGAGATAGCAGCCAGTCATGCTGCGGAGCGGCCATTTTATCCCTTCGCCGCACCCGGAGCCCCGCTGCAGGCCGCTCCTTCGCATCGCTACAGCTTTAGCCTGCCTGCTGGGCCGGTGGTGGACGGAACGCCGATTCCAGACCTGATTGGGACCAACGCGCTTGTCTTGAAAGGTGCCGGAGCGGTGAGTTTGGCTGGTCAAGTCGACCTTCCCGGCGGCAGCTCAGCGAGCGCCGCATACGTGGACATTCCAAATGGCCTGGCGAATGCAACGCCCGATGTCTCGTTGGAGTTTTGGTTTACGCCCGAAAGCTTGGGAAACTATCCACGTTTGTTTGATATGGGTCCCGGCTCGGCAGGTGAGTTGAATGGTCCAGGAGGCAGCGCTACCGGCGGGCCCGACTACGTCTTTTACGCTTTGAGCACCACGGCGGAACCCCAGCAACTCTTCTGGTTGCGCCGGAACTACCAGGATCGTTACCAGCTCATTAATGGCAAGGTTTTAAACCAACAGCAGCATGTCGTCATCACCTACTCGACTACAACGAGTGCCTGGGTGGTCTATAATGACGGGGTCAAGGTCGGGGAATTCGTTACATCTGACGGGCCGCAGACCATCCCCAGCCTAAACACGTGGATTGGCCGCTCCAACTGGACGGCTGATCCAAATCTCGATGGTAAGATCAATGAGTTCCGAATCTATCCGCGAGCGCTTACAGCTGGCGAAGTCCGAGGGAATTTCCAAGCTGGACCGGATGTGGTGAATCTGTCTCAATGACCTGCCTTCATTTTATGAAAATCCTTTCCCTGCTAGCATTACTTACCAGCCTGCCTGTAGTCTATGCGCAAACCCTGGAAGCGGGTAACCACTCGACTACCGGCTACATCAAAGCGGATGGCACGATTGAGGACAGCAGTCATGCCACGAAGGGCTACATCAAGGAAAACGGCACCATTGAGAACGCCTCCCACGCGACGATTGGCTATCTGAAAAAGGATGGCACCATCGAAAGTAGCAACCATAGCACGATCGGCTATTTCAAGGAAAATGGGACGGTGGAGGATGCCTCGCATGCGACGATTGGCTACGTCAAGGAGGATGGGACAGTGGAGAGTAGCAATCATGCCACGATCGGCCACGCCAAAGGAGTGAAGCGGGAATGGGTGGCGGTGGTTTACTTCTTTTTCAAATTCAAGTAAGCCCATCAGCCGGAGTCTATTTGCCAAATGGCTACTCCACGGAACCGGCCACGGGGGCAGCCCTGCGGAGGCGGCCCCAGAGTTTAATCGCTACTTCCCGTGCGGTGTCGGGATCGGTGAACGAGAAGAGCATTTTGTTCACTTTCATGCGGCGGGTGCGGTGGTGGTAGATGCGCACGTCCGGCCACAGGCCTTGGTTCTTTAATTCGGGTGCCATCGTCCCGCGGACGTTGTAAACGACGTTGGGGAAGGTGCCAAATCTGAGGCCGCAGGCTGCGGGAGCCCCTTCCCGGACGATCTTGTTGAAGTAGTCCTGATCACAATTATGTCCGGCCCACATGTCCTTGGGATTCTGTGGGAGCACGGCTTCCTTCCATTTCTCCAGAAAGGCCCATGTCTCCGGAGTGCGACGAAATACGAGCACGCCAGTGTTGTAATCATCTGGTTTAACTAGCGCTAACAGCTTGGTGGGCTTCACCGACCAGTCGCCCAGAAACATATTGCCCACCGCAAAGTCTAGATCTCTCAGGTAATCGAAGATCGGCTGGACTGGTCCCAGAATGGTGGTGTCGGTATCGAGGAACAATGTTTCGTCATAGGGGCTCTGCGGCAGGGCCATGACCTTTTCTTTCAAGGGATGATGATCCGATCGGAAGGAAACCCACTCGCATGGAGTGCCAGCCGGCAAGGCGAAGCGTGAGAAGACTGTGACTGGCAGATCCGGCTCATATCGGCGCAAGGAACGCAGCGAGGTCAGCAGCTCACCAAGGTAGCTACGACCACCACTTACCAAATAAATGACTCCACGGGACGGCATGAGGAAAACAAGGGGAGCGGATGCAAAACTCCTTAATTCTAGAAATTACGTTAATTTTAATCATTTCCAAGAGCTTTTTGCAAAGATGACGGAAATTCCATTTCCCCGCGTTTCCGTGCTCCAGCAAATCGGGGTTTCCACTTCGGGCTTCCGCCACTATTCAGAAAGATGGACTTGAAATCCCGTCGTCGTATTACCCTTGCCCTGCTCGTCCTGTCGGTGGGGCTGCTGATTCCTGGCCTACTGTTGCCAGTGATTTCAATTCGTGGCATACTCAAGCAGGAGGGCGTGGCTTTTATTGCTCCGCAACTTTTGGAAAATGGCATCAGCAAAGAGACGGTGGGCGTGTTGAAGTCTCTCATGGACGCCCGCACCCTGGCCTTGGTAGAGGCCACTGGTGGAGACCTGCGGAAGATGTTAATTAATCAAGTTACGCCGCAACTGATGGCCTCCTTGCAGCAGAATGGTCAGGACTGGGAGGTTTACCAGCAGACCCGCAGCATCGTTGGTTCGGTGCAGCATCTCTATGAAATGGAGAGTCCCACTCCCGCCACGCTGATTCTGCTCTTTAGCATCATCGTGCCGGTGACTAAGGCTGCGCTCAGCCTGTGGGCGATTTTTCTGCGGGAGAATTTCCGCCGCCGCCGGGTGCTGGAATTTATCGAACGCATCGGCAAGTGGTCCATGGCGGATGTCTTTGTCGTGGCGCTTTTCATCACTTATCTGGTGGCGCAGAGTAGTCAGGGGATGCCCGGAAATCCAGCCTACGCCCCGCCGATGCTCGAATTCCAAGCGGATGTGGGGCCGGGATTTTATTGGTTTACGGCCTATTGCCTGTTCTCCCTGGCCGCCCAGCAATTCACGGCACGCTGGTTCGGGCGGGCCGCAGATGCGGAAATTTGAGGTTTCCACGTGCGAACTAAATGAGCTAAATTTCGTTTCGAATCCATCCTTAATCCCGCTCTCTTGCCATGAAACTCTTACCGCTCCTCGCTCTGGCCACCCTCTCTGGTGGTAATCTGATATTTGCCGAAGATCGCCAGCCCGCTCCGAAACCGCCGCTGGGGGCATTGGACCAAAGGCCCAACGAGAAACTCCGTGCCCGCTGGGAAAAAATGGCGGATCAGGCCGAAGGCAAAGCCCGTGAAGCGGCCGAGGCCGGAGATAAGGAGCTGGCCGAATTGATCCGACGCGAGGTCAAAGCCATCATCACGCGTGAGCGCACCGAGATGGAAGCCAAGCAACGCCACCAAGGCGAGGAGGCCCCTAAGGCTGACAAAAAGCCGCAGCCGAAAGACCATGCAGAAGGTCCCCGCCCAGAACGTGGGCAGCCAGAACGTGGGCAGCCAGAGCGTGGACAGCCAGAGCGTGGGCAGCCAGAGCGTGGGCAGCCAGACGCTGAAGCGAGAATGCGCCACGTGAGAGAAGCCATCGAGCACTTGATGCAGGCCGGGCTGCCAGATGCGGCCGCCCAGCTGAAGCCGTTGATTCAGCGTTTGGAAAATCAAAAGCAACCGCACTCTGAGGGGGGGGCCGGAAAGCCTGGTCCGGATCAGATCTTGGGAGAAATGCAAGCCTTGCGGCGGGAACTCAATGAATTGCGCGAGCATGTTCGACGCTCCCAACCACAACCACATGTGCCGCAAGCCAATCCGCAACCCTTGCCACCACCGCTGCCACCGCAAGCACAACCTGCGCAACCGTCCCAGGTTCCCAAACCCCATCGCGAGGGTGACGAGCGGAGATAAAGTTTCTCCTGCTCGCAACTACTGGCGTTTCGGTGGCGTAGCTTGTTCCGCAGGGGGCAGTTTGAATCAAGGCCAGCACTTTGTCATCGCACATTTTCCCGGCAACTCGGCGCTTGCCATCGTTGCTCCATTCTGTTTTCTCTCATAGAGTATCTTCCGCCTTGCACACCCCGCTTCCTCATCATGCTTCCGATTTTCCGTAAATTCCTTTCTCTCACCGCTTTGGCCGTTGTCCCTTGGCTGAGTTCCTGTGATAAGGGATCCGCCACGCCTGCAACCCCCACGGCTGCTGCCGTTGCGGCCACCCCAACCGCAGCCACCCCGCCGTCGGCTCCGACCACGTCGAAGACCGCAGTGACACCAGATACGACACCCAAAACCGGCATTTCCCGTGGCCCATACTTACAAATGGCCACCACCAGTAGCATTAATGTCGTGTGGCGGCACCGGGATGAACCCAGCCCGATCATCAAGTGGGGGCTCACGGCCGATGCTCTCGAGCACACCGCAGCCTTGGACAAAGGCATCGTGCAGCGACGTCTGGCGGCTGAGGGCGCGAGTTCTGCCCAGACCCTGCCGCTGCACTCTGCCCCAGCCAAGACGAAACAATTCGAGGCCAAGCTCACTGGCTTGGAGCCGGACACGAAATATTATTACGCCGTTTTTGATGGGACCAAGCGCCTCACTGCCGCAGGTGAAGACTATACCTTCCGCACCCTGCCCGTCCCCGGCACCGCCCGTCCCGGATGGTTCTGGGTGGCTGGCGATGGTGGCACGGGCGGCACCATTCAGGCTGCGGTGCACACCGCCATGGCGAATTTTACCAAGCAAAAGAACATCACGCTGGATGGATTCCTGCACGTGGGGGACATGGCTTATCAGTCTGGGCTCGATACCGAATTCCAGGGGCGTTTCTTCAACATGTATGGCGATACCATGCGGCACACAGTATGTTGGCCAGCCATGGGCAACCACGAAGGCAAGACCTCCAAGGGCGAAGCCGGGGTGGGGCCATACTACGATTCCTTCGTCTGCCCCACCAAGGGTGAAGCCGGTGGGGTCGCCAGCGGCCGGGAAGCGTATTATTCCTTCGATTTCGGGCAGATTCATTTCGTGGTGTTGGATTCCTGCCAGGAAGCATTGGCCAAGAAGCAGCCCAGCCTGACCGCATTGGGTGACGCCATGATTCAATGGCTCAAGGCGGACCTCGAAAAAAGTAAAGCGCAATGGCTCATCGCCTACTGGCACCATCCTCCCTATACCAAGGGCTCCCATGATAGCGATATCCCTGCGGACTATGAATCCCGGATCACTCGGGAACAATTCCTGCCCCTCTTGGAATCCGCCGGGGTGGATCTGATCCTTTCCGGACATTCCCACATCTACGAACGCAGCATGCTCATTGATAGGGCGCACAGCACCCCGACCGTGGCAGCAAATTTCGTGCTTGATGATGGTGACGGTGATCCCAAAGGAGACGGGGCCTACACCAAGAGTGCAGGGCTCAATCCCAATGAAGGATTCGTGGCCGTGGTTACGGGCAATGCGGGCACCACCTTGAAACGCGTCGGGACCATCCCGCTGATGAAAAAGATCATCTTGGAGCACGGTTCCGTGCTCTTTAATGTCGATGGGGATACCCTTAACGGAATCATGCTCAACAAAGCTGGCGAGCAGAGCGACGTCTTCACCATCACCAAGCAAGGTCAGGTGCCCGCCAAGAACCGGATTGCCAGCCCCAAACCAGCCCCGCCGATGCCCGTTATTCGCACGGTTAAAGCCGATGGAGCCCCGGGGGAAAGCAAAGAGAAGGAAGACAAGGCCAAGAGTGAAAAAGAAGTCAAAGAACCCGCCACCGGCCCGGATCAGCGTTCCCGTCACACCGCTCCCGCCGGAGCCACCGATCTCATTGCTCCTGGTGCCACTTGGAAATATCTGCTCAATGGCACCCCTGGAGACTGGCATAATCCAGCCTACGACGATACGGCATGGCTCAGTGGTCCCGCTGGGTTCGGCTATGGCGACGACGATGATGTCACCAGAGTTGATGTCAAAGGTCCGCAAGCCATCCTCCGCATCCGGCATGAATTTACCCTTCCGGCTGGAGCTGATCCCAAGAAGCTCGGCCTCCTCATTAGCTACGACGACGCCTTCATCGCTTACGTCAACGGTCACGAAGTTACCCGCAGCCTCAACATCAAAGGCAATGGACCAACTGCCACTGTCGGCAAGCCGCACGAGGCCGATGACACCTTCGAATATTTCCCCTTGGATGCCGCGGCGGCATTCCTCGTGCCAGGGAAAAACATCATCGGCATTTCCGGCTACAACGATGATCCCAAAAGCTCGGACTTCAGCTTGCATCCGCAGTTGATCTTGGCCAAGTAAACTCCACCGCCATGCGCCTGCGATTCCTTCTGCTCTTGTGGGCCCTGCCAGTTTGGGCGCACCATGATGCCGCCGTCACCATAGCCGAGTTGACGGAACAGATCGCCCGCAGCCCCGCCCTCCCGGAACTTTATTACCAGCGGGGCGTGGAGGAATACTCTACCCAGCAACTTCCTGCGGCCCGGGCGGACTTTGAGTTAGCCCTGAAGCTCCGTCCTGACTACCTCCCGGCCAAACGATACCTGGCCATGATCACGAATCTGGAAGGCCACCCCGAGCGCGCTCTGGAGGTGCTCCAGGAAGCCATCCGCCAAGCCCCGCAAGAGCATCAGTTCCTCATGCCCTCCTGCCATCAATTGGAGGCCGAACTGCTCGTCCAGCTCAAGCGATTCTCCCCCGCGCTCACGGCCGTGAAACTGGCGCTCGACACCCCCGTGCCCGCGCTGGAAACGCTGCGCCTCCAAGCGCAGATCCTGCGGGAACTCGGCCAGGATGAGGCCGCCCTGAACTCCTTGAAAGAAGCTTGGCTCAAGACCCGCGCCGTCATTCTGCGCAACGAATGGTTTGATACCCTGATCGAACTCGGTCGTGGCGAGGAAGCCCTCCCACTCATCCAGGAAGAATTGGAGAACACCAGATTCCGCAGCAGTTGGCTGATCCGCCGCGCCCGCATCTTCCTGCAGCAGAAGCGCAGTGCAGAAGCCCAAGCCGATCTCCAAGCTGCCATCGACGAACTTACCCCACGCCTGGCTGTCACCCCGCCGCCCGCCCTGCTCCTTTGTGATCGTGGCCTCGCCTTCGCCTTGCTGGGCCAGATCACCCCCGCAGAGCAGGATTTGGCTGCCGCCCGCCAACTTGGAGTTTCCGAGACAAGTTGTCGACTCCTCGTCGCTTCCTTGCGGCGTTAACGCTGCAAAACAATAAATTTGCAATATTTCCCGGATTAAATATTGCAATTTTTCTGATTTTCATCACCCTAGCGCCGCTTCCCTCCAATTTTCCCCTGTCCCCCCTAATTTTCAATCGATATTCTACTATGAGTTATAAACACATCTTCCCCCGCCTCCTGCTCCCTGCCATCACCCTGACGCTCATGCTAGGCCTCAATCAGCCTGCTCAAGCCAGATTCGTGAACTTGGAAGAAATCAAGGACGGCAAGCTCAAGGACTCCATCGCCAAACTCGTCAAGGACCCTAAAGATAAGGACGCCGTGGCGGCGTTCAAAAAATCTGCCGACGCCGGGGACCCGGAAGGGCAGTTTGCCTATGGGTTCGCGCTCCAGAGCGGACTTGGTGGCTTGGATGCCAAAGAGGACAAGGCGAAAGCTAAAGAATACCTCGCCCAAGCCAAAGCCCTGTATGAGAAGGCCTCGAAGGCTGGAAACAAAGCCGCCGCCAACAATCTGTTGCTCCTGAACCTCATTGGGGCGGAGACTCCTGAAGCGGGTAAAGATGCCGTCAAGGCCATCGAAGACGCAGCCACCGCCGGCAATGGCAAGGCCAAGCTAACCTACGCCGAAATGTATCTTGAGGGAATGGGCGTCGCCAAAGATCCTGAGATGGCCCTCCGTTGGTTGCAACGGGCCGACGGCCCCGAGGAAAATGAAGCCACCTATCTCACCGCTCTGGTGGCGGAAGCCGCTAAGGACGAACAAGGCATGCTCAACGCCTTGAAGAAGGCGGCTGACAAAGGACACGTCCCTTCCATGATCTATCTCGGCACCAAGCTACTCAACAGCCGCGGTGGTGGCCGTCCTGCCTTCGACATGGCTCGGGAACTTTTCCAGAAGGCCGTCGATAGCGGCTTGAAATCCGCCAAAGTCAATCTCGGCATCATTTCTGAAGTCGAGGCCTCAATCGAAAAAGAAGAGAGCAAAAAGACCGACCATTTCAAAAAGGCCCTCGCCCTTTACCAAGAAGCGGCAGCGGAAAAAGTAGGCGATGCCTTCCTCAAAATAGGCTATTTCTATGAAAACGGACTCGGGGTCACGGCCGATCTCGCCAAAGCCATCGAGTTCTATCAAAAAGGAGCCGATGCCGGCCTCAACACTTGTGATTACAATCTGGCTGTCCTCAACGAAAACGGCAAAGGCGTGAAAGCCAAAGACGAGGCCAAAGCGCTCGAACTCTACTACAAAGCAGCCAAGACTGGACTCCCAGCCGCGCAAATTGCGCTGGCCGAACGCTATCGCTCCGGCAAAGCTGGTCTTGAAAAGGACCCGATTGCCGCCCTCGCTTGGTTTGAGAAAGCAGCCAAGGCAGGCGACGTCGCTTCCCAAATCCAGATGGCCAACATTCTCGAAACCGGGGAAGCGGGAGCCATCAATATCAAGGCTGCGGCCGAAATCTATCTGGATGCTGCTAAAAAAGGTGTCCCCATCGCCATGTTTCAAATCGCAGACATGCTCGAAGTTGGCCGCGGCTTGAAGCAGGACCTCCCTCAGGCTTACGCTTATATGACTGCCTGCACCAAAGTGGCTCCGGCTGACTCCGACTTGGGCAAGCAATCCACCGAGCGCCTCACCAAACTCAAAGGCAAAATGAGTCTGGATGAAGTCAAGGCAGGCGACGAAGCCTTCGAAAAACTGACCGGCGTGCCGAACAAGCCAGCCCCGACCGCGGCCAAGGAACCGGCTCCCAAAGAAACCGCCCCTAAGGATACTCCCAAGAAGCCCAAGTGAGTCCCCGCTGGACCAACCAGCGCAGCCATGCAACGCATGAACGTCACCGTCCCCTGCCGGGGATAATACAGTTTTAAACATCGTAGTTATGGACTTTAGTCCGTAACCCCACTCGCTGGAAACCTTCAATGTGCAGTGCTGTTCGGACTAAAGTCCAGCACTGGGGTGTTCAAAATCAGACCTCTAGCCGATGATTTATTACTGCGTGAATTAAGCTGGTATTGTCCCCGGCAGGGGACGCAGAGATTAGCCGGGGGTTGAGCGCAGTAATCTCACAAAATGACCGCATCCCGGCAGGGATGCCAGAAAAAGAGCACGCTGGGAAGAGGACATCTTCACAATCCGATCACGTTGCCGATCTGGCATCCTTGCCGGGATGCTAATCTTTTGATCCTAACCGGGGGTATCGCCATCGCTCAACCCCCGGCTAATTTCTGAGATCCCTCCGGGATCCCCTCATCGTGAAAGCGAAGTGGAATAAGTGAGGCTAATTCAATCCACTCCGGACTAGCAACGGCGTGATGTCTGGGCTGCGGCCCATGAAATCGGCAAAGAGTTTCTCCGGTGGCTCGGAATTTCCTTTACTGAGGATCTTGGCGCGAAAATCCATGCCCACTTCTGGATTCAGAATTCCTTCGCGTTGGAAACGCATGAAGCAATCCGCATCCAGCACCTCTGCCCACTTGTAACTATAGTATCCTGCAGCATAGCCCACAGGGCTGCTGAAGAGGTGGTTGAATCTCCGGGCCATCGTGGGGGCGTGGGTTTTCACGGGCATCAGATAAGCTTTGAGGATGCCGTCCACGGTTTCGTCCAGATCGGTAATTTCCTGCTCTGAGTAATCAATATGCAGCGCCAGATCCATCTTGGAGAAGGCCAGTTGGCGCATCGTGCTGATGGCGGAATTATAATTCCGGGCCGCCATCATCTTCTTGAACAGCCGAGCCGGAATCGGTTCCCCAGTTTCATGATGCCGGGCGAAGAAGTCCAGGCTCTCGCGGCTCCAGCAGAAATTCTCCATGATCTGGCTGGGCAATTCCACGAAGTCCCACGCCACGTTCACTCCGTTGAGCGATTTGATCTCCACGTTGCCCAAGAGGTGGTGCAGCAGGTGGCCAAATTCGTGGAATACCGTTTCCACTTCGCCATGGGTCAGTAACGCGGGCTGACCTTCCGTGGGGGGCGACATATTCCCACAGATTAATCCCAGGTGCGGCGTGCGATCCGCTTCGCCCAGCGGCGGGCGACCCGTCTTCAGGTAATTCATCCAAGCCCCACTCCGCTTGGCATCGCGCGGATGCCAGTCAGCGTAGAAGCTCCCCAGATGGGTGCCGTTCTCGTTGGAGAGTTCGTAAAATTTCACCTCTGGATGCCAGACTTCAATGGCATCGTCGTCGCCTGCAGGCTGGCTGCCAGGCTCACGGAAGACGGCGGGGACTTCCTGAATTTTGAGCCCGAAGATTTTTTCGCAGAGGCGGAACATGCCGCCTAGCACTTGATCGATGGAGAAGTAAGGGCGCAGTTCCTCTTCATCGAAATCAAACAAGGCCTTGCGACGTTTCTCCGCCCAGTAGGCGACTTCCCATGGCTCCAGCGGCTCGGCCGCTCGGTGGGTGGATTCGGCTTTAAACTCCTGTAGTTCACGACATTGACGCTGGAATGCCGTTTGAATCTTGGCGTGGAAGTCCTCGATAAATTTCGTGGCGGTGGCGCCATCGCGCGCCATGCGACGATCCAAGACCAGGTCCGCGAAGTTCCTTTTCCCTAGGAGCGTGGCCTTCTCCTGACGGAGCCGGAGAATGGTGCGCACCAGTTCGGTATTATCCCATGGTTCATGATGCCCAATGCCAACGCTGGCCAGCCAGACCTGATGGCGAATCTCATCATCGTGCAGGTGTTCCATCAACGGGAACATGCTGGGGGCCTTGAGCGTAAAGCGCCACACTGGCTGCTCCGGCGTGCCGTGGCCTTTGGCTTTGGCGTCCCCCAGGGCCGCCGTCCGCAGGGAATCCGGCAGGCCATCCAACTTGTTCTCGTCATCAATCAGCAATTCCCAATCGTTGGTGGAGTAGAGCACGTTATCCCCATACTTTTGCGTTAGTTGCGCCAACTCAACTTCGATGGTCTCGAGGCGCGATTTCTTATCCGCCGGAAGCTCCGCACCGCTGGTGCGGAAGTCAGCCAGAGTTTCCTCCAGAAAACGCTTCTGCACTCCGGTCAGTGCCAACGCATTCGGCGTTTGGGAGTAAGTTTTGAAGAGATCCCAGAGCGATTCGTTGAAAGGGATGCGCGCGAAAAACTCCGTAACCTTCGGGATCATTTGGTTATACGGTTCGCTGAATTCAGGCGATTTACAAACCGCATCCAAATGGCCCACCAGACCCCAGGCCTCGCTCAGTTCTGCGGTCGCTGCTTCGAAGGCCAGCAGGACGCTGTCAAAATTCATGCGGCCACGATCCGTGATACACACCGCATCCAATCGCTCCTGCGCTCGTTGCAGCGCCAGTTCAATGTCCGGCACGATCCGGTCGGGGGTCAGCGTGGACCATTTCACGTGGAAATGATGATCGAGAAAAGGATGGTCACTCATGGGAAATTGTAAGTTGGTTGGGGGAAAGGGAGCCACTCCGATACTTTGCCCCCGGAGAAATGCAACTGTGCAGGAAACGTCACATTTCAGGTGGCCATTGCAGCTTGAAAACGGACGGACTTGATCTAAACTCGCCCTATGAAGCACCACCGAGCCAGGGTTTATTTCCGAAGTTATATGCCAGATGAACCGATTCCGGCTACCCAGCCGCCGTCAGATGAAATTGATGCCCGCTGGCGGGATGAAACGTCGATGGATTTCGCCCACGATAGGCACTCGAAGTGGGAGGTGGTGAGCCTGCCAGAAGCCACCGAGGCCGCCGTGCACGGGGCGCTCAAGGCGGCTCATCCGCATCGTTTCCTCATTGTGGATAAGATTGCCTGGTTGGACGAGGATAGTTAGAAGCCAAATTTTCGACCTAAGCTTGGAGGAGGATTTCTGCAATTCTCAGGCCGTCCACCGCCGCGCTGATAATTCCCCCGGCATACCCCGCGCCTTCCCCGGCGGGAAATAAACCCGGGGTGGAAATACTCTGACAGGAACCAGGATCGCGGGTTAGGCGCACGGGGCTGGAACTGCGTGTCTCCACTGCGGTGAGCAGCGCCTCGGGATTGGCAAAACCACGCAACTGGCGCTCAATCATGGGAATGGCGGCTCGCAACGTGGCGGTCACATAGTCCGGCAAGCAGCCCCGGAGGTCGGATGGCGTCACGCCGGGACGATAACTCGGCACCACCCGTCCCAGTTGTTTCGAGGCGCGGCCGGCCAGGAAATCACCGATCGTTTGGATCGGAGCATGATAGTTCCCGCCGCCCATCGTGAAGGCGCGGCGTTCCCATTCCCGTTGGAAAGCCACGCCTGCCAGCGGGTTGGCCGTCGTATGGCCATAATCCTGCGGGCTGACATCCACCATGAATCCCGCATTGGCATTGGCCTCAGCGCGCGCATAGCTGCTCATGCCGTTGGTCACCAAGCTGCCGACCTCGGATGAGGAGGCCACCACCAAGCCCCCGGGACACATGCAGAAACTATACGCCGTTCGTCCCTTGGCCTGATGGTGATAGACAAATTTATACGGTGCCGCCCCTAACACGGATCTGCCGGCAAATTGCCCATACTGGGTGCGGTCGATTTGATCCTGGGGATGCTCGACCCGCACGCCGATGGACAACGGTTTGGCTTCCATGCTAACGCCTTGTTCATGCAGCGCAGCGAAGGTATCCCGCGCGCTGTGCCCCACCGCCAGAATCACTTTGTCCGTGGGGATAATCTCCCCGCTCTTCAATCTGGCTCCGCAGACCCGGCCGGTGGTGTCCAGTTCCAATCGGTCGAACGCAGTCTCGAAACGCACCTCTCCACCCAGCGAAATAATTTCCTCCCGCACGTGCCGCACGACCTTGATCAACCGATCCGTCCCGATATGCGGTCGCGCCTTGACCAGGATATCCTCTGGCGCGCCCGCCCGCACCATTTCCTCGAGCAACCAAGGGATGCGGTCTTCCCGATCTTTGATCTGGGTATAAAGTTTCCCATCCGAGAACGTGCCTGCTCCCCCCTCGCCAAACTGCACGTTCGAGTCCGGTATCAACTCCGCGGTGCCCCGCCAGAAGCCCGTAACATCGCGCGCCCGCGGCCCGGCAGCCTTGCCACGCTCCAATAAAATCGGTCTCCAGCCTGCTCTCGCCAGCATCAATCCGCAAAACAATCCGCACGGTCCCGTTCCGACAATGACCGGTCGGTTCGCAGGCGGACGGGATTTCCCCAGCATTAAATTCACCCCGGAGTAAACCTCGTCTTTCCAAGGCATCGCCTGACACCGATCCGTCCGGTGCCCGGCCAGCGCCTTCGCCTCGTCTGTGACCGTCACTTTCAGGCTGTAACTAAAACAAACGGCACTCTTCTTCCGCGCATCAATCGCCCGCTGCTTGATCTCCACTGAGAGCACCTCCGAGGGATCTAATCCAAGCGCCACCGCCACCGCTGGGAGGAGTTCGGCAGCAGGGTGATCGACCGGCAGATTGAGTTGGTTAACGCGCAGCATAAGGGGTTGCCTACATCAACAACGATTCCATCGCTTCGGCAACTCAGAATCATGCCGACTCAGGGAACTGCCGGACAGACCCATTTGAGGCGGAAGAAGCGCTTGGGACCAATTAGGACAGGCGAGATCCAGGATTGTGTCAGGGCCGATGCGGTGAAGGTTTGCTCGGTTTGCCAGGCGCTCAGATCTGCGGTGGACTGAATTTCATAGAGTTGGCTGGGGACAAGATAGCGGAGTTGGAAGGTGATCGTTTGATTGGGGTCCAAGCCACCGCTAACCATCGTGGGAGGGAAGGGCGCGGCCGTGACCCGCCACGCGATGGCCGCCTCCACTGCGAGATCTCCGCTGAGCCGCATCCGATAGGTGCCTGCTTTGAGCGCGGGCTGCCAGATGTGTTCCAAGTTATCCACCGCACTGTCGCTGGTATCCAGCGGGGGGCCGGAAGTGGCGGTTCCCTGGTAGAGGGTTAGGCCGAGGTTCGGCAACGGATCAGCTGTCCAGGTGTCTTGGAAGGAGTCTCTCGAAATGGAGCGATTCCAGACGACGACGACGGAGAGTGAGGCTCCTTGGAGTGAAGAGGGAATTTCCAGAAGGTAATCGTAGTTGGTGCCCGCAGCTAAGTTACGCAGCTCCCAACCGGTGAGTGCGACTGGGATGGTGCTACTGGCGGTTTGCTCTCCCGCAGTGAGGATGTGGTAACTGTGGGCCACGTTTAGCTCCCCAGCTCCATAGGCGGGATCCAATGGGCGGCTGATGGTGCGGCTCCAGTTGGGGAATTCCGCTTTGGTGGCACCTGCCAACAAAATGGCGCGCAGCGTTTCGTTCCGCCGAGCATTGTTGGTGGTGGCAGCGGAGCGCAGCAGGGCGGCGGCACCACTGACCATGCCGGTTCCGAAGCTGGTAAAGTCTGAGGGAGCGACGATTTCCGGCTTGGTGCGGCCCGGGATGTCGTAGGGACTAGCCGTCAGGCCGCGGCTGTGGCCCCCGCTGGTCAAGCCGACGGAGAGGACATTGGCGGCGGTGGCCATGAGCACTGGCACCGTGCTGCTCCCGTCGTTGGCCATGCCGACGCAGGCCACATAATTGCTGTTGGTGATGCTGTTGTCGAATCTGCGCAAGATTTCGATCATGTCAGGTTCTTCGGAGGACAGCGTCGGAAGGTAGATCCAAGAGTGATTCTGCACCTGGCTGGACTCCCCGAGCGGATTGCCCCCAGAAAGATTCAAGAAACCTACCTCCAGCCAATCATTGACCTCGTAGGCATCCACGTTAGTGGCACCGGGGGCCATGCCGTAGCGGGGGCTGGCGGGCGCGGTGCCGTAAATTTGCTGTCCCACCTCATAAGCGTGGAAGGAGACCGCCGCCGGACCAGATTTAAGCACAAACGTCTTGTTCACGAAGGTGGCATTATTCGCGAACACGGTGCCGGATCCGCCCACCGCCGCATATCCCGTCGGTCCGATCTCGGCCTCCACTTGGGTCACCGCTACATTGCCTGTCGGCAAGGCCGCGCCCAGCTCCGTTTTCAGCGCGGTATAGCCCACTGCATCCGCCCAATCCGCTCGCAGCCACGCTGGGCTCAGCGCAATGCCAACCAACAGCAGGTGGAGCAGGCGTCGATGAGGATGGACCAGGGTGGGGGAGTGGAGTAGCATCGTGGATTAGGGGGATCCAATCAATTTTCAAAATAGTAAGGGAAATCCCCTTCCGTTGCACGCTGAAATGTTCGTCGGTTGCTAATTCACCCAAAGTTTCAGAAATTCCCATCAAATCCCGACATGCGCGCTAAATCACCCAATCTTGCGACTAAAGGGTGCGAATAATCCTCTTGAAATAGCCTACGGGAAGTGTAATATTTATAAAAATATCTTGTTCATTATGGAAATTCAATTTATGGTAATTATCGATCTCGCACCTCCACATTTAGATTTTGGACACTCAACACCAGTTTTATCATGACACCTACCCCGAAGCGCGCGCCTCGGTCGCGAGACTTACAGCTATCCTTGACGGCCCTGCTGGCCTTCCTGAGCTGGGCGGGGTTGCTCGCCTTTTTCGTGGTGATTCCCTTGCTCTACTTGCGAAAAAACCATGTTTCCGATTTGGCAGCACTCCAAGCGACTTGGGCGTTGAGCGCCCCGATGATCATGGGAGGAGCCTGCGTGGTGGTCATCTTGTTTTTGCTGTATTATTTAATGGCCTCCAGCCTGCGTTGCCAGGTCTGCGGAGGGCCAGTCTTCGGAGGCGGGGAAACGCATCGCAAACATCCCAACGCTCGGAAGTTTTTGGCCCTCAGCTACAGTCGTCAGGTTGCCTGGGAAATCTTGACCTGCCGTGGCTTCCACTGCATGCACTGTCAGACGTTTTGTCGGAATCGGCGGATGACGCAAACGGTGGGGGAAACCGCCCAGCCAATCCCCAGCGAGCCAGCTCCGCCAGTCTTCCAACCGATGCCGACGGGCGCGCCCACCGGAACGGTCGAGTCCCAAAACTTATTCCATACGCTCTTTGCACCGCAACCAACCGAGCCGCCTAACCCTCCCATGAATCCGCCATCACCTTCACCTCATGCCCCATTCTCGGGTCCTGCTCCTGCGGTCCCTTCGCCCTTCAGCATTGCCCCTGCGCCATTTTCTGGCCCCCCGCCTGCGGCTGCCGTTCCCTTGGGACAAACTGAGCGCACCCCCTGGGCGCATCATCCCGAGGCCTCGCCATTTCTCCCTAAACCCGCTGCGGTGAGTCCGCCTGTGAATGCGGCACCAAGTGCGGCCCCCTCGCCGTTACCAAGACCACAGTCTCCTCCCGCAGCCGCTCCAATTGCTGTCCAGCCCCGACCAAATCAAATGCCGCAACAGTCGCAAATGCCGCAACAGTCGCCCTTTGCCATTGTTTCCCAAGGCCCACCGCCAGTTCAGCCCCAGATGCCACAAACTCACACAACGGATAACCTACCACCGACTATGTCCCATCCCGCCACCTATCCTGCCCCCCCTGCCGTGCCAGTTGCGTCTGCGCCGACGTCACCCGAGGTCAAGCGCTCGGCTCCATCCCCCAGTGGTCCCTCACCGACTCAGGTCGTGACTCAGGTCGCTAGGCTCATGGAGAAGACCCGTCTCTCCATGGACGAAATGTTCTCCAATATGTTGAGTGAACTCAAGAAAGTGCTGGATACCTCAGCTCCTGCTTCAGAGCGGCCGCAACCCGCTGCTGCTCCCGCCCCGGTCGCGCCAGCGGTGGCTGCTCCCGCCTTCATGGTCCCGCCGGCCGCCGCGTCCCTTATACCCGAGGCTACTTTCGCACCCCTGCCAGCGCCCCCAGCTCAGCCCCAGCCGGTTCAGCCGCCGCGTCCGGCCGCCACGCCCATCACACTGCCTAGCCTGCCTGGCATGACTCCGCAGAAGCCTCAAGTGCCTGCGGCTGGCCTCCCGCCCGCTGCCGCGGCAGATAAGGCTGCCGAAATGAATGCGGTTTTGGCCCGCGCCTTTGCCCAAAGCCAGCGCCCGGCAGCGCCTGCCCCTCCAGCTTCCATGCCAGAAGCCGCACCTGCTCCAGACTGGCGCACGGGTCACCCACAGTCGCCCTTCAGTTTAGTCATGAACCCCGAGGAATCACCGCGTCCCGCTCCAGTTGCGTCCTCCGCGTCCCTTCCCATGCCGCCCAACGTGCTGCCCTTTCCGCCGCTGACGTCACCTGCGGCCAGCATGCCACCGCCAATGTCTGCTGCTGCCCCAGCATCGCAGGCTCAGACCCTGCAGACCCATGCGTTCACGGGCGCCCCGCACCTTCCTCCGCTGCCAGCGGCTCCCACGGTCCCCGCGGTATCTCCGTTTGCGGTGATGCCGCACGCCCCATCGGCTCTGGGGCAGACTTCTCCCTTTGCCAATCTTCCCGAGCTGCACCAGACCTCCCCCGAGGGGCCGCCGATGCCTGCGCCATTTACGTTCCTCGCCCAACAAGGTGATCAATTTGTGCCGGACCCTACCAAGACTCCACAGGGCTGGACCCATCCACTCCCGAACGCGACACCACCCACGCCTAGTGCCGCCGAGCAGCAGGCGATGCAATTCGCGCAAATGCAGGCACAACAGTTGGCTCAATTCCAAGCCCTCCAGCAGGCGCAATCCGCCGCCCAGCAAGGTGGCCAGCCTCCGCTGCCCCCGCCCTTCATACCCCAGTGGCCCACCCAGAATGGCAACGGGAACGGTAAGTCCTAACTAATATTTAGCTGCCGTTCATGAAATCATTCTGCCAGCGTTGCTTAGCGGCCGCAGTCGCCACCTGGCTCCTGGTCCTGGCTGGGTATGGGGCCCCCGCAGCCCCACCCAAGGCTGCCACGGCAGAAGAGAAGGCCGCCGAGGCCCGCGTCAAAGCCAGCGAAGCCCTGGCCGATTCCCTCCTGCCCAGAGTCCCCGGCAGGGTCGCTGTGGGTGATCAGTCAGACCCTAACAACGGTGCCTCCACCGCCGACCCGGCAGCACCGAATGAGGCCGATCCCGCCGCCCCGGACGCCGCAGCGAACCCCACCGCACCAGCAAAACCAAAGCCGGCCCCCAGCGCCAACCTCTTCAGGATTCCCGGCCCCTTGGCCGTGGTGCAAGCGCGCGCTGCGGGTTATCATTTCAGCCCCGCTGGAGGCAGTGGCTGGCGCAACGGCATCCACACCATAGCGCAGCAACACCCGAACACCATTACCTCTGAAATAGATGGCGTGGCCCTGCGGCAATTTCGTTCTCCACCCGGTTGGGCGATACCAACGATAGCGAATACTTTCTATATGTTTGTGCAGCGCGACCTCACCCCTGCGCCCCTCGCGCCAGGTTGGAAAATCAGAGGAATTCATCTCAAAGGCACGAACTGGAAATGGGTCGATGGGCCCCAAAGCGGTGCCCCCAGCGCCAGCTTTGCCATTGCGATTAGTGCTGGCAAATTCGGTCCTCTAGCCAACGAAGTCATCCTCGAAGGACTGAGTCTCGAAGGCCCTCCCGGGGAAACGGATTGGCGCAAAGCCTTCGCGCCCGCTTCTGTCGCTCAGCGATAGTGGCACACCCGACGCGGATTGCCAACGTCCATTTCCCTTGCAACGCGGCATGGCTTTGCTAAACAACGCCCATGTCTGAGCAATTTTACACCATTTCCCATCAAGCACACCACGATCTGATCGTTGCCGCCTACCTCCACCGTGGATTCGCAGCGGATGAAGCCGAGGATGCCGCGCGCTTTTGCGATTTGGCCTCCACTCATGGCATTCGGACCCACAATGGACTCAAGGCGCTCCATCTGGACGAGCATTTCGGCAGCAAGGCTGGTGGCTGTGTGCCCGGTGCTCAGATCGAAGAAGTGCCGACGAAATTTGCGGCCAGCAAGATCTGGAATGCCAATCGCAAGCTCGGACAAAGTGCGGCCTTCCGCGCCATGGAAGCCGCCATCAAAATGGCCGACGAATATGGCATCGGTCAGGTTAGTGTGGACAACGCCTTCCATTACCTCTGGGGCGGTGGCTATGTGATGGATGCCGCCCAGCGGGGCTACGTTGCCTACACGAATTGCACGGCTGCGCTGGCAGAAGTGGTGCCATTTGGCGGTAAATTTCCCACGTTAGGCACCAACCCTCACAGTTGGGGTTTCCCCACCACGGAAGCGATCGGTTTTCCCATCGTCGTGGACTGGGCCACTTCTACGGTGGCCATGGGCCGCGTGCAGCAACTGAAGCGCGAAGGCGGCACCCTGCCTCCGAACGCAGCGATCGACAGCAACGGCCAAATGACCACCGATCCGAACGCGGCGGTGGCGCTGATGCCCTTCGGTGCCCACAAGGGATACGGCCTGGCTCTGATTAACGAACTCGTGGCGGCCCTCATTGGTGGCAGCCTGCCCACCCTGCGCTGCCGGACTGCTCCAGCCGAGGAAAAGAAGACGCCCTGTTTCTATTTCCAAGTCATCCATCCCGATGCCATCAACGCTGGCGCGTTTGCCTGTGGCCGCAACCAAGCTTCCAACCTCAAGGCCGTGATCGACGATATCCTGGGCCATGGCAACGAATCCTGCATGCTTCCCGGCCAGCCTGAAGCACGCGCTGCGGCCAAGACCAAAGCCGCTGGTGGCCTCCAGTTCACTGCGGCGGAAATCGCAGAGTTCAACGTCATCGCCCAAGAGTGCCACCAGCCCCAGTGGACCATCGGCTAGCTGCTATCGCCTTCCGGCCGAATGATGATGCGCGCGCCCCGCTTGAAGGTGAAATAGGCGTAGATCCACTGGCCGACGACGGCAATTTTATTGCGCAGCCCCACCAGGAATAGCAGATGCACGAAGAGCCAGGCCAGCCAGGCCAGGTAGCCGCGGAGTCGGATTTTCCCCACTTCGGCCACGGCGGCACTGCGCCCGATGGTAGCCATGCTCCCCTTATCCCAGTAGGCGAAAGCCGGGCGATTGAGTTGCGTTGAGAGTGGCTTCCCCAATCTGGCGCGACGTAAATCCTCTGCGATGACGCCCGCCACGTGTTTCCCCATCTGCATGGCCGCTGGCGAGACTCCCGGCACGCGCACGCCGTTTTTATCCACCAGCAGGGCCATGTCTCCGATGGCGAAGACCTCTGGATGTCCCGGCAGACTGCAATCTGGAGCCACCTCGATCCGCCCCGCCCGATCCAATTGAACTCCCAGCGATTGTGTTAGCGGACTAGCTTCTACGCCCGCAGCCCAGATCATGTTGGCGGCATTAATGCGCTCGCCACCGCAGACGACATAACCAGGGCCCACTTCGCTCACGGGCATGTTGGTCAGCACCTTGACGCCCATTTTCGACAAATGCTCCGTGGCATATTGCGAGAGATCCTCATGAAACATTCCCAGAATCCGAGGCGAAGCATCCACCAAAATAAACTTCGCTTGCAGCGGATCGATCTTCCGGAACTGGCCTTTCAGTGCATGGTGCGCCAACTCTGCTAGAGCCCCCGCCATTTCCACGCCAGTGGGCCCGCCGCCGATGACCACCGTGGTTAGCAGCGCCTCGATCTCTGCTGGATCGGTGGCGGCCTCGGCCCGTTCGTAGGCCGTGAGCACATCGCGGCGGATCCGCGTGGCATCGGCCAGTGATTTTAAGCCCGGGGCAAATCGCTCCCACTCGGGATGCCCAAAATACCCCGTCCGCGCGCCCAAGGCCATGATCAGGTAGTCATATTCCAACGACTGATCCGCCAGTTGCACTTTGCGGGCTGCCAAGTCCAATCCGGTAATTTCCGCCATGAGGATTCGCACATTGCGCTGCTGTGCCAGGATCATGCGCAGGGGTTGGGCAATCTCCGGGGCCGACAACCCGCAGGTGGCCACTTGGTAGAGCAAGGGTTGGAACAAATGGTGGTTCTGGCGATCAATCAGCGTGATTTCATAATCATCATGATCCAAGGCGCGACACGCCTCCAGTCCGCCGAATCCGCCGCCTAGAATAAGGACCCGCTGGCGGCCGGTGGTTTGCTTTGTGGTGAGAAGATTCATAGATTTTAAATTGTAAGGGTTGAGGGTGGCTCAGCCCGCTGGACTGAGCAAAAGATCCTGACCTGGATCGGAGTGTGGTCCGTTAAAACAGCAAACGGCGGCCCTTGCGAGGCCGCCGGTTGCGTAAAGTGAATTTGATAATTGGGCCTCAGACTACCAAATACGTTCGATCATGCGAGTGAACATGCCCTTTTCAGATTCTGGCACTGTCTTGCCATGCTTCTTCTTGGGCGCATCCAACTCATGAGAGCCTGGGGACACCAGTCGCACGCTCTTGATTTCCACGCGCTTCACTGGCATGTCGTTCGTGTCCACTGTCTGCGCGGAAATTTTCTCCACGATGTCCAGACCGCGCGTCACTTCACCGAACACGGTATAGTCGCCATCCAATGACTTGGCGGGACGGAGCATAACATAAAACTGACTTCCGCTGGAACTCTTGTCCGGGTTCAGGGAATCGCCCAAGCGCGCTGCGGCTACGGAGCCTTTCACGTGTTTGCCTTTGGCCTCCGAGGGGATTTTGTAGTCCGGACCGCCGGTGCCCCAGTTGACTTTGTTGCCATCATCCTTCGACAACGGATCGCCCGTCTGAATCAGATAGCCGCGGATGGCACGGTGCACGGCCAGACCATCGTAATAACCGCTGGACACCAGTTTTTTGAAGTTTGCCACATGCTTGGGAGCCAAATCTGGGCGCAGGTGAATGATGATTTGCTCCTTGGCGCCACCGACGACAACACTGATTACCACGTCGTTCGCGCCCGCAGGCACATCCGCTTCAGGTTTCGCAGCGGCCGCATCCCCAGCCACTTCGGAGGGAGTGTCATCCTTGCTGAACGGATTGACTTTGTTGACCGTGTTCTTAATCGTGGAACAGCTAACACACCCGTAGGCAGCCAGGGTCAAAGGAAGGAGGCGGCAGTATTTCATCATAGTCCGGTATGTTTGAAACGGAAACAGGGGTTCCGTCAAGGATTTCTAATTTCGATTCGAGCAAATAGTGAGTTGGCATCTGGCCCAGTTAGGAACCTTGCGCCGTGCCCCAAGTGTTCGCGCCGGACGTAGCCGAGGGCAACCACTTTTTCGAGTTTCGGATGGTAAATGCTGCTGGTGATCTCCCCGCACGGTTTTGCCCCATCGCCTGCCCCCTCCTGCGGAAACAGCAGCCAGCCAGCTTCCGGCCTCGCTCCATCTACCGCAATCAGTCGCTCCAGCTTCCGATTTACCTTGCCCGCGCTTTTCATCCGACTAATCACCTCTTGGCCAATATAGCAGCCCTTATGATAGTCCACCGTCCAAGCCTCCAGTCCCGCTTCCGGTAGTAAAATATCGCGTGCCAGCTCTGTTTCCCAGCCCGGAATCCCCCGTTCGATCCGAAGTTGCTCCGCTAATTCCGCTGGCAGGGTGGGGGAGAGTGACGCTAGCGTTTCCCGCAATTCCATCGGCCCCCAGACATCCCAACCAGGTTCCCCTAAGCGCTGGGCGGAAATTTTCCGACAGCCGGGTGGTAGTTCCGGGCATTTCCCCAAGCAATGAAACTGGCAGGTAGTTTCCGTCACGTCAGTAAGTTCGACCTCGTCCGCGATGATATACTTCTCCAGCCGCAGCGGCAGGAAATCCCGCAACGCTTCCGGTCCATCCACCAAAATATCCTCCGTCGGCCCCTCGTGAATCGCCACCAGCGCCTCCAGCTTTCCCTTATGATTCGTCACTCCCGCCCACAGTATCCGGTCCCCCGAAATCTTCCGAATATCATTCGTGACCTGGCCATTTAAATAACGCACCCGATCCGCGCCCGTGAGGCGCAGTCGAACTTGGGAAGTCAGGTCAAGCTGCATGAGGAAATAAGTTGCGAAATGAAAGTGGGTGCCAACCGGATTACCGGGGTCAGCTCCGGCATGCCCCTTTGCTATACGTGGATGCCGCTTCCGGCAAGCCCCAACCGAAACGACCTCCTCACAGATTTATTTCCGAGTGATGGCCGCAAAAGAACGCAAGGAACGCAAAGGGCTTGGCAATTTCGATCCACGTGCCCACGCTCAACCGCTATCACAACGGTAAGCACCAACCGGACCAATTCAGCCGTCCGACGAGATCGTTTTAATTCTTGACCAAATGTCTGAATTTCAATAGTCTGGACCTCGAAAATGCTAGCGCTCCCCGCTGCTATTTTTTATCCCCCCTTCCCCCTATAATTCGCTCTTATGAAAATCGCCCCTAAACTCGCCTTGTCTTGTCGTCCTGTTTTTTGGTTGGCCCCGTTGATCGGACTTGGTCTTACTTCTTTGGCTCAGGCTCAGGAATTGCGGACTTGGGATGGCGCGGCGGACCTTGATTGGACCAATGCTGGGAACTGGACGACCGGGGTGAATCCCGGGGTTCCGGATGGCAATGACACGGTTAATCTGGCCGGGCCGGGTGGGGTGCTGTCGAATGTGTATTCTGGTTTCGCCAGTCAGCATCGGTTGTTCTTTAACTCTGGGGCTGGGGCTTACACGTTGAATGGTCCAGCGGCGGTTACGTTCTTTGATTTCGGTGGGGCGGCTCCGAAGATTGAGAACAATTCGGTCAATCTGCAGACGATTAATTTCGGGGTGATCATGGATGGCTCGGGTTCTGCCAATGTGGCGGAAATCAATCCGGTGGATGGTGATTTGCTGTTTAATGGCAGCGTGGGGATTGCCGGGAGCACTCAGTTGCGCGTCTGGGGAAACAACGGGAAGACATTGACGTTCGCTGGGGCCGTTACTGGCAGCGCTACGAATGAATTGGCGCTTAATCAGAATTCGAATGTTATTTTCCGCGGTGCCAATACTTACAGCGGGCTGACATTGATCAATGCGGGGAATCTGGATGTCCAAGCGGGCACGCAGGCCAGTGCAGTGAAGTTAGGCAATACCAGCGGCACAGATAGTGCGAAACTTACCATCAGTGGCTTGGCATCCAATTGGGCAGGCGCGACGCTGAGCACGGCCGTTGAAGTGCGCGCAGGCACCAGTGGCAATACGCTTACTATTTCCGGTGGACCCAATGTTACCGGCACCGCTGGTGGAGCCATCACCTTGAATAACGCCGTGACGTTGAATGGCGGTGGTGGTCAGTTGAAACTGAATGGCATCATCACGGGCACGAATCAGCCGATCACCGTTACGGGGTCTGGCATGACGGTGCTGAGTGGGGCCAATACTTATACGGGCCAGTTGACCGTGAAGTCCGGTGCGACTTTGGGCACGACGACCGTGGGCACGGTGGGCACTAGCGGATCACTGGGCGCTGGGGGCGCGGGAAATGAAACGATTGTTGAATCCGGGGGAACGATTCTGTTGGGCGGGGCGCAGTATGGCGGGTTGCTAGGTGGAGCGACCAACGCGGAGATCTTCAAAATTGCAGGCACGGGCACCAGTGGTCAGGGGGCGATAGTGAATACGCTCACCGGTGGCCAGAATAATTTCAATAAGATCGTGCTCACAGCAGATGCTACGTTGAGTGCAGGTGGAGGGAATCAAACTTCCTTTGGTTCGGGCGGAAACATCATTACTGGGAATGGTCGGACGGATATTCGTATCGCGACTCCTGCGGTTGCGGCGGCGGCTAATCTGGATCTGGCGGGCTTCACGCTCACCAAGACCGGAAATCAATTGTTGTCATTGGTGAATGCGGACGTGTCCAGCGGCAACATCAATGTGGATGCCGGACAGTTGAGCTTCGAGGTGGGAACGCTGGTTAATGGCACGGGCACCATCACGGTGAATCCCAAGGGGAAACTCGGTTTCTATAGCATTGCGGCAGCGGGAAATATCACGCGTCAGATTGTGGTGAACGGCGGGACGGTGGGGGATGTTGTTGCCTCTGCTGTCGGGCAAACCATCGGCTCTCCGATTCAATTTACGGGTGCTGCGAACCCGAATTTTGTCGCCAATGGCGCGCAGACGACCACCTTGAGCGGACTGATCACGCAGTCGAGTTTCACCGGCACGGCTTTGGATAAGCGCGGGGCAGGCGGCGGGGCGTTGATTTTCAACAATCCTGCCAACTCTTTCTCCGCCCCCATCAATATCTATGCTGGCACGCTGCGGGGTGACTACACCACGGCCGTCGCTGGTGGTGTGATTCCAGGGGCTTCGGCCACCACGACGGATACGCCGTTGGGCACGGGAAATGCCGTCAATATCCTCGGCGGCACGTTGTCGATTCGGGCGAACATGGCGAATGATGCCACTAACCAGCGTCTGAGTCTGCCCACCGCAGTGACGGTGGATCGCGCTCCAGGGGCGATTACCTTTGACCGGATTGCCAATGCGACCCAGACCGACAAGTATCTCACGTTTGCTTCTATAACCACGGCGGGACGGACGGCGGCCAATGGTTACTCGATTGGTCAGAATCAACTGACATTCACCCAGGCAAATACCCATCGTCTGGAATTCAATAACCTCAGCCTCGGCGGGGATGTGAATTTGGTGAATGGTGACTTTAATATCACGGGAAATGTTATTTCTGCTGGTGGAAACACCCTCCAGAAGACAGGCGGCAGTTCCTGGGGCACAAATACGGGCGGGTTGACGCACCAGTTCAATGCCGTGGTGGTCACGGGGAACACGGCCACTCGGGTTGGCAGCATGTATGGCACTCCGGATGTTAGCAATACCGCCACCCTGGGTTCCGGTCCAATTTATCTGGGGCCTAACAATGTGATTACGTTCCGCAGTCCCACCAATATTGCCAGCGGCCAAATCATTGATCTGAGATCACAGGATCAAACGCAGTCCACCGTGCAGTTGGAAGCAGCCTTTACGTCCGTGCCAGCGAATCTGCGGGCACCAGAAAGCGGTGTGTTGGCGATCAATGGTGCCTCCGGCATTACAAACATTGATCTCAGCAGGATCGGAGATGGCACGTTCCGTCTGGCGTCAGGATTTGCTGCTATCGGAGGCACGAACACTTACGCTGGCACGATCGGTAACACGGTCAATGGCGTGGGTGGTGTGGTGCGCATAGCTGGTGGTGGCACCACGACGTTCTCTGCGGCCAACGCCTTCAGCGGCGGCACAGTCTTGGATGTGGGTTCACCGTTGTTCAATGGTGGCTTCCGCACGAACTTCAATGGCGTGGCTGAGAATGGCACGGCCATCTTGACTGCCGCGAATAATTATACCGGCGGGACCACGATCAACCGGACAAGTGTGCTGAATTTACAGGTCAACAACGCGGTTGGCACGGGTCCGGTATCCAACTATGGTTCCCTGACGCTGAGCACGGCCACTGGGGTGCTGCCTGCGGCAAATACTCTAAGCATGTATGGTGGCAGCACGCTGACGCTGGATAACTCCGCCATCACCACGGCGGGGTTGAATGTGGATCGCGTGAGTAGCGCGGCTCTGACGATGAATGCCTCGACGATTACCATGAATTCCCGTAATGTGGCGGCGGCTGATGTCACTGCGGAGACGATTGGAGCGCTGACGATTAATGGCGGTAATGTAGTTAATTTAAATCGCACGAATACTGCGACCTCCGGGCACAATGTGGAGTTGACCAGCACTGGCAGCACCATCACCCGGAATGGCACTGCTACCCTGGAAGTGACGCGGAATACCGGCACCGGGGCTGGTTTCGGTGTCGGGCAGAAACTGATTCTCACGGGCGGCACAGCTTCGCCCTTCGTGGGTGGACACATCGTGGGGCAGAATGGTTCCCAGTCGGATTTCATGGCGCTGAATGCGACTACGGGGCTGATTTCCATCACTTACAGCTCCACGGTTGCGGCAGGAACATTTACCACAGGATTGGCGGCCACCTCGTTCGTAAATATGACGGGAGCCACCACGCTGGGAGATAATCCCGTCATTGGGCTGCTCCGCACGGCGGGTGCGATTACGACTGCTACCGGATTCACTAATATCACTCTGCGCCAAGGCGGAGTCACGTTCGACACGACTGCCACCCAGGGAAACAACTGGATCTTCAACAATGGCACGGCTGACATTGAAGGCTTCATGTATAGCCGCAGTGGCGTCACGACTACCCTTTCCGGCACGGTGCAAGCAAACGGCCTGACGAAATTTGGCGGCGGCACGCAGGTCATGTCGGTGGCCAGTCCGTTGCTGGTGGGAAATGTCTCCATTAATCAAGGCATTCTGCAATCCCACGGTCCTGCGGCTACGGGCACGCTGAATACGCTGGGCACGGGGCAGATCATCCTGGGTGGGGGGCAGTTGAATTTGCGCTCTAACAATACGGCGGTTACCGGAACCATCAATCAAACGCTGCAAAATACGGGCATCACGCTGCTGGCAAACGTTCCCTTCGCGACGGTGGACGTGAATCGTTCTGGGGCGGATACTGCCAGCGTTGGCACGTTTATCATCAATCCAGCTGCGGCGGGTGGAGCCGGTTTGGTGCTGCAAGGATCTCCTGGGGTCCAAGGACAAACGTTTACCCTGACGGGAGCAAATTACGCTCTCCAATTCGGCAATAATGCGAACAATTCCATTGCAGGCAATGCCACCATCAACTTGGGGGTCAATCTCACTTTAAACAACGGCCCCACCATCACGGGCACGAATCCCGTGATTACCAAAGCAGGTTCCGGCGGCACGTGGATCGTGGGCGCAAATGTCGGATCTCCCTCTGTGGCTGCCGGCACCAAGGTGGTCCTTAATGCGGGCATCTTGGAACTGCGCAGCGTTACCGCCTTCGGCACCGCCACCACGACATCGCTGGAACTCAACGGTGGCACGCTCAATCTGCGTCGCGACTCCGCTGGGACCTACGGCAATCTTTCAGGTCCCGGCTATCCTGTGACGGTGAATGGAAATAGCACCATCAGTGTGGATCGGGTTAGCGCTGGGTCCAGTCTGCAGCTTGGCCTGGGGGCGCTGACGTTGAAAAATGATGCCCTGCTGACGGTGAACCAAGGCAATACTTTCGGCCTCACCCTGGACAGTCTGAAGATCAACGGGAACGGCTTGCTTAGTGCTAACATTGCGGCCGGCACCCAGGACACTGCGGTGCGCGTGACTGGAAATGCCACGGGTGGATCGCTGGTCAAACTCGGGGTTGGGCACATGCATTTGTTGGGCGCCAACAGCACTTACGATGGTGGCACGTTCATCAACGGCGGTTATCTGCGGCTCCGGGCTGCAGGTGCGGCGGGGACGGGCACGGTGGTCTTGAATCCGAGCGCCACGCTGGATTTGAATGCGAGCAATAATTTGAACGTCGGTCAGAACGTGATCGTCCGCAGCGGTTCTGCCATCCGAGCCATGATCAGCCGGAATACCGATGGCGCATTTCCAACGGCTAACATCGATACCACGGAAGCCGCGGAAGGCATCGTGGGCCTGAGCAACGGCTCGGCTGGCATCTTCAACACCGCCATCGATTTGGGGGCTCTTTACGGAGGTAAATGGTCGTTAGGTGGCGTTTCCCAAGGAGCATATGATCCGCGCTACACCGCCACCACCCTTGGGGTGGGATCCGGAAATCTTTATCGTCTCGGAGGCGGTGGGACCAGTTTCTTCCTGGGACTGGATAGCGCCAATGCTCCGATTGCCAATGTGCTAACAGGTGCGTCTAACAGCGTGCGTCTCGGTTTCGATTCAGGAAATCTCTACATCTCCGCCACCACGGCCACGCTGGGGAACTTCCAGTTCGTCCTCGGCGGTGCAAATGATTTCGGTGGCAGCACCGTGATCCACCGGGGCATCGCAGCGCGTTCCACTGCTGCCGTAGTCGGTGGTAAATCGGCGTTTAGCACGGGGGCGGTCGATGTCTTCGGAGCGCTCATCCTGACGAGCAACGGCACCCTGCAATCTAGCGGCCTTGCCACCAATGCGCTCACGTTGCATCCAGGCTCCAGTCTTACGATTGACAACTTCGCATCCGCTAACGGCACGGCGGTGAATCTAACGGACCGCGTGGCCGATGGTCAGGCGCTGAACATCACGGGCTCCACGATTGATTTCCTCGGAGCCAATACCCTCGCTTCCACGGAAACACTAGGTGCCATCACCTACGGAGCAGGCTCCCGCATCCGGGCGGCTCTCCAAGGAACCGGCGGCACTACCGCCCTCACGCTCACCAGCCTGGCCAGCTCTGGCGCGGGCTCATCCTTGCTGTTGCAAGCCAGTGCCGCCGCTACGTTAGGCACCACGAATAAGATCATCGTTTCCGGCTTGGGAAATGTCGCCATGATGGACCCTCGCATCGTGAACATGACGGACGGCAGCTTCGTCGGCCATGATGCCACCAATGGTTTCGTAAATCTGACCAGCAACATTGTGACCGTAAATGCCGGTGGCGTCCTCGCTGCCGGGCTGCCATTTACCACCAACTTGGACGTCCGCGGAGCTGCTGCCACCGCAACTTCCACGCTGGGGGATAACATGACCATCAATTCCCTGCGCACTGATCAGAACATCAGCCTCGGCGGGCCATTTACCAACATCACCCTGCGCAGCGGCGGCCTGATGTCTGCCGCCAATACGGTCACCGTCCAGCCGAACCTCATTTTCAATGACGGCACTTCGAACATCGAAGCCCGCATTTCCGCCATCTCCACCATGGTCCTCCAGGGGCAAATCACCGCCAATGGCGTCACGAAATTCGGGGCCGGACAACTCTTCGTCCGCGTTCCACAGCCCAACTACGCCAGCGGTTGGAACATTAACAATGGAGACATTATCTTCGACGACCCAGGAGCTGCCGGGCAGTCGGTCCCAGGAAATATCATCACCATCAATGGAAGCACCAGCACGGTTGGGGCCACTGCGGCAGCTGGATTCGGCACTACCCTGGGTGCCACGACCGGGGTGAATTCCCGCGTCGTGTTCCGCTTCGACAACCAAAGCCCGGAAGAAATTGCCTTTACTGGCGGTGGCATCGTGGTGAACAACGAAGGGCAGATTCAAGTGAGCTATGCCAATACGGCAGGCGCGGCAGCCAATGACCGCCGCGGCGTGATTCCCTCCGTCACGGTGAACAGCGACAGCGCTCTGTCCGGTGCCGGCATCAGCTTTGATCTGCCGAACAGCCGGAATCGCACCCGCACGCCTTCACTGACGTTGAACTCCAATACCACACTGCGGATCATTGATGGAGGCTCACCGAACGACTACGGTCGGGTGGTATCCTTGGCCGTTGATTCCCTCGTGGGCACTGGCAAGAGCCTGATCAAGATGGGCAATCGCACCCTGGAACTAACAAGCGACAACAGCAGCACCTTCACTGGCGGCAGCATCACCATCGGCCAAGGCAGCGTGGTCGTCCGCCACAACGGAGCGCTGGGGTCCGCCACCACCACCGCCACCATCGAACGCAATGCCACGCTGGAAATCGGCGGTGGCGCTGCGAACTACACGCCCGTGGGAACCGTGGTCCAACAGCCAGGCTCCTCCGAACGCTGGATGATCCAGGATGCGCGGGGCACCAGCTACTCCCTGCCAGCGGGCGTGAACCTGCAACTGGGGGCCAATTTACAGACCGCTCGGACCATCACGTTGAACGGCGGCACCATCGAAGCCTTCGGTTATACGGACGATGTCAACAACGCCTTCCAACGGGACATTTCCTCCAACGTCACCCTTAATTTGACCGGCAACAGCTACCTCGGCCAAGCCGTTTACCTGCAAGGGCAGCACTACGATACCGGGCGCCAGCCGAACGTGAACGCTCCCTTCGCAGAAACATTCCAAGGCGGCATCCTCAACATTGCAGGAGCCATCACAGGTGCATTCGATCTGACCAAGACCGGTCTCGATACCGTCCGCATTTCCGGCACCAGCAATACCTACAATGACACGAAAGTGGACATGGGCGTGGTCCAACTCGGGGCCGATAACGCCCTGCCAACCACCAAAGCGCTGGTCACCCGGAACGGCGGTATTTTCGACATGTATGGCTTCAACCAGACCGTTGGCAAACTCGGCACCAGCGCTGGTTATACGGATGGTGGCGTGAGCGTCCTGAGCAGCGGCAAAATCACCAACAGCGGGGCGGTCGATCTCAAGATCCTGACCGTCGATCAAAGCGTGGACAGCACCTACAACGGCATCATTGAGCAAAACGTCAGCCTGACCAAGAAGGGCGCAGGCAGCGTGGCTCTCGGTGGTTCCAACACTTACCGTGGCACCACCAGCATCGAAGGCGGCACCCTGCTCCTGGCCTCGGACACCGCCCTCTCACCCGTCACGAACGTCACCCTCAGTGGTGGTAAGCTGTCCACCGGCGGATTCGACGGCACCACCAGCGGCAGCCTGAGTCTGAGCGCCAACAGCGTGATCGACTTCGGCAACACCACCTCCATCCTGACCTTCGCCAACAATACCACCGGCACTTGGACCGGCCTGTTGAGCATCTGGAACTGGGATGGAGCCGTCTGGGCCAGCAGTTCTGGAGGCGCAGAGAAATTGAATTTCCTCAGCAGCACCCTGACCGCCCCACAGTTGGCCAGCATCCAATTCTATTCCGGCAACGGCACTGGCCCGATTGGCACCGGAGCAGATTTCCTCAGTGGCGCCAATGGCGAACTGGTTCCTGTCCCGGAGCCCACCGCAGCCTTGGGAGCCTTGCTCCTGCTTGGCACCCTGGGGTATCGTGAGCGTCGGCGGTTGCTCCACTTCCGTGAGTAGGAATTGATTCCAGGACCGAACCGGCTACTCCAGCGCGTCGATCACACGGCGGACGGCTCTGGCCGCTGCGCGAAATTGCGTCGTCTCCAACTGATTTAGTTTTGGGTGGAGGTAGCGCTCTACTCCGTTAGCGCCAACCACCACGGGCACACTCAGACAGACATCTTTGACGCCTAGAAACCCGTCGATCCGGACGCTGAGGGGGATCGTGCGTTTTTCATTCAGCAGAATGGATTCAATGATGTAAGCGGCGGCCATGCCGATGGCGTAGCAGGTGTTGCCTTTCTTGCGGTAAACTTCAATCCCCAACTGCTTGGCATGGTCTGACAAGGCACGACGCTCCGGGGTATCCTGAATCCGCTCTCCTCCGGCTTGGGCCACGCTCATGGCGGGAAATTGGTGTTCTCCGTGTTCCCCCAGGATGTAAGTTCGAAGGTCGTCGGGATGAATCTTCAATTGCTGTGAAAGCAACTCGCGGAACCGCATGGAGTCCACCAGGGTTCCGGTGCCGAAGACTTGCGATGGCGGGAAGCCCGTGATTTCCAGCGCCAACCAAGTCATGACATCCACCGGGTTGGTGACGAGGAGTAGTTTGGCTGCGGGAGCCGTGGTGGCAATTTTTCGCAGCAGGTCGCGCAGCAATCGGGCATTACCTTGCGCCATGGAATTGCGGTCAGTCAGACCATTCGGGGTGGGCACGGATGCGCAGAGAGCGATCACGGTGCTGCCGGCCGCATCAGCCATGTTAGCCGCCCGCACGAGCACGGGCACTTGCAGGAAGGCTTGCGCATGCATGAGGTCCAGCGCTTCCCCTTCCGCCTTCTCGCGATTGGCTCCCACCAGAACAATCTCCCGGGCAATGCCTTTCATCATCAGGGTGTAGGCTAAGGACATCCCGACTTTCCCGGGACCAATAATCGTTACTTTCATGGCCGTGAGATAATGGCGGACAGGCACCATTTCAATGGGCATTGTGCCCGATGCACCGCCAAGACCCTTCGGATATGGACAGGCGAGCAGATGGTCAATCAGGCCCTGATTTGGGCGACGGGAGCTGCGGCGTGAAGGCAAAGGGCACTACGATGACTGAGTTTCAAGGTGACTCACCAGGACGGGGATTCTCGAATTCACTGACCCCGACGGCGGTGCCGATGCCTGGGATGCCTTGGGCAGGCTTCGGCTTGGCGGGAGCTTCAGTTGGGGCCGCCACTGGGAATTGGGCCAGGAGTGGGAGTGCTTCTGGTTGCTGGGCGGCAACGTTCCTGACTTCTACGGCAAATTTCTCGGTGGAGGAAGTAGCGTAGGCTTGAGCGTATTCGATGCCGTAGTTTTTCTGAATCGCCATTTGCACTTGGTGTTCGATTTCGACCCACCAACGCAGTGCATTGACGAGATCATAGCGACGTCCTTGGGGGTTGGTTTCATTGTAAGCCACTACATCACGATAAGCTGCCTCCGTGGGCAGATTCATTTGGATGACGGCAGTGTGGTTATTTTGCTGGGCCCTGAGTTCCGCTGCGAAACAACGCATGCGCAGGTTTTGCGGTTCCTTGGCCAGCACCAGGGCGATGACTTGATCGGCATCCCGGAAGCGGCTGAGCTGGCCGAGAGAGGTAAACGCCAAAAAGAGCGGGATGGCAAGCCCCAGCGGGTATTTCAGGGCATTCCAGCGCGTGATGATCCAACCGACCACCCAGGCGACAAACATGGCCCCCCAGGGCAAGGCTGCATACCACCGCACCTCGGAGAAGGCATCGGCGGTGCGCCAGCCGAGAATGAGGACACTGGGCCACAGGGCGAGAAGGACAATGGCGTAGAGCGGGCGACGCGCATCGGACTTCCGCCGCAGGAGACTGAGGGTGGTGAGGATGACTAAAGCGGCCAGCAGCACTAATCCGCTGACACTAACCCAATCCGTCCAGCGTTCACTCCAAGCGATGGTGTGACTGGGGAGCAGATCCGTGGGGGTAATCAGTCCACGGAGTTGAAGCCAGAAAATTTGCCCTTGGGTCAAGACGTGAGTGGACCAACTCAGGCTGGTGCTGGAGGTGTGCCGCTGCCAGACCGAGTGCAGGAACCAAGCGAGTGACAAGATGCTAACCGCGCAGCAAAAGAGGACCAATGGTCTCCAGCCTTGCTTGGCCGAGAACCAGCTCGCGGTAAGACTGCGTTGGGCGGGAGAGGCTAATTGCCAGGTGACCACCATGGCCCCCAAGCCGAGCAGGAGACCGGCCGGAGCCGATAAGCCACCGAGCAATAACCACAGAGCCCCCAGCACCAAGCTGCCATAGCTTTGGCGTTGGATCATGGCGTGGGCCGCCAATAAACTGAGCGTGCCAAAGAGAGTGGCCAACTGCCAATCCAAGTGGGAAATGGCGCAGGCCGTCATGCCGGAAACTGGATGCAGCGTGCAGAGTAACCCAGCCAGCAGCGCCACCTGCGGACGCAGCCAGGGACTAACCCGGTGCGACTGCTCCAACCAGAGCCGCATGATTTTGAATACCGTTAGCGACAGCCCCCAAATGGCCAGCACATTCCAGATCCGATAGGCGGCCGGTTCACCCGCCGCCAGGAAATGGGATATCTGCCACAACTGACGAGGGAGCCAGTTATCACCGGGGATCTCACTGGCGCTGGAATAGACGATGCCACCATCCTCTACCCAGATATCCGCCTTAAAAATCAACAGTGAGACCAATCCAACCGCGAGTGTCAGCAGGGCAATTGGGTTGAGTAGGGTGCGCAGCAGGCTGTGGCATGCACTTGATCGGTCGGTTTGCATTTTTTATATTGGATAAAATTACCAGAATTACCATAAATATCTTAGGTTTGTTGATTTTTGCAATAAGAAATTTTAGAATTAAGAGGTCAAATCTTGGCGACTCCTTAATTCTGCCCGATTTCAGAGCTTCGGGCTGGAACAATTCGCAAAAATTTTGCCACGGGGCAGCGACGTGAGATCGGGGGCAAACTCCTAGCATGTCACGTAATTTCCTCAAAATCATGCAGGTCAAAGCAAATTTTTTCGGAATAAGATGGGCCCCATCATGCTCTGACCAAATGCTGACAGTTCTGTTACGAAAATGCTCAGTGGATGAATAGCCGTTCACTTGTCAAATCTGCGGAATTGCGGTAACTCTGGCCCAGCGTCGATACCCCAAATACTGATACCCCAAATACTAAAACCTACCCCCCATAAATATGAAGACCATTTGCATTCTCTCCTGCGTCCTGTTGGTCGGGATCTTAGATTCCGTCAAAGCAGTCCTGCTAACTAAATCATCCATCCAGCGTTTCACTGAGTTTAGCATGGATGGCTACACCGATCAAGACAACGAGGAAGATTCCTACCTACCTGGCACTGGCGGCACCAAGGAAGACTTCACCGTCGATAAGAAAAAGAAGAAGAAAAAGAAGAAGAGCCACGCTTCCTAATTCCCGTGTTTTTGTCATCTTCATCCCTAGATTGATTCATCCCTGATCCATGGCGGCTTCTGGTTGCCTGTTCCCATGAAACACTCCCTTCAAGCTACCACCATGGTGGCGATTCTCCACGGGTATCTGCTTTCCGCAGCCCTGGCCGAGAACGTCTTTGAGTCACGCTATCAATACTATCAGGAGGATAACGGACGGATCCGGGTGGACTCGGATTACTCGCTCTTCAGCGTGGATCTGAGCGACTCGCTGATCCTTGACGGAACGCTGCTCTACAGCTCCATCTCTGGAGCTTCACCCACTGGCTTACCCGGCACCACTCGTGGTGCCGGGGTGCCGGTGGTGGAGATCGAGGATGAACGTTACGCCGCCACTCTGGGGCTTACTGGTAAAATAGGGGACCACTCCCTGCGGGGCGGACTCTCCTATAGTTATGAGTCGGATTACCTATCGATGGGTGGTTCGTTTACAGACACCATTTCATTGAACGATAAGAACACCGAATTGGTGCTGGGGTTCGCCTACACTCACGATACCGTGGGGGCCAATGGCTCGGATCTCAGCGAACTCAAACGCAGTTACGACTGGATTCTGGGCGTAAATCAAATCCTGGGACCGCACACCTTGTTGAGTGTCAATCTGGGGCTCGGCTGGAAACAAGGTTTCCTCAACGATCCCTACAAACGCGCGCTGATTGATAACGAGGTCTTCTTTGAATCCCGTCCTGGTCGGAAGTTTGAACAGATGCTCTACCTCCAGCTGACCCAGGAGCTGATCCCGGACAGTCTGAGCATGGAAGTGTCCTATCGCCTCGGCCATAACGATCATGGCAGTGTCTCCCATACCGCCAGCATTGCGCTCTATAAATATTTCCTGGACAAAGCCGTGGTCGTCCGTCCCAGCTTCCGCTTCTATGATCAGTCTGCGGCGGACTACTACGATACCGAGTTCTCGGGCGATCCGGATTATTACTCCAGTGATTACCGGGTTTCTGCCGAGCAGACCTTCAACTTGGGACTGCAAGTGCGCTGGAATGTGATTCCCGACAAGCTGGCCTTGGACCTCGGCTACGAGCGCTACATCAGCCGGGGCACCGATGGCAAGACCTCCCAGTCTGCCTACCCGGATGCTCACTCCATCACGGCAGGAGTTCACCTCCAATTTTAAGGCCTCATGACAAGCACCGCCCAGAGGTTGCTGGAGAAACTGGAAGCTTCCAAACTTACAAACGTGGGTGAGGGCTTCTGGGAGGTGGAATTTCGCTCGTTAGGATCGGAATGCGAACTCTTCTTCGGCGTCTGCGAGCAACCGCTGGCCGAGCAATTCAAGCAGGCTGCGTTCCGCTGGCTGGCGGACTTTGAGGCCCGCTGTTCGCGCTTTCTGGAGGACAGCGAAATTTCCCGCATCAATGCCAACGCAGGCCTGCGCTGGACCGACGTCGATGCGCAGACGGACATGTTACTGGATTTGTGCGAGCACTTCCATTTCCTGTCCCAAGGTGCTTTCGATGCTACCTCTCTGCCCTTAAGCGAACTCTGGAACTGGAAGCAACCTCATGAGAGTCTTCCCACCGCAGAGGAAATCGCAGCCGTGCAGCGGAGGATCGGCTGGAAACGCGTGCAACGCACTCCCCGTAAAATTTTCCTGCCCGAGGTCGGCATGAAATTGGATTTCGGCGGGGTGGGGAAAGAATTAGCCGTTGATTGCCTCCTGCAAATCGGTATCGGCCTGGGGCTCAAGCACGTCATGATTGATCTCGGGGGCGATATTGCGGTGCAAGGCGAGCCGCCGGAAGGCGGCGGGTGGTATATCGGACTGGAGGACCCACTGGACAATGACCGCTGCTACATGGGGTTGCGCGTGCGCAGTGGCGGAGCCGTGGCTACCTCCGGGGACTACCGTCGCTATTTTCAGCATGAAGGGCGCACTTATGGACACATCTTGGATTGCCGCACGGGCTGGCCCGTCGCCAATGGCACGCGAGCGGTCACCGTGATCGCGCCCCGCTGCACTCAGGCCGGCATGCTTGCCACCTCCGCCATGGTCTTGGGCGGGCCGGATGCCATCGCCATGCTCGAACGCACCCCCGGAGTGCAAGGTTGCCTCTGGCACAAAAATAAACTTCACGAAACTCGTGGTTTCCGCCGCAGCGTCCTCCCTGCTGGCTGGGACAACTAGCAACCATCCACCCCCATCCCCACCACCACCCATGAAACGTCGCCATTTCTTACTGCAAACATCCACTATCTTGGCCGCCTGCACCGCCCCATCACTCATGGCTGCGGAAGGATGGCAGGAAAAAAGCGCCATGCCTGACTTGGGCGCGTTCGGATTGGAAGGCACCTTGCCGAAGCTGAAGGGCAAGGTCGTCTATCTGGACTTCTGGGCCTCCTGGTGTGCTCCCTGCAAGGCCTCCTTCCCGGTGCTGGACGGTTGGCAAACCGAATTTGCGAAAAAGGGATTCACGGTCCTGGGGATCAATGTGGATGAAACAGCTGCGGCCATGCAGGCATTCCTCAAGAAGACTCCGGTGAGCTTCCCGGTCGTCCGAGATGCCGCCCAGAAACTCGTAGCTGCGGCCAACGTGAGCACCATGCCCACCTCCTTCCTGATCGACAAACAGGGCGTCATTCAACTCGTCCATAAGGGCTTCCGCGCCAAGGACGCAGCCGAAATTCAAGCCAAGATTTCTGCCCTGTTAGGCTAAATCCCACCTCCATCCACCTCATGAAAATGCTCCGCCTGCTCCTTTGCCTAGCCGCTGCCCTCAGCGCCTGCTCCTGTTCCTCCACGCCAGTGAAACCCTGGCAGCGCGGACATCTGGCAGACTACATCATGCGCCCCGCGCGTGATCCGCTAACGGATTCTATTTCTGAACACGTCTGGTTCACGCGTGAAGCTTTCGCTGGCGGCAAAGGCGTCGGCGGCGGTGGCTGCGGCTGCAATTAAGGAGGGTGGACGTGCCGTCCACCAGTCTTTGCCGCCACCCAACCCTAACCCGCAGCCATCGGCACCACCACCACGTTCGCTTTGGCGCGATGCAGCAATCCCCGAGAAACAGAGGCGTGCCAGAGTCGCTCAAAGCCCTGATACTGGTGGCATCCCACCACGATCAAGTCCGCCCCGGCCGATTCGGCCATCTCCGCCAAGGCCGCGTCCGGGCGGCCCCAATTGGCTTGAATGTGGGTGGCGAACTTATCGGTGCCCAGTATTGCTGTGGCACGTGATTTGACCTCATTTTCCAATAGGCTCTGCACCGCTGGAGGATTACCTACCAAAGGAATCGGTCCGGTGCCACCCAAGCGATTCCGTTCTTCCGGAGGAAAATCGACGAAACCCACCTCGATTTGACAGGGGGCAATGGTTTGCAATGCTTTCGTCCAGAGCAATGCGGCCTCAGCGGTGGGTGTCAAATTGAAGGCCACAAAGACCCGCAAGGGCTGCTCTCGGCGGGCCCATGCCAGCAGCGGGGCGGCATTTCGCACCACCAACGTTGGCACCGATGCCCGCTCCGCCGTGCGCTCGGAAACGCTGCCCAGAAGCCAACGCTCGGGGGCCCGTTTCCCCAAGGCAGAAACGACGATGAGCCGACAATTGTGAGTGTCTGCGAAATGCACCAACGCTTCATCCGCATTCCCATCCAGCATCGTTTGCCGAACTTCCGTGCCATCCAGTCGCAACCGTGCGGCTTCGGCATCCAATTCGTCAACCATGGGCGGATAGGCGGGAATCACACTGGCATGCACCAAATCCAAGGGCGTCCGCCAACCGTTGGCCAGTGCGGCCGCCAAATTTGCCGCCCGGCCTGCCGCGGGTGTGAAGTCAGTGCCACAAAGCACGCTGGAAGGAGTCGGTTCGGGGGGCGTATTCATGGTATTTTTGTGTGGGTGAGAATTCTGAGACTGAGTCTGGTGGAAACATCCAATCCGTCGATACTCCAATTAGCCGGTGCGGCAATGGGGTGACGACCTACCATACTGCCATTCGATTCCACAGCAACGCATGGTTACCGTTTCTCTCCGCATCTGTTCCTTCGGTAAGAGTCAACGCCAACCCACCAGTTTATCTACCGGGACTCCCAGAGCATATCCCCACAGAATCCGCTGATGACGCAAGAACGTCGGAACTACTCCCTGTTCTTGCCACCGTCGAGCCGAGGTCTGCGCGGCTTCCGGAGTAATGGCAATCCGCCCTAGCTTCCGCAATTGATGCACCAACTTCACATCTTCCAGAATCGGCCAGTCGGGAAAGCCTCCCTGCGCCAGAAACAAAGCGCGACGCAGGAACAATCCCTGATCGCCATACGGGGAATGCCGCGTAGCACACCGCAGCGCGACGAATTTCTCAATCAGGGTGCGACCGCGGATTGGCTCCCGGAGCGCAAAGCGAAAAGCGCCAGCGGCAGTTCCGGCTCCTGCGAGATGATCTGCGATCAGTTGGCAGAAGTGGGGTGGGGGATACGTGTCGGCATGGAGGAAGAGTAAATATTCTCCGCGTGCCTCTCGGGCTGCAGCGTTCATTTGCTTTGCCCGCCCGCGCTCGGTTTTGATGACCCTCGCCCCGAACGCATTAGCAACCTCAGCGGTGGCGTCAGTGCTCCCTCCGTCGCCAACGATTATTTCCAGCGGTTGGCCAGCCTGCACCAGCGGGAGCAGTCTGGTTAAATTTTCCGCTTCATTCAGCGTCGGAATGATCACCGAAACCGTGCGTCCCAGTGCCAAGGCCATTTCACCAGCAGCCACATCTGCCGGAACGTCCACATCCGGTAAGGTTGCTAGCAATGCAGGAGTAATGCCGTGTTGCTGAGCCCGCGTCAACGATTCGGCTAGCACCTGATGGGTGCTCCAAGTCGTCCCGGTAAAAAGCGCAGGCAGCGGTCGGGATAGTCCAATGAGGTAGTAACCACCGTCTTCGGCAGGACCAAAGACCACTGGCGTTTGCTGCAAGGCCAGTCGTGCTGCGCGGAAGTGAGCCTCGTCGAGTTGCGGGCAATCCGTGCCTACGATCATCACACTGCGCGCTCCCGCATCGAACTCCCGTTGGCAACATCGATGCATCCGCTCCCCGAGATCCCCTTCGCCCTGCGGCACGAAATCCAGTGGTCCAAGCCAATCACGCATCTCCGCCGCACTGCCACCGTCATAAGCGATGCGTAATCGTAGCGAAGGATCGGCCACCGTCCAAGTCCAGGCGCGACCTAGCACCTGCTGCGTCATCCGACGTTGCAATGCCGCCGCGCCCTCCGCCCCAAGTTCAGGTATCAGACGCGTCTTCGCCTGACCGGGCACGGGCAGACGTGTGAAGAGGATCAGGCTGTCGAAGGCTGTGGTCATTCTTCCTCCACCGATTCAGGAACCACCACTGGCACCTGGACATCAGCCCCAGCCAGCAGATTGGTGCGCAGGGTTTCAGGGCTCACTTCCTTTTCCCAGCGACTAATGGCAATGGTGGCCACGCCGTTGCCAATCAGATTCGTCAGCGCCCGGCACTCGCTCATGAAGCGGTCGATTCCTACCAAGAGCGCCAGTGATTCAATGGGAATGCCCGGCACCACTTGCAAGGTTGCCGCCAGCGTGACGAACCCTGCTCCAGTCACCCCGCTGGCTCCCTTTGAGGTAATCATAGCAATGACTAACAGGCTGACTTGCTGCGAGAGATCGAGCGGTGTGTTGGTGGCTTGCGCCAGAAACACGGCCGCCATGGCCAGGTAAATGTTGGTGCCATCCAGATTGAAACTATAGCCCGTGGGCACGACCAACCCCACCGTGGACTTCGCACAGCCAAGCCGTTGCATTTTCGCGATCAGTCCCGGCAAAGCCGTTTCCGAAGAACTGGTCCCCAACACCAGCAGCAATTCATCTTTGATATAGCCCAGGAAACGGAAGATCGAAAAGCCACACCACCACGCAATGCTGCCCAGCACGATGATCACAAACAAGCCCGCCGTTAAATAAAACCCCGCCATCAACGCCAGTAATTTGTTCAACGTGCCGATGCCAAAGGCCCCCACAGTATAGCCCATGGCCCCGAACGCCCCCACGGGCGCTACCTTCACGAGAATATGCATCACCCCAAAAAAGACCTGTCCCCCATATTCAATCACATGCAGCAGCGGTTGCCCGCGTTCCCCCATGAAGGAAATCGCAAAGGCCACCAGAATGGAAATCAGCAACACCTGGAGGAGATCGCCCGAGACAAACGCCCCCAGAAACGTGCTCGGAATAATGTTGAGAATGAACTCCGTAGTGCTGAGCGCGTGGGCCTTTTCTGAAAATGCCTGACTTGCACTAACCGCCTCCTTGTCCGCATGGAACACCTCGCCCGGGGGCGTGATGCCAGCGCCCGGTTGCATGACATTCACTACGATTAACCCAATGACCAGTGCCAGCGTGGAGACCACTTCAAAATAGACCAGCGACTTGAGTCCGATGCGTCCCAACTTCTTCAGATCGCCCATGGACGCGATGCCGTGCACCACCGTGCAGAAAATGATCGGAGCGATCATCATCTTCACCAGCTTGATGAAGCCATCGCCCAATGGTTTGAGGGATTTACCGAACGCTGGAAAGAAATACCCGACCACCACCCCCAATACCACCGCCAGCAGAACTTGGAGGTAAAGCATGCGATACCAAGGCTTTCGCGAGCGTGTGTCTTGCATGATGAATCGTGATGGGGTGGCGGGGTGGCGGGGTGATGATTCCAGCGCTATTTGCCCCGGAGTGCGCAGTGTCTGCAACCAGTGAACATTTGTCCACCACAAGATGTGCGCGTTCCTGCAAGTGTAGGAGTGATTATTCCACCGCAAGCAGCCCTGTCAGGGAGGTGGTGCGAGGCTGCGACCGAGCTTTCGTCAGGCTGATTTTGCAAATTCGCACAACTTCTTGCCCGCGCAGATCGAGCATCGCTAGTAACGTCCGTCTAGCATTTGGGTGCTTGGTCTCACGACTGGCTCGGGCTCAGCCTCGCGCCACCTCCTTGCAAGACCATGAAGCGTGGAATAATCACTCCTACTGCCAGTTCTTCTGCCCCCTGTCGCCCTGAGGACACCGATCAAGCGAACACAGTTCTGTTATACGCAAAAAGCGCTTCTGTGTTTGACGGGGACGGACTAAAATCCAGCACTACCTTTGTAAACGCCCTTTTCGGGTTTAATGTTATGAATTCGGCCGGACCTAGCCATCCTTGTTGCCTAGCGCGCCAACAGCATCCGGCGTTTCCGCTCCCGCCAGCAGGTTAAGGCCACCAGAAGGATTCCGCCGACCACTGCCTTCGGTTCTGGGACAGGGACGAGTTCGTTTCCGACCAATCCGCCGCCGCCGGTGCCGATGGCGGTTACGCCTGCGTCGCTATAGAACGTGACGTTGGCTAGACTGATGTTTCCGGTGTTTGTAAAATGCAGTTGATCCATGCCGCCTGCCGTCCAGGGCGCTCCCGCTGCGTCCTCGGCCCTTACCTCCGCAGCGCCTGAATCAACTCATCCAGTTTCGAGGCCACGTCCAGAATCGTGGGATTCGGCTGCGCTGGCAGCAGCAGAGCCACGCCATTGCTGCTGGCGGAGGTGGTGTTGATGGCATCGGTGAGTTGGATGAAGGAAACATCACCCTGCGGGCCGGTCAGCCCGTCCTGACCCACGGGAATGTTGAAGCTGAAGTGGACAAACGAGCCATCGAAGAAAACGGAAGCGCTGGCTGGAGTCGTCGGGCTCACCGTCGTGACAGAATCCACCGTCACATTGGCAAAGGCCGGACCCGCCGGACCTTGAGGGCCTGCTGGTCCCTCGGGACCGCTTGGGCCTGCGGGAATGGCATCGATCAGGCTTTTCAGCCCGGTAAACTGGGAGCGGAGTTCGGCGGCATCCACCTCGGAGCCATTGAGCGGAAGAGCGGGGTTAAAGGGCATGGTAAATCAGTGTTAAATGTAAAATAAGAAAGCACTTCAATCGAAAAGCACGTTACCGCCCAAACCGGGGCAGAACACTATGATAAGTAATACAACATCACTGTAGGAACGTCCTCGTTCCAAACAATGTAAGAAAGAGACGCCCCCGTCCCGCATTACTAGCCCAATCCTGGAAGCGAAACGCGCCTCCGGGATCGGAATCGGGATCGGGGGCGCAACCACTAGGCTGGAGCCATTTTCACCGTTTCATCACTCCAGGGGCCTTCGCCTGCGGAACCCACGGCCCGCACCCGGAAGGCGTATTCCTGACCGGGCGTTAACCCAGTAACGGAGATTCGGCTGCTGGTGCAGATCTTTGCCTGCGTCCACGATCCCGGTGTAGCCCCGTGCGTGCGGCATTCCACAATGTAGGATTTGGCCCCTTTGACAGGGTCCCATTGCAGATCTATTTCGCCCGACATATCCCCCATGCTGCTTGTCAGATGCAGCGGGGCAGTCATGGCACCCACGGGGGACGGCGTGGCCCGCACCTCGAATCCAGAGGTCAGGATCTTCGTTGCATCCCCGCCGCTGACGCGATCCACGTAGCCACCACGGTCCGTCAGCAGCCCTTCCAGCACCCGGCGTTTGTCATTCTTTAGCGACACCTTTGCCTTGAAGTCTTGCTCCGCCACTCCTGCCGCCGTGATTGCCGCTTCGAAAGCATCGCGCGCTGTTTCCAGCGTTAATTTTGGTGGCTCGGGCGTGGGGAAGTTTGCCGCCCCTTCCGTGGTGTCCATCGCGGTTTGGTGGGTGTTCGCTGTCGCCAGCAGTTCCAAATCCGTCTTCGGTTTCAGTTCCAATTTTACTTTGCTCATGGCTCTTTTTTTAGGTTGGGCGTCCACTTCATCATAACGACAAGTGCCGTATCGAACTCCGCTATTATAGGTGGCCACCGGGTTGGGTTTCTAGTGCTTACTTGCAATAGTTAACAAATGTGAAATAAGTGGGGATGAGCCGCTCCATCAAACCGCTGAATTTAACGAACGACGAAAAGGTCACCATTGAAGCCCTAATCCGCAGTCCGCAAAGCACGCAGGGACAGGT
>JANOAV010000205.1:0-103932 GCA_031411295.1 Verrucomicrobiales bacterium | reverse complement strand
TGCGGCGAAATTGGAAAAGAATGCGGGAAGCGGCAGGGAGTTATGGGGCATCCGCCCAATCCATCAGAAGCTGGCAGGGCGCCATGGGAAATTACAGAATTCCAGATATTTTTGAATCCTTAAAGGCATTGGCCTAAAGGCCGAACTCCAACTGCTTAGCTCTTCCGCAGACGTTACCGGCGTGAAGTAGGATTCTCGTTTGAACCAAGTAATCTGACGTTTGGCATAGCGACGGGTGGCCTGCTGGATTTCGGATCGGGCGGCGGATTCGTCCTGCAGGTGGACGATGGTTTGCAAGCCGATTGCCTTGCTGGCGGTGGCGCTCAGCGGACCCTGGCGAAGGAGATGGTGCACTTCGGTCACGACCCCGGCAGCAAACATTTCGTCCGTGCGACGATTGATGCGTTGATACAATTCATCCCGAGGCGGGTTCACGAAAATCCCTCGGGCGGGGTTGGCAACGTCCTTCCAGGCCTGCTTGAATTCGGTAGCAGGCCGACCTGTTAGCAAGCAAATCTCCAACGCCCGCTGCACGTGGCGGGGATTCTGTAAATTCACATGGCTCGCTGCTGCCGGATCTAATTCCAAGAGTCGGGGCAGCAACGTTTCCAAGGACTCTGCCGCCAGTTCTGCACGCAGCGCTTCATTGATGGGCGGTAAATCCGATAATCCATGCGTTAATGCTTTCACATAGAGCCCGCTGCCGCCCACAATGATAGGCAAGCGCCCCCGGCTTTGCACCTCCGCTACCTTTGCCTGCGCCAGCTTGGCGTATTGTGCCGCGTCAAACTCCTCGCTTACGGACAGGAATCCATACAGATGATGCGGCACACAGGCGCGATCTTCCGCAGTTGGCTGTGCCGTTAGGATTTCCAGCCCCTGATAGACTTGAAAGGCATCCGCATTGATGATTTCACCCTGGTGCGCCTCCGCTAACGTCATCGCGATGGCGCTCTTGCCACTACCAGTGGGGCCGACGATGTAAACAGGGGGCTGACTGCAATTGGGATCCGTCATTTGTCATCAGGATGGAGACTGGTGCACAGGATGTCCACCCTCCTCGCATTACTTCCCGGCCTCCGGTTCTGGGTAGGCATAGACGTTTCCTTCATAATTGCGCACCAGCGTGCGCTCCCCATCGCGATGAATTAGGTAGTCGGGATTCAGCGGCACTTTCCCGCCGCCACCGGGCGCATCAATGACGAATTGAGGCACGGCATAGCCCGTGGTGTGCCCCCGCAGTCCTTCGATAATTTCCAAGCCCTTGCTAACGCTAGTGCGCAGATGGGAGGAACCTTTGATGAGATCACACTGGTATAAATAATATGGCCGCACGCGACAGCGCAGCAGCTTGTGGACGAGCGTGCGCATCGTTTCCAGGTCGTCATTCACGCCGCTCAGCAGCACACTTTGGTTGCCCAAGGGAATGCCGTGATTGGCCAGCATTTCCAGGGCGGTCTTGACTTCGGTGGTCAGTTCGCGTGGATGGTTCACGTGAACACTCATCCAGAGCGGATGGTATTTCTGCAACATCTGACACAGCTCCGACGTGATTCGCTGCGGCAGAAAAATTGGCACTCGACTGCCGATGCGGAGAAACTCGATGTGCTCAATGCTCCGCAGTCGCGCTAGGATTGCTTCGAGTTTGTTATTGGAGAGCATCAGGGCATCCCCACCGGACAGCAGGACATCACGAATCTCCGTATGTTCTTCCAAGTAACGGAACGCGGCTTCAAACTCCGTGTGCAACTCCTGCTCCCCCACCCCGCTAACCATTCGACTCCGCGTGCAGTAGCGGCAGTAACTGGCGCAGCGATCCGTCACTAGAAACAAGACCCGGTCCGGGTAGCGATGCACCAAGCCCGGGACTGGCATGTGACTGTCTTCGCCACAAGGGTCCGCCATTTCATCCCGATCATCATACGATTCCTCAATCCGCGGAATCACCTGCCGACGAATCGGGCAATTCGGATTGTCCGCCTCGATGAGATTGAAGTAGTGCGGCGTAATCGCCATGGCCAACTTATTTCCCGTGAGCAGGACCCCGGCGCGTTCTTCAGGGGACAGCACCAAGTGCTTTTCCAATTGGGCCAGACTTGTGATGCGATTACGCAGTTGCCACAAATGGTCGTTCCAATCAGAGGCAGCAACGTCCGGCCAATAGCCGGGGACGGAACTAGTAAAGGTATGGTCAGGATGAACCGGACGGTCGAGGACTTGCATGGAGCGGATGGGTAGAGGAAGGGAATGGTAACGGCGGCAGATGCCGGGTCAAGCATTCTCTATACAGCGCAGCAAGCGATGATAATTCGTGAGAATTTTTGGACCGAGGCGCCAGCACGAGACTCGATAAATGGCACACAGCATGCTCAACAACAGGCCAGTCATTTCGGAGCCCCAGACCGCCACCCGCGCCCTGACCAAGCAGCGAGTGTGGAGCAGTCCGCTGGACTGCTCAATTTGAGTCCATCGCAAGAGCAGTCCGGCGGACTGCTCCACACCCGTTAGCCACCTCCGTGGCTCACCGCAGCTTGGCCTTCAACGGGGCCTTTGCTCTTACGGACTAAAGTCGATGAATAACTACTTTGGCAGGTGAGGCAAGATGCCCCACCATGCCCACCTCCTTGCCGTTACCGCCGACAGCTCTTGGGGGAAATCTTTTGTAACCCCTTGGTCATCAGCGGGCTTCTGAAGGAACCACTTCTGGAATCGTGCTAGAAGGTGGCTTTCTGGACCAGAAGGATTTTCGACTGCTCCAGAGCGCTACGTTTTGGGGCGGATGGAATTTCTTCCGGTCCAAAACGTAGCGGTGAGGTGGTGTGTTGGGGCCGTGTCCATCGCCGCGTTTCGGAATAATGCCGGGAAACGGGCTGCGATAAAGCGAATTTGGAAATTTCAAAATAACCTTGCCTGGGTGTCGCAATACCATCAGGGTGCGGACTTCCTTGTCCAATGGGAGTCAAGCTCTATGAAAATCCAATCTAACTTCAGTGCCAAGTGCCGTGGGTTCCTGGCGGTCGTGTGCCTCACATTTGCGTCAACTCCGTCAGCATCCGCAGCTGAGAAGTTGTTTCATCTGGAGGTGAATGAAAAGAACCCCGGTGGCAAGGATTTGGTGATTAACTTCGAGGAGGTGAAGCGGGAAGAAAAGACTTCCACTGTAAAAGTGACGATGAAGTCAGGTGCTTCGGTGCCTTCCACCATGTTCATCATGCGCGGATTCTATGATCTGGCGCAGAAGCGTAAGATGCGCTACTTCATCAAGCTAAGCGAGAAGCAGGAGCAGGATGGAAGCTATACCACTGTGATGGGATTCACGAACGACAAAAACATTAATGTGCAGAAGTATTTCAAGCTAGATAAGCCACTGCCCAAGAAAACGGAATTTGAGTTCTCGGATGTTGTGGAATTGGACATGCTCTTCAAGTGGTGAGTTTTTTACTAGGAAGGATGCGGTCAGAGATAGATCGCGTGAGTCAGGCGGTATCAGCATTCTCCGCTTTTCTTTCGTGTCTCCGTCACGCATTAGTCAGCCAAGCGCCCACCGCGTGCTGCGTGGGTTCGCGTTGGGGTTTGTTCAGGGCGGAGCGGACGATGATTGCGGGTGGGAAGATTCCGCTAAGTCTTGCGAAGGGTGGGCAGGTTTGGTGGTAGGCTTCCAGGATGGGTGGTGAAACAGAGGCGTAGAGGCGGTGAGCGTTGCGCGCATCAGGTAGAGCTATCACCACGACTTCCTGCTGGGTCATCGTGCTCAGGGTTTGTTCCACTTGATCTAGGTTGACGAGTTCGCCCAGGACTTTGACTACGGAATCGGCCCGCCCGAGCCATTGTATATTTCGACCATCTAGTCGCACGATATCGGTGGTGGTGAACCAGCCATCATCGGTTAAAGGCTGCCATCGCTGGTCCTGCCAACGTTCCAGGGCCAGGGCTGGACCGTTGATTTCCAGGCAGGAAACGGCATTTACGCGGGCCTGCCAGCAGTCCAGTAGGGTTAGCTTTCCCTGCAACTCGGTGGCTACTTGGGATCCCGCTTCGGTGAGCCCGTAGGATTCTAACACGGACCAGCCTAACGCAAGGGCTTGAGCTTTTAGTTCTGGGCGCAGTTTCCCTCCACCGACTATCACCGAGCGAAGCGATGAAGGCGGGCGCAGCGAATGGGCTACCAAATCAAAGACTTGGGTTGGCACTAGCGAGCATAGGGTCGCCCGGGCCTCATTGATTACCTCGCAGAATGACGATGGCTCCCATGCTGCGGTGGTTGCCACGACCTTGGAGCCGGAGAGATGCGCCCGGGCCTCAATCCCCATGCCACCGACATGAAACAACGGCAGCGCTCGCAGCCATATATCCTGCGCGGTGGCGGGGAAACGTTGATTTACGGCGGCGGCGGATGCCAGCAAGGTGGCTCTGGTATGGCGCAACCATTTAGGCTGGCCACTGGAACCCGAGGTGGCGAAGAGGATTCCCTCCGCCGGAAGCACGCTGGGAAGAGGTTGCGGAGCTCGGGGATTCTGCATCACGACGAGGCCGTCCATTTCCCAGAAATGGGGTGGCAGGAGGTTTCCGTTAATGATTACAGGAGTTGCTTCCATGGTAGTCGTTCGATCAGTTCATCGAAACCCAGTCCGGTGCCGGAGGGAGCCAACAAGGCGGGGCCGATGGATTTCACTTGAGCGAAAAAATCATCTTCCGCAAACAATCCATGCGTGAGCAAACCGCAGTAATCTGAGGTTCCCAATTGAGCGGCCATAGCAGCAGCATACATTTGTCCGATGGCATGATCCATGTTGCTAGTAACAATCACGCGGCGGGCGGCCCGAGGAACGGACTCGACTGCAGGTTTCCAAATGGAGACGCTGGGGTGGCTTAAGTCAGTGGTGCCCCCCGGAGCTGAGCGATCTAGTGCCAAGCGAATTCCAGTGGTCTGCTCGGCCGCTCGCCATGAATCAGCCACGCAGGGGAAGGGATCTTCGATGAAGTCCAGGCAGCGTTTCGTCGCTGCACTGAGGTTGGCGGCAAATGCCAGGAACTTGGCTTCGGTGCTCGTGTAGTTGAAGTCTAGCCGCACCATGAATCCTTTGCCTGACAATCGTTCCAGCTTCATCGCTAAGTCTTGATCAGCTCCCTGGACCTTGATTTTGACATGCGTGAAACCGTCGTCCCGCAATCGTGAACAGGTCGCGTCGTCAGGGAAATTCGTCAGGGTGGCATGGCTCAGCGGAATGGTTCCGGCCTGCAATAAATTGTGCCCAGCACGACGGGCGATGCCATCCACGCGACAACAATTCAGCGCGGCATTTACCAGCGGCGTGTTCCTGCCTCGGGCAAGCTCGCCCAAGTGGTAATCCAACGGTTCCTCGCCCAAGGTCGGCCAGGGTTGCAGGCATCCGACCCCATCCTCGTGTCGCAGGAGCACGCCGTGAACTTCACCTGCCGCCTGCTTGGCATTCAGTTGCTGCAAGGGCTGGAGCCGATACGGGCTGTAGTAGATCATTTGCAAGCCAAGGTGAACAACACAGTGAACAGCACGAGTTGCGCTGCTGAGAGAGCGAGAAATTTATTGTAAGCACGCGACGGAGGCGTCTGCCAGACCTTCACGCTAATGAGCAACCCTAACGCTGCCACGCTCAGCGGCCACCAAGCCAGCGGACCATCCCAGCGGGCTAATCCCAGCAGCGGGGGCAGCAGGCAGAGCAGCGTTATTTCCACCCGACTAAAAGTGATCCCAAATCTGACGGCCAAGGTTCGTTTATTGCTTAACGTATCCTCCGCCACATCGCGCAGATTGTTTAACGCAATCAAGACGGTGCTCAACATGCCGATTTGCAGGCCCGCCCAAAGGCTTTCCACCCGCCATTGCCCACATTGGACAAAGACAGTTCCGCTCACGGCAATAAGACCGAAGAACAACAGCACAAAGAAATCCCCCAGCCCACGATACGCCAGAGGCAAGGGGCCACCAGTGTAGCCGAAGGAAAAATAGATGCTGGGCAAACCAATTGCCAGCATGATCCAGCCGCGCGCTTGCAACAAGGGGATGGCCCACAAGGCAGCCACCAGCAAGGCAATACCTCCGGCCAAATACATGGCTCTACGCGATGCTAAGCCGCTGGCGGTGGCGCGCGTGGGCCCCAGGCGATTTGCAGTATCGGCTCCTTTGTCCGCATCGATGGCATCGTTGAAGAAATTGGTCGCAATCTGGATGGCAATCGCGCTCAGCAGCGTGGACACCGCCAGCCACCAAGAAAACTGCGCAGTTAGTTTCCAGGCCAACGCAGAACCGACCACCACCGGAGCCACTGCCGCAGGCAGGGTCTTGGGGCGAGCGGCTAGGATCCAGGAATTCATTGGGGAACGTTAGCGACGTGGGGCTTCCGTCGTTTTTACCAAGGCATCCAAGGTGAAATCGATCTGCTGACCGCTGATCGCCAACTCCGGTGCCAACTGCACCCGATGCCGCAACACGGGACGCACGGCAGATTTGACATCATCAGGAACCACGTAGCTGCGCCCCGCCATCAACGCATACGCCTTGGCGACGCGCACCAGCGCGATGGCCCCGCGCGTTCCTGCGCCCAGACTGATGCCCTTGGCATTGCGCGTGGCGCGCACCAAGCGCACTGCGTAAGCCACCACTTCCGGCACCGCATCCACGGCGGAGCAGAGTTCCTGGGCTGCTAAAATATCCTGGGGCTGACACAACTGCCGCACCGAACCGGCCTGCAGGCCGCTCCCGGCCCGGCCCGAGGCCACCGCTCCCACAATCGTTTCCTCTTCCTGGGCCGTGGGGTAATTGATGAGAACCTTCATGAGAAAGCGATCCAACTGCGCTTCCGGCAACGGATACGTGCCTTCCTGCTCGATGGGATTTTGCGTTGCCAGCACCATGAACGGCGGGGCCAGCGGAAGCGAGTCGCCATCGATGGTCACCTGGCTTTCCTGCATGGCTTCCAGCAGGGCGCTCTGCGTCTTGGCCGGGGCTCGATTAATTTCATCCGCCAGCACAAAGTTAGCAAAAACGGGGCCTTTGCGCAGACGGAAGGTTTGCGAACTCATATCGTAGAGCGAGTGCCCCATGACATCCGATGGCATCAGATCAGGAGTAAATTGAATCCGCTTGAATTGGCCACCCATCACATTTGCGAGCGCAATGACCAAGTGGGTTTTCCCCAAGCCTGGAAGGCCCTCCATGAGGATGTGCCCACCGGCCAGCAACGCAGCGATAACTTGATCCAACACGGCTTGCTGACCAACAAATACGCTGGCTACTTCTTCACGAATCGCTTGCAGCATCCGCCCAGTTTGTTCGAACGGGGTGGGCTCGGGGGGCGTTGGAATTGGAAGCTCAGCCGCGCCCTCAAATTGGATCGGCGGTGGAGCGTAAGGAATGGGAGTGGAGGGATCGGTGGATTCGGTCATAAGGATTGCTCGATGGTTTGTAAATCTTGGAGGCAGGTTAGGAGAGCGCTACCGTCTTTCACATAGCTGGCGCTCCAAGCGCTGGCAATGCGTTCACTGGGCAGGCCGGAAACGCGGGCCAAGTGCTCAATAATGTTGGCATCGGACTCGGATGGGTGCATGCCGTGGCGGGCGATCAATTTCTGGCTGATGGCAGCACGAATGGGGAAAATCAGATCTGCAGTCTGTCCATGGTGCCAGAGGAACTCACCGTTCATTTTAAGGTGCTCGGAGAATTGTCGCGTGTCGTTGGTGCCCTCCGGCTGTAGTGGACCGAAGCGTGGAATATTCTTCCACAGCCAAGCCACGATCAACAGCGCCAACGGGACCAGCGCCATCCAGAATTGTTTCCACAGCAGGGTGAAAAATCCATCCGAGCTTCCCAACATGAACGTTACCGTGCTGCTCATGCCGTATTCCGGCTGGCTTTCCAGCAGCAGTAAATTTAGAAAGACAAATGCGTTATCGTGCAGGTCTAGATAGCGATTGCGGAACGGACTGGCATTCCCGATGACAGTAATCCGTCCATTCCCACGGGTGGTGGTAAGAATGCGGGCGGCCGTTGTTTCGCCCAAAATGATTTCCGCATCCCCGGGCACATTAGAGGCATCAAACGTCATGCCCCCCTGCTCGGAAAGCTCCATTTTCTTGTTCCGGATTTTGAGTTCCACCGGCGGAGCAGACTTCCCTTTGCCAGGTAATGCCGTCTCCATCGCATGGGTGGTTGGTTCTAAATTCAGCGCCTTCAGGATCGGATGCATCCGGACCGCTTCCGTATCCTCAAACATCCCACCCCAGTCCATTTGCCAATCATCCCTCCATTTGTCACCTCCCTGCATCAAGAGGATCAGATGCCCATCGCGCCGTTCCACCCATTCCAAGGCTTGGATGGCCACGGACGGCTTGATGGCACTGCTGCCACTGAGCACGAGGGTTCCTCGATCCGGCATTTCTGCCAGAGAATGAATGGTCTTGGATTCCCAGCCGAACCGATCAATCACCTTGGTTAGTGCCAGGAAGGGTTTACTGCGGGCGTCTCCCTTGTATCCCAGTTCCCGCGTCTCCTGATGGCTGGGACGATTACACCCTGTCAGGATCACCGAGAGCCCAAGCAGCCCGATCCACGAACGTAAGTAAAGTTGCGGTAACAGCTTCATTTGCGGAACGGCCATTGGTTGATACATTGCTCCATAGCGGAGGCATCCGGCATGCGCTGCCCATAGGCGTGCCCCATCCAGACTTGCGTTAGGATCTGGAAATACTGCGTTTGCAGGGGCTCGGTGAGTTGCTGGCTGTGACGCAAGCAATCCCCCTCGGTATCGCTCTCCCGGATCGGCAGCCGGGCCCGATCGATCATCCAGTGTAAACTCCCGGCATACAATAGTCGCAACGCCCCCCGGATATCCCCCGCACGCCAGCACGCGGCGGCAGCGTCAGGGATGTTCTTCGGCAGCGCCTCGGGCGTCACGTCCAAGCCCATGACGACGCGAGCTTTGACGTCCTCTGGCGCTTCGGGTTGCGACGCTCCACTAGCGAAGACGTGCCGGTAGCGATAAATCAGCCAGAGCAATGCAGCGATCGCCAGCCCCATGATTCCCCATCCCAAAAATGCCACCACGGCTCCCAAGCCATCGAAGTTCCAATCAAACCAACTGGAACTCGATGGACTGGAGGAACTAGTGACATCATCATAGACGGTGTGTTCTTCGGTGTGGACCTTGAATGCCTCATCCGCCTTCACGGCTTTAACCTCACGGGCGACGATCTTCTTGGTGACTTTCAGAGATTGGAGCGGAACCACATCAGCGTCATCCTCCGTGATAGCGGCTGCCGCAGCAGTGGGAGGGCATATCAGCCAAAGGGCCAAAATTCCGACCAAGGCCGGTCCCGCCAGTTCTTTTAACCGAGCGGCCAGACTCCGGAAACTGACCTCAATATCCCAGCCCTCCAGATGCGAGCGACTGTTAAGATACAAACCAAACCCGGCCCCCACATAGAAAATTTCCGTCAACGTCATGGCCGCCAAATGGAGCACCGAAATGGTCCAGATGAGGGTGGTATCGGCCTGGCGCCAGGAGTTCCCGAACATCCTTAAGAACCATGGCCCGTCCCCTGAATCCTCCGGGTCCACGGTTAGTGAATCCCAAATCTCCCAACAGCCTGAAACCGTCAGCACACTGCACAGAAACCAGCCCAGCGTAACCCACATCACCGTCGAGTCTCCCTGCCGTAACAAGACGCTGACCCGCCGCCGATAGGCTGCATACTTGCCGCCTTCCAAGATCTTTACGGGCATGGAAAAGCAGCGATAAAATGATAATCGACCCAGGGTCAAGAAATACCAATTCCCTTTGCCCAGCAATTTCGGCAGTTCCCGCAACACCTCGCGCAAGGAGGTTTCTTGTCCGAAAAGCCGCCGCCCCAGGGTAAAAAGGGGCACCCGGTCATAGAGGGGCTTGAGCCACCAAGTAAGCCAGAAAAAGGCCCAAGGATGGTCACGTAACAGCACGGCCAGCAACACCCACAGTGGCACCATCACGACACACCAATGCCACAGCAACCGGCCCAGACGACCCCTCACCATGGCGAGCCCCAAGTCTTGACTTTCCCAGCCCGAACGCGGGCGCAGTCGTGCCGTCACTTCAGGAACCATGCGGCACTCCTTTCTCACCGAAGTTGAAGCTCCGCCCTGCCAGCAGGAAATAAAGCAGCCAAAAGACCCAGAAACCCAAACCGAAGGTATAGCGCACCGGGTCCGACAACCAGTCTTGAGAGGACCAGAAGCCCTCCACAATGGCCGCCAAAAAGACCATCCCAGCACCGCCCAGCAGGATCGGCAAAGCTCTGCGTCCCGCCGCCGCGATCGCTTGACTACGGGGCAACCGGCCTGGAAATAGCACCCCGAGACCGAGTCGGATGCCCGCGGTGCCACACACAATGAGGCCTGTGATTTCAAAACTGGAATGCCCGATCGCAAAGCGCCAAATATTCTCGGCATGTCCAGTATAGTGTAGATAACCGAACATGGCCCCGAGTTTCAACCCTTCCCACACTAGCTCATAAATGGATCCAATCGTAAACAGAATTCCCATGCCGAACATTTTCAGGCCGATCCCAATATTGTGCTGCACATAGAAACCAAACATCGTGAAGTGCACACCGAAGTCCCCATACTCCTTGGCGAAATGTTTCGTTGGGGCGGAGCCAGCACCATGCATTGAATCCATCATGCCCATCTCCGCAGGACTCAACATGGAGAAGACCCAGTGGGGTTGGAAATAAGCCGCCGCGATCATGGCTCCGAAGGGCAACCAAAATAGGGTTAACGCCAGCACAAAAATTCTCCAGTCGGCTCGAATTGCCCGGGGAAATGTGACCGCCACAAACTTAAACACCCCGGGCCAGCTCAAACTCCGGGAACGATGGATCTGTTGATACCCCCGCACCACCAACCCATTCAACCGTTCGCATAACTTCCGGCCATACATCCGATGTTGCGCCAGCGATAAATCATGACACACTTGGCGAAACAAAGCCGGAGCCCGTCCGGCTTCGGTGCCTGCTTTACGCTTTTCCAAGCGGAGCAACAGCTCCTCCAACTCCGTCCAGCGGTCCGCGTTCTTCTCCTCAAAGGTGGCTTTTTTCATGGGGTAATTTTCATGAAGTTAGGAATCGCGCAACCACAACGCGTGGCCTAGAATTTGTTCCACCCCGGGCCTGCCGGTCAGTCCGGTGAGAGGTTGCAAGTGGTTCGCCAGTTCTTCTTTGCGGCCCTCCGACCACAACCCCGCGCGCTCCAGATACAGGACTAACGCCTGTTGTTCTTCACGGCTTAGGGCGATCGGCGGCGGTTGTGGCTGCAATAAGGCTCGGGCCGCCGGGCTTAATTCTGGCGGGGTGTATTCCCAACCGGCAGAGGAATAAACGACCACCGTATCTGCCAGCAAATCCCCAATGCGCTGGAACTTCCGCGTCATGACACAGGAAGCGATGCCAATAAGCCCTGAGGGGCACATCATGGCCCACGGCATGCCGTCCACCGTCCGCAGCAAGTTTCGCAACACAGCTGCGCCCCACCCAATCGGCACGCCTGAGGTCCTCACCACCTTGAGTTTAAACGCCTTCTTGCCCAGCGAAGTGCCCCAGACCGCTTCGCAAATCACATAGTAGCCCCACTCAATCAAAAAATAAGCCAGCAAGCCCAGCCCAATCCCCAGCTTACCCATCTCCACGCCGAGAACCGCCGCTCCCAGGGTCAAAAGAATCCCTAACAGGATCATGATACCAGTGCGAATCAAAGCATCCAGCACATAGGCATACGCCCGCGGTAATGGGCCAGCCGGTCGGAGTAGAATATCCACCCCTTCGGCCACCTCCACGGATTGCAGCGTATCAATCTTCAGTTCCCCGGTCATGCGGGACTCCATAAACATGGTTCTGCGGCCTGACAAGCTGGGAATCACAAACTACAGGATTTTGCATCGTTTTCTCGGCACGCGAAATGGAGCTTGCCAGAAAAGGACCAACTTCTATAACTGCGCCATGATCTCAACTCCGCTCTCCCGTTTATTGCTCGTCAGTCTTGCTCTCACTGCCATTCTTCCAGCCCAGGAGGCCACAGCACCAAAGTCTGTGGAAATACCCGCCACCGATGACGGCCTGCCAGGGCAAGGACCGATCCGGCGCGCGGACTGGTTCCGGAATCTATGGAAAAATCAGCGCGCTAAATTTGCGAAAAACACGGCCCAGGATCAAGGCGCGGTGGTGTTTCTCGGTGATTCCATTACTCAAGGCTGGGGCGATGATTTTGGAAAAAGCTTCCCCGGGTTGAAAACCGCCAATCGCGGCATCAGTGGCGACACCACCCGAGGCATGTTGGTGCGACTAACTGAGGACGTCCTGGCCTGCCAGCCGAAAGCGGTGGTGATGTTGCTCGGAACCAATGACTTGGAGGAAAAGGCCGCGCCAGAAGTAATCGCGGAGAACGTGAAGCTCATTCTGGCCGCCCTGAAGCAGAGCAATCCTAAGCTGCCAATCGTGCTCAGTCAAGTCTTCCCCAGCTCCGCCAGTAAGTCACGCTCAGCGGCCCAGATCAAGCAAGTGAACGACCTCTACGCCGCCGCTGTGAAGGGTGATCCGCAGATCATCCTCCTGGAAACCTGGCCGCTCTTCGCCAATGCCGAGGGCGATGCCAAGCCAGAAGAATTCCCTGACCTCCTCCACCCGAACAAAGCAGGCTACGATAAATGGGCGGCTGCACTCCGTCCGATCTTCTCCACGTTAGGGCTGACTGAAACCGAGCCGGATCCCTGGCAACCAGAACCCGGCTTCACGAGCTTATTCAACGGCAAGGATCTGACCGGGTGGAGTTTCCGCGCCAAAGACGGCACCATCACCAAGTTCGATGGCCAAACCTGGAGCAGCGATTATCGCTATCTGGCGCAAAATGGAAAACTCGTCGTCACGACCCCTCCAGAACGCAGTAAGATCGCCCAACTTTACACGACCGCAGAATTCCCCAAGAATTTCACCCTCAAACTGGAATTCCGCGCCACGCCCAACGCTGATAGCGGGGTATTCCTTCGCAAACCCCAACTGCAATGCCGGGACTATCTCTTGGCAGGACCTTACAAGACGCTGACGAAATATAAGCCTCAGGATTGGAATGAAATGTTGGTGGTCGTGAAAGACAATGTCGCTCACTGCACTTGCAATGGAGAAGTGCTGGAAGCTGCCTTGGCATTGCCAGAAACTGGTCCCATCGGCCTCGAAGGAGATCGCGGACAAATGGAATACCGTCATTTACAGATCAAGCGCGAGTAACCACGTGAAGCCCGTTTGGGGATCCGGTTTGGAATTAGCAGCAGCGCCAGTCGAAGAAGCCCAACTTCTCAAGATCAGCCCGCAGCTTGGTGGTTTGCTCCAGCGTCAGCGATGCGTTGGGAAGGCGGGCTGGGCCTACATCCACCCCCAGCATGGTCATGGTGGCTTTGGCGGCTCCCATATAGCCGTAACTGGCCAGCAGTGACACGAGTTCGGTGCCGCGATGTTGCGCCATCCGGGCGGCTGCGAAGTCGCCTTGGGAGAAGGAGCGGATGAGGGAATGATAAACGGGCGCGGCAAAGTTGAATCCGCTGCCGACGGCCCCCTGGGCGCCTGTGGCTAGGGCGCCCAGCATCCATTCATCGATGCCCCAGGGAATGTCCCATTCGCCTGTGTTCAAGCATTGCAAGTAGGCCATGAGATCGGGGTTGGTGAATTTCAGTCCTGCCAACGTGGGAATGCGCTCTGGGGCTTGTTTCAGAAACTCTGGCATGGATAAGGAGACGCCGGTAAGAACAGGGATATCGTAGTAGTAAAACGGGGTTTCAGGCGCAGCGGAAGCAATTTCCGCGCAGCAAGCAATGAGCAGGTCCAAGTTGCGCGGCTTGAAATACGACGGTGCCAACGCTGAAATCGCGACGGCTCCCAAGGTTTGCGCTTGTTGGGCCAGGGTGCGTGAATCGGCCAGACAATTGGATCCGACATGCACGACCAATTTCAATTCCGTGCCCTGCATCACTTCACTCCATCGCTGCGCCAGCGCGAGCCGCTCATCGAGTGTTAGTGAGCTACTTTCCCCGGTGCTTCCACCAATGAAAATCTTCCGCACCCCATCGTTGAGCAAATGCTCCGCCTGGCGTTCGACGATGGTCAGATTCAGCGAGCCATCAGGATGAAAAGGAGTGTGAGTAGCGGCCACGAGACCGATGAGTGGATAGTGTGGTTTCATGTTGGTTAAAATGTGGAAGGCGAGGTCACGAGCCCCCGCAACGAGAATGTGAGGATTAGTGGGGAGATTGAAGGGAAAGGTTCTCGGTGGGCCGCGGCTTGATGAGTAGCACTAGGACTACGGAGATGAGAGCCGCGCTGGCAAAAACACTGAAGATGCCAAACAGTGGCACATTCTGATCGCGCAGCAGACCGAAACCACGGTCCGCCAACCCGCCAGCGCTAATACTTACGAGATTCATGAGACCATAGCCGGTGGCGCGTAATTCGGGTCGGGCGATCTGGCAGAGGATGGGCATGTTGTTGCTATCAAAGAAGCCCCAGCCCAGCCCAAAGAGGATGAGAAATGCCACTGCCACCCAGAGCATTCCCGTCTGCGGTGCGTAGCCCACCCCGAACATAGCCGGAATGATCAACGCCATTCCAATCGCACTGACATAGATTCTTCCGCGATCCGTCTTCTGCATCCAGCGATCTGCCAACCAACTGCCCACGAAAGCGCCCACAATAGCCGCCACTTGCCAGAAGAGTGTGGCCGAAACTCCAGCCTGCCCCTGACCGATGTTGAACTCTTTCTTCAAAATGGCAGGCATCCAATCCCGAACCACCCATCCGGCCAACGCTGGCAGGGTGAAATAAAGCACCAGCAATATAAAAGAAACATTGGTGAGCAACTCACGAGCGGCACCCCACGGGGAAGTGGAGGACGAAGTTGCTCCTGGTAGTTTGGGTGCATCGCGCAGCAGGAAAACCAAAGGCAGCGCGAAAAGCATTCCACCAATGCCACAAACATCGAAAGCCCAGCGCCAGCCGAAATTGGGGGCATCCGCCACATAACCACTGAAGCCACCAATGATCACCCCGCAGTAAATCCCCATTTGGTGAATACCAATCGCCCGGGAACGCGTGGAACCCATGTGATAGTCGGCAATCAACGCCAGAGCCGCGGGTATATAAAATGCCTCACTCACACCCATGAGCGTGCGGGCGTGCATGAGTTCGCTAAAGCTTTGCACATGCCCTGTCCACCAGGTCACTGCAGACCAGGCAAAGAGGCTGCCACAAATCGTCCATCGGCGGCTGAAGCGATCCGCCAGATAACCTCCAATGGGGCTTAGAAAGGCATATACCCATTTGAATTGGCCAAGCATTATACCCCAATCTTCTTCTGTGCGAATGTCCGTCAGGTCTTGCATCACCGAAAATTTCATCGTCGCCAACATTTGACGATCCAGATAATTCAAGAGTGCCACGGGGGCCAGCAAGGCGACAATGAGCCATGCGGTGCGTTGAAGTGAACGTGTTTGGGAGTGCATACTAATTCCCTCGTAGGCTCCAAATTTCAGGGGACCGCACGCCGGGGCGGACTTCACCACTGGGAATGATGATGTTTCCCTGCCACTCGGCACACGGGACGGTGGCGCGTGGTGCGGGGACTTCTCCCTGCTGGCTCCAGCGGTCTATGGCGGGATCATAGGCGAGGATGCCTTTAGGAAAGCCTGGGTGCTCCGTTAGGGGTTGAAAGCCGACACGCGATCCGTCATCACCTCCAACCAGAAGGAACTTTCCTTGGTGAAATGGAGCTGGGGCAGGGGCAGCTACGCTGGGTCTTGGTAAGTCAGCGAGTTGCTTCCAACCGTCTTTCATGGTGAAACTCCACGCTTCTTTCAGAAACTGCCGCACGACTTTTCCCTCCGCATTTGGTGCCAAGGCCGCTCCGCCGAACAAATAAAACACGTCACCATAGGCGGCGGCAGTGGCCAGCAATCGAGCTTTCCCCGGCAACGCTGGCAGTTCCTTCCAAGCCATTTCCTTCCCTGACAAATCCAACGCAAAGGCCCGATTGGTAGCCGCTTGTTCGCCCGGTTGTTCCGCCCCGCAGCAAACAATCAGGACTTCTCCCACCAATGCTCCGCTGGCAGCCGAGAGGGCGATTGGCAGCTGGGGTAAATTTTCCTGCAACAACCCATCAACGGTCCACGTGAGCTTGAAACAATCCGCGTGATGCTGCATCGCATCGCTACCGCCCACGCAAATGACGCTGTTGCCATGCGTCACGCTGATGCCGTAGGCCAACGGACGCGGGAGCTTCCCGATTTCCTTCCAGACCCCATCGGGTTTTGGTAGCAACCACACTTGATCCAACCATTTCTTTTGCCCTCCGTCCCACGGCATTTTGTCAGGAAAATACGCTCCGCCAGCCACTAGCAGCGCTCCGCCCGTCACGCCGGCGTAGGGAGCAGCCACGCCCAGTGGTTCGGGCAGGGCGGGGAGTTGTTTCCAAGTTAGGGTATCAGCAAAACAAGCGAGTGCAGTCATGAAAAGAATAAGGATCAGGCGGATCATGGGGTGACGTTAAGAAGAAACGTGCTGCAGGGTAATCCCGCAGAATTGACGAGATTTCCCTGCGAGAACGGTTGCCACGCGTAGCGCACTTTCACTGGCGTGGCGATGCTGGCGCTGGTAACAATCAGATCCGCTCCCGAGATGGTGGCAGTGGCCGCAGCAAAGACCCCGTCCGCTCCGGCAAGCTCCAGGCTGGCTGGAGTCGCTGCGTTGCTCGTAGCAAGGGCGGTGCCAGCGTCATTGAAATGAATTATGACTGTGCTGCCGCTGCGGGTGGCGGTGGTTGGCAGCGGACAGGCTAACACGCTGGGGTCCTGGTAAACATTGCGTCGCGCCCACTGGGCGAGTCGTTTGCCGACGTCGCGTTTGTTGGTGGGGTGCACGTTGGTGGAATTTCCGATATCACTGGTGACGGCCAGTCCCACGTTGGGGAGCGTTGCCGCGTGGCGTCGTTGCTGATCGCGAAATTGCGCCCAGAAATGGGAGTCGTAGGAAGTCTCACTAATGCTGCTAAGTTGGCATACCAAGAACGGGAAATTCCCCTGCCCCCACTGCGTCCGCCAATCATTGACCAGCAAAGGAAAGAGCGTTTCGTGTTGCTCCACGCGCCATTGGGGATTCGCCACGCCGGCCTCTCCGATGTGGGAGAGCGCATTGCTTTCGCCTTGATACCACAGCACCCCGCGCATGGCGAACGGAGCGAGGCGAGCGGGACCGCTGTCCCAGAGGAACGCGGGCTTGAATGAATGATTCGGGCCCAAGTCATCGCTGGGGGCGGTGGCGAAGTTAGATCCCAGTTGCACCAAGGCTCGGCCATTGCACCAAGGTTCCAGATGCGCATTATTGCTGGTCCAGTTGGGAGTAAGCATCGAGGCAAACGGAGCGTTTTCCGCCAACGCGGCACGCCGAATCCAAGCTTCCGCCGGACTTCCACCGACGCTAAGATTGATGAGGCCAATCGGAACATCCCAAGCATTACGCATTTCCTTGGCGAAGAAATATCCCACAGCACTGAAGGGTGCGGCACTGGCGGCGGTGCAAGCAGTCCACGTGCTGGGGTTGTAAAACTCTGCCGGTGTCTGCCGAGCCACCAAGGCTGCGGAGTAGCCGCTGGCAGCGTGGCCCTGGCCGGCATACCCCATGTTCCGCAGGCGCACTTCTGGCAGCGTGGCAGAAGTTTGTTCAGTAGCCCAAGTGGCTTCCTGATTGCAGCGGAACTCCATGTTGCTCTGGCCCGCACAGATCCAAACTTCGCCTACGAGCACATCGTTGATGGTTGTGCGGCCTTCGCCATCCGCCCGGATCGTGAGCGGTCGCGAAATATTACTGGCAGCTAGTGGAGGCAGTTTCACCGACCATTTCCCCGCGGCATCGGCCAGCGTGGAAGCGGCTTGTCCGGCAAACTCCACGGTCACGCGATGCCCGGCGGACGCAGTGCCCCAGACGGGTAAGGCGATGTCGCGTTGCAGCACCATGTGGTCCGAGAAAACTTCATTTACCGTCACATCGTCAGGACCTGCTGCGGCCAGCAGGGAAGTCGTTCCGGTGGTGCTATGATCCAACATGCGCCAGGCATTCAATCCTGTGCTTCCATCTGGGCTGACGGCTGCACTTACGACGATGGTTCCATTGATGGCACCTGAGTTATTCAAGGTCCAAGTGCCACCGGCAACTGAAGAGGGCACAGGCGTGGTGCCACCTGCCGCGTAAGTCGCAGCGATCTCAGCCCGAGCCGAACTCCAGCCAAGGAGTCCCAGGGGCATCAGCAGTCGCAGAACGGCGGTTCGCAGTGGATTCATTTGGGCGAGCATACTGAATCAGCGGCCGGGTGCCAGTCAGAGTTACTTGTCTTTCGCTGGAACAAGTGCCGCCGCCTGCGAAATTCTCCGGTTCGTGGCGACGAGCCCAAGCTGCGCACACGAAAGCTTAATTCTTCGACCCACGACGGCTGACGGCTCAAATTGACGCTAGAAATTCACCTCCATCTAGCAGGGCAAACAGGACATTTACGTCCGCTATGGTTTTCATAGGCCAGCTTTGGCTTCGTCCTCAATTGCTAGCAGTTCGGTCGAAGCCTGTTTAGACAGTCCTGGGATCACTCCTTTGCTGCGGCTGATGGGAGGTTTCTCCATCGTTGTTCCCGTGGTCACTGGAGCCTGCAAAGCAGTTTCCAGAGCCTGCTTGATGAAGGCCTTGAGGCTGATACGTTGCTGCAGCGTCAAGAGCTTGAGGCTCTTGTAAAGCGGTTCTGGCAGGTCAATGGTGGTTCTCATTTGACACAATTATGCGCATGAACACACCTTGGCAACCACCGGTAATGTCTGAGTCAACACGAGGCTCATAGCCGCATACCGACCTAAATTACTCAAGCTCGAATCACACGACCACGCCGCCTTCGCTTGTTGCCGCGAGCCGTCAAACCGATTCCTCCTTGAAGTTGCCCGGGTGCACAAGGAGCGAGGCATCTCCCAGACATCCGTCTTGGTTGACACAGAAGCCAAGCCGCCGAGGTCCATCCACGGCTTCCTCTCCCTCTCAGCCTGCGAAGCCGAAGGTGCTTACTCGTCAGCCAAACTCGCCAAAAAGAATCCGTCCCGCATCCCCGCTATCCGGCTCAGCCGCTCGGCCGTTTCCCTCACCCGGCAAGACAAATGCCTCGGCACCGACCTCATGGTGACGGCTCTCGTCAAAACAGCCAAGGCCGCCGCTCGCGTTGGCGTCGCTGGCCTTTTTGTCGATGCCAAAGATGATTCCCTCGCCAAGTTCTGCAGCCGCTCAGGCTTCGAATTGTTGCCGGACAATCAGCTTACGATTTTCCTGCCGATTCAGAAATCTTTTGATGCTGTGGGCTAGGCAAGTGACTTTCTACGCAAGCCTAACGCTACGAAACGATTCGCTAAGCTGGAGTGCAGCGCTCCTTCTGTCCCCCATATCCACAAGCATGTCGAGCACACGCAGAAATTTTTGAGCGAGCGCATGTGGGAGAGGATTGTCCCTATGAGCGAAAAATTGGATCATTTCAGCGATACGAGAGGACAAAAAAGTCCCATGCCACCCCTTAACTTGTTGCTCCCCATTTGCTAAAACGTGGAGAATTTGATTCGCAAATGCTTCTGACGGATAGTATGCTTTGGCGCGTTCTACGAGCGTCAGAAAATTACCCATAACAAAAGCGGTCCATCCACCTGCACAGACTAATCGATCGACCAATGGAAGAATCAGATTTATCTCAGACCAATCACCATTGACGTATCGGGCCGCGAGTTCAGCCCTTTCGACCGAAACGAAAAGTAGTGTGCGAACGACCTCGGGAAGGTGCCAACCAAAAAATCTCCCGTCATTGTATGGGGAGCATGTGAAGACAGAGTCGCTCAAGAGCCGTGTCAAACACAGGTCAAGCAGCTCAAAAGTATCCGGCGGAATTGAGGGAGCATCATAAACAAATCTACAGACGACTGAACGGGTGAATGGGTCGAGCATATCCCAGCAGGCCTCACCTTCGAGGGAGAGGATACGATCAAGGAAACGTGGACGAAATTCACCGAGCGGCAGGAGGCCAGCGATATCGCCTAGTAAATTTGCCAGCGCATACGTCCATTCAAGTATCTGGGTATCTCTGCGGTTATGACGATGTCGCTTAACCCAAGGCGGCATCAGTCTATCACTTGTCCACTGAAGGATATCTGCGAGGAAATCCAGCAGAGACTCCTTGGCGTCGCTTTGAAAGATAGCCTCGAACGGAATTTGCTTTAAAACCTGCGCTGCCTGCTTCGAATGCCAGATGGTCTCTGGATGTGCCCATTCCTGTTCTGGGTCGACTAAATCATCCGGGTAGTAATCATCGTAGGACCTAGGCCTTCGTGGTCCCTTGCGCTGAACTTTGATCCATGCCAAAGGAGGCAACGGAAGAGATTTCCAGCTAAGCGGTTTGACATACCATGCGAATGCCGATCCAACAGCTTTTTTGGCCTGCTTCGGCGTGTGATGAGGCTGACCGAAGGGCCGCATTTTCTCCTTGGGGATCGGTGGAATGTGGCACAGTGATAAGGCAAGATGTAATGCTGCCCAAGTCAGCTTCTGGTCAGCGTTCCATAGTGCGCAGGCTTCCGCCAACGCTACCTTGGCTACTCCCTCCAATGGGTGTGCGATCAAATTGAGCAAATCTTGCACAGCACTTCTTGCCGCAGTGCCATGCCGGATGTCGGCGGCTACGCCACGGGCTGCATAAATACACGGATGCCATGGAATACTCACCTCTGGAAACCAAAATCTACCACCTTTCTCGGGAGATCTGGTGACACGGGTCAACACTTCGCGCGCCCACTCCAATTCCTTTAGTGGGATTCCCTCACGGAAGGCCAACACCACTGCCGCTGTCCCTGCGACAGCGCCTCGACGCATTCCAAATTGATCCTCTTCGATCTCGACTGTCGAACCTGCGAACAAAGCTTCCATGTCGGAAACTTTGGCCATCTCAACAGCCTTCTCAATCGTGTAGGAGTCACAAATCACTTTTTGCTCGAAACATTTTGATACCCAAGCCCAGATGTCACCATCGAGCAGCCGTGCCCTTGCTTCTTGGGCCTTCGCCACATTTTCAGGGGTCGTGGCGGACGGACTGACATGAACGATAGCAATTTTGCTCGGATCATCCTCCACCTTTAATGCTTGGTAGTTCTCATTGTGAGCCATCTCGGCATACTTGCGTGCCTGTGCTAAAAAGTGTTCTTGCGCTTCAGGATGGTCGATGTGCTCTTGGTATTGGAAGGGCAGGTTCTTCTCAAATCCAAGCAGTGCAGCCCGCATCTGCTCGCTGAACGTGCCAGACGAGAAGATGAAGTTCGGAACCATCCAGCTTAATCGTTGTTTCCTGACAGCCCTAGCATCTATAGACTTCACTGCCTCGATGTGATTTTTATCCTTGGGGTATTCAAAACCAATCAAGCTGGCAGTTGTCGAAAAATCTTCCTTCCAGCGCTCGTCATCGGCCGCCAAAATCCGTTGGGAGGTAAACAGGGGCAGCGTTGTTTCGGAGACGCTTGCTGTATGCAAAGCGAGCATGGCTGCTGTGCCGAGAACAGCAATACACTCATTCCCTTCCAGGATGCTTTGGTAAATTTCCTCAATGGGTATTCCTCGATCAAGCTCCGCGAAACACCAATCATCCAAGGACATAAATGCGCAGCCCAGAATTTTTGGAGCACACGTAGATCGACACCAACCATACTCCCGTTCACTACCCCAGAACTGTTGATTTCCCCAGGGAAAAGTAAGTTCTAACGGAATGGGGGTGCCTTTGCGTTCATGGGAAACACGATGCAACTGTCGCCACGTTTCCATGGCATGATTGCAGAGCGACCGAAGGAGGCGCAGGGCTTCTCGTGGTGCTAATCGGAACAGAGAGTGAAAAGGCTCCCGCAGAGGAGAGGGAGGCCAAAAATTTTGAAGACCGTCACGGATTGAGAGGTTCTCCCATGCTTTGTATGGAACATCATCGTTATGCAAAGATTGGCTAAATGAGAGCGACCTTTCCTCTTGCTCAGTTCGCTCTGCTTTTGGCTTATTTCGAATCGATTTTCTCCATTCAGCCTTTATGCGGCGTTCCTCTGCCTTTCTAGTGATGCGGTCCTCTGGAAGCTCTTCGCAAAAGTAAGCCAAGGAAAGATCTACAAGTGATTTCGGCATCGTTTGGGCGAGACTCGAGGAGAATGGAAGGATTTCTACAAATGGTTCGTCGCGAAAATCTTTCGAAGCAGCGAGCTGTGAAAGATATGCAGCTACGAGTGCTGGCTCGGATTGCGTTGACCGTAAGAGAAGTTGAACCATCGAAGCTCGAAATGCCTTCAGATCCGGTATTTGAACCCAAATGGTCTCTATTGTTCGTTTCCCACGGGCGAGCCTATCTAAACCCGTCTCTAAATCGATAGACGTAAGCCAAGTGGCGCAGTGCTGGAGGAAAGCTGTTGATATTGGGTTCCGCAACGAAGCAAGTGCGTTTTGCCAAACCTCAAAAATCGCTACGATTTCAGGGTATAGCCGAACTGGGATATCCGAAATGCGGCTGAGGATGAATTGAATAAGCCGACGCCAAACTCCGAAATCGGATGGCCAACCTAGCAGGTCTGCAAAGCGTTGCCGCTGATCCGCAGGAAAATCCCCGGAGGTGATGTTGGGATTCGGGGTCGTCTTCTCTGCCTGGAACCAAACGAGCGTTTTCTGAAACAATCGATAATCATCGGCAAACGCAGCCCGACAAAATTGATCAGAATCCATCTCGAATTTCGAGCTTCCTAGTGGCCCAACCAGCCAGGCACGCAACCACTGGGATCGGATTTCTGGTCGTTCCACAGCTTTGAGATTGGTTTGCCATAATGAACCTCTATCATATTCCCATTGGGAAGAAAGTTCCACCACCCGTGCCACTGCAGGCGGCTCTCCGCACGATTTGATCTCCTCAATCCATTGCTCACCTCGGTCTGCTAGCGCATAAAAAATAGCCCATTCAAAGAATATGTCATGAGCGAAACGAACGGAGATACCGGGACGAGCGTCTTGGAGAATGCCATCGAGCTTTAACGCCTCAATGTGCACAATAGACGAAAGCTGACTGAGTAGAATCGGCTGATTCAGTTGCCCTGCTCGCAACCGTGAGAGTTCAACCAAAGTGCGTTGACGACCAATTGCGGGCTGCCCACTCTCATTGTAGCCGCCTCGCTTCCACCAATGTTCGATCAAATCCACCTCGGAACTGAGCATGGGGATAGGAGCGTCAGAGTCCGCCGCATAACACTGATGAAGGATTTTCGCAAAGAAGGGGCGTCGGACGATCTCACGGATTTGAGGCGTTCCAAACAGCAGTGGGTGAAGATGGGGCTTTGCGGTAGCTAGCATTTTGGCATCCTCATCACGCAATTGCTTCACTTCGACACTAGCCAGTGTGAGTCTATCAAGGCACGGCCCCAACCAATTGCGAAGAACTTCGATTCCTGTGTCACGAAGTGACACGACAATTCGCCAATCCTCAAGGAAAGGAGAATCTAGAATGGCCCGGAACAAATCAATGATGACTGGCTGGTGTTCCTTCTCAATGCGATCAATGGCATCGATGAAAAGAATCGGAGTGCCTGTGGTTCCAATCTCTAGGAGGAGCTTTTCAAGCGGAGCCCCTGATAAGCCATTGGAAGTTGCATAACTTATCCAACTGGTGCCTTCGATTTGTTCTGCCTTTAAGAACAGGACTGGGCCGTGCTCTAGTCCGCTCTGAAGCAATCTTCTCACAAGAACCGATTTTCCACTCCCCGGCATGCCTTTAACCTGGACCAAGCGGGCTGAGGTCAATTTGTCTTTCAGACTCTGTAGTAACTCGTCGCGTTCCAGCTTGATTCCAGCAACGTCGTCTGGAATCAAGTTTGCGTAGCTGTGAGCAAGTTCTGCGATTTTATCAAGATCATTCCGCAGGGACATCGCACTACGGAAGCGTGCCACATGGGAAGTTTGGTGCAGAAGCCGAGAACGATCAAACTGACCGGATTTTCCCGACGATGCGCGGACCAGCTGAATCAGCCGTGCCCACACGAGGGGTGCCTGAGCCGCATCCTCAGGATTTAGGCATTCCTTGATGCGGTTTATCGCTTCAGGCGAATGCGTGGCCCCTTCACGGAGAAAATCAAAACGAATGAGGACGAAATGAGCAAAAAATTGATGGATTTCTTCACTGGTGCAGCCGCTACCCTTGCCCACTTCTTCGAGTAGAGAAACGATTTCTCTCCTCATCGATTTCATTTCTTCACTTGCGCTACCAGTGGGTGAAAAGCGGTGGTCAAAATGGTGAGGAGTCAGACTTTCACGTGCCCAATCACAAAGCGTTTTAAGCGCGTGCTCCTTCATGGAGCTTATGGTGCCAACTGCTACACCATAGCGATCAATTGCGATACGAAAGTCAGGCTTCTTGAGCGTCGCCCAACAGTCTCGGATTATTTCGCGGAAGTCCGCGTTCGATCTAGCTGAACTAACAGTGAGGGTTCGCTTAACTTGGAGACTAAGCCTAGCCCTGTTTCGGCTCAAGTCTTCGAAGTCCACGATTAAGTCGTCCAGAGGTTCGCCAAAATCCCGCTGTTGGACGGACACGCAGACCACTCTCATACCGTCAATACCTGGGCCGTATCCTTCATCTAACACAGCGGCCAGATAGAATGCTGCTGCATATCCTTCATAAGTGAAACCCTCCCCTCCTGCAAGTTCAGGCGATTGTCCCATTGGATTGATTAAATGGGAGATAAAAAGAAGGCCATCTCATCGAGCGTCGCGCTCCTCAGAGATGATCTGGGTGGAATCTGTGCCGCCGCTGAACGCCCCTCTGGCCAGCATGGCCTCATATTCCGGCAAGAGCTTTCGGTTGGCCCATTTGGACTGAAGAGTGGTCGTTGATGCTGCAGATTTTTCTTCGCTGGCGATGGCTGTCTCTATCAGATGGATGGTCTCCTGCGTCACGGAACGCCTGTGAGCGGCGGCAATTTGCCGGAGCTTGGCGTGGAGGGTTTCCGGGAAGGATTTTATGACGAGAGCAGGCATGGTGACTGGAAGGTTACTCAATGCTTCCGGTTTGCAACCACCATTTCCATTTGGTGCCTTCACCCAAATCACCTCCATTTCCCCATCTTCAGCGTTTAGCAGGATCCGCTTCCACAGCCCATTCCAACGGAAACCTCGCGAAGACCAGACCTGCGGTGTCTCCGGATTCATAGAGTAATCCGAGGCGGCCATCGTTGAGCACGGTGAGGCAGGAATACATGGAGAACGCGGGGTCGAGGAGTTTACCGGAACTCCAGGTTTTGCCATCGTCATCGCTGGTGCGGATGGTCATGGCGACGCGTTTGTTGGGGTTGTTTGGATTGGAGAAAATAAGCTTCCCGGAGGGATGGCGAATGATGCTGGCCATGCAGGTGGGGTCGGTCACGTCGAGCCAATGAGGACTCCATTGGCCGTTCATGAGGGTGTCTTTCCAAGTCCATTTGGCCCAGGCGCGTTTGCCAGTGCGCGATTCGTTGCGCATGGAGAGGAGGAGTGAGCCATCGGATAGCTCCACGATTTGAGCTTCGCTGGTGGGTGGGTTTCCGGGAATGGCGGCGGGGGAAATTTTCCAGGTGATGCCGCCATCGGTGCTGGCGATGAAACAGGAGTGGGGTTGCTTGCTGGCGTCTTTGAATTGTGCGGGAAACACTAACGTGCCATCGCGAAGCTGAATGCCCGAGCCAGGACCGTTGAAAACGAGGTTCCAGCGAGGGTCTTTGACTTGGGAATTAATGCTAGTAGGTTTTGACCACGTGAGGCCATCGTCGTCGCTGTGAGTGAGGGTGAATTGTCCAGTTTCTTCTGCGGTCATACCGGGGCCGCTGCCGAACCACGCGCGGTTGCCTTGGGAATGGAGGGCTGCCACGAGGATGCGCCCGGTGCGTTGATCGACTAACACTGTAGGATCGCCTACGCCATTACCGCGTGAGTTAGGAAGCTTGTCATCGAAGTCGAGGATGGCCTTCATGGGGCCCCAAGTTTCCCCATCGTCAGTGCTGCGCATCATGCCGACGTCGATGTTGCCCGGCAAGTCTCCACCGTTGGCATGGCGAATATCGAAGACTGCAATGAGGGTGCCTTTCGGCGTGGTGGCAAGGCCCGGGATGCGATAGGTGTGCACGCCTTCATCGTGTTGCTTGCGAACGACGGTGCGGAAGACGCGGGGATCTTCGGTGAACTTCGGGTCGCTCGGTTGCTTGTCCTCTGGTAAATCCGTTGGGGTGCCCCAGGTGGCGGTCAGTTTGGAGGAAATCTCCGTCAGTTGATCGGTGGTGAGTTTCTGATCGAAGACCAACACTTCAGCAAGGTCGCAGGCTAGACCGGAAGCTGCGGCAACGTTGGCACCAAGAATGAAACCACCCAACGGAGGCGCGTCTTTCGGAAAGGAAAAGGTGAGCACCTGCCAGGCTCCTGGTTGTGGTGCGGATGAAACGTTGGCGGCGGTTTTCCATTGGCTGGCTGTGATTTGGACCGGGGCGGAACCTGATTTGGTGCTGCCATCAAAAAGGAAACCATCGACCTTGGCGGTAACGCGAGCGAAGAGCACCACGGTGCGCTCTCCCGACAAAGTGCCCCAGGCGCTGGCTGCTTGCCAGAGGGCGGAATGACCATCGAGGCGCAGGACAGGCTTGTCCCCAAACGGAGTGGAAACGAGGAGCACACGAGGTTTGCCAGAGACACGGTCCAGGCTGCGTGCAGGCGTGGCTTGGTCCGCCCAAGCAACCACGGATACCCCCTCGGATTTGAGATCTTCCGAGCGGAGATGAGCGTAGGGCTTGGGGATGTCCGCAGCCATGGCACTGACAGTGGCAAGCAATAAATGGAGGAGGAAACGCATGGTGGAGGAAACTTTGAGAGTTCGACAGCATACGATCCGAGTTGTCGATTTGCGAGTCTGAGTTACTTGTATTTCGGTAGAACAGGCACGGAAGCGCCCGAGCGCAATGGGGGACCGAAGCCGATTCAGCTTGCTCGTCGTTATCCTGAACGCCGGCAATGCACCGGGACGTAAACGGTTGCAAAACGAGGAGACTGGGCGCAAACTCAAACTAGCTATGTCAAACCAAGTCCTGCGCGTAGAAATCAAAGGTGTGCTCCCCACCAGAAGCGGTTGCGCCTTGTTTCTGGGTAATGAAACCAAGGCGTTCGTGATCTATATTGACCATGCCATCGGAGCCAGCATCGCCAACGCCATGCAGAAGGTTCCTTCAGCCCGCCCGCAGAGCCACGAACTGATGTCGCACATGCTCAAGGGCCTGGGGGCACGGTTGGATCGCGTGGTGATTAATGATGTCAATGAGGGGGTCTTCTATGCCAGGATGATCCTGGGGATGGAGAATGAATTGTTCCACCAGAAGATCGTTGAATTGGACGCTCGCCCGAGTGATGCCATCGCGCTGGCAACCCTGGTGGGCGCTCCGATTTATGTGACTTTGAAAGTCTGGGACCAAGCGGAGGACCGAAGCGAAGCCCTGGAACAACTGCCGCCCCATGCCACGGGGAATGAGGATGCGGACGATATTCCGTTCTGAGGTGGGCTTGGAGGTAAGCAAGGGTGCCTGCTAAATATTGCGACGGACCTGCTATGATGCCGATTTTTTGGGAGTCGCTTGCAAAGTTGTTGGGGGGCGATCAGTTACGACTATGATTGCTCGTTTATTTCCGTTGATTTGTTGGCTTCTGCTCCTGATTCCAGCTGGGGCTACGTCCGCTGTGCCGGCTTATCCGGCCACGCCAGACGCGGAGGCGCAATACGCCGCCTTCCCCAAGCCGGTCTCAACTTATGGCGACGCTTCGCTTCCACTGTGGGAGCGAATTCAGCAGCGCGCGGCCGCTGAGCCGTTTAATTTCATCGTGACCATTCTATTCGCGTGTGCCATCCTGCATACGTTCGTTGCCCCCATGCTGTTGCGCTATGCCCACAAGGTAGAAAAGCGATTCAAGGCGCAACTCACCGAAGCGGAAAAAGGCAAGGTTTCCGCTTGGGCGACTGTGCTGGAGTTTCTAGGTGAAGTGGAAGCCGTGTTTGCGCTCTGGGCGTTGCCGGTGTTGTTGGTCGCTTTCAACTATTTCGGCTGGGACAACTTGGTGAGTTTCATGCATCGCGATTCCAATTTCACTGAACCGATGTTCGTCATCGTCATCATGGCCATGGCGGCCACGCGCCCCGTGGTGCAGTTTGCGGAGCAATGCCTCAATGTGGTGGCCCGCATGGGGAAAGGCACGCCCACGGCTTGGTGGCTGGCGATTCTAATTCTCGCCCCCCTGCTAGGCTCCGTAATTACCGAACCGGGCGCGATGACGATTGGAGCGCTCCTGCTGGGCCGCAAAATTTACGAGTTGAAACCCCGAACCGCCTTCAAATACGCCACACTGGGACTGTTGTTTGTGAACATCAGCGTGGGTGGCGTGCTGACCAATTTTGCCGCTCCGCCCGTGCTGATGGTCGCTGGTCCAGAGCGCTGGAACTGGTCCTCGCTCTTTATGCTGGAGACCTTCGGCTGGCGTTCGGTGCTGGCCATTGTGGCGAACACGCTGCTCTATTGGGTCATCTTCCGCAAACAATTGAAAGCCTTGGAGACTGAAGCGGAATTGGAGAAAACCCAACACCCCGCCAACGCCTGGGTGGACGCTCATGCCCCGGTCCCAGTGCTCGTTACCCTGCTCCACTTGGCCTTTCTGGCTTGGACCGTCAAGGTGGCGCATTATCCAGCCATGTTCATCGGCGGCTATCTGTTCTTCCTCGCCTTGGTCCAGACCACCGGGACGCATCAGTCGAAATCCAGTTTCCGGGGGCCGCTGATGGTCGGTCTGTTCCTGGCGGGATTGGTCATCCATGGTCGGCTCCAAGCTTGGTGGTTGGAGCCGGTGCTCAATAGTGGACTCAGTGAATGGACGCTGCACCTGGGTGCCGCCACGCTCACTGCCTTCAATGATAACGCACTGATCACGTTCCTTGCCAGTCAAGTTCAGGGCCTCAGCGATGGTGCCAAATACGCCATCATGAGTGGAGCGATTGCTGGTGGCGGGTTGACCGTCATCGCCAACGCGCCCAATCCGGCTGGTCAGTCCTTGTTGAAGCGCTATTTCCCCAATGGCGTCTCACCCTTGAACCTGCTGCTGGCGGCTTTCGTGCCGACTCTCGTCGTGATCGCCTGCTACATGCTAACTCATTAACCGCTTGTGTTCGCCTTCTTCGATCTCGATCAAACCCTGGTGCCCTATGACACCCAAGCGCTCTTTTGCCAGTTCGTGCTGCAGCGGCATGGCTGGCGACGGATCTATCTGGCGACCTGGCTCCCAGCCTTACCCCTGGCGGGATTGAAACTCATCGGTCACCGGGGATTGAAGCGCGTTTTCCTGAACTATCTTTGGCGCATGCCGAAGTCTGAACTGGAAATTCTAGTCAAAGAATTCGTCGCCACCGTCGTCATGCCCATGGTTTATCCCAGTGTGTTGGCGGAGTTGCAGCAGCATCAGGCCAATGGGCTAGTCACCATCATGAACAGTGCCAGCCCGGATTTCTATGCCAGGGAAATTGCGCGCAGCCTCAAGTTCGATCACTGTTTCGCCACCCGCATCGATCTCGGATCTGGCGACCGCGTGCGTTTCACGCCGAATGTCATTGGTCCCAACAACAAAGGCCAGCACAAGCTCCCACCCATGGCGGAAATCCTGGCCGTGGAGGGCGACGTGAGGAGACCTGCCCCAACCGATGGGAATGCCGTCCAGCCTAATGCTGGTCTCGTTACCTCGCCCTCCACGCTGCCCATTCCTGGCAGCTATGCCTACTCCGACAGCCACGCCGATCTCCCCCTGCTTAACCTGGCCGAACACGGCGTGATGGTGAATCCCACGGCCAAGCTAGCCGCCATGGGCCAAGCCAAAGGATGGCGCACCATGACACCAGCACGCCCATTCCACAGCAAGCTGGAGCACCATTGGCACACCTTGCAACAGATCCTGGGCCTGACTGCCTAACTTCTGCAAACTTTACCCCGAAACCTAAAATCTTCCCATGGCCTACAACTCTGACTCCGAAGCAAAATTCTCCAAAGGTGGTGATCGCGACAAACGCGGCAAACCGAAAATCGATCCCATGTCCGACGCCTCGCGTCCGCTTCCCAGCAGCCACGAGGCGGAGAAAGGCGTGCTTAGCTGCATGCTCCAGGCCCCAGATTTGGCCGTCGGCATTGCCGCCGAGAAGCTGACGATGGAATCATTCCACTTGGAGTCGCACCAGATTCTCTTCGACCTCATCACCCAACTGCACGACAAGACCAAACCCGTGGACGTCATTTCACTGCAGCAAGTGCTGGTGGACCGGAACCTGATGGACAAAGTAGGTGGTCCCGCCGCAGTGGCGGAAATTTATGCCTTGGCCGCATCGCCAGCGCACATCGAACACTACGTCGGGATTGTGGATGAGAAATTCACCCTGCGCAGTATCATCGGAGCCTGCAGTCACTGTATCAACCGGGCGTTCGAGGAGCAGGAGGACTTGGATCCCTTGGTCGATGAAGTGGAGGAAAAAATTCTCAACGTGCGGCGGAAACGCTCGGAGAAGAAGGGGCTGATTCCCATGAAAGATTTGGTGTTAGGACAAATCGACCGCATGCAACAAATGGTCAAGAATCCGAACGCCATGCTGGGCTTACCCACGGGCTACAAGGATCTGGACGAAATGGGTGGTGGCTTGCATGCCGGTGACATGTTCATTCTGGCAGCACGTCCCTCCATGGGCAAAACATCATTTGTGATGAACATCGTGGAGCATGTGGCGGTGGATCTGGGCAAAGCCGTGGCCGTGTTCTCACTCGAAATGGGCGCAGATCAATTGGTGCAGCGTTTGCTCTGTTCCCGCGCCCGGGTGAATCCCCGGACCATCGGCAAGCCAGGCGGCATGAAGAAGAGTGATTTCCCCCGCATCACGCAAGCTGGCAGCGCCCTGATGAAATCCAAAATCCTGATCGACGACACGCCTTCGCTCAGCGTGATGGACATGCGCTCCAAAGCCCGTCGTTTCAAGAAAACGCACGATATCGCCCTGATCGCCATCGATTACCTCCAGCTCATGCGCAGCACTAGCAAGCGAGCGCAGGAGAATCGTCAGCAGGAAATTGCGGAAATTTCCGCTGGCTGCAAAGCCATCGCCAAGGAGTTGGGGGTTCCCATCATTGTGCTCGCACAGTTGAATCGGAATCCTGAAGGACGCACGGGCAAAAACGCTGGGAAGCCGAAGCTGAGCGACTTGCGGGAATCGGGTTCCATCGAACAGGATGCCGATTTGGTGGGCTTGCTCTATCGTCCGGAATACTACGCCGCTGATGAAGAAGAGAAAAAGGAAGTTAGTCGCAAAGCGGAACTCCTCATTGCGAAACACCGGAACGGCCCCACCGGCAGTGTGCCGTTGATTTTCTTCAACGAGTTCATGCGCTTCGAACTCGGGGTGCGCGAAGAAGGGGATGGCATGGATGAGTAGTTAGCAGGCGTGATGGGCCGCACAGAGGACTGTGCGGACCACCTGCCGCGCGTGAGGCTGGTGATGGCATTGGCCTGCGTTGCCTGCGCAATCAACGCCAAAGGCGTTACGTCCTCCAGCCCTGGGTTGCCATCGATAGATGGCTACCCAGGGGCTCAGCGGTATTTAGAAAATGAACCGCAACGCGGTTCCGCCGGGAACGTGAGCGCAGAGCTTAACCCGACTGAGATCTTGGTTGAGCGCACCATTCGAAAAGCTTTCCGCGCAACCGAACCGACGGAACCGCGTTGCGGTTCATCCCTGCCAACGAGATTTCCCAGGGTAGCCCGTGCCCGGGCAACCCTGGGCTGAAGGATGAAACGCCGTTGGCGTAGGAAGTCGGCTTAATTCCTGACGGTGCTGCGCGGAAGCGCGTTAAGTCTGGACCGTTTATCCTTGGCAAATGACCGCTCGATGAAACGCAAACTAATGGAGGCAGAACATCGAACCAATCCAAAATGGATTCGTGATAATTAGTGCTATTCGTGGTGCCGGAACTTCTCGGGGCACCGTCACCCTACAACAACTCGCCCTGCACGGGTGGAGGGCCGGTTTCTCCTAGCATGGCAAAGAATTCCGGCTCCGTGACCAACTTCACGCCCAGTCCTTGAGCTTTGGCCGCTTTGCTGCCAGCTTCTGCTCCGATGAGGAGGAAGCTGGTCTTCTTGCTAACACTGCCGCTAAGTTTGCCTCCATGTTGGCGGATCAGGTCCTCGAAATAAGGTCGAGGTTGCCCCAGAGTTCCCGTGATGACCCACGTGCCGGAAAGCTTATCAGAGATCGGCGCGCCCGCTCCGTCGGCTAACGCAAACGTTAACCCAGCGGTCTTTAGACGGTCCAGCAGCTTGATATTCTCTGCTTCTCGGAACCAGGCATGGATGCTCTGGGCCACGATTTCGCCCACATCCTGACACGTCTGCAATTCTTCCACGGAGGCCGCGCCCACGGCCTCAATCGTGCGGAAGTGCTCCAGGAGTTTCTGGGAGCCATTGTTGCCCACATGCATGATCCCCAATCCGAAGAGCAAACGGTAGGGGGCCTGCTGCTTACTCTTGGCCAAGCCTTCCAGTAAATTTTGCGCACTCTTCTGCCCAAAGCGTTCCAAATTCGCCAGACTCACTTCATCCAACTGATACAGGTCCGCCGCATCCTTGGCCAGTTTGGCATCGACAATCTGCTCCACCAGCGTCTCCCCCAGCCCTTGAATATCCATGGCTCCACGCGCTGCAAAATGTTGCAACCGACGTTTCACCTGCTCCCCACAGTAAAAGTTAGGGCACCGCACCGCCACCTGCCCGACCTCCCGCACCACTGGCGTGTGGCAGCAAGGGCACGCCTCTGGCATCAGGAACTGCGGTGGATCCCCCACGCGCAATTCCGGTCTCACCCGCACCACGGCGGGAATGATTTCTCCAGCCTTTTCAATGATCACCACATCCCCCACCCGGATATCCTTCCGCGCGATCTCCTCCTCGTTATGCAACGTGGCCCGAGCCACCGTCGAGCCGGAGATCAACACCGGTTCCAGATAGGCCACTGGCGTCAGCACCCCCGTTCGGCCAATCTGAATTTCGATGCTGAGCAACTTCGTTTCCGCCTGCTCTGGCGCATATTTGTAGGCGATGGCCCAACGCGGAGCCTTGCTGGTGACACCCAGTTCCTTCTGTAAACTCAGCCGGTTCACCTTAACCACCGCACCATCGGTTTCATACGCCAGCCCATGCCGTTTCTGATCCAATTCCCGAATAGCCGCCAGCACTTCTTCCAGGGTGTTGGCCCGCCAGTAAAGTTCCGCTCCCTTGAGACCAGTCTGCTTGAGGAAGGCATGGAAATCAGCCTGACTTTCCGGCACGTAGTCGCCTGGCACGCTGCTGAAACCGTGAAAGATAACCGCCAGTGGACGCAGCGCGACCAAGCGCGGATCCAGTTGCTTCAAGCTGCCAGCGGTGGCATTGCGGGGATTGGCAAATTCCGCTTCGCCCGCTTCGGAGCGCTGTTGGTTCATCTCCGCAAAGCCTTGCTTGCTCATGTAACATTCCCCCCGCAACTCAAACGTCTGCGGCCCACCCTTGGGTAACACTAACGGGATGCCTTTGATGGTCCGCAGGTTCTGCGTGATATCGTCTCCGGTAGTTCCATCCCCCCGAGTAACGGCATATTTCATGCGGCCATTCTCATAGAAAACGGACACCGCCACGCCATCCACCTTGGCTTCAATCCAAGTTTCCAAGGAAGTTGCGCCCAATGTTTTCAAGGCCCGCGCATACCACTCCCCCACCTCCGTTTCGGAATACGAATTCTCCAGACTCATCATCCGCTCCCGATGCTTGATCTGCGAAAAGCCCCCCAGGGGAGATTCGCTGACGCGTTGCGTGGGCGAATCCGGATCACGCAACTCAGGGTGCGCCTTTTCCAGATCCTGCAGCTCCCGGTAAAGTTTATCGTATTCAAAATCCGAGATCATCGGAGTCGCCTCAACGTAGTAGAGACGATTATGGCGTTCCAACTCGGCGGAAAGTTCAGCAATGCGGGCAGCGGGATCAGTTGTCATATATTCGTGAGATGCTTCCCCGCATTAGGAAACAAGTGGCCGAAGAGTCAACGTCTGATAGGGCACGCGGACCGAAAATTTATCAACCGAGTCAGGTTGATTGGCGTCTCCAGCGGTCTCGCAGACTCCGGCACCAGCGACCACTACCGGGATACGATGGACGCGATGGACACCGTCCTGAAGTGATCCGATCCCAGCCCAACGCGAGTGCGTTGGATCTGCGAATTAAATTTGATAATTCGGCAAATACCGGCATCCTCTGGGGTTCACTCACTAACTCCAACGGAGTGACGGTTTCACCTTCATGTTTGGCACCAAGGTTCCATCTTCCCGCCGGGGATTCCTTCAGAGTGCTGGGGTCGGGTTGACCAGCGTTGCGCTGGCCCAACTGTTCGGCTCTGGCAGAGCCTTTGCGTCCCCCGGACTCCAGAAGGAAACGCAGTTTCCCGCCAAGGCCAAACGCGTCATCTGGCTCTTCATGCACGGTGGCCCCAGCCATTTGGATCTTTTTGACCCCAAGCCAGAACTTATCAAGCACGCGGGAAAGCCCATTCCAGCGAGCGTCGGGAAGTTCGACACGCGACGGGATGTCTCCAAGAATCCGCTCATGGCTCCGGTTATGCCCTTTCGTAAACGGGGGCAGTCTGGCATCGAAATCAGTGATTTCCTTCCGGAAATGGGCAGCCTGGCCGACGACCTTTGCGTGATCCGCAGTTGCCACGGAGACAGCGTCAACCATCCGCAGTCGGTTTATCAAATGAACACCGGATCCACCCTCATGGGCAAGCCCAGCATGGGCTCCTGGGTCTCTTACGGGTTGGGTTCGGAAAACGAAAACATGCCGTCGTTTGTCGTCATGCCGGATCCTGGGGGCGGTCTGAAGGGCGGTCCTCCTGCGTGGGGCAGTGGATTTCTTCCCGCTTCGCACCAAGGAACCACCCTGCGGCCGGGAGCTTCGCCTATTCTGAATTTGCACCCAACCGCTGGCATGTCCAGCGAGCGCCAACGCGATACATTGGATCTGCTGCGCAATCTCAACGAAGCCCATTGTGCCGACCGGTCGGACGATTCCTCATTGGTCGCTCGGTTGCAATCTTACGAACTGGCCTTCCGTATGCAAAGCGCAGCTCCGGAGGTCGTGGACCTTTCTCAAGAAACCGCAGCGACGAAGAAACTCTACGGTTTGGATCAACCTCACACCCAGGAGTTCGGCACGCGTTGTCTGCTGGCCCGCCGAATGATCGAACGCGGCGTGCGCTTTGTGCAGCTCTATTCTGGAAACAGCAATGGCTGGGATGCGCACGATGACATCCTGCATAACCACGGGCCGCATTGCCGCGCCACGGACCTTCCGGTGGCGGCACTGTTGCGCGATCTCAAAAGCCGGGGCTTGCTCGACGAAACACTGGTCATCTGGGGCGGGGAATTCGGCCGCATGCCGATGAGTGAAAAAGGTAAAGGCCGGGACCATAATCCCTGGGGCTACACGACCGTGTTGGCCGGGGCGGGCGTCAAAGCTGGGCATGTCCATGGCACGACGGACGAATTCGGCCTGCGCGCGCAGGAGGATCCGGTCCATGTGAGCGATCTCCACGCCACCATCCTTCACTTGTTAGGAATGGATCACGAAAAACTCGTTTATCGTTTCAATGGACTGGACCAACGTCTTACCGGCACGCGCGGAGAACTCGTGCCAGGCATCCTCGCTTGATTTTCTCATGGCTGTTCACCGAAGGAAATCCCCCTCCCATTTAAAGACCTGCTGGTGCGTCTGGGTGCTGCTGGGCGGCTTCCTCAATCCGACCTCCGCCATCGAAGCCTCGGCGGATCCGGTCAAGGATGAACCGCCGATCACGCCAGCCGCACGCGAGTTCTGGGCTTTCAAGCCACTGCTCCGCCCCACCCCGCCGAGCATTCTCAATCCAAAGTTGGCGCGCAATGAGATCGACCTGTTTTTCCAGGCAAATTTAGAAACCTCCGGCACCGCCCTGGCTCCGCAGGCAAGGCCGGAAACGCTCATCCGCCGCGTCACTTTTGATCTCACCGGCCTGCCCCCCAGCCCGGAGGAAGTGCGTGAGTTTACTGCCGCTATCCAAACCTACGAGGCGGCGTCAGGAGCCCGCGGGCCAGATCCATATACACTGCTAGTCGATCGGCTCTTGGCCTCCCCTCGCTATGGCGAAAAGTCTGCCCAAGCTTGGCTGGATCTCGCACGCTTTGCTGAGACGGATGGCTTTGAGCATGATGCGGAACGCAAACTGGCTTGGAAATATCGGGATTGGGTGATCGACTCCTTGAATCGCGATTTGTCGTTGAATGAGTTCGTCGCGCGGCAGATCGCAGGGGATGAAATTTCGCCCGAGCAGGCCGCTGCGACCGGCTTTCTCCTGGCGGGACCAGACATGCCGGATACGAATTTTCAAACGGAGCGTCGGCACCTCCTGCTGAACGATATCACTTCCACCGTCGGCACCGTTTTTCTCGGACTGACCGTAGGCTGCGCGCAGTGTCACAACCATCCTTTCGATCCCGTTAGTCAGGCCGATTTCTATCGCCTTCGCGCCTTTTTCGATAATCTGCCTCCGCTCAAGAAAGATCAGCAACTCCCCGCCGCCATGGCGGAAGCCAGCAATGCCCCTGCTGTTAGTGTCGTCTCTATTCGCGGAGATTACCAACGCCCCGGCCCCAAAGTGGAACCTGCATTTCCGCGCATTGCCGACGACTCAGACTCCTCACTCGCCTTCGCCTCACTGCCGAATTCTTCCGGCCGCCGCATGGCCCTGGCGCGGTGGCTCACGCGACCTGATAACCGACTCTTCCTCCGTGCGACCGCCAACCGCTTGTGGCAATTCCATTTTGGCGAAGCCTTGGCCGCCACGCCCAATGATCTTGGCCATCAAGGCGCAGTGCCCACGAATCCCGCCCTGCTTGATTGGTTGGCCACCGAGATTCCGGCTCGCAACTGGAGCTTAAAAGCCATCCATAAACTGATCCTCACCAGCGCCACCTATCGCCAGGCGGGAAACAACGAAAATCGTCCCACCAGCCACCACACTGAGTTCGCCCGCCGCAGACTGAGCGGGGAAGAACTGCGGGACGCCATGCTGCAAGTGGCAGGTCGACTCGAATTTCGTGGCGGTGGTCCCTCCACGCGCCTGCCTTTACCCAGCGATCTTGCCAAATCCAACACGAATAAATCCAAAACGAAAGACCAACCGCCGCTGACACCGAACTGCCGCAGCGTGTGGATCTTCACCAAGCGCAACGAGCATCAACCGCTCTTCGATCTCTTCGACCGCCCGGATGGCCTGTTGAGTTGCAGCCGCCGGAATGAAACTACCACCGCCCCGCAAGCCCTAACACTCTTTAATTCAGAGTTCAGTCACGGCATCGCGCGGGATCTGGCCGCGCGCCTGTTGCAAACCACGGCAGATCCCACGGAACTGGTCCCAGCCGCCCCCTGGCAATGTTTCTCCCGCGCCCCCACCGCCATGGAAGAAACTCTGGGCCTAAAGTTTCTGAACGAGCACGGTCGCTTGACGTCCGACCCGACCGAGACGCTGGCAGATTACTGCCTCGCCTTGCTCAACAGCAATGCGTTTTGTTTCGTGGATTGAATCCAAGCGTGAGGTGCGCCCAGGCTCACCACTACACCTCCACCCAGACCGCTGCCATGTTCGCAGAGGCGGCGGCCTGCATGCCCAGATGTCCGTCTTCGAAGACGAGGCAGGTTTCAGCAGCCAAGCCTAACTGCTCGGCGGCCAGCAAAAACATATCCGGGGCGGGTTTGCCACGGCCTGCACCAACGTTGTCCGGGGTGATGACGATGGGAAATAGTTCGCTCAGACCAAGCGCCTCCAGAGACAGCTCCACCAATTTACGGTCGCTACCGGAAGCCACGGCCATGGGGAATTTGCCAAAGTTGGCTCGGGCGAAATCAACCACGGGTTGGACCGGGCCAACTTTATCGTGGTTTGCGAGATACCAAGTCACTTTATCGGCTTCTACTTGAGCCGGGTCCATGCTCAGACCAAATTTCTCGTTGAGATCCCGCACAATGGCCACTCCAGGCATGCCGGCGTAGTTGTGGTGCATTTCCAAGGTGAAGTTGGCCGGCACAAAACCATGCGGCTCCAAGGCCGCCCGCCAGGCATCTAGATGCAGTGGCATGGAGTCCACCAAGGTGCCATCGCAGTCAAAAATGTAGCCTGCGAATTCCCCTGGGGGAAGGTTCAGACTGGTGGCGGTGATTTTGAAGGGATAGGGCACTAATGGGTAGGGCTGGGTGTTTCCCCCTGCGGGTTGGAGCAGACGGTTGGGAGTGATCCTGGTGGACGGAACGTCCACCCTCCTCGTGGACTACGGTCTTTCGGGGGCTTCTTTTTCGAGGCCGCTGAGGGCTTCCAAGCGCAGTTGATCTGCGTCGAGGATGGCCTTTTGGAGGTTCAACTTGCGCGTGGTGGCCCACCAGAGCACAAGCGGGGAAGCGACGAAGATGGAGGAGTAGGTTCCGATGACGATCCCCACCAGCATGGCAAAGGAGAAGTCGTTCATGGCGGGACCGCCGAAGAAATACATGGCAATCACCACGATCAGGGTCACCCCGGAGGTCAGAATCGTCCGGCTCAGGGTGGCGCTAATGGCCTCGTTCATCGTGGTCTTCAAATCATGCTTGCTGGTGCGGAGATTTTCTCGAATCCGGTCAAAAATAACGATGGTGTCATTGATGGAGTAACCCGCAATGGTCAGGAAGGCACCGATCAGAATCATGCCGATTTCCCGACCGAACAGGGCGCAAACCCCGGCTACGATCAACACGTCGTGAGAAAGAGCCACAATGCCGCCGATGGCGAAAGGCACTTCATAACGGAAGGTCAGGTAGATGAAAATGCCGAGCAGACCGTAGAGGACCGCCAGGATGGAATCTTTCAGCATTGCTCCGCCGACGGCAGGCCCCATGCCCTGCACATCACCAATCAAGGCATTTGGCAGGGCCTTTTTGATTTCAGCCACGGCGGCAGCGCCATGTCCGAAGTTAGTGCGCAGATTGATATATTCGGCTTCGTTGACCGGCTTAATGGTCTGGGTGGTCTTGCTGAAGACGTCCGTCTTACCTTCCTTATCGGTCACATTAGCCAAATCCTTGAGGGCAGTGTTGACTTGATCTTCGGTGGCACCAGTAATGGTGATCAATTCGCCCCCGCGCAGTTCGTAGCCCAAGCTGGCTTTGCCTTTCACCCCCAAGATCACCAAGGCCAAGGCGGCTAGCGCGAATGAAGCGATAATCGCGAATTTCCGCTGGGCCATGAAATCGATGTAGCGATTCTTGATCAGGCTGAGGAAACTCAGTTTCTTGAGACCGGCATTCTCCAGCCAACTGAAGCAAACGCGGCTGATGAGCAAGGAAGAGAACAAGGACGCTAAAATACCCACCGTAAGGGTAACCCCGAAGCCTTTCACTGCTCCGCTGGCCACGATGATCATGATGACGGAGGTAATGAGTGAGGTTAAGTTCGAGTCGAAAATGGCGGTGAACGCTTTATCGTAAGATGCCCGGATGGCAGCATTGAAGGTCTTGCCGGATGCGAACTCTTCGCGCATCCGTTCATAGATCAGCACGTTGGCATCAACGGCAATACCAAGCGTCAGGAGCATCCCTGCGATACCCGGCATCGTCAACGTGAAGTCGAACACGATCATGGCGGCCAGCAGCAGGATCAAGTTTACGATCAGCCCGAGCACGGCAATAAAGCCCGCCAACCGATAGTAGATCAGCATGAAAATCAACGTGGCAATCATCCCAACGGCTCCAGCCATGACCCCTTGCTTTACGACCGCTTCCCCGAAGGTGGGGCTGGTTTGACTCGATTGAACAATTTTGAGAGGATTCTCCAAAGGATTGGACAGCGCGGAGGAAAGGTCCAACGCTTCTTTCTGTTTAAACTGGCCGGTCACTTCAAAGTGATCGCCAAATTTCCCTTGGATGGTTGGAGCAGAGATGACTTCCCCATCCACCATGATGGCCATTGGTTGATGCAGATTTTTCTCCGTGATGGCTTCCATCTTGTCGCCAAACTCGCTGTGCAACCGCACATTGATCTGAAAACCACCGCCGGGGGAAATGGTAGGAAAGGCTTCCTTCACGCTCTTGCCGGACATTTCGGCGGTGTTCTTAACCACGATGGTCTTTTTGTTTTTGAAGATATCATCCAGACGCTTCTTGGCCTGTTCATCACGATGCAACTTCTGATCCGCAGCATTCACCACCGGCTTTTTGGCTTCGCCCGTTGCGGGATCAACATCCTTTTCCTTAAGGGGAACTTCAATCCAGCCTGGTTCCAACACCCGCTCGTCAGCCCCACGTTGGGCGATCAGTTGCTGGCTTTGAGGATGCACCAAGCGGAATTCCAGTTTGGCGACTTTTTCGATGATCTCGCGATTCTTGTCGATTTCTTCGGTCGTGATGCCGGGAACTTCCACATAGATGATGTCTTCGCCTTGGACCGTCACCACGATGTCCTTATTCCCGAGGGGAGCCAGACGTTTTTCGATGACCTCCTTGGCCCCTTCGGCCTCAGCACGAGTCACTTTCTTGCCTTCAGAGGGCACGATTTGCACTCGGAAAGCCGCTCCCCCGGCCAGATCGATCCCCTTTTTGAGTTTCTCCGTGAATACCGTAAAAAGCCCGAATCCAATTAAGAGCAGTGACAACAGCGTGCCGCCGAGTCGTTTACTTTTGTCAGATTCGGCTGCGAAATACCATACAAACATGCCAAAGGCGACGAGGCCAATGATGAGGATGATGATGGCTTTGATGTAGTTGTTATCCATGTTTCGGTTCTGTTTAAAATAAAGTCAGGTGAGAGGAAGGGCAGAAAAGCCGGAGCTGTGCAAGCAAGAAAGCAATGAAATGTGCCCAAGGACACATCATCTGCCAGAAACCTAAGCGGATTCGGTTTCGACTACAGCGGCCTCGGCAGGCTCATCTGCCTTGGAAACTACGGTAGCCACGCAGGATTTGTCCAATTCGATGCGGACGTTATCAGCGATTTTCACGATCACCGTCGTGGTCTTAACATTGGTGATCATGCCGTAAATGCCGCCACTGGAGACAATCTTGTCGCCAGATTTCAGAGCCGCAACCCGCGCTTCGTGTTCCGCCCGTTGCCGCCGCTGAGGCCGGATCATGACGAAATACATGAGGGCAAACATGGCCACCATCATGATGAGGGGGCCGCTGCCGTTACTGGGGGCTGGGTCTTCGGCGAGGAAATTCAGGGAAGCGAGGAAGTTTGTCATTTAGATAGTAGGAGTGGGGGTGGATGAAAAGTAGCGGTCGAGAAACTGCTGACGGAAAGTCGAGAAGGTTGCGGTTTCCAAGGCAGCGCGGATTTGGCGCATGAGGTTGAGGTAGAAATGCAGGTTGTGCAGACAAATCAACCGCAGACCCAAAATCTCACCGGCCCGGAAAAGGTGGCGAATATATGCCTTACTGAAGCCTTGGCAAGCGTGGCATTCACATTCCGGTTCGATTGGCTCCGAATCCACCTTAAAACGCTCGTTTTTCAAATTTATGGTCCCTCGGCTTGTAAATGCCGTCCCATGGCGGGCCAACCGCGTGGGGATGACGCAATCGAACAAATCCACGCCCCGGGCCACCATCTCGACAATCTGCGGTGGCGTGCCCAAGCCCATGGCGTAACGGGGTTTTTCGGCAGGGAGAAACGGCTCCGCATTGTCAATCGCGCGGAACATTTCGTGTTCCGGCTCGCCCACACTGACCCCACCGATGGCATAGCCGTCAAAATTCATCGCCACCAATCCCTTCGCACAGGCTTCGCGTTGGTCCGCATAAATACTGCCCTGCACGATGCCGAAGTGCAGTTGCCGACCGCCGGTATCGGTTTTCGGTTCATGCTCTGCGATCCAATCCTGGCAACGCTGCGCCCAACGCAAGGTCAGTTCCAAGCTCTTCTGGGAATATTTCTCATCGCAGGGATACGGCGGGCATTCGTCGAAGAGCATGGCGATATCCGACCCCAGAGTGGCCTGGATGCTCATACTTTCTTCCGGGCCCAGGAACATCTTGGAGCCATCGAGGTGGCTGCGGAATTCGACTCCGCGCTCGGTGATTTTTCGCAATTTAGAAAGGGAGAATACTTGATACCCGCCGGAGTCGGTCAGGATGGGACGCTGCCAATTGCTGAATCGATGCAGGCTGCCGAAGGCCTTGATGACATCCATCCCCGGTCGCAAGTTCAGGTGGTAGGTGTTTCCCAAAATGATCTGGGCATCCAGCTCCACCAACTCGCGCGGGGCCACGGCCTTGACCGACCCCTGCGTGCCCACCGGCATGAACATCGGAGTTTGCACCACGCCATGCGGCAACTCCAAACGCCCGCGGCGGGCTTTGGAATTGGGATCGGTGGTGAGCAGAGTGAAGGACATAAAAGGGGGGGCGTTCTATGCGATGGACTCACCCCCGGCGCAAGCAGGAAACCCAGTGACATTCCGGACGCCCCGGCCGTTCCAATGTTGCCAAGCCCACCGGATGATGCCATTGATCCCCTCACAGCCATGCGCCCTCCATTTCCTCAACTCCACTCCCCCAGCCCCCAGGTCAAAATTTGCGGGCTTACCCGCATGGCGGATGCTGATGCCTGCGCGGAGCAAGGAGTGGCGGCCATTGGAATTAATTTCTGGCCGAAGTCGAAACGCTTTCATCCCTTCGAGCAGGCTGCGCTCTGGCTGGCTGACGCCCCCCCGACCATCACCCGGGTGGCCCTGTTCGTGAACGCTTCGCGCGAAGAAATTTTGCCGATCATGCAGTCCGGCCTGCTGGATGCGATCCAATTTCATGGCGATGAATCCGATGCGTTCGTGCAGTCATTTCTCGATGACGGCTATCAAGTAATCCGCGCCTTGAGCGCACGCACGGAAGCGGATCTGGAGAAAATCGCCCGTTGTCCCTGTCGCGCGATCATTCTAGATGCTTACCAACCCGGCGTTTACGGAGGCTCCGGGCTGACCTGCGACTGGACCCTGGCAGCCCAGGCGGTAAAAGTATTCCCCGAAAAGCAAATCATCCTCAGCGGCGGGCTGACCGCTCATAATGCCGCCCAAGCGATGCGGGAAGTATCCCCGGTGGCCTTGGACTTGGCCAGCGGTGTGGAGTCTGCACCGGGGATCAAGGATCATCAGATGATTGCTGAACTGATGGCATCTTTGCGGCATTGAGCGAGGGTGGTTGCAGTCCGCTGGACTGCAAATACCGATGCGTCCCAAGGCAGATTTCGACTTGTTGTTTGCGCTGGGAAGTGCAAGCTAGGCGATGAATCCGGCAACTCCTCCTGCAACGATCAGTAAACCTGTTCTCCTAGCGCGCTTTCTCAATGGAGAAGTCATGGCAGAGTGTCTGGAGATTTTGGATGAAGCCGGGATCCACTACAAAATTGCCAGCACCGCTCCGGTGTTCGAAATTTCCTCCATTGGCAGCGGTGGAGTCAACAACCAGGCGATGGTGATGGTTGCGGCAGCCCAAATCTCCGTAGCTCGTGAAGCCTTAATGAAAGATGCGCGAGCCACCATTCAGCTGGCCCCACCCCCTCCAGATGCTTACCTGGCAACGCTCGACTCAGCGTTTCTGAGAAATATGTTACAAGAGCCAGACGGCTGGAATTTTCAAGATTTAGCAGCGGCGGAATGGCTGTTAGGAGCGCGCCATGAGATGATCCCTGAGGTGGCGTTTGCCGAGCCTGACGCACCACCAGCTGAATACCGGCCAGTGCGTGCCAAATGGCAGGTTGTATTGGTGGCCGCACTGCTGACTGGAGGCATCATGGGACTGTTTGTTGGTTACTCTTTGACCTTCTCAAGACAACACGGGAAGGATAGCCCATACCACTATGATGCATTCTCCCGCAACTTTGGGCTCTCGATTCTCATCCTCACCATTTTAGCTTGGGGCATTAGTATCTCAATCCTCATCTATTCCGCCATTGATCCGCTCGGCGGAACCTACTACGGCCCCAGCTATTTCTATGACGAGGATTAAAAGCATGGCCGTGAGCAGTCCAGCGGACTGCTCCACATTCGTTATTTACGCTAGGCGCGGGGGAGTTCCTTGATCCACCGGCGGGCCTTGAATTCAAAACGTGGCAGGGCTCCGGGGCGGAGGATTTTCACGGGGATGCGCAGCGCCAGCGCATCGCGCAGGGCGGCTTCGAGTTGTTCCTTCAATGCCGTTAGTTGCAGCGGACGCAGTCCGGCCACGGGTTCCAGCAGTAAATGCAGCTCCAGCAATGCGCCGCGGCGTTCTTCCCGCACTTGATACTCCTCCACTTGCGAGAACCGCCGCACGATCGCTTCCACGGCGGAGGGGAACACGTTGACGCCTCGGACCAGCACCATGTCGTCGAGGCGACCAGACACGCCGCCCTCGAAACACAGGCGACCCAACCGGGTGTAGCCTTTGTGGACAATATCGCCTGTCTTGTATCGCAGCAACGGACAGCCTAACCGACGCAGGGTCGTGATCACTAACTCCCCTTCCTCTCCCGCCAGCACTTCTTTTCCACTGGCGGGATCAATCACCTCTACCAGGTAGAAATCCTCCAACACCAGCAAGCGACCCGGCTGCTTGGGATCCTGATAGCTCACCGGGCCTACTTCGGTTAGACCATGGTGATCAAAGACCTTAACGCCCGGCCAATAGGATTCAATTTTCGCCCGCACGCTGGTCGAACTCCCGCCCGGCTCTCCGGCCACGATGATAGTCTTCAAACTCCATTCGGCTTGGTTGAGCAGCGGATCCTGCGCCTTCACTTCCCCCAGATGCTGGGCATAGGTCGGAGTGCAGCAAATGACGGTCACCCCGTGTTCGAGCATAATTTGCAAACGCGCCACGGTGCTCATGCCGCCGCCGGGGATCACCATGTAGCCCATGCGCGTGGCGGCTTCGAAGGCCGTCCAAAATCCCAGAAACGGTCCGAAACTAAAGGGAAAGAACACGCGATCCTCCCCCGGCTCCAACCCCGCCTTGTTGTAGATGGTTTCCCAGCAATCCAGCATGACCCGCCAGTCATCCCGGCTATCCAGCCAGGCGAGCGGTTTCCCGCTGGTGCCGCTGGTCTGACAGAAGCGAGTATAGTTCTCGATCGGAAAGGTCAAGTTCGTGCCATACGGGGGAAACGTTTCCCGATCTTCCACCAGCATCCGCTTGGAAAGAAACGGTGCATGGGTTAGGAAATCTTTCAGCGAGTCCATCGGAAGCCCGGCCAGACGTTTGCTCCAGAATTTATTCATCGGCAACACCGTCTGGAGCAAGGCACGGAGCTTCTCCCACTGCTTCAGGCTGATGGCAGCGCGCTTGGATTCAATATCGATGGGGACGGCAGCCATATTAGGCTTCAGGAAAGCGGACGGAAAAACAGGACACGCTAACTAATATGATAAGTTTTCTTGCTAACATCACCATAGTTCGAGGCTGCTTTCGGAGCCGGAGTTTCAGCGGCAGAGTTCGCAGGAGCAGAAGCTGGCTTATCCGGAGGAACCGGTTTGAATTCCATGACCATCACGGTGCCGATGGCCGCCAGCAGGATGCCCACGAAGAACTTCCAACTGGCATAGCTCCAGTTCCCCTCTTTCGTGGTGGCTACCAAGACATTCACAATCGGAGCCCCGGCAAAAACGATCGCTGGCACCAGCAGCGGCAGCACGGATTTACTTTCGAGCGGGGTGCGCCCAGAACTCAGTGCCATCAACAGAAAGAACGCTCCGATGGCGCCCATGAAACCGGCCACCAAGCTCCACGACCAGCCCGCAGTAGGGAACGTCCACGGGGTGCCACGCAATTTGAGAACGATGATCGGTCCCACAATCGCCACGATGAAATAGGCGATCCCCACGAGCAGGAAGGCTTTCATGCGATTGCCCGTCAAGTCTGGCGGACCACTGGCACCTTGTCCCATTCCCACGCTGCCCATATGCAGCAAGACACTATAAACGCCCCAGCAAAGGACGGTTCCAAAGGCGAAGGCCAGAGCGGTAATATTCATTGTCGATTTCACGGATAATTGGTTATTGGAGGAGATATGGGAGAGGGAGGACGGAAAAACGGATCATTAAGACGGAATGGGTTCGATGCGGGAGCGAAATTCTTCGGGAATGGCCACGGCCTTCATTTTACGAGTGGTGGCATCTGCCGTCACGGAAACGACTGCCAACTCCCCCAGGGCAGCTACCGTAGAGGCAGCGTCCAATTTGCGAAAGTGGAATCGATACCGCACGGACTTGCTCCGGACTTCCAACACTTGCAACTCCACATCCACTTCCTCCTCGAATTTCAAAGGCGCGTGGTAGTCGCACTTGGCACTAACCCGCGGCCAACCGACGTCCGTGCTGGTGGCCCCGTGCGCCATCGGATGCACGGAAAGTCCCAAGGAACGATAGAAAGCGTGTTCCGCTTCCTCCATCCATCGAAAAAAATTAGCAAAATGCATGATACCGGCCAGATCTGTTTCACAAAACATCACCCGTCGGCGCAAGGTAAAACTATGGGCCATAAGAATGGGTAAACTCCGCAGGAAGCGCGGCTTGTCCACTACGGAATGTGGTATCGCGAAAGCAGCCATCCTCGTTCTCATTCCCGCATTTTCGCTGGACGCGAGTGCACTGCAGAGCGATACGCTGCCCTGCGGACGAGTATTTCCGTCCAACTAATACTGATACCGGCCGCCACCCCACCCAGCAGGATATCACAGGGTCGGTGTTGCCAGACGAGCGCAATGGACGGCAGCGCCAACAAAACAACAGCCAGGAGCAGCCAGCGCCACCGACCTAATTCCTGTCCCAGAAACCATGCCCCGACCATCGGACCCGTGCCGTGAGCGCAGGGCGTGATGTTATTAGGTTCGTCCACCGACCACATCCATTGAAAGGCCGGAGCCCAAATGCCATGTGATAAAAGGGGGCGCGGCATGGTGGTTGGCAGCAAAATCCACCAAGGCAGAATGAGCAGCCATGCTACCACATTAGTAATCATGCAGGCACGGAAGCGACCCGCATCACGAATCGCGACCGGCAGGAGCCACGTCACCCAGAGCAAGCTGAAGTAAACTGGCAGCCAAGAGGGTGAGAACGGCACCCATGATGGCATCTCCACGGTAGCGATGCCGGCCGCAGGGTGATGATTGATAACCAAATACAACTTCATCATCGACCATGAAATCAACGTGCTGACAGCAAAACGATTGCACCACGTGGAGGAACCACGGTGGTTACTGAAGCAAGAAGTGCGCATGGTGGCCTCCGCTGCTTCAGTGATTCGATAGTCGATAGTGGCCGCTTCGGCAGCCGCGTTACCCAACGATGATCCCCTGTTTCTTTCGATCCGCCTCGCGTTGCAGCAACGGGATCGTCTCCCCGGTCTCCATGACTGGAACCCCTTGCGAGCCGATCTTACCAAGGTTCAGGCCAGAGAAGGCAGAGACATCAGCGGTCATTTGTTTGACGACATCTTCCAAGCTGTAGAGTCCATTTTGACCGCTGACAGCCAGCGTTAGATCTCGCAGAACTTCCCAATCGCCCTGGGCTTGACCGGGAGGCTGCACCGCCGCTTGCAATCGTTGCAGACGACCGGTGGCGTTCACCATACTGCCGCGCTTCTCAGCGCTGGCGGCCAGCGGCAACACCACTTGCGCGGCTTCGGCCGTGGGGTTGGCGAGAATGTGACCGACGAGGAGGAAATCGAGTTTCCCAAGATCCGCCGCCGCAAAACCCGCCTCTTTCAGTAAATCTTCCTTCCAAACAATCAGCGCCTTGATGCTGCCTGCTTGGACCCCACTGCGGATGGCTCCGAGTTGCGATCCATCAGCCCCTAACACCAGCTTCACTCCATTGCTGTTGGGGTTCTTATCCGCAGTCACTAAATAATTATCGGCTTCACCTGAGCGGGCGACGAAGTCCATTTGCGTTGTCCCCAGAGCTTTGGCCAGACGTTTGAGCAACCACAGTTCCTCATTGGTCATGCGGCCACTGGCGACGATGGCAATTTCCGACGGAGCCACGCTCTTCAGCTTGGTGGCGGCGGTCTCCAGCGCTTCCCGCCAGGAGGCCACACGATGTTTCCCATCTTCCTTGAGCATGGGCTCGGTCAACCGTAACTCACTGTGTAAATAGTGGAAATCCAGCCGCCCCTGATCGCACATCCAGGAACTGTTCACCGCATCATTGTCGCGCGGGGTCTGCCGGTAAACTTGGTTCTCCCGGCTTCCAATAGTGATGTTACAACCGCGCGCGCACTTGGTGCAAACCGATTCGGTTTCCTTCAGGAACCACACCCGCATCTGGAAGCGGAAATCGGTGCTGGTCAACGCTCCCACGGGACAAATGTCCACCGTGTTGAGCGAGTAATTGTTGGCCAATTCCTTCCCCGGATGCACCGCCAGCGTGGTGAAACTCCCGCGCTCGGTGAATCCTAACACGGGATCATCCGCCACTTCTGCGCTGAACCGGATGCAGCGGCTGCACATGATGCAACGCTCATCGTCCAGCGTGATGCGCGGGCCGATTTGTTGGTTCTTCGGCTTCTTGACCTTGCTCTCGATGAAGCGGGAAATCCCCCGTCCGTGCTGGACGCTGAATTCCTGGAGTCGGCACTCGCCCGCTTGGTCGCAGATGGGACAATCCAGCGGGTGATTGATGAGCAGAAACTCCATGACGCCCTTGCGGCAGTCTTCCGTGAGTTTTGACTGGGTGCGGATCCCCATGCCTTCGGCCACGGTATTGGCGCAGGCGATGACGGCCCGGGGCATCCATCCGATTTTGGGGAAACCAAACTCGTCCTTCTCCGGCTCCACACCCGGGGCGGGACGCGGCGGCATCCCCATTTCCACCAAACACATCCGGCAATTGCCCGGACTGGAAAGCTTCGGGTGATAGCAATAATGCGGCACCTCGCGTTTGGCCTGTTTGCAGGCTTCGATCATGCGGGTGCCTTTGGGAAATTTCAACCAAACGCCATCGATCTGAACATTGACAAGTTCAGGAGCGGCTGGTGGAGTAGCGGGGGCAGCGGCAGTAGCAGGTGCGGGATTGGACATGGTCTGGAAAGGGAGGAAATCGGCTGGCCCAGCCAGCATCAAGAGATATTTCTTCGAGTATCCATCGCCCGAAATGCGCGGCAAGGGGGATTTGTGAAAAATTTCACAAGCGCCCAGCTGCACCCCGCGCGGGTTGCAGCGCACAGGTATGTCCGGGTGGATTCAGGCGTCTGATTCACGGGGAGGGTTCCACGGGCTAAAGCCCTGGACTACGGTGCGAGGTGATTCATTGAGGCATCGGCCAGGCGGCTTCTTGGATCGCCTGCAGACGTTTCACCTCTGCGGGATTCTTGGTCGCGAGGTTGTTGGTCTCCAAAGGATCCGCCTTGAGGTCGAAGAGTTCAATCTCGGTGGGGGCGGAGGGGTAGGCCTTGTCAGGACGAACGGAAGTGGGGAGCAGCAACTTCGACCAACCATCAATCGCGACGCTAGTGACCAGACTCTTGGCGGGTTGGGCGAGATCGAAAATATCGTGCGTGTAGGCTTCCACGAAAATCGATTTGCGGGCGCTCATGGCTTCCTGATTGGTGAGGTCGAGTCCAGGGAGATCCGCGGGCGCTTTGGCTCCTGCGATTTTCAGAATCGTGGGGGCGAAATCGATGATGGAGGCGAGCGTGGTGTCGTCGCGTTTCGGCTGCACCTTGCCCGGCCAACGGACGAACATCGGCGTGCGAATCCCGAGTTCGTAGGGAGAAAGCTTGTGCCGGTTGCCGTTTTGGCCTTTGGAGGCATCCCATCCGTTGTCCGCCAGATACAGGATGACGGTGTTTTCAGCCAAGTTGTGCTTGGTGAGATAGTCGTCCAGCTCCCCGCAGGTTTGGTCGAACCACTCGACCATGGCATAGTATTTCTCGGCAAACGGCGTGAGTCCTTTCCCTGTATAGTGAGCCAAAATTTCCGCCGGAGGATCGTGCGGCAAGTGCGGCATCATGGGCGCATACCAGACAAAGAACGGCTTCTGCTGCGCCCGCGCTGAGTCCATGAAATCAAGCACTGGCTTGAGTCCTTTGCGGCCAATCGCCAGCCCGGCATCGCCATGACGGCCCGCCGTGTCGGTCATGCCACTAGTGAAGCCCACCTCGGTGGCGGTGACATTCCAGAGCTTGCCGGTTTGGAAACTCAGGTAGCCGGCATCGGTCACGGCTTTCGGCAGGATGAGCGAATTCCCCAGCAGTTGGTGCGCCAGCGGATCGCGCGTTTTCTTGCCCTTGGGCGCTGCTGGGGTTTTGTCGGCCGCCAGATCATTTCCGGTGATCCCGTGCTGGTGGGGCAACTTCCCCGTGAGCAGGCAAGCCAGCGAAGGCGAGCACACCGGCATCACGTAGCCTCGGGTGTAAAGCAGGCTTTGCGAGACCAAGCGGTCGATGTTAGGAGTCTTCACATCCTTGTTTCCCATAAACCCATAGTCCGGAAAACCATGGTCATCTGAAATGATGAGGATGATGTTGGGCTTTGCCGGAGCAGCCCCGGCAGCTTGACTGGCCGCTTGCAGGCTCAGGGATAGCAAGCAGATGGTGATTGAATGGAGGATGGATTTCATTTAGAAGTGAGGCATGGCAGCCATAGCCAGCTATAGCCTAGGTGGGAGACTTTTCGGACAAAATTCACGAATCGGACAACGGCCGATCGCATCGCTACGATACAGGGTGGATTTCTCTCAAGTCAATCATGGACAAATCCTTCTTTCCCGTCGCTTGCATCGATCTGAAAAGGCCGCCAGAATACGCGCTTCCCTAAATCCGACCAGTCCTCCGCCATGCCTCCGTCCAATCATCGCCAGAAAGTTTCCGCCCATGCCAGCAAAGCGCTCTCCGTTTCCGCTCAGGAAGGGAAATCACATGCCGTGCTCTTGGCGGAGTATAAAGTTTTCCTGAAGAAGGAGGAACACCGCTTGCGACTGATGCACAAACAATTGGCCGCCAAGCGGGAGGGTGGCTTGGCCGTGGCCTCGATGCGCTCCGAAATGCTGGATGTCGTATTAAGCAACTTGTTCCAGCGCGCGCTCACCGAAGGTGGCAAGGACGTCCGCGTGGCCCTGGTGGCTTCGGGCGGCTATGGCCGGGGCTACCTGAATCCTGGCAGCGATCTGGACCTCCAGTTCTTCCATCCCGGCAAGGTTACTCCAGCCGTGAAGGAAACGATCGAGAGCGTGCTTTATATGCTTTGGGACGTGGGATTCAAGGTCGGCCAGGGCGTGCGTTCGCTGAAGGAAACGTATGCGGAAGCCAATCGCGACATGAAAACCAAATCCTCGCTCATCGAAACCCGCTTCATTACGGGCGAGCGATCCCTCTATGACGAATTCCTCAAGAACTACCGTAAAGAGTGCATTACCGGCAAGGAAAACGCCTATCTTGAAGCCCGACGGCAGGATTTAATCAAACGCCACACGGAGCACTTCGGGACGTTTCTGGTGAAAGAGCCGCATGTTAAAAATGGCGCCGGCGGACTGCGGGATTACCACTCCATTTTATGGATTTGCTATGTTAAGCTGGGCACCATGGACCTGGATGAGTTGGTGAAGATGCGCGTCATTACTGCCATCGGAGCCCAGGAACTGCGGCGGGCGTTCGATTTTCTCATGCTCGTGAGAAACGATCTCCACTACAATTCCAAGCCCGCATCCGACATCCTCACGCTGCGAGCCCAAGGGGTGGTCGCAAAAAGTTTGAACTATCCCGGGCATCGCATCACCCAGCGCACTGAGCTGCTGATGAAGGACTACTATCATCACACCCGGAACATCTACCAGCACTGCCAGAGCCTGATGCAGCGGTTTGAGCTGGAAGTGGAACAGCAGCCCACCAGAATCCTGATCGGCTTCCTGGCCCGCAAAAAGGATGTCACCAAGCGGGAGAAATTCGATGGCTTTTATAGTCAGGGCGAATTCATTTTCCCGGAACATCCCGACATTTTTAAAGAGGACCCCTCCCGCCTGATGCGGATGTTCCAGCACACCCAGCTACGCCACCTGCGCACCAGCCCAGTGATCCGTCAAATGTGCAAAGAGAGCTGGCCTGCCATCAACAAAACCTTTCAATACAAAAAGGCCAACCGGGAAACCTTTGAAGCTATCCTGAGTCGGCGGGGCGATGTCGCGCGCACGCTGCGGCAGATGCATCGCGTCGGGTTCCTGGGCCGCTATCTGCCCGAGTTCGGTGGCCTGACGGATCTGGTGCAGCACGAATTCTTCCACCAATTCACCGCCGATGAACACACGCTCCAGACCATCGAGAAGCTGGATCAGCTCAGCGATACCACCAATCCGAAGCTGACCACGCAGCAGGAAATCTTCCACAAAGTGGAGGACCCCTTTGTGCTCTATTTGGCGCTGATCATGCATGACACCGGGCGTTCCGAGAACGTGCGGCAACACTCCTTCGCCAGCGAGGAACTGACCGACAAAGTTTGCCGTCGCCTGCAAATCTCACCCACCCGCCGCCGCATGCTCATGTTCCTCGTGGGCCATCACCTCACCCTTTGGCAAACTGCCACCACGCGGGATCTGGACGACCCCAGCGTGATCGCGCAGTTTGCCGGCATCGTGAAGAGCAAGGAGTGGCTGGACGCGCTCTTCATCATGACTTTTGCCGATGCTTCCGCCACTTACGAGCACGGCTGGAGCGATTGGAAGGACAGCCTGTTGCGGCAACTCTATCGCAACACCGTGGACTTCCTCAAGGACCAGGCCGAATATCTCAGCCGGAACCAGACCCACAAGGTGGAACTCCGGCAGCAAGTGGAAGCATTGACGGATGCCAGCTACAGTGCGGAAATTGCCGCGCACTTCGATGGCATGCCGGAGCGCTATTTCCGTAATCGTGAGGCCAGCGTAATCCATGAACACTTGCGCCAATTCCGGAAATTCTTCCGCCAGCTAGCCAAGGATGATGCCTCCGCTGCCCTTACGCCAGTCATGAAATGGACCGCCCTGCCAGATCAAGGCTGCAGCCAACTCATGCTGATTTCCTGGGATCGCCATCTCCTCCTAGCCAAGATTGCCGGGGCCCTCTCCGCCCAGAACATCAACATTCTCAGTGCCGATCTCTTCCTGCGGAAGGATCAACTTGTGCTTGATGTCTTCCGGGTCTGCACCACCAAACTGGCTCCGGTAACGGACGCCAAGACCATTGAAGGAGTCGCAGCCTTAGTTGAGAAGACCTTCACTGGCAAACCCGTTTCCTTTGATCGCATGGTGGATCGGAACGTGCTCTCCTCCAGCCAGGAACCGCCTCCAGAGTGGCAGCGTGATTTCCCCGCCTACGTCTATGTGACCAATAAAATGCACCCGGACTATACCATGGTGGAAGTCCAGGCGGTGGATCGCATCGGCCTGCTCTATGATATCTTTACGGCCATCGGCACCTTGGAACTGGAAGTCACCCACGCCCGCATCAATACCGAGAAAGGTGCCGCCATCGACTCCTTCTGCCTCACGGATATGCTGGGTCGGCAGATCTCCGATCCTGTGATGCTCAAGCGACTGCACACCGCCGTCAACGAAGCCATCGGAGTGAAACTAGGTGAAGACGGACTCATCTCCGGTTAGAGATCGATTAATCCTGCCGCATGAGTTCCCGGATGAGCAGTCGAGCCGACTGCTGCCACACTCGGGCTGTCGCCATTTCCGCCCTCACCAACCCCGCCACCGCCAAGCCCAGCCTGAGACGATCACGGGGCCGAAGCGTGGCGGTCCGCCACGTAAATGATATGATCGCTGCGGCGGGCGTGGGCGTGGGCTTTGGCGGCGGTGGTGCTTACTTGGAAACCAGCTTGCGCCAGACGCTTGGCGAAGGCGGGATCGGGACTGGCGGACCAGAAGGCGACGCGTCCCCGGGGCTGCAACGCCCGGGTGATCGCTGCGAAACCCTGCGTTTGATAGAGCCGACTATTTCCGTCCTGCACCATGGCGATGGGGCCGTTATCGACATCCAATAAAATAGCATCATAGGAGCCGGGAGGGGCTTGGGAGATGGTTTGAAAGACATCCTGCACCTTCACTCGGACGCGCGGATCGCTGAGTAACTCGCCATTCACGGCTCCGAGGAATTGCTGATTCCAAGCCACCACTTCCGGCAGGAGTTCCGCCACTTCCACGGTCGCCCCGGCCCCAACTAGTTCCAGGACTCTACGCAAGCTGTAACCAAAACCCAGTCCGCCAATCAGCACGCGGGGAGCTTTCACGCTGGCGAGCTTGGCGCAGGAGACTTCAGCTAGCACGATTTCTGAAATGGAGGCATTGGTCGCCATCAACGGTTGGCCGTTCACGCGCAGGTAGAAATGGGGCGGGCGCTCGTGCAGCGTTAGGGTGGCTCCGTCGGGAGTGCGGGCCGTAGCAAGAATCGTGAACGGAGTCATGGATGAAGTTTCTGCTACTCGTCCACCGGGAGCACATCCACCGCAACGGTGAGATGCTGTTTCCCCGCCCCCAGAGTCACGCCGCGCAAGGGGCTCACATCGCTGAAATCACGTCCCCAGGCGATGGTGAGGTGACGGGAGCAGGAGAGCATGTCATTGGTTGGGTCCGCATCGATCCACCCCAGCGTCTCTCCGCACCACACAGACACCCAGGCGTGGGAGGCATCTGCGCCCACGAGTTTAGCCCGGCCGGGCGGCGGCAGGGTTTCCAGATAGCCGCTGACATAGCGCGCGGGCAGGCCCAGTGAGCGCAGACAAGCAATCATCACCTGGGCAAAATCCTGACAGACTCCCCGACGTTTCTTGAAGGCTTCCGCCACTGGAGTGGCGGCATCGGTGGCGGTGGGATCGAATGCAAAATCCTTATTAATACGATGATTCAAATCGCAGACCCCTTCCAACAAGGGCCGCTGCGGTGGAAAGGAAGGGGCGGCATATTCGGCATAGCGTTCATCTGTAACGATCAATGGGGAAGCGTAGCAAAATTCACCGGCGGCGGTCGCTGGGGAATAGCGGTCCGCGCGACAGAGGTCCCGAATCGTTTCCCAAGGAGGGGTCGTTTTGGGATCGGGATGGACGATGGGAAAGACTTCCACCAGACTGCGCGAGACTACCTCCAACTGCTGATGTGAGGCGTCCAACTCAAAGGTCACAGTATGGTTCCCAAAATAATCGAAGCGCACCCGTCGCTGACCGGGATTGGGCGTGATCGTCAACTCGTGCCACGGACAAGTCTGCGTGGCGAGGGCCCGTGGTGCCAGGCGCGCCAAGTAATGACAGACCGTAACGGGGCTCTCGTAAGTGGAGGTGGTGCGATGGACAATTTTGTATTTCATAAGGGCGCGCGCTAGTGTTCCAATCGCTTGGCATGGCTGAAATAATGTTCCGTGAGACCACCCGAAAGTTCTTCCACATCATCCAAGCGCTGCTGGCACCAATCCGGCAATGCGTGCTGGGCCCAGGGTTCCGAGGCGGAGTTCAGATTCAGACTGGCCAGCTCGGAGAGCAGTCGATCCGTCATGGCCTTCTCACTGCCAGCGAGGGCGGAGCGCTGATCCACCGGCAACTCATTGGCCTGACGGGCCAGGGCGTGAAGTTGCCACACGACGGAGCGGGGATTGATCGGATTGAGCAGCAGCAAATCGACCGTGGGCACCAAGGTGGGTCGGGCGAAGTGCAGTCGGCGGTAGGTCATGCTACTGTCGCAAATTTCCAACAGTGGGGTGAGGATGGCATCGTTGTGGGCGGAGATGCCAATACTGGATTTCAGGAGCGATAACAAGGTAAGGGACCGTTCCAAGCGACGGCCAATTTCCAGAAACCGCCACCCATGACCACGCGTCATGTTCTCCAGCATCATGCCGCTGAAGGCTGCCAAATCAAGGATCAGCGTGTCCAGGAGTTCGAGGGATTTGGAGACCGCCAGACTCGTCTGCGGGCGGGTCAGATCGGCGGCTAGGCGGTTAAATAGCCGCCAAGTATCATCGGAAAGCCGGTCTCTGGCGGAACTTGCATTGAAACGTAGCCGGCCCAATAACTCCGGCAGACTACCTTCCCGCTTGGGGTCAGTCAAGAGGGCCGGAAGCTCGGTGGCGAGCGTGGCGGACGGCTTGATGAGTTTGATTCCCTGCAGCAGTTGGGTGCAGGCTTGCAGTTCGCTGGTTTGCTGCTGGGAGCCTTCGCCTGTCATGCGCAAGAGGATGGTTCGGAGCACGCGCACGGTTTGTTCCAGGCGCTCGGCATACCGCCCTAACCAGAACAAATGATCCGCCACGCGACTCGGCACGCCGCTGGGCGGGCGGGCGGGGCGGATCACGGTGACCTGCTCATTAAGCAAGCTGAATGAGTCCACCGGTCCATCCGTAATCACCCACGTATCTTTGCTGATACCACCACTCTGCATGGTGACGGACCAGCCTTCCTGGCTGGGTGCAACCCGCGTCAACCCGCCGGGCATCACGGTGCAACCACTTTCATCGGCCAGGGTAAAGGCCCGCCAGACCAGCGAGCGAGGCACCAATTTCCCCTCCACCCACGTGGGGGCCGTGGAGAGTTGGAGTCTTTCCTGCGCCACCCAAGCGTGCGGCTCCCGTTCGATTTGGAGCAAGACTTGGCGCTGGGCCGCGGCGGTGAGTTGATCAAGGAAAATGGGGGTGCGCTGACCGTAAGCGAAGGCTTGTTTGACGACCCAGCGGGAAGGATCGGCAGCCAGCATTTTCAACTGCTGAGGTTGACCGCACCACCACGTGGGCAGGCAAGGGAGCTTGAGTTGCTGCTGGAGCAAGTGTTTACAAAGCCCCGGCAGGAAGGGATGCAGCGCGGGCGTTTCCACCAGTCCGGCCCCCAGGCCATTGACAATGCTAACATTACCCGCACGCCATGCTTCCATCAAGCCAGGCACGCCGAGGAAGGTATCCGAGCGCAACTCCAATGGATCACAGAAGAGATCATCCACCCGCCGCACCACCACGTCCACCCGCCGCAGTCCTTCCAGCGTTTTGAGATGCAAATGCTGGCCGCGGACGGTCAGGTCATTGCCTTCGACTAACGGAAACCCCAAATAGCGGGCTTTGAAGGCATGTTCAAAATACGTTTCATTCAACGGTCCCGGCGTGAGGAGGACAATCGTTGGCTGCCGCTGACCGGCCGGAGCCATGGACCGAAGGCTTTCCCGCTCCCGATCGTAGAACGCCGCCAGGCGCTGCACGGAGCACGTTTTGAACTCCTGGGGAAAAACCGTTGAGAGGAGGATGCGGTTTTCCAACGTGTAGCCCTTGCCGGAAGGGGCCTGCGTCCGATCAATCAACACCCGCCAAGCGCCATCGGCACCCCGCACCAAGTCGGTGCCCATGGTGGAAACGAACCGTCCTCCCGGTGGCGTGATCCCGTGCACCACCCGCAGGAAGCCGGGATTGGCATGCAGTAAGGCCGGCGGAATCCACCCCTCCTTGACCAACCGCTGCGGACCGTAGAGATCGGTCATAATCAGATGCAAGAGCAACGACCGTTGCTTGAGCCCTTCACTCACGGTCTGCATTTCCTGCGCAGAAACGACAAACGGCACCAAATCCAAGGCCCACGGGCGGTGGGTGGCCGCCCCGTCGTTGTAAATGTTATAGGTCACTCCATGATCGCCCAGCAGGCGCTGCACCGAGTCTCCCCGCGCCTTCATTTCCGTCGGGCCCACTTGCTGCAAGGCGGCTACCAACTTCTCCCAGTGAGGCCGCACGGATCCATCTGGTGCCATCATTTCATCGAAGGTGCCAGGAAGAGGACGATAATCTTGGAGCGGGAGCAGTCCGTTCAGGGACGGGTTCACTGCGGGGGAAGCCGTTGCGGTCATAGTAAGGAGGAACCATCCCTTTAGCACAAAGTAAGCAAGCGTGAAATAAATCTTTGCTTACCCCCGATAGGGATAGCCCACACTGCGGATAGTCTCGATAATTTCGGGATTGGCGGCACCGGACGCTGCGTGAACCAATTCCAGCCAAAATCAGCTTTTGGCTGTGTTGTTACGAAAAAATTAAGCAAAAGCTAATATTTCACTGGTCAAAATATTCGCCTAGGATTATGATAGGGCAACCGAGTCGAACCATGACCGCTCCCGTCTCACCTACAGAACTTTATCATTTTGCCTGCCCGCACTGCCACACCGTGCTAGGGGTGCCTTTTTCTACCATCGGACAGTCCGGTCCCTGTCCATGCTGCGGGAATAGAGTGATGGCCCCGCCGCCAGACGCAACCAACTTCGGCCCCTCTGTAAGTGTGGCCTATCCCCCCTTCTCTGCGGCACCGCAACCGCAGAAACCAGCGCCCTTCGTTGCCAAGCACGTGGTTCCGCCAGGCACGATCAAGTTGGAACCCAATGAATCCCGCAAGGCCGAACTCCGCCGCATTCGGCGCAAGAATTCCCTCAACCGGGCTTGTGACAAGTTCCTGGACTCAACGTGGGTGCGTTGGACTAAACGCTTGGCCACGCTTCTGATGCTAGGCTTCCTGCTTTCCACCTATTATTACATGAAGCGCCATAAATGGCGTCCGTGGTGGGCAACCCAAGACCAACGGGAAATTGAACTCCTGCGTTTACGCGAGGCTAAAGCCGAACCGCCCCCCGCAGCCCAACCGGATTCCTTCCCCAGCCTTCCGGTAGCCCCTCCATCCGACCCGCCCAGCCACGCGACTCTGGATAATATTTCTCTAATCGAACCACCCTCTGCGCTTGATCCTCTGGAACGCGCGGCCCGGCTCAATCCCTGATTGAGCATCTCTTAGCGCAAATTCTGCCGGAGCTTGTGAAATTTTTCACAAATAGGGCTTGCCGGAAATTTCAGCCCGCTTCAATAGTTCGAGTTCTTTAAACTGGTGCGTTTTGCCCAGTGAAATTTACCTGGAACTGTCCACCACTGACCCGCCATTTCCCTTGAGTCCGCTCGATTTATTGATCTTTTTACCAATTCTGGCCGCCCTCGGCATCGCTTTCGGGGCTCCTGCACGCGTCACGGCCATTGCTGCCGCGGCAGCTAATTTGGCGATCGTCATCGCATTGTGGGTGGGATTTAAGGGCGGCAGCGATTTCCAATATACCGCCAGCCGCCTGGTGCTGGATTCCCCTCGCATTGCCTATGCGGTGGGCTTGGACGGCCTGAGTCTGATTCTGGTGCTCCTCTCGGCTCTGGTTACCTTTTGTGCCGTCTGGATCAAGGCTCCAGATTCCGTGAGTGCAAAATTGTGGTTCATTTCTTGTCTCCTGATTTCCGCCGGAGCCATGGGAGCGTTTGTGACGACGGACCTCTTCTTCATTTACGCCTTTCATGAGTTGGCGCTCATCCCCACCTTCCTGATGATCGGTCTCTACGGCCACGGGGGCCGGGAAATCAGACTTCATGCGGCTTGGAAAATCACCATTTATCTTGGCCTCGGCAGTCTTATCCTCTTGGCCGGACTAGTCTGGCTGGTCCTCAAAGCCAGCCCCGCCGGAGCGCTGACCTTCGACGTGGCCAGCCTCAAGGCTGGCGCACTGCTCTTGGATGCAGCCACCCAGAAATCCATTTTCCTGACACTCTTCATCGGTTTCGGCGTCTTGATTTCCCTCTTTCCTTTCCATTCCTGGGCCGCCCCCGCTTACGCCGCCGCCCCCACGCCAATCGCCATGTTGCATGCGGGTGTGCTCAAGAAATTCGGTCTCTACGGCCTCCTGCGGATCGCCATTCCCCTGCTGCCACTGGGTGCCAGTGCCTGTCAGAACATCATGCTCTGGCTCCTGCTCGGAAACATTATCCTGATTGGTCTCGTCACCATTTCTCAAAAGAGTCTGGACCAAGTCCTCGGCCACTCCAGCGTGATGCATATGGGGTATGTTTTCCTCGGGTTGGCCGCTGGTAATGAGATCGGCTATGCTGGAGCGGTGCTGCTGATGTTCGCCCACGGGGTCTCCATTGCGCTGCTGTTCGCACTGTCGGGCGATGTCCGCCGCCTCACTGGCAGCGTCGAAATGAGTCGGCTCGGGGGACTGGCCAAGCGCGCTCCGCTGCTGGGACTGCTCTTCGGCATGGCCGCCATGGCTTCCTTGGGCCTGCCCGGCTTCGCCAATTTCGCAGCCGAAGTCATGGTCTTCTTCAGCGGCTTCCAAGATTCGCATGGCCTCATTGGTCCCGTGCAACTGACCACGATTTTCGCCCTGTGGGGAGTCGTGATTTCTGCGGTCTATATGCTGCGGGCGTATCGCAAAGTCTTCCTCGGGCCGCCTGGGGAACTTCCCGCAGCAGATCCCGCCCCGCTCACGCTAAGTCAGAAATTTCCGCTCTTCCTCCTCGTGGCCGCCCTCCTCGTGGTGGGTTTCTACCCGAACCTGCTCCTCAATCTGGTCAAACCAGTGCTCCACCTTTTCGCCAGCCACTAACCGACGCCACGAATGCCTGCTTACGTCTTGGAAATTGTTACTTTGTCGCTGGGTTTGCTCCTGCTCCTGGCTGAAGCCTTCATCGGCCCCACCAAAAAACGCCTCATCGGTTACGCGGCTATCGTCGGCCTGACGATTACCTTTGGCCTGTTGCCGTTCGTTTGTAATTGCGAAGGCACCACGCCTTTCTGGTCGTTTTACACCGCCGATTCGCTCGCCTTGTTCTACAAAGGGATCGCCCTGTTGACGACGATTATTGTGCTCATTTTGAGTTTGGACTACGCCCCCGTGCTGGAACGCTTCGTGGCTCGTGCCGGTGGTGGTCCAGCGATTGGCGAGTTCTTCGCGCTGCCGGTCTTCATCTGCACTGGCATGATGTGGATGGCCTCCGCCAAGGACCTGACCAGCATCTTTGTCTCCTTGGAACTCATCACCATCGCCTTCTATGTCATGGTGGCCTACCAACGGAAAAACAAGCTTTCCCTCGAGGCCGGCACGAAGTATCTGGTGCTGGGCGCGCTGAGCACCGGATTCCTGATCTACGGCATCGCCTGGCTCTTCGGTGTCACCGGGCAAACCAATCTGGTCGCCATCAAGGAAGCCCTCCAAGTTACCGAACACAAGACCGCCGCCTTGTTTGCGTTGTCGCTGATTCTCGTGGGCCTTTCCTTTAAAGTGGCCGCCGTCCCCTTCCAATTCTGGGTGCCTGATGTGTATCAAGGGGCCGCTTCCCCCGTGACAGCTTATCTGTCCGTCGGGTCCAAATCCGCTGGATTCATCATCGGCTACCGACTCCTGGAGCCATTTCTGGCATCGGCAAACTTGCAGCACACCACGGTCAGCCTCCTGGTGGCCATCGCTGGTGCCACGTTGCTGGTTGGTAATATGGCGGCCATTCCGCAGACGAACTTTAAGCGTCTGCTGGCCTACTCCAGTATTTCCCATGCGGGCTTCCTCCTATTGGCGCTCGGCAGTCTGCCCCACAATTCTCAACTCTCCCCGATCCAAGTCGTTTCCTTCTATTTGGCGACCTATCTCATCATGACGCTGCTGGCCTTTGCGGTGCTGGGCGTGATCGCACGGGTCAAAGGCAGTGACGACCTCAGCGCCTTTGACGGCCTTTCCCAACGCAGTCCCTTCCTCGCTTTTGCCATGCTCATTAGCGCCATCAGCTTGGCCGGCGTGCCGCTGACGGCTGGCTTCCTCGGTAAATTCTTCGTCTTCACCCTCGCAGTCGATTCCGGCCATACCTGGCCCGTCGTGATCGCAGTGATCGGAGCCGTGGCTGGCTTCTACTACTATTTCAAAATCATCCGCAGCATGTATTGGAATGTCACCACCGATACCACCCCCATCACCTTGGAACCACTGACAAAGGCCACCATCGTAGCCCTGATGGTAGCCGCGATTGTCTTTGGCGTTTGCCCCCAAGTGATTATGTCGCTGCTCAAGTAGCGGCACCACCTCAGTGGCATGGGCGTCCCGCCCATCAGCCCCAACCTCATTGGTAATTTGGTAAAAGATTCTTGGTAAAAAATTGGGTTAGGAAAGTCTTCATCTTTTACCAACCATCTTTTACCAATCAGGATCGTGTCGGAAATGTGGCGTCCCGCCGATGGGTTGGCGAAGGTTTTCACGAAGCTGATGAAGTCGCCCAAAGCGATAACCCACCAGCATTCATCTGCAGTCATCAGGTCTGCCAAGGGGTGAATTTAGGTGGTCTGCACAGTCCTCTGTGCGGTTCATCGGGGAGGGCCGCACAGAGGACTGTGCGGACCACCTCGCTGCCCCGCCTCAAGGCATCAACCTTCAGAGCCCGCGCGGATGGCTTCCAATTCTTCCCAGCGTTGGTAGAGCGCCTGCACGGCTTTGCGTTGTTTCTCTTCGGCGTTGATGGTGGCTTGGACGTTGGCTCCGGCGGTGGTAAAGAAAGCTGGATCCGCCAAAGTGGATTCGTATTTCGCCAACTCTTGTTCGGCCTGGGCTATCGTAGCTTCCATGGTTTCCAGCTCGCGCGCTTCCTTCCAAGTGAGTTTTCGGGTTTTCTCCTTCGCAGGGGTTGGCACCGCCGCGACCACCGGGGCCGCAGCTTTGGTGGCTGCAGCAGGCGCGCTGGCGGCTGCCTTCTGGGCTGCCAGGCGTTCAGCTCGTTTCTCTTGATAGTAACTGTGATTGCCGGCACAGAGCTGCAGCTCGCCCACTTGCTCGAAGACCAGCAACCGATCACACACGCGATCCAGGAAAAAGCGATCGTGGCTAACCACGAGCACGACTCCAGGAAACTCCAGCAGCGCTTCCTCCAAAATGTTCAGCGTGGGCAAGTCGAGATCGTTGGTGGGTTCATCCAAGACGAGGAAATTCCCGCCGCGAATCAGAATCTTCGCCAACAATAAGCGCGAGCGTTCCCCGCCGCTGAGTCGGTCAATCTTCATTTGCACCCGCTCATCGGTGAACAGGAAGCGCTTCAAGTATGTCCGCACATGCAGTTTCTGATCGCCAAAGGTCACGAAATCACTATTGCCCCCGATCTCCTCAATGACGCTCTTGGAGTCATCCAAGGTGAGCCGATGCTGATCCACATAGTTGAACACCGTGCGCTTGCCCACCAAGACCGTCCCCTGCGTCGGTTCCATCACTCCCATCAGCACATTGAGTAGCGTCGTCTTGCCCATCCCATTCCGCCCCACGATGCCCGTGACGGTGCCGGGCTCGAAGGTGATGGTTAGATTCTCAAACAACGTCCTGGGCCCGTAGGCATATCCCGCCGCTTTCGCTTCCACCACAATGTTCGCCAGCGGCGGCGGTGGCGGAATGAGCAACTCCATGTCCATTTCCTGCGAGGGCCCCTCCTGCGCGGCCACTTCGTAGTATTTATCCAAGCGATCCCGACTCTTAGTCCGTCGCGCCTTCACACCTGCGCGCACGAATTCCAATTCGCTCTTCAGAAACTTCTGCCGCCGATCTTCTCGGGCCGAATCCGCCGCTTGCCGATCCTGCTTCGAGACCAAGAAATCACGATAGCTCCCCGGGTGACTGTAAATTTTCCCGCTCTCCAACTCCAGAATCCGCTGGGCAATGCGATCCAGGAAATAGCGATCATGCGTCACGAAGAAACAGGCTCCCTTGAACGATTTGAGGAACTCCTCCAGCCAGAGAATACTTTCGGCATCCAAGTGATTCGTCGGTTCGTCCAGCAGGAGCAGATCTGGGGAAGTCACCAGTGCCCGACATAACGCCACGCGACGTTTCTCTCCGCCGGACAACCCTGCCACCAGACGATCACCCGGCGGCGTGCCCAATTGATTCATGGCGGTAACGATCCTTGCCTCCAAGTCCCATCCGCCCATTAAATTGATCTGATCCAGCAAGGCGGACTCCTGACTGGCAGGGACGTTGCCACTTTCGTAGCGCTCCATTAACTCAATCACATGAGCCCCGCCATCCCGGATATTTTCCGCCACCGTAGCGTCTTCCCGCAAGGTAAACTCCTGGGACAAGTAACTGATCACTAACCCATTCTTGGTGGAAACAACCCCACTGTCAGGCTTGTCCAGCCCGGCTATGATCTTGAACAAGCTGCTCTTGCCGGAGCCATTTCTCCCCACCAATCCCACGTGCTCCGCTTCTTCAATGGCGAAGGTGGCGTCATTGAGGACTTCTTGCAGACTAAATTTGAGACAGAGATTTTTTACGGAGAGGACAGCGGGCATGGGCGTGGACAGAGCATGGGGAATTCCCCCATGGCAACCGCGAATGTGCCCACGGCCAATGTCATGGCGGCTTCACCTCAGCGCGGCCCATCTCCACCACTAACGCCGTCACATTGTCCTTCCCGGAATTGGCATTCGCTTCGTCCAACAACTTCTGGGTGACCCCGGGCAGCGGTTCACTCCCCAGCAGGGCTCCAATCCGGTTATCCCACAACCCATCCACCAATCCATCCGAACAAAGCAGGAAACGGTCGCCCGGCTCATAGCGCACCACCCCAATCTGCGGCTCCACAAATTGATGGTCCGCCCCCAACGCCTTCTGCAACACATGCCGACGAGGATGCCGCCTGGCCTCGGATTCCGTAATTTGTCCCTGCCGCCGCAGCCAGCCCACATAATTGTGATCGTGCGTAATCTGCTGCATGGCCCCATGCCGGGGCAAATGATAAATCCGGCTGTCTCCCACGTGCGCAAAATAGAACAACTCCGGCGTAATCCAGCCCAGACTCAGCGTGCACCCCATCCCGGCACACTCTTCATAGAAGCGCGCCAAGGTTTGCATCTCCTGGTGAATCCGCAGAAACAATTCCTGCAAAATATCCTGAAACCCGCTTTCCATTCCCAGCGCACGATACCGGAAACTGCGCGGCAATAATTTCGTAATTCGCTCCGTGGCAATCTTACTCGCAAACTCGCCCGACTTGGCTCCGCCCATGCCATCACTAACCGCAAATACGAAATCCTGCTCCGAGCCATCCGCCACCCCTGTCTTTCCCAGAAATCGGAGTTCCTGCGCATCGAACGCCAGCGCCAGGAAGGTGTCTTCATTGTTCGTGCGGACCTTGCCAGGATGGCTCAGTCCCGACCATTGGAGCGGAAAACTAGCCGCACTCATGTTGTGGGAGGAAGGGGTTCAATAATGGTGGCCAGTTCGAAATCGATGAGGCAGAATCGCCCATCGCTGTGCCGATACGTTACGTTGCGCAGGTAGGGATCATCATGGCGCACGCCGAAGGATTCGAGTTCCTTGAACAATTCCTTCAGACGGTCGTCCGACATCCGCTCCACTCGGGCCCCGCAGTTCGTGGTCACCAAATAGAGTGTTTCCGGGTCGGCTTCCAGCAAGCGCGGCACGAAATCGCACCCCCTGGATTCCAAATATTTCAGCACGTGGCATTCATTCTCAAAACGCTGCCGGGCCTCATGCCCTCGGAACGTTTTGTGAACCCTCCCGTCATAGCCGATGCGGACCACGGCGCGGGCGGTATCCTTGATTTGGTGCATGAAAATGAAAAGTTTGAGTAGTAATCGAACGCTGCCCAGATCCCCTGCGCAGTCGAGTTCCCCACTCTGAACCAGCGTAGTTGAAGATTCAACCCCAACAAATTGCGCGTATCCTGATCCCTTTCCTGCAATTTCTAAAATGGAGTGCTTGCCAATCGAAATTGGCACGTTTAGTGCTTTTCTCAAGGTATGCCAAACCACCTCTCCTGGTGACTTTGGTCCGTTGCGTCTCTCAAATTTCAAACGTGACTTCACCCCATCAACAACAGACAGAACCAAATACACATGGCCAAATACAAATTGGAATACATCTGGCTCGACGGTTACACCCCCGTGCCAAACCTTCGTGGAAAAACCCAAATCAAGGAATATGCCAGCTTCCCCAAACTGGAAGAACTTCCGTTGTGGGGCTTTGACGGCTCCTCCACGCAACAAGCCCCGGGCCGCAGTTCCGACTGCGTGCTCAAGCCAGTTGCCATCTTCCCTGACAGCACCCGCAAAAACGGGGCCCTTGTCATGTGCGAAGTGATGAACGCTGACGGCACCCCACACGTCTCCAACCACCGCGCCACCATTCTGGACGATCCAGGCGCCTGGTTCGGCTTCGAGCAGGAATATTTCATGTATCAGGACGGGCGTCCGCTGGGCTTCCCGGTTGGTGGCTACCCCGCCCCCCAAGGCCCCTACTACACGGGCGTGGGCTACAAGAACGTGGGCGATATCGCCCGTCAGATTGTTGAGGAACATCTCGACATCTGCTTGGATGCCGGCATCAACCATGAAGGCATCAACGCCGAAGTGGCCAAAGGCCAATGGGAATTCCAAATCTTCGGCAAAGGCTCCAAGCGGTGTGCCGACGAGGTCTGGATCGCCCGTTACATCCTCGAGCGTCTCTGCGAGAAATACGGCATCGATATCGAGTATCATTGCAAACCACTGGGCATGCACACCGACTGGAATGGTTCCGGGATGCACGCCAACTTCTCCACGGAACATCTGCGTGAGAAGGGTGGCAAGGATTACTTCGAGAAGCTCATGGCGGCCTTCGAGAAGAACGTCAATGAGCACATTGCCGTTTACGGACCAGACAACCACATGCGTCTGACCGGTCTGCACGAAACGCAATCCATCGACAAATTCAGCTACGGAATCGCTGACCGTGGCGCTTCCATTCGCGTCCCGCACAGCTTTGCCAACAATGGCTACAAAGGCTACCTCGAAGACCGTCGTCCGAACTCCCAAGGGGATCCCTACCAGATCGCCAGCCGGATTCTGAAGACCATCTCCGAAGTCCCGACGGCTTAATTTTAGCGCTTAGCTAACTCCTTCAGTGGCGTCACTCGTGTCAACGGGTGACGCCATTTACTTTGGGGTGTTCTTAGCAAGTAGTCATGGGCTTTAGCCCGCAGGCATGTCCCGGCGGATTCTGATGCCTGATTCACGGGGACGGTTCGACGGGCTAAAGCCCCGAACTACGGTGGCGATGATCACCCCAGCTTACTTGAAATACTTGCGCAGGACGCGCTTTTCTTCCGGCAGTAAACTCTCCTTCCGCACCGCATCCCCGCCCACGCCCGTAGCGGAGGTGCCATCGCTACTGAGAGTGCCGTCCACGGTCTTGTCCACGTCATGCTCACCATCGCTCGTGCCCAATAGCTCCCCTGGGGTGAGGCGTTTTAAATCGTGCGTCTGTTCTTTTTCGGGGTTGTTCGTGCCCAGATCACTCTCCTTCCGTCGCATCTTGAGATCCACCGTGCCCGGGCCGCGTTGCGGCTCCCCCTCACCCTCCTGGCCTTCCCCCTCTTGATCGCCCTCCCCTTCGCCTGGAGCGCCTTTTTTCAGCGCCTCCCGCATGGCCTTCTCTTCATCGCTCATGCCCTCCCCCTTTTCTCCCTGGCCCTTACCTTTCATCGCGTCTTGCAGCGCCTGTTGATTCTGCTTCATGGCCTCCTTGAGTTCCTGCAATTGCTCCTTGGTCATCTGCTTTTGCAGTTGTTCCGGATCCAGCGCTTTTAACTTTTTTAAGAGTTCCTCGTTAGGCTGCAACCCCCCATTCTTGAGTCCTTCCAGCGCTGATTTCAGATCCTGAGCCGCCTGTTCCCGTCCCGCTTGATTCCCTCCACTCTCCGGCGCGAGCTTCTCCAAGCTGCTCCCGGCTTTCTGCAAATTTTGGTTAAGATCACTCGCGGCTCGCGCCAGCGAATCCTGCAGGTGATCCGCCGCTTCCAATGACGAGTGGCTATACCACTTCTCCGGCGGTTGCTTTTGCAGCGTGGTCAGCGCCTTCTTGAACTGTTCAATGTCCTCCTGGCGGGCCGCGTCGCTTTGCTCCAAGGCTTGGAGCATGCGCTCCGTCTCCTGCGTGGCACTTGGCGGAGTGATCGGTTGCGCCTCCGCCACTTCCGGCGGCGTGACCGGCCAGCACAAGGCCATGGCCAGACATCCCACGATAACCAGCGTCGGTGGCCAAATGGCCGTCCACTTCCAGCGCAAGCCATCCGAAACGGGCTCCTCCTGCACTGGCAACTCCGGCCAATTCCCCACCCCTACGGCTGCGCTCGTAAGCGCATTCTTTAAACGCAGATGATCCTCCAACTGCACCAAGCCCTCGTCCGTGCCGATAAACTTTTGGCGGGCCCACAGCCACACCACGCCGATCGCCAGCACCAAGGCTCCGCCGATCCAACTAGCCGCTATGGAAATATCAAATGCTGGCAAGGTGGACCGCAAATACAGCACCACCGCGCAAGCCACCCCGGCCACCCCTGCCAGCACGGGAGCCGCGCCCTGCCACCACCACGCCAGATTGATCCGCGCCCGCGTCTTGCCCGCCAACTCTTGCCAGCGCTGCGCGACTACCAGTTGGGTGGTGGGAAGAGCCATAAATTTAACTTACTTCACCACAGGGTTGCCGGCCTTGGTCCATCCGCGATAGCCGTCGTCCAGATGAATGATTTTCTTGAATCCCAATTGCTTGAAAATCTCCAGACTCTTGCCGCTCCGACCTCCCGCCGCACAGTGGACCAAATACGGCTTGGTTTTATCCAACTTGCCCACTTGTTCGGCAAACGTCTTGTCATTAAAATCCACATTCTTCGCCTGGGCCAGATGCCCATCCGCAAACTCAGAAGCCGTGCGCACATCCAACACCACGATTTTCGCTTCCTTGCCTTTGGCGGCCGCGGCGGCATTTGCCTCTAGCAACGCTTTGGCTTCAGCCCCGGTGGTGTGCTGAATCTCCGTGGCTGCGATCGGAGCGCTGCCCGGCGGCGGAATATCGGCCGAGGCCACAGGCACAGAGAGGATCGCAAGACCGAGGAACAGAAAACAGGGAAAGAGTTTTATCATCCTCCACCCAACCGCAATTCCGCACCTTTGCAAGTGCCGTGCACGCCCCTATTTGCCGCGCAATACCACTGCCGTCCCCTCTTTCACGCTGTCCGGTGGATGCAGCAGCAGTAGTTGCCCCTCCTCCAGCCCACTCGTCACCTCCGTGGACCGACCATTACTATGCCCTGCACTCAGCTTGACCTTCCGCGCCTTCCCTTGCTCGAAGCGGAACGCCATCCAATCCTGCCCTTCGCGAAACAACGCTCCTGATGGCGCCTGCAACACCGCATCCGCCTGCCAAATGGCCACGCGCACTTCCACGCGGAAGCGATCCCCCAGCGCTTTCGCGGACTCCGGCGGATTCACCAGATCACTCAACACAATCACCCGCTGCTCCTCCACCCCCAGCGCGGAGACCTTCGTAAATGCCGCCGGTTCCACCCGTCTCACCCTGGCCTGGAGCGGGGCTTCCCCACCCCATTGTTCAATTTGCACCAGCGCCCCGGGCTTGATCACCACCACATCGCGCGACAACATTTCCGCCTCGATTTCCAGATCCCTCGGGTCCCCCACCTCCACCAGCAACGTCCCTGCCGTGACCACCATCGCGCTCTCTTGGAACACCTTCAGCACCCGACCACTCACCGGGGACTTCACCTCCACCACCGTTCCCGCCGCCGCTGGCGCATCGAACTGCAGCAGCGAAGCCTTCGCCTGCGCCAGTTCAAATTCCGCCACCTTGATCGCAAACGAATTCGCCCGCACCTCGCGCGACCGCAATTCGGCATCGCGCTCGGCTGCTTCACGCTCCGTTAGGGAAATGCTGCCCTTCTCTCCGGACTTGATCCGTCCCCAGTTCGATTCCGCAAACTGCGCTGCCGTCTGCGCCATTTCCAGCGCTTCCTTCGCCTTGTCTAAAGCCGCCGCCGCCCCCTGCACCCGCGCCTCCGTCTGCGCCCGCACCCGGCCATCCAGCAGAGGAGCCAGCGTGGGCTCTATTGTTGTTAATATGGTCTCCCCTGCCTTCACTTCGTCCCCCGCCTTCAGCAAGACCCGCCGCATCTGCCCCGTCACCGCAGCCGCTACCGAGTAACGATTACGCACCCTCGTCTTCCCTTCTTCCACCACCTGCACCGTCAGCGGCCCCAGCGATACCACCCCCATCTCCGTCTCAATCGGCTTCGGAATCAGCCCGTAAACAACACTTCCCAACACCCCGGCACCAATCAGCCAAGCCACCAACGTCCTCACGCGACCTGACTTAGACGGTTTGCGTTTTGCATCCCAGGGAGCAGTGGCAGCGGGAGCAGTAGTGTTGGCAGAGGCAGCAGAGTTGGCGGAGGAGGCAGACATAGACTTTCCCTTACTGTGAAAGGAATTCCCCATCACGCAACATCAAGGAAAAAATCTTGCAGACTTTCGGCCAAGAAATATCCTCGAACTGCGTATCCTTGCTTGAACATCCGTCCCTCAGTCTAATACACCTTAAAAGCATGCAACCACTCCAACACCTCACCATTGCCCTCTGCCTCCTCGCAACGCCATTGGCCACGGCCGACGACAAGTCGGCCCCCGCCGCCGCCGCCGCCCCTTCTCAGCCACCAACGAAAACCCCAGCAATCGACCTCAAGACCGTGCTGGAAAAGGGCCAAGCCTCCGGTGCCTTGCCTGAAGGCATGGTCGTCCGCGTCAGTGCCTGCTTGGGCGCCCCTGATGGGAAAACCGCACGCGATTCCTCCCCGGCCGAGTTTAAAGAGACCTGGGAATTCACCGCCGGACAGATCCACTGCGTCCGCCCCGACGATTCCAATGAAGAGCGTGCCGAGACCGCCACCCGGCCCCAGCTCCAGTCACTCCCCTTCGACACGAAGCACCTTTGCCAGGAACTGCTCGCCGGCAAAGCCATCGAAATAAAGGCTGCGCAGGGTCAAGGGCCGGAAGTCGGTTTCATCGGCTCCCATTACAAAGCAGGGTCACGGTCAATCACCGTAGTGTGGCAGGGAGAGACCATCCTGGATCTGGGCGAAACCAACGGTCCATTTCTCAAACTCTACAAGGAAACAGATGCCCGCGCCTTCGGAGCCCTCTACGAACACCTCGCAAGCCAGGCGCGCAACGCATTCAAAGCCAAGCCTGCTCAAGTTAGGTAGCGAATGGAGCACGGGTCTGCTCATCGTGCCCCCCCTTGCCCCCATTCCGCTGCCATGCATTTCCACCAGCTTCCCACGCCTCTTTTCTCCCGCTGCTCTCGTTGACTTACCTAGCATTGCCAAGTAACATCAAGGCATGGCATCCACCACTCCCCGCGTTCCTCTGCTCCGAACCAGGCGCCGCTGCCGAACTAGCGGAAGCCGGGGAGCTTTTTCGGAAATCTTCACCGTCTGCACGGCCACTGCTTACCGTCGCCTGATCCGTGACCTGAGCGCACCATTAGCCGCACCCTTTAACCAATGATCTCCAAGCTGCCACGATGGATCTGGACTGGCGCGTGGGCGCTGGCTTTCGTCGGCGGCATTGTCAACGTCGTTGGGTTGCTCGGCTTCGAGCATCAGGCCGTCACTCACCTTACCGGCACTACGTCCATGCTCGCGGCGGCCTTGGCGTCGCTCGATGGTGCGGCGGCTCTCCATTTCGCCTCTATCATTGGCTCTTTCTTGGCCGGCACGGTGCTGAGTGGCTTTCTCATTCAGGACAGCACCCTCCAGCTCGGACGCCGTTATGGCGTCGCCCTCCTTTTGGAGTCCATTCTGCTTTGCGTCGCCATCCCGCTGCTCCAGCGCAACAACATCTTCGGCCTCTATTCCGCTGCGTGCGCCTGCGGCCTCCAGAACGCAATGGTGAGCACTTACAGCGGGGCCGTTATCCGCACGACTCACATTTCCGGCATGTTCACCGACCTCGGCATCTTTCTCGGCCACACGCTGCGCGGTCTGCCCGTGGATTCACGTCGTCTGCGGCTTTGCTTTCTCGTCATCTCCGGCTTTCTCGTCGGCGGCATCGTGGGCGCGGTTGCTTTCCCTCGTCTCAGCTACTCGACTCTCTATATTCCCGCTGCTCTCACCGCCATCACCTCGCTGGCTTATGGCACATACCTGCTGTGGCATCGCCCCAAAGCCTAACGTGTCTTCCTTGCATGATCCTGGGGCTTTCAAAGCCCCACACCTTGGGAAGCATCCCGCGCCAAGAAATCCACCGGGAGCTAATCCCACTGCCTGACAAAATCCTTGCTCTTTGTCCTCTGTTACCGCAGTATCACCCGTCAACGCTTCGCGCCAGCCTCTCAACAAAACGTCCTTATGATCCATGAGCACTATCAACCGTAACTCCCTTAGGCTGTCGGGAGGGATTTGTAAAAATCCAGTGCTAATGCTGCCATTGCACTGCCTTTCCTTTTCCGTCAATATCACTTTCAGCCCTTCTTTTGCAGGCTGAATACATGTTCCGCAAAACAACATGAGTTCTCTATCGTCACAGTGTCGGCGTAAAGCCGAAGAGGAGGGGTTTGCCTGCCTTATGAACGACACAAAATGGAAGGAGCTTTGTTTCGCGTTTGCGGCATTCGAAAAAAAGCCGGCATGGAGAACGCGGGATTTGTTGAATGGCTATGTTTCTCAGTGGGATTCAGAATGGTTTCACCATGTCGGCCCGAATTATTGCACCATCGAATGGCTTGAGATTGATCCGCGTGATTGCCCCAGAAATAAGATTGAGGAAGTATTACTCAAAGTCGGAGCACCCCATGAAATCAGCGATTTCTTTAAGATCGTCGGCTATAAGAAATGACAACCATGCGCGTTCGACCGATTAACACCTCATGCATGCATTAAGCACCACTAGCTCGCGGAGGATGATGTCATGATGCTCAGTATGATTTGGATGCTTGCCTGTTGGGCCGCTATGCTTTTCATGGCATTCCTTGGTGGGCTTTTCATCTGGCACCCAGCTCGCACCAAACGGAAGTGACACGATGATGATAAAGGACACAACGCGCCCACCGAGGGGAAAGCATTCCTCACACTCGTTATTCGTCACGCCCTTCACTTTCCGTCCGTGGACGTTGGTGAGTCCGTGTAGGTATCGATCTCCAGATAGAACTTCGGCTCCGGCGGTAGTTGGACGCGAACCGTCCAGCCATCATCCACGCCGCGGTCGGGGACTACGCGGAGGGCGAAGCCGTTAAATTTCGCATCACCGCTGAGAACCGCGCGCAGGTGGCGGGTCACGTCCAGCTTGAATTCCCTGGGCGGGGACCACACGGGCGCACCGGCGGTCATCTGCGGCAAGGTTGCGGTGCCGAGCATCTCTCCGAGTTGGCTGATGGCGTAGGGTTGCCCCATCACGAAGGGAGTTTTCAAGGACGCCACGCCAATCTTGGTCGGGGCTTTCTCATGGGCGGCGGAGACGGGGAACACCAGCCGCGCCCCCGCCAGATCCTTCAGCGGAGGCAGGTTCTTCAGTTGGCCGCTGATGAGGAATGCAACAGGGTCCACGGGTTCCTCCGCACTCTTCGGCCAACGGAGCGCGTTCGCAGCCGGTGGTTGGCCGGAATTCGTCACGAAAGTGTCTGCCAGCAGCGGCAAGGTGATCGACTTCATCGGACGCACGGTGATAGGCGGGGGCGGCTGGGTGCCAGTGAGGAGCGGGTTAGGGAGCGTCTTCAGTTCGTCACCTGAAAGGGAGGTCGGCGGCTTCGCATCTGCGGGCAGTGGCAAGGGGTCTTGGCCGGGCGAGAGCACCTCGCGGCGTAGGAAGACCATGCGGGGATAGACCGGGTGCAGACCTTTTGGCGTCGGCACGTCGATATTGAATTTTGCCGGCAGATCACGTGCCGTGAAAATCTTTTGCACCACCGTTGGCACCGAGTCCCACTTCGCATCGTGGCCGCGGGCGATCTCCTTGCCTTCGAGGAAAAGCTGCTCGTAGCTCTTGCTGCGCGCGCCCGTGCGATAAGCATAGGTCACGACGAGCCGATTGTTTCCGAGCGTTGCGGGATCAGCGAGCGAGACTGCGATTTCGTTTTTACCTGGCGAGAGGAACGGCAGTGCGAACGGGTTGTTCTGCACCGTGGCCTCGATGCGCAGGCTCTTCAAGGTGTGGAACGTCAGGCGCACCCGCGCCTCCACCTGCCCGCGGAGACCCGCGCCAAGATTCGCGAGCTTCGCGTCTGTCCAGACCTTGCCGTGGTCCGTGCTGACTTCACATTTTTCCACGCCGTCCGCCGTGCCGGATGCCAGCGTGAGGATGAAAGGCGACTGCAACAACACGGTCACCCGTGCCGGTTGACCGGGGTCCGCAGCGACCAGCGCACCGTTGGCGACCTTCGTATTTTCAACTGTCTCGAAGGAGCGGAGGCAGGCCGCATTTGCCAAGTCGGGGCGGAACACCATCTGCCCGCTGGCGTAGCTCTCGGCACTCCAGTCGGCCGCCAGATACGGCTCAGCGATGGGGCCTTTCTCTGGCGAGTTGCGAATCTCCTTGTCCCCGCACGTGTGGCTGGGGGCAGTTTTCGAGTCCGCCCAATACCACGCGTTGGGCTGCCGATCCCAGGTGCTGGTCAGTGCGAATCCGGGCGCAAGGCCCACGTCGGCGGAATAACCGGCCTCCGCGTGATTGATCCCGGCCCATCCATCAGCCGACCCCGCACGGTTCCGCTCCTTCACTCCATTGACGATCCCCGTTAGATCATCACCACAGGTCAGAAACGCCGGGGCCTGCCAATTCGCCTTTTCCCCGTGCATGTCGAACGCGTTGCCACGGGCGTAGGCCACCTTGCGCGACGGGTCCAGGAGGAACGCATCCAGCACCAGCCCGTTCGGATCCGCTGCGATATCATCCTGGCCCGCGATGGTGCGCCCGCCCGGATGATTGGCGTCTGGCATCCACGTGTAAAACTTCAGGAAGACATCCAAATAGTGCCAGCGCCCGTCGTATTGCGCCTCCACCGTGGTGTGGCCTGGCCAGCCGACAAAACGCCAGTTCCAGCCCATCTCCCGCCAGAGCGCCGATTGTTCCGCATGCAGCCCGCCGCAAAGACTCCACCCATAGGTATTGATTTCCTTCAGCACCGGGACCCCACCCGGTTCGCTCGGATACCCGCGGTGGTAGTGCGTCAGCCTCATGAAATTATAGATCGCGATTGCCTTCTGATCGTTCGTCTGAAGCCCGCGCGTGACACTCTCGACGATCGATTTCAGCGACGTGCAATCAGGCGCCTTGTCCGGCAGCACCTTGATGCCGCGAACCAAACCAGGCACAGCCGAATCGGCGGCGGAGCTTTGCAATGCGGACGCGAGACCCAGGGACAGCAACAGCGCGGAGAAGATGGGAGTTTGTTTCACGGCCGGAGTTTCACGGCTGCGCGACCTGAAAGCAAGCCAGTTTCCTGACCGCAGGCGAGAGTCGCAGCGCCTGAGGATTACAGCAGTCGAGCCGACTGCTGCTACACTCGCCTATTCAAAGGTGCGTTCAAGAGGAAGTCTTATCGGAATCAAGCCGGAGGCTTGACAGAAAGTAGCCGGATTTGCCATCGATAGTGAATCATGGCATTCTTTCCTAACGCCTGACAGCAGGCATGTCTTCCTCAGCTACGCCAAGAATGACGGTGCCTATTGGCCTATCCCCCAACCACGGGAATACACCCCTGAATGGTTCCCCGATTTCCTGGAGATGCTGGCTCAGATGCAACTCGACCAGCAAGGCGCCCTGAGTTTGATACCCCATGTGCCACCGGTAGAGTTCATTAAGCGGCTGCAGGCATCCTCAGCTGATGAGTATTTAGTTTGGGCATTGCAGGTGTTGGGGGGCAGCAAAAACTGAGACCACAAAGCCGTGGAGATTTAGATTTCCTTGTAAGGTTTGGCTGACTTGCGTTAAGAACTGAGCATACTTACGATTTCCTTATGCCTGAATCAGATCCGCCGATCACGCAGTTTTGCGATGTTTGTGGGACGCGCTTGCGCGTCGCTGGTTCCCCATGCCCACTGTGCTTGTTGAGCTTGGCGACGGATTCACCCTTCGATGACGCGGTCTCCGTGGGGCCGTTGACGAATCAACGCTGGGGCGATTATGATTTGCTGGAGGAAATCTCTCGTGGCGGCATGGGTGTCGTTTACCGGGCGCGACAGGTTAGTTTGCAGCGGGAGGTGGCGATCAAACTAATCTTGTCTGGCGAAATGGCCAGCAAAGAAGCACGGGCGATGTTTCACACCGAAGCGCTGGCTGCGGCAGGGTTGCATCATGGGAATATCGTTTCCATTTATGAGGCCGGGGAGCATGATTTGCAACCGTATCTGGCCATGAGACTCGTGCCGGGCGGACGAAATATTGCGCAATGGGCGGGCGAGCATCGGAAAGATTTCCGCGCCATTGCCACTGCGGTAGCCCAAGTGGCTCGGGCGGTGGCGCACGCGCACGAACGCGGGGTCTTGCATCGGGATCTGAAGCCGTCGAACATATTGTGGGACGCGGAGCATGGCCCTCAGGTGACGGATTTCGGCTTGGCGAAGTTGCTGGACGCGGCGGATGGCACGCTGACGGTATCCGGAGTGATGCTGGGCAGTCCGAGCTATATGGCACCGGAGCAGACGGGTGGGCGGTTGCAGGAGGTCACGACGACAACGGACATATATGGCATTGGCGCAGTGCTCTATGAGCTGCTGGCTGGCAGGCCGCCGTTTGTTGGCAAGTCCGTGATCGACATCGCGCGGCAGGTGGCGGAGGACGCGCCGCCACCTCTCACCGAGGTGCCGTTGGATCTGCACACGGTGTGCCTGAAGTGTCTGGCGAAAACGCCAACGGACCGCTATGCCTCGGCGGCTATGCTGGCGGAGGATTTAGAACGCTTTAGCCGTGGCGAACCGGTCTCGGCGGTGCCGCTCGCGCCCGCCGCAAGGGTCTGGCGCTGGGCGCAGCGCCGTCCCGCAATGGCCGCGCTGCTGGTGGCTTGTCTCACGTTGTTCATTTCGGGCGTGGGAGGCATCGTCTGGCAGTGGCGCAAGACCGAACAGGCCCGGGCCGCCCAGGAAAAATCCCTCGCGCATTTACAGTGGCAGGAGATCGGGCGTTGGCTGGACGAGGGGCAGACCTCCCGTGCGCTGGCCTATCTTGCGTCCTTGATCCGGGAGCGTCCCGACCGCTGGCAGGCCGTGATGTATGCCATGTCGATTGTCGAACAACACTCCTTTCCCGTGCAGGCGGGACCGGAGATTCTGCCCCCGTCGAAACTGACTGCCCCGGCCATGCTGGCACCAGATGGCACGTGGCTAGCGGCAGCGGGAGAAGACCGGATGGTGCGGTTGTGGGACGGGGCCTCGGGCAGGGAAACCGCCCAACTTCCGCAACCATCCCCGGTCGCGGCCTTGGCGGTCAGCGGCGGGCCCATCGCGCTGGCGGTGGCGCTGGCGGACGGCACGCTTCAGCTTTACCCCAGCCCGGCGGAGCCTGCGCAGGTATTGCCCCGCCAGGGGACCGGGCCGGTTCTGGAACTGCGTTTTTCCGCGGATGGCTCGCATCTGCTAGCCCTGTTCAGGGAGCGCATCGAGGTGTGGTTGACGCAGGGGCCTACGCCGACCGCGCCGGCTTTCACGTTAGAGGGCGCATGGAAAGGCGTGGACCTCACGGCGGATGGCTCTCGCTTTCTCGCCTGGAATGCGAAAGAGGCAGTGGTCTGCGAAACGGCAACCGGAGCCAACCTGCTGCGGGTGGAAACGGCGGACCAGTTCCGGAACGGCTCCCTCGGAGCGGGCGGGTCGCGCGTGGCGTTGATCGAGAGCGAATTCGTGGCCCGGATTTGGGACGTGGCCAGCCGCCGGGCCGTGCGGGAAATCGCCAGCTCCCTAACCGTCTTGCAGAAAGTGTCCATCGACCTCACCGGCACCCGGGTCACTCTCTCCGGACACTCCCACGAACTCGCGGTTTACGACGCGGACTCGGGCCTGCCGGTATCCCCTCCCATGCAGCACCACTACGATGTGACCCAGCTCGTCTCCTCGCGGGATGGGCGCAGCGTGCTCAGCTGTGGCGGGGATGGCTTCGCTATGCTCTGGGACGCACGGACCGGGCAGCGCCTGCTCAATCCCTTCTGGCTGGGGGCCTCCCGGACCTCCATACATGTTTCCCTCTCTCATGATGCGCGCCGCGTGCTCGTCCAGCGTTCCATGTCCGACGGTCCGCGCTCTGCGATCCAAGTGTGGCGGGGCAGCCGCAAGGTGGATCCGGAGCGCCATCATGTGGAGGGGCAGCGTGATTTCAATAGCTCCTCCCTCAGCCCCGACGGACGACTGGCCGCACTCGGGATTTATCCGGACGTCCGCTGCCGCATTTATGAAACGGCCACCGGACGGGTGGTGCTGGATGCGCCCACCGAAGGCCAGGTTTATGTCACATTGTTTTCGCCCGACGCGCGGAAATGTTATGCCCTCACCGCGAATGGCTGGCTTCACGGGTGGTCGCTGGAAACCGGGGCTCCGCTTTGGCAGCCGCACCAGCAGCCCGGCATGATCCGTCCCGGCGCCCTCTCTCCGGACGGCACCCGTATTATTGCCGGGCATAATGACGGGCACATCCGCATTTACGATACCGCCAGGGGAGCCCTCGTCAGGACGTTGGACCATCCCGGCGAGGTGAAGCTGCTGCGCTTTGCCCCGGATGGCAGCGGCCGGTTTCTTTCCGCCTCGACGGACCGGTTGGCGCATCTCTGGGATCTGCGCACGGGAGCGAAACTCCGCACCTTTGCCGGGCATGCCCACACCATCATTGCCGGTGCCTGGTCCCGCGATAGCCGTTATGTGGCCACCGCTTCCTACGATACCACGGCGCGGGTCTGGGACGCGGGCACCGGCCAGCCCGTGGGGCTGCCCATGGCCCATCTGGGAGAGCTTTCTCATTTGGAGTTCAGCCCAGATGGCACGCGCCTTGCCACCGCTTCCCGGGATGGCACCGCCCGCCTCTGGGATCCGCGCACCGGGACGCCCGCCAGCGCCCCGCTCCCGCAGGGCCGGACCTGCCTCACAGTGCGCTTCACCGCCGACGGTGCCACCTTGCTGGTGAACGACTTATCCGGCTTCCGTTTTTGGGATACCGCCACTGCGGAGCCAGTGAGCATCCACTATCATGAGCCGATGTCCGGCGGCCTTGGCATGGATAGCGAAAACTGGCGGGCCATCGTCAACCGCGACGGCAGTCAGGTGTTTCTGGGTTATTCCATGAATTACGGCGCGCTCTGGAGCATCCCGCAGCCGCGCACCCGCGCCCCCGTATGGCTGCCTGAGTTCCTGGAAATGCTCGCCCAAATGCGCATCGACGAACACGGTGAAATCCGGCTCGTGCCGCAGCGCAGCCTGAACCAAATCGAATCTCAGATCACCCTAACCGAGCCCGCCAATCCCTATGCAGCATGGGCCCGACGCGTGCTTAGTGAGGCAGCGAAGGAAGACCGCAGCGTGGGGACCGGGGAATAAATCACGGGGGCTAGTTTCAGGTCTGGAGCATGCCTCAGAGCGGTTGAAGGGCGCATACGAAAACTTTTTTCACTTATCGTGTAAGGATTGCCCGCCGACCGGTAATACATGAGTATGACCTTCATTCACTCTCCGCTTCGATTACTCCTCAGCCTGTGCCTGGGCGCGATTTTACTGGGTGCTACGCTGGCTTTTCCGCCTGCTCCCTTCTACACGATTTATGGCACCGTGCGGGATGAAATCGGTAATGTGCTCACAGCGGCGGATGCACAAATTGTGCTTATCAAAGGAGCGGAGGTGGTGCTGAAGGCTCCGGTGACAGGCACCACCCGGGCGGATCAGAACTATGAGCTGCGCATCCCCATTGATATGCTGCGGCCTTCGACCACGATCTACCGGGAGGAGGCCGTGATTGCGCGCAATGGGTTTACCATGGCCGTGGAGTTCGGCGGACAACGTTACTATCCTTTGGCGGTGGCCGGCAGCTTGACCGCCGGCGGCGGGAGTGAACGGGATCGGTTTGATTTCACGATTGGAGCCGACTCGGATGGGGACGGGCTGCCGGATCTCTGGGAGGAGTATCAACTCTCCCTCTGCAATATTCCACCCGGGCCGAATGGCTATGATCTGACCCTGCTCTCACGGAATGGCGACATCGATAAAGATGGCCAGACGGACTACGCGGAATACATTGCCGGGACTTACGCGTGCGACGGCAAGGACTACATTTCCTTAACCATCTTCGAGAAGAAGCCCGGTCAAGCCAAGTTGTCCTTCAAGTCCGTCCCGGGAAAATCCTACAAGATCCAGCGGACCACCAATCTCTTCACTTGGGCCACGGTGCCTTACTCCGTGGGCGTGCCTGGCTTTCCCAATGAAGTCTTCGTGGCGACCGACGTCGATCAAATCGTGGCTTACGTCGTGCCGGAATCCGAAGCCCGTGAATTTTACCGTTTAATTGCCCAATGAGATCTCCCATCCCTCTTTTCCTGTTCGTCCTCGTCACGGCGGCCCATGCGCAATGGCGCACGACCGAATACAGCCTGAAACCCGGCTGGAACTCCCTTTATCTAAATGGGGATGCCACCTATCTTACCCCTGACCAGCACTTCGCTAATCAACCGGATGTGGTCGAAGTGTGGCGCTGGAATCCCAATCCCGCCTCTGTCCAGTTCACCTCCTCCCCCAGCGATCCCACGCCGGGCTCACCGGAGTGGAGCGTGTGGCGGCGGGGGCAGCCGCAATACAGTGACTTGGCGCTCCTGACCGGGCAGACTTCCTATCTCATCAAAACCCGTGATAGCGCCCCGGCAGTGCTGGTCCTGCCCATCAAGCAACGCGTCGAACCGCCCGTGCTTAACTGGGTGCGCACCGGGGCCAACTTGCTGGGCTTTCCTGCGAAAAAAAACGGCGCGACCTTTCCGACCTTCGCCAATTATTTTGCGACGTTTTCGGCCGCCACCAGCTCCAAAATTTACCGTTATCAGGGCGGACCGCTCAATGCCAATAATCCGGCCCGTTTGTTTGCTCCGACGACGGACCGCTTGGATGCCACGCAAGCGTATTGGTTTGAGGCGCGCACCGTGGGTGATTTCATCGGGCCCCTCGCGATCACGCTCAGTGAACCCACGGGGCTAAATTTTGGCCGGCAGGGTTCCTCCATCACCCTCACCATTCGCAATCGCACCGCCGTCACCCAGACCCTGACGCTCGACCTCCTCAATTCCGAAGCCGCCCCTGCGGGACAGACCCCGGTCGTCGGCCCGGTGGCCCTGACCCGTCGGAGCTTCAATACCACGAACAATCAGTTTGAGGATACCCGCATCTCCGCACCCTTCACCGCGCCAGTGGCTGCCAATGCTACGATTACGCTGAACTTTGGCGTGGACCGCACGGCCATGGTGGGGGGCCCGGGCGCGCTCTACGCGTCCCTGCTCCGGATTACCGATGCCGCAAACATGATGGACGTGCATCTGCCGGTCTCCGCCGGTAATGCCAGCTTGGCCGGGCTCTGGGTGGGCGATGCAGAACTAACGGATGTGCAGAGCAAGGTGTCTGGTTTCCCCGGCACTGGCACTTCCCGCAGCTTCCCGCTGCGTTACCTCATTCATGTGGATGATGCGGGCCGCGCTACTCTGCTCTCAGCGGCTTACCTTGGCGTGCTCAAGGGCGTGGATGGGGCACCTGGCATCGCCACCACGGAAACGGCACTGCAGCCGGAATCACTGGGCACCGCCCGCCGCCTCACCGCCGCCCACATGCCGCTGGACCGAACCGTCCTGGCCGCAGGGGGCTTTGGCCCTGGCGGCAGCATTACCGGCACCATTAATTTGCCCTTCAATGATCCCACCAACCCGTTTGTCCACCAGTATCATCCGGACCATGATAACAAGGACGCCCGCTTCAATCCGGTGGGCAATGGGGTCGAAAGCTGGACTGTCAACCGTGCCGTCACCTTCAGCGTCGCGAGCACCCCGCCCGCCGAATTCAGTGCCAGTTGGGGTAGCCGCACCCTTGCCGGCACCTACTCAGAAACGGTTACCGGCGTCCGCAAGGACCCGATTACCGCCACCGGAACTTTCGTCCTGCGTCGCGTCAGCGAACTGGGCACCCTGACGACCACAACCCCCTGATGCCATTTCCGCCAACCTGCTCATGAATCCCATTTCAAACCTAACTAAAATCGCTGCCACCATGAAACCTTCGCTCCTTAGCCTTATCCCTATCCTGTGCGCCACCGTTGCTTCTGCCCAGACCAGTATCCCGAACTTTATTAGCTATCAGGCTCGCTTGGCAGACGCCTCCGGCTTGCCCATCGGCAATGATGTGCCGGTGAACCGCACCGTGATCCTGCGAGTTTACAGCAGCGCCACCGGCGGCAGCCCGCTTTATGCGGAGCAGCAGATCGCCACCATTTCCAAAGGTCAGCTCAGTGTGCTGCTGGGCACGGGGCTCCAGGTGGGCAGCGAGCCGCGCGACTTTAACAATGTTTTTGCCGGTAACAATGGCACCGAACGCTTCCTTGGCGTAACGGTGGATGACGGCACGCCCACGGCAGATCCGGAAGTCTCCCCACGTCAGCAGGTGGTCAGCACGGCCTATGCCTTGCGAGCGCGGAATGCCGACGTGGCCTCCAGCGTGGTGCAGAGCGCTGGCGAGTCATCCTTCAACATCACCCACGCCAACGGTAGTTACCTTAACGGCAACCTGGTGATGAATGGAAATAACCAAATCTTCCTTGGCGGTGGTGCCGCCGGAGCGAACGGGGCGTTGTTGTCCACTCCGGACTACACTTGGCTCTATGGCCGGGGGGGCGATGATAACTCCCGGAGAATCCTCATGGAAGCCAAAGGTGGCACCAACTTCACTGGCCCGATCAGCTTTTTTAACAGACTGGGGCAGCACATTAACTTGTGGGGCAACGGCTTTGGTCTGGGGATTCAGAGCGGCACCCTGTATCAACGCACCGCCGGTAACTTCGCTTGGTTCCAGGGCGGCTCGCATGCGGATGGGGCAGGAGACGCTGGTGGCGGACTGAATCTTGCCGTGCTCAACGGCGGCGGCTTGGCGGTAAACACGGGGGGCCTGCAGATCAATGCCGGTGGGATTAACGTTAATGCGGGAAATATCAATTTGAACAACGGGAGCGTCCTGAACGGGACCGTGAACGGAACCCTAAACGGAACCCTGATCGGGACGCTGAACGGGATCATTGACCGTGGGAGCCACGGCCCCTTCGCCCAGTCTTTTGGCGGTGGACATTCGTTCGGTTCCCAGGACTGGACCACCTACGCGCGTAGTGCGAGGAATTTCGCCTGGTATCTGGGTGGCAACTGGAATGGCGGGGAAAACAACCCTGGTGGCGGCACCACGCTGGCCTTGCTGGATGCCACCGGGCTGCGGCTGCGGGGCGAAGGTGGCAACAGCACGGCCATCGAGCTTGGCTACGGCGTTGGCGGCAAGGAAGGCTCCGCCGGAATCATCGCATACAAGAGGTTCAGTGGCGGCCTCGACATCGTAGGTGCCGGAACCACTGGAGACAACCGCCAAGTCACAATCTTTGCCGAAGGCGGCACCACCTTCACCGGGCCGATCAATCTGCAAGCAGCGCGGAGGTTCGCCAACTACGGTCTCGGGGGTAACGCTGATACTCTGACAAACGATGGGGTTCAGGCAACCAACGGCTTTCAGACTGTAAGTGATGTCGTTCTGGGGGCCTTAGGCGGGCGCATCGTGGCGGACCGTTTTACCGCTATCTCCGATGCGCGAATCAAAAACATCACAGGGCTGAGCAATGCCGCCCTTGATCTGGCCACCCTCATGAAAGTTCAGATCACCGACTACAAGATGAAGGATGACAAGTCTGCGAAACCAAGGCAGAACAAGAAAGTAATCGCCCAGCAGGTGGAGGAGGTGTTTCCGCAGGCCGTCAGCACCATGCCGGGGGCGGTGCCCGATCTGCTGACCACCGTCTCTGCCAAAGTTGGCTTCGTTACCCTGACCAAGGCATTGCCTGCGACGGTAAAAAAAGGGGACGTGCTCCAAGTCTGGTCAGACAATCGGCAGGCCGGCGGCGTCGGCTGCAGCCTGACAACGGTCACTGAGGTGACGAAGGATGGTTTCCAGCTAAAGGATAAACTGGATGGCAAGATCCTCCTCTACGGCCACCAGGTGAATGATCTGCGCTCCGTGGACTACGAGGCCATCTCCATGTTGAACGTTTCGGCAACCCAGGAACTGAATCGGACGATCGAGCAGCAGGCGGCCAAGATAAAGCAACTGGAGGACGACAAAGCCGCACTGGAAAAGAAACTCTCCGCAGCAACCGCGGTCAACGAGGCGCAGGACACCCGGCTCGCCAGCATTGAGAAGGCGCTGAAGCAACAGTCTCCCGCCACCGCCCCGACCACCAAGGAAAAATCTTCCGAGAAGGTTGCCACCCGCCGTTAGGCCCCCTCCCTCCAACCGTGAATCAACTTCAACGCGTATTCGCATGAAACGACCACCCATACCCAAACTGCGGGCATTGCTCGGCATGGCAGGCATGGTGCTGCTGCAGGCGCTGCCGGCGCAGGCGCAATACCAGCTCTCCGGCGGTGCCTTCAACGATCTCACCCCGGTCTCGCCTTTCACGCCCATTGATGGAGCTGAAGGACTCTCGGGGGAATACTTCAATGCCATGGACTTGAGCGGTCCTCCCGCGCTCACGCGGACGGACGCGAACCTGAATTTCAGTTGGCCCGACAGCCCGGGACCCGGGGTGAATGCGGACCAGTTTTCCGTCCGCTGGACGGGCTTCCTCAATGTCCCGACGGCTGGAGTCTATACCTTTTATCCCACGTCGGATGATGGCGTGCGTCTCTGGATCAATGGTGTGCAGGTCGTGGATGGGTGGCGCGACCAGGGGGCGACGGAATTCAGTTCTGGCCCCATCAATCTTGCAGCCGGTCAGATCCCGGTGAAGGTGGAGTTCTATGACAATGCAGTGGTAGCAGATATCGTGCTGCGCTGGGAAGGCCCGGGCCTGGCCAAGGAGATCATTCCGGCCGCGAATCTGGTGCCCGCAGCCCCGGTGGAACCACCCGTTACCCGTCCGGCCATCTCCGGGCAGACCCAGGGGCCGAACGTGCAATCCGTGGCGGCCACCTCCAGCACCACGGCAGCCAGCAGTCCCAGCGGGGCGCTCAGCGCGCAATTTCCCAGCGCCATCTACCGCGATGGCACGGGCCAGCCGACTGGCAAGGCCACGATCCTACTGCAATCCGAGGCTGGTTACAGTTTTGCATCCGGGGTGCCCAAATATTTCCTGGGCGATGTCGTGACTCGGCCGCTCACCCGGGTGGACAATCTGACCCCAGCGGGGAGCACTTATTGGCGCGCCCAACCGGTGCAACCGGGTGAGGTCTTTACCCATACCAGCGGCCTGCCGGCCACGAGCACCCCCCTGGCCGCCAACGTTGAGTCCAGTGTTTACTACAGCCCTCATGCGCTGCGGGTCTTTGCCACCCAGCCGGGCTTCGCCACCGTCACTTGGGTTACACGGTTGCCGGAGGGCGGACGTTACATTTTCAAGACGGAGACCTTTGGCGTTTCCGCCTCCACCCGCTTGCCGGTCAAGCAGATGTTCTGGACGGAAGGCAGCTTCAAAGGTCCGCCGGTCAACGTCCCCAGCGGCCGAATTACCACCATTCAGCCGGTTTTCAGTAGTGCCTTTCCCCGCACCGTGCCGGAGGCCTATCTGCGCCCCGGAGAGGTGCGCGACCCGAACAATCCGTTCCAGTTTCTCGCGATTAAAACGACCCTCTGGCTCTCGGATATTGGCTCCCCCAAAACCCTGCGAGCCTACAATGTCGAAGGTCGCGTCTTCATTGAATATCTAGGCGCGGTCAAGCCCGACGGTGTCTCCTACGAATTTCTTGGAGCGGATATTGTAGAGGTTTCTCAGCAGGCCCCGGCCACGATTGTGGATGTCAAACTGGGAGAACAAATCCTGCCGGAGGATGGCGACACCAGCCTCCTGCCTGCTCCGCTGGCGGAGACCTTGAACTCCCCTCTCATCGGGAGCACGGCCCGGGCGGATGGCAGGATGGTCTATTACGCCGAGCAGGAGAATCTGAATGCTGACAAAAATCAGTTCTACTGGCTGGAAAATTTGGATGCAGCCATCACGGCTACGGGCATCCCTCCGAAGCTGGAATTGGCTTGGCCGAAATATCTCAATAAATACCGCCACTTCTGGCCCGCGGAGCCCGGTGAGTTCGCCCAACTGGTGGTGCCGGATGCCGGCAGCACCGGTGCGACGGGGGTCTTCTTCAATGGAGCGCTGCCGCAGATTATGTGGCAGGATGATGGCGCCCTGACCGAGGCGAAAATTGACCTTGATACGCAGAGCTTCGTCGTCAACCCCGGCTCTAACGGAAACCGCTCGCTCCTAAAATTCACCAGTGGCCGCGATTTTTGGTATGTCAGGATGAACACCCAGCCGGAATCCGCCGTGGCCGATGGCTCCCGGGACGGCACGAAATTTACCGCTGCCGCCACGGTGGGGCAGCGCATTGAACGTCCGGATCCTGGCTATGAGATCGGCGGACATGTCTCCGCCGGCACCGGTTATGATGTGAATGCTTTCCGTAATCCGTATGCCGTGGGCGTAGCTGCATCCGGAGCTGGGGCCATCATTCCAGTCAATGCGCGGCCGGGGGATAATGAACTGACAGTGTGGTGGTTCCGCAAGATCAATCCGCCCACCGACCAATTCACCCCCTTCCATGTGGCCGCGCGCATGGCCCGCTACACCGTCAACTATCCCGGCAGCGCGGACAAGATTATCATGGCTTCCAATGCCGGCAGCGGGGATTTGAATCCCTCGGAAATCGCTGGCAGCCTCTATGTGCAGAACAATCCCGCCCTGCCGGGCTTTAATCCGAACGAAGAGCATGCCCTCCTCATCGCTGGGCGCGTCTATGCGCTGCGGGACGATTTGAATGTCACTTCCGGCACCGGCTACACCTCGCAGCCCTACGTGCTGCTTTCCTATGCCGACGCCACGGATCTTCGGCCGTCGATGCGGGTTTTCAAAGTGGAGCGTGAGGACGCCACTTATAAATTCGACTATCTGGTGACCGCGGGCACGATCCTGCAAGGACCAATGCCCCTGCCCATTCTCCCGCCCGCCTTGGATGCGCTTGGTGAGGTCAAAAATACCGAAGTCACTCCGGCGGGGATTGATGATGCGCCCAACCGCACTGGTCCCGTGGCGCTTTATGACAAGTTCACATTCAAAGACCGCAAGGGCTTCCATTGGGTTTACCGCGCGCCCCATGCCGGTCTGGGCAACCAACGTCTGGAGTTCCGTTTTTACTACCCCATGCAGGAGGGCTTCTTTATTCCCGGCCAGTCCGCCCAGCCAGCCCCCGGCACCGCGCTCCCCTATCTCCGCCCGTTGGATTCAAATCAGCAACCGCAGGGCGACGCGATTAGCGGAGAAGCTCTCCTGGTCAAATACCAGCCAGTCTGGCCAGTCTGCCCGGAACTCCGCGTGGGAGAGACCCTTACGCTGCCAAAGTTTGGCCTGCCGGCCGTGCGCGGCCAGATTAGCGCGGAGGTGCTCTACCAGCAGTCCATTGCGAAAACAGGGACTGACAAAAACGCCGTCACCCTGCACGATCCCACGCGTCGCAAGATCGTCGATCTCGCCACCGCTGGGTTGGATAAACTACCCTCCTCGGTCGCCACGACCGGCAGCTTTGGAAAAATTTACTTCCAACTGGTCCCGCCGCACCTGCAGAAACGGTTTTACTTTGATCCCCTGCTGGGGCCCAAGGGCTCGCTGGTTTTCATCGGTCAGTTTGTGGATGAAATTGCAGGCGAAGATTACCTCAATCTGAATGTGCTCAGTGCCGAGGAAACCACCCGGCTTAAATCCGTGGTCAATGCAAGTGACAGCGATAAGACCAAGTGGGATAGTGCCATCGATGGGCTCAGCACCACAGTCGAAACCTTTGTGGAAAACGAAAGCAAAATGGGCACCTACATTGTCGGCAGCAGTCAGGTGGTCGGTCCGTCCCAACCGGCTGCCATCACGAATTCGGATACCGCCGCAGACAGTTACGCGCTGACCGCCACAGGTCAGGGAGACGGCTACGTCACCTTGCTCTTTGGTGATGGCGAAGCCTTCACGCCAAAGGGCGAACCCGTGGCCATGAAGATCATCAAGGTCGCGCCCCAGCTTTACACGGGCGATCTCAAGGTCTTGCTCTCAGACAATCCCCTCGATGAACAAGTCACCCTGCGTCACAGTGGCGACTTTGCCGCGCGCCCTGAGGACTATGACTTCGAGTGGCGCTACGCCCCTCCGGGAGACGGGGTAGCCCCGCCAGTCTATACCTACACCATGGAGGCTAAATTCGGCGGTGCGGCTACCAACTGGCGATTGGTAGCCAATCCGGCGGCCAAGTTGCCCACCTCAGCGCAATACGCGGCGGCAGCGCTGGCCTCTGTGCCGCGCAGCCTGGTCATCCATAATGCGGCTTGGTCCGCTGAGGGCAATCCACCCGGAGCCGCTCTCCTGCTCGAGACCCCGGTCGATTTCACGGCGGGAGTGCCGCAGAACCTCGTTTTCAGCGCTCAACTCCCGGTATTGGATGGTTTCGTGCTCTACGTCAATGGCGTGCCCGCCCTGGCGACGAATGCGCCAGCGGAATTCGAAAATACTGGCAGCACCAGTGGACTCAGCAACTCCGGCTTGGCCCGCCAATGGTCACTGAGCCCGAATTACTTCACCGCCGGAACCAACCGCATCGAAATCGCGCTCTACACGGCTGCCGACCGTGGGGCCCTCAGCAACCTGGACTTCCGGCTCGAAGCTTCGGTGGAGCTTGACAAAGTTACCGCCCCCGGCTCGCCTTGGCTTACCCCCAATGGAACGCTGAGCAACATTGCCATCGTCGGTGGCAGCGCCTCCTCGCCCTTGGGAAGCCCGCTGCTCGCCCTGAGTGACAACTACTTCACCATGCGCTACAAAGCCAAATCCGGCATTACGGCTGGGCAATATTCTCGCTGGATGCCTGCCAAGCTCGTGGAAGGTTGGATCAAACGCGTCCTGGCCGGAATCAACCCGTTCAACCAACGCATCAAAGATCTGCTCAACAATCCCGTCAACACGGACGTGAGCCTTCTCACGCAGGCGGGCAAACGCTGGGAAGGGGATGTGGCGTTGAATTTGCAGAACATCAATGATTTCGGTCTCATCGAAATTTATGAGACCGTCCTCAAGCGGGGCAAAGGCATGAGCATCGAATCCGGCTACGACTACGCCCCGGCCAATGATGCCCTGCTGCTGGCGGCCGGTTATCTGAACGATCTCTATCAGATCCTCGGCAACGAAGCCTACGCGGATGCCGCGAATCCGACCATCAGCATCGACGATCAGACCACGGTCTCCGAGGTGAACACCTCGCGGTTCTCCTTTGAGGGGCAGGTCTCCTCGGTCTTGGAGGAGGAACTGAGCCTGCTGCGGGGCAGGGATGATTTCCTGAGCCCCGGCGTCCTCATCGCCCCCGCCTACAACCGTCTCTACTGGAACTACACCCGCGGAATTAATAGTGGGGAAGCGCTCTACGCTGTGAATTATAATATCAAGGAAAAAGCCGGCAGCCCGACTGCCAATGGCGTGCTCGATGCAGCCGACGCCCAGCGCATGTTCCCGCAGGCGCATGGTGATGCCTACGGCCATTACCTCACCGCCCTGAAAGGCTACTACTATCTGCTGGAGAACCCAAACTTCACCTGGGTCCCCCGCAGCGAAGCCGTCACCGTGTTAGGGCAGGCCGTGCAGATCGATTATGCCGACGAAAGGAAATTTGCCAGTGCCGCCGCCAATGTGGCGCGCAGTGCGGAGCAGATCCTGGCCCTGACCCACCGCCAGAACTATCAGGATGATACGGCCGCTGGCTGGCGGCATTTCCGCGATGGGAAGAACAATCCCCGCACCGGCGTTAATCGGCACCAAGGCTTGGACGAGTGGACCGCCCGCTCCACTCAGGGTGCCTTGTTCAATTGGCTGGCTGGCAATGCGATGTTACCCGAGAAGGACACCAATCCGAACCACACCGGAGTTCAGATCATCGACCGCACCACCGTGCCGGAGCTGGATGAACTGGCATCTACCGCCTCGAAATTCCAGAGCACGATGGACAATGCCAACGCTCATCTCAACCCGCTGGGCCTGAGCCCGGATTCAGTCGCCTTCGATATTTCCCCATCCGCATTGAAAGCAGGGAATTCCCATTTCGAGCAGATCTATGACCGGGCACTGAAGTCCGTGCTGAATGCCAAGGGCGCCTTCGATGCCGCTGCCCGCGGCACCCGTTCCCTGCGGAATCAGGAAAATCAAATCGATGACTACAATGCGGTCATTGTGGATGAGGAACGCAGTTATAACACCCGCTTGCTGGAAATCTTCGGCTCACCCTACCAAGGCGACATTGGCCCCGGCAAGACCTACATCCAGGACTACACCGGACCGGACCTGGTGAACTGGTTTGTCATCGACCGCTCGGTGGGCGAAGGTAGTCGCGCCAAAAAGGGCTCCGCTGATTGGGAGAAAAATCGGATTGCGCTCGGGCTGCTCTCCCCAGTGGATACTGCTGAGGAATCGCTGGTAACGATTGAGGTTCCCGTGCGCGTTGGCCAGTTCAATGTGAAGGATACGGACCCGGATTTCCTCGACACGAATCCTGCCGACGTCGGCACCATCAAGGAAATCCTCAATGGATTCCGCTACGAATCCGACCGGATTGAGGTGAAGATCAAGCCAGACCGCTTCCTTCAATACTCCGACACCTATCGTCCCGGCGTGGACCTCGGGCTGCGGCCGCGGGTGGGCCTGCTCCAGCAGGCGCTGCTGGATCTGCACGAAGCCCAGGTGGAAATTCTCGCGTGGAATGCCGGACTCGGCACGACCCAACAAAATTTCCGACGCGAGGTTGAGCTGTTTAACGAACTGGTGCAGACCCACACCAAGACGCTGTCGTTGACCAAGGAATCCGGCAAGAAGATCGAGGAAATTGAACGGACGGTCGCGAATCTGAACTCGGCGGCGTTCACCGTGGAGCGTTTGGCGGACCGGTTGTTGACTGCTGGCGAGGTAATTAAGGATGCGGTGCCGGAGGTGTTCGGCCTTGCTTTCAGCGCTGGTGCTCCCGCCAAAGGCGCGATCAAAGGGGTCGCCCTCGCAACCAACATCGTCCTGGAGACTACCCTCATGGCAATGCAAACCGCCTCCAACAATAAGACCCTCGACATCACCAAGGAACTGAACAAACTCCAGCAACAGGTGGACGGGCTTGGGTTTAGTTTGGAGCAAAAGCAGGCCATCTATGAATTCGAGCAGACCTTTGCCACCATCTCCGGGGCCAACTTCGAATATGCCGTCCTCGCAGACCGCTATCAGCGCACCGGGGAGCGGGTGCGCACCCTGCTGGCCGAGGCCCAGGAAGTGCTGGCCAATCGTGAAGTCTTCCGCAAGCGGGCAGCGGCCATCATTCAGGGCTATCGCACCCGGGATCTCACCTTCCGGACCTTCCGCAATGAAGCGCTGGAGCAATATCGCACCCTCTATGATCTGGCCGGGCGCTACACCTATCTGGCCGCGAAGAGCTATGACTACGAGACCGGCCTGCTGGGCACGCGGCAGGGGAGCACGGTGTTCTCCAGCATCGTGGCCTCGCGTTCGTTGGGGGACCTGACCGGCAATCTCCCCCAGGCGACTGTCAGCACGCTGGGCGACAGTGGCCTGGCCGGAACCATGGCCCGCCTGCAATCCGACTGGACGGTGGCCGAGGGCCGTCTCGGCATCAACAACCCTGACGCCTATGGCACTCTCTTCAGCTTGCGCGGTGAGGCCTTCCGCATCCTGAACTCGCCCACCACCACCAAGGATGATGCCGCCTGGCGGCAGTTGCTGGAGCGTCACATCGTCCGCGATGTCACCACCGATCCTGACGTCAGCCGCAACTGTGCTGGCATCTGGAAAACCGACGGCAGCGCGGTCCCGGGGATCATCCTGCCCTTCGGCACCACGATCGAGCAGATGAAGAACTTCTTTGGGGTTCCGCTCGCTGGCGGAGACCACACGTTCAGCAGCAGCAGCTTTGCCACCAAGATCTACTCTGCGGGGATGTGTTTCCCCGGCTATGTCGGCATGGATGCGTTTGCCAACGGCACTCCGGTCGGAGGATCTCCTAATGTCAATAGTCCCCTCGCCCTCAGCGCTACGCCCTACATTTATTTGATCCCCTGCGGATCTGATACCATGCGGGCACCGGCCCTGGGTGATACCGGAATCATCCGCACTTGGGACGTCAAAGACCAAGCCCTGCCGCTGCCCTTCAACCTTGGTGCCTCTGAGTTCAGCACCACCCAGTTCTTCACTGCCCAGAACACCCTGACCGAACAGCCCTGGATCGTGCGTAAACATCAATCCTTCCGCGCGGTGGCTGATCCGCAACTCTTCTATAGTCTGCTGCCCGATGAGTTCACCTGCCGCCGCCTGGTCGGCCGCAGCGTCTGGAACACGCAATGGAAGATCGTCATCCCCGCCTACACCCTGCTCGCCAACGAGCAGGAAGGCCTCAACCGCTTCGTCGCCAGCGTGAAAGACATTCAACTCTTCCTCAGAACCTACAGCCATGCCGGAAACTAACCAAGGAGCGAGGGACGGTCGCCCCTCGCTGAGAAAAACGATCTGCATGCGGGGCGGGGCGCTCCTCTTCCTTGCAGTTGCCATCGCTCTGGGTGTTCGTTTCTACCAACATGAGCAACCGTTGGTCATGCCGGTCGCAGTTCCGCAGACTCAAGCGGGCGGACAATTGCAAACGCAAACCGAAGCCAAGGAAATCTTCCAGCGTGCCTTCTGGCAGCGCCCGAGTGAGGCGGACAAGTTGCTCAACGGAGAACGCCGGGAGTGGGCCAATGCGGAGGATGGGGTCCGCAAATGGCAGTGGTTCCTGGCCGTGGAACCGAGCCCGACTTTGGTGGCAGAGCTAAAGCAGAAGTTCAGCCTGACGCCCGCCGCCTTTGATCCGAAAGGTTATGCCGATGCTCCGGAGTGGTTTCGGAGCAGTTTAAGGCAGTCCGCAACAGTTTGGAGCAGTGGGGATGGCGGTCTCGAGGTCATCGTCTCGCCTGATCAAAAGCAAATGCTGGCATTCGGCATGGGCCACGGGTTCGCCACCGCAGCAGCTCAAAAGTAAGGAAGGGAGGAACTTATCTCCCAGCCGAGTCAAGCGAACGAAGCGATCTTTGTCATGCAATCGTTGCACACTCGGCCACTTGCGATTTGGAGAGGTTGTCCGCACAGCCCCCTGTGCGGCTTATTGGATGATCCTGTGATGATACCGCACAGAGGACTGCGCGGACCAACGCAGGGGTTCGATTCCTCGCCTTCCTCCCTGCAACGGTTGCACTCCCAACCGCTTGCGATTTGCCATCTTCTTCGCCAACCATACCAGGCCATGATTCGCCATCTCATCTTTACCCTCTTTGCTCTCGCCTCGCTACATGCTGAAGAACCCACGCTTCCGCCGAAGGCCGGAGCTCTGCAGCAGCCCCCGAACGACCGCACGGCCACCGTTACGAGCACGCCGGGTTGCGTTGCTTTTTGGGACTTCGTGAAGCGCGAACCTGTGGGCGCGCATCGTTTCATCGCGCATGTGCCTGCGGGCGCCACGAATGACTTCGCACTCGATGCAGGCAATTATATCAAGGACTACTGGGGCGAGGGACGCGAGGCATCGTATGCTGACTTTCCGCTGCTGGGACGTGGACCGTTTGGCAATGCCATCCGCATTATCAAGGAAACGGATGCCACCTTCCGACCGTTCCTTTTTGTGCCGCGGGAACGCCTGCACAACTCTGCCATCGATATCAAGGGTGCTGGAAAATCCGTCAGCGTTGTGGTGTGGGCCATTCGTGAGAGCGGAAATCATGCGTTAGCCGGGATCTGGCATGAAGGCACGGATCTGAAGCAGCCGGAAACTTCCGCCATTCAAAAGGTGCAGCGAGGCCAACGCCAATACGCGCTCTTTGCTGGACTCAACAAAGAAGGTAGTGCCTGCGGTCATGTTTCAGAAAATGGAGCAAGCTCATTTCTCAACAAATACGCCCTGCACAAATGTAATTCCGCAGATCAATCTCCCACCATCCCGGCCGACTCCCCAGCCGAGGTTCTCGACGCCTCATGGCAATGTTTCGCCATGACCTTCGATCACGAACGCCAAGAACTCACCGGTTGGCTCAATGGGAAATCAGGTGATCGGTGGTTGGAGAACCCTCAGAACGATAACCTGCTGAAGTCCGCTGCGAATGCCTACCTCCAAAGCCAACTCCATCGTGAGCCCGGTCTTCAAACTGGCGAAGATCCGGCTTTCCCCAAGGACCAGTATTACCATCCGCCCGAGGACAAACCCTTGTCCACCAAAGTGCTAACTGATACCGCCGACGAACAAAGCGAACTTCAGGAGTTCCGCTACACCCGCGTGAAAGTCACCACCAGCCAAGGTAAATCGACGCGAGAACTCGTCGCGCTCCGCCTCAATCCCTGGTGGTATCCCCATCCGATTTACACGCCCAAAGACGACGGCACCGGCGGCCCCTTCACCATCGGCCGCGTCATCCACAGCTCCCGTGGAGTCGGCTTCACAGGCTGGATCGGTGGCGTGGCGGTTTTTGATCGGGCGTTGCATGCGGAGGAGTTAGAAAAGCTTTCAGCCATCATGGGGCGGTAGTGCGAGATCATCAGGACTCACTGCCGCAGGTAAGCCGTAACGGTAGTCCCTGCCCCCGGGACGCTGATAATGATGAGCTTCCCTCCGAGTCGTTTGACGCCTTCTTTCATGCCATGGAGGACGAAATGCCCGGATTGAGGGCCGAGGGCGGATTCGGGATCGAAGCCGCAGCCGTCGTCTTTGATGCTGCCAGAAACGCTGGCAGGCGTGAACCTCCCTAGCAGGGTGACGATGCCGGCGGGGTGTCGCTTGAAGGAGTTAGTAATACCTTCCTGTGCTAACAGGGGTAAATTTCCAGCTGCGACATCAGGGGGGGACGCGGCCTTGGCCATCACACGCCGCCTGCCCACCACTCCCGCCACCCGCAATGGCGAGCCCGTCATGAAAGCTGCCCCGTGACAAATCGCATGGAATCCCCCAACCCCGTTCTGTATAGATTTAAGTAAAATCGCGCCTCCCCAGCATTGCTCGAAACACCGCCGCACTTGGTGAAGCTTTGTGTCCTGAGCGACTAAGCAAAGCCACCTGACGCTCGGCGGGATTGTCGCACAAGCACACCACAGTGCATCCCGGGGTGGGTTCTCTCGTAGCAAGCTGCGGCAGAATGGCGATCCCAAGACCTGCCGCCACCAGCGAACGAATCGTTTCCAGTTCACTACTCTCACAGGCGATGCGCGGCTCGAATCCCGCAGCGCGACAGGCGGTAAGAGCGGTATCACGTGCCCGGCCTTTGTAGAGAATGAAGGGTTTGTCCGCAAGCTTGGCCAAGCTGATGGTCTTTTGTTTCGCGGCTGGATTGGCTTTTGCGACAAGCACCACGAAAGGTTCCGTGAAAAGCATTTGCTCATCAAAACTACCGCTGGTGGTGGGCAGTTGCACGATCCCGAATTCCACCCGTCCGCTCTCCACCGACTGTGCCACTGCCTCCGATGTGCCTTCAAAAAGGGCGAGTTCGATGAGCGGATGAAGTTTGCGAAACGCAGCAATGACGCCCGGCAGCAAACACGCACTGACCGAGGGGATGGTCCCGATCGCCAATCGACCGCTGCGCAGTCCCACGACATCTTGCACCGCCCGTTTGGCGGCATCGGCCCGTTCCAGCAATCCTTCCGCGTGTTGCCGCAACGTTTCGCCAGCCGCAGTAAGCACCGTCTCCCGCCGACCACGGGTAAAAAGCGGCGTGCCTAGTTCGGTTTCCAGCTTGCGCATTTGCTCGCTCAGCGCAGCCTGCGCCAAATGCAGTTGCGCGGCCGCACGGGTGAAGTTGCGCTGCCGGGCCGCTTCCATGAAGTATTCAAGTTGGTAGAGTTCCATCGGTATTTCCATTCAATTTAATCGGAAAGAACTGATTTACCAGCAGTAAAATTTGAGCATCATGGTGCCGCATGAGCAGACTTTGCGTCCACACTATCACCACCAAGCCCTTGAACCTCGACGAATGTCTCGTCGAGTTCCCCAAGCGCGGAGTCAGCGGCATCACCATCTGGCGGCAAGCGCTGGAAGGTCGTGATCTTGCTACGGTGAAGCGCCAAACGGCGGACTCCGGCATGGATGTCGTCAGCCTGTGTCGTGGCGGCTTTTTCCCATCGGCTACAGCAGCAGGTCGTCAGGCAGCGATTGATGACAATCTCCTCGCCATCGAGCAAGCCCACGCCATTGGCGCGCAGCTCATCGTGTTGGTCTGTGGTGCCGTCCCTGGCCAAAGCCTTCTCGAATCGCGCAAACAGATCACCGATGGCATCGCTGCGGTGCTGCCTGCCGCCGAGCAAGCAGGCGTGAAACTCGCCATCGAGCCGCTGCACCCCATGTATGCCGATGACCGCAGTGCGGTGAACACCATGCGCCAGTCACACGAGATTTGCGATGCTCTCGGATCACCGAAAATGCTCGGCATTGCCGTCGATGTCTATCACGTCTGGTGGGACCCCGAGTTGAAAGAGCAAATCGACCTCACAGGCCGCACGGGCCGCCTCCATGCCTTCCACATCTGCGATTGGAAAACCCCAACCACCGATCTCCTCAACGACCGAGGCCTGATGGGCGAAGGCTGCATCAACATTCGCGAAATCAGCGACTGGGTAGACGCCACCGGCTTCACCGGCCATCGCGAAGTCGAGATCTTCTCAAACAAGTGGTGGGCCACCGATCAGCACGTCTTCCTCGACGAGATCGCTTCGAGTTATGCGAAGGTCTATGCTTGAGCTTGCCGCAGCTGTGACGCCTGGGTTCGGATGGCATCGCGCTTGGTTTCATCAAGACGCGTGAGGTTCCTCACTTGCATGACCATGCGTTGGTTCTTCCGCATGGCGGGTTCGTGCTGGAGGAGGAAATCCCAGTAGAGGGTGGTGAAGGGGCAGGCGGTGGGACCGGTGCTTTCGGCGGGATTGTAGCGGCAGCCGGAGCAGTAGTTGCTCATGCGCTGAATGTATTTGCCGGTGGCGATGTAGGGCTTGCTGGCCATGAGGCCGCCATCGGCGTGCTGGGACATGCCCAGCGTGTTGGGTAGCTCCACCCACTCGACGGCATCGACATACACGGCGAGATACCACTCGTGGACTTCGCCCGGACGCACGCCGAACATGAGCGCGTAGAGGCCCGTAACCATGAGTCGCTGAATGTGATGCGCATAGCCGAGGCGCAATGTTTGACCCAGGGCATCACGCATACACGCCATGTCGGTTTCGCCAGTCCAATAGAAAGCGGGTAAGGGTTGGTCAGCACCGAGGGCGTTGAGTTCCACGTAGTTGGGCATTTGCTGCCAGTAGATGCCACGCACATACTCGCGCCAGCCGAGGATCTGTCGGATGAATCCCTCCACACCTGCGAGCGGTGCCCGTCCCTGCTTCCATTCATTCTCTGCTGCCGCGATGACTTTGCGTGGATCGAGCAGTTTGAGATTCATGGCGACGCTGAGGCGCGAGTGAAAGAGCCAGGGCTCAGCAGTCCACATGGCGTCCTGCCAATCACCAAACTCAGTCAGGCGATGCGCGATGAAATCTTCCAACGCGATCTGTGCGTCCTCCGCTGTGAGAGGCCAATCAAATGCTGCGAGATCTCCGGGATGATCTGCAAATCGCTCATTCACGAGCGCGATCACTTCTCTCGTGATGGCATCTGGCTCAAACCGACGCGGCGGCAGATGGAGGGGCGGTCCTTCTTTGCCGAAGCTCTTGCGGTTTTCGCTATCAAAGTTCCAGGCACCTCCCACCGGCTTGCCCTTCTCCATGAGCACGTTTTGACGTTGTCTCATCTCGCGATAGAAGAACTCCATGCGCAGTTGTTTACGGCCTTCCGCATGAGCAGCAAACTGAGCGTGAGTGCAGAGAAAGTGCCGATCCTCTCGCATATCCAAGTCCACTCCTGCCGCTACCGCCGCAGCGCAAATCTCTTCCTTCACACTCCATTCTCCAGGCTCGACGATGATCCATTTCTCTGGTTTCAGTCGCGCTGTGGACTCAGCAAGCGCAGCCGTGAAAGTCTCAGCGCTGCTCTTCTTTGCTGGGCCGGTTGTTCCATTCCATGCGCCCCCCTGGGTGGTGAGTTCGCGGTAAAAGACCTTCCATCCTTTGGATCGAAGCGCCTCGCGAAAGTGGCGCATGGCAGACAGGAAAACGGCGGTGCGTGGTTTGCTGCTCCAGACCTTGCTGCTCTCATGCGCCACCTCGGCCATCCAGACAGCATCAAGGCTGGAATCAAAATCATCGAAGGCGGCAGAGTCGGCATTGAGCTGGTCGCCCAGAATGAGGATGAGATTGCGCATGGGAACGGGATTTTAGTGTGGAAAAAATGATGACATTTAGATACGTGCGTGACTCAACCGCGGAGTCCGCCGCACTCGGCGCATCTCAATCTGCATGCCGAGCGTTTGGAAATTGCGGTGTCAAGAGTTTACGCCGCATACCCAAATGCAGTATCCAATTTGTAAAACATGCAACCGCTTGCACCGCTGACCCGCCATTATGCTCTTCATTTCTGGAGAGCCTTTGTCTCAAACTTGGCAGACTACAGCGGTTCTCGAAATCATGTGCAAGCCGAGCATGCTAATGTTTCACGCTTGAGCGCATGCATTCGCTTCCGCACCCTGCTGGAAGATGAGGTCATCGCCGAAACCTTGGCCGCCCATCCCTTCCAAGTGGCGGAAAAATGGCTTCAGGAAGTGTGCTGGCGTCGCTACTGGAAAGGGTGGCTTGAGATGCGCCCACACATTTGGTCCCAGTGGCGACATCAGGTTTGGCGACTCAACCAGCAACTACCGGAAGAAGTGCTGGCTCGCGGTAGAGCGGTCATGTCTGGGCAGAGCGGCGTTGCCTGCATGGATGCAATCGCCCGTGAGTTGATCGAGACGGGCTATCTCCACAATCACGCTCGGATGTGGTGGGCGAGTTTTTGGATTCATGTGGAGAAACTACCGTGGGAACTGGGTGCCGACTTCTTCTTTAGACATCTGCTGGATGCGGATCCCGCCAGTAACACGCTTTCGTGGCGCTGGGTCGCGGGTTTGCAAACTCTCGGCAAGAGCTATCTCGTGAGGCTCTCAAACATCCAGAAATACGCACCTGATTATCTGAAGGAAAATTCAGCAGGCAGCGAACGACTGGCTGATGGATCAGTAGTCGCCAGCGTGTTTGAGGACCTTGGCGATGTTGGCAAACAGACACTAGCACAGTATCCAACGACTCTTGGTCAGACCAGCAAGCGGACGGGTCTGTGGCTCCACCCCGATGATCTGACACCCGAGATTGGACCTCTGGCAGCACTCGCTCCCGTCAGCATTGCTGCTTGTCTCAGCGACCATGTTTATTCGGAAATCTACCAGCTAAGCAGTCAGCGCATCGCGTCGCTTCACACGGTGCTGGGTGATGGTCTTGCCAGAGCGACTGCTCACTATGCTTGTCCTTCAGTCGCCCTCGAAGCCATCGATCCGGTGGCTGGACTCTGTTCTTGGGTTCGGGAGCAAGAGCTTGCTGAAGTGGTCGCTTTTGCGCCCATGGTGGGTCCGATCCACGACATGCTGCCAAGCCTCAGGGCGAGTCTTGAATCAATGGGAACTCGGCTAACCCTGATTCGTAGAGCTTCCGATGCCACTGCTTTCTCCTTCGCCACCGCGGGATTCTTTCCTTTTTGGGAAAAGATGAGCCGTCACCTCAAACAGCTTCCCATGTCATGAAAACGACTGCCACGCCTGAACAAGTCTCCCGCATCATTCGCTATGCGTGGGAAGATCGCACCACGTTCGAGCAGATCGAGGATCGCACTGGACTTACTGAAAAACAGGTCATCGATGTGATGCGCCGTGAGCTGAAGCCCTCCAGTTTTCGCATGTGGCGCAAACGTGTCACTGGCAGAATCACCAAGCACCGCCGATTACTTGAACGACATTTGGAGGGTCTGTTTGATGACGAGTGATCACCCCGCGCTGAGAGGACCTTGCGTGGGTCTTGTCTAGTGATCACAACCAACTGGGAGAGCTGAAAACACAGACCCCATCACGGCCTGCTCCGTCGGCAGCGATCACTGCAAAACTTCACTTCATCCCAGACCCTTTCCCACTTCTTGCGCCAAGTGAAGGGTCGTCCACAGACAAGGCAAATCTTGGATGGAAGGTCCTGCTTCTTCACGCCTCTCATGACTTGTCGGATTCCCCAGTTGATTCAGCCGTATCGCTTTGGTTCATGTCATGAAGCGATTTCAAATAGGCGTTGTTGGGCGCTGGTTTCGCGGGGCGCTCTTCAGTTTCCAACATCCCTTGCACACGACCAGCGCTCTCCGCAATGAGGCCCGCAATGAGCGGAGCCTCGGGCAGATTCTTCCAATACTTCTTCGGCATCTCCGACTGCATGGCGCTGATTTTGACACGTGCCGGATTGAAGATGTTCCGGTAGTAAGTGCGCCAGAGATCATCCAGTGCGTCCTCATCTGGGGCGCTGCTGCGAGGCACTCCAGACGTGAAGTGCAGCCGCTGGCCATCCCAGTGCGCGCACTCATACGGCGTGAGGATGGACCAGTCCATGCCTGCGAATCGTTTCTCAAAAAACGGCGTCGCTAATCGCACGATGCGATGATCCGGCTCGAACCACGCCACGAACTGCTCGCGCCCCGTCGCACTGTCCACACCGACCAGTCGAAAGCGAACAAACGCATGCATTTTGTGAATGTCACGACCCACCGCCTTGCACCAGTCCTGCATCTGACGCACATCGCGATCCGTGGCCATGGAAAGCAAATGCCGCTCCCCGCCCAGCGTCAGCCGCCAAAGCACGCGATAGAGCAGCGCCCAACGCTTTGAATCTGTGTGCGCCGCCGCACTCTTCGCCATGTCCATGAAGGCGGATGGCACTTTGATTGCTTCTGCCGCTGGCGGTTTTGCCAGGAGATCCTCACCGACGAACAACGAAGCCTCTTGCGGATCATCCGTCCAAAGCACTTCGTCAGGCTTCACACCTTGGGCGAGAAGTTGGCGAGCTGCGGTTCGCCACGCTTCATACTCCGGTTTGATGACGATGGTGCGCATAATCAGTCTATAGTTCTCCTGATCTCACCGAGCGGAAGTCGCTAGCAGCCGGTGCGGGCGGCGTGTCGAAATTGAGCTCAAGCTGCTCCGGTGGTGGTAAAAATCTTGCGCGCAGCGACTCACTATCCAGCCCCACCTTGGCCGGGTGATGATCTGCTGTGATGATGAAAGGCAGCAGCTTTTTTAGCTGCAATCGCAGTCGAATCAGGTCTGCCAAACGCAGTCGAGTGTAGCGCCGGGCACTTACAATGCGCTCCACATTGCGCACTCCGAGGCCGGGAATGCGCAGCAGCATCTCGCGGGCTGCTTTGTTGATATCGACAGGGAAAGTCTCGCGATTCCGCAGCGCCCAGGACAGTTTTGGGTCCAGTGCTAGATCAAGATTTGGAGCCGCCGCCGAAGCGATTTCCTCCACTTTGAAGTCATAGAACCGCAGCAACCAATCCGCCTGATAAAGCCGATGCTCGCGGATCAATGGCGGTGCTTTGAGAGGCAAAATCGAAGACGGCTCCGGGATCGGACTGAAGGCCGAATAATAGACCCGTTTCAACCGGTGAGCCGTGTAGAGCTTGTCCGCGCAGCCCAGAATCGTCGCATCCGTGGAGGCATCCGCACCCACCAGCATCTGCGTGCTTTGGCCTGTGGCGAACGGCGGTGGCTTGGGGGCATCGGGCTTGCGTTTCTCAGCATAGCGCTCGTCAATTTTCCCCCGAATGTGTCCCATGGCCTCCTCCGTGCGCGCCAGATTTTTTTCAGGTGCTAGCGTCGTTAAACCCTGCTGCGTTGGCAGTTCGATGTTAATGCTGATCCGGTCTGCATATCGCCCTGCCAGCGCGATGAGTGCCTGCGAGGCCTCCGGGATGGTCTTTAAATGAATGTAGCCGCGGAAGTGATGCTCCTCGCGTAACTTCCGTGCGACTTCAATCACCAGCTCCATCGTGTGATCCGCACTGCGAATGATGCCGCTACTAAGGAACAGTCCCTCGATGTAGTTCCGCTTGTAGAAATCCAGCGTCAACTTCACAACCTCGTCCGGTGTGAACCGTGCCCGAGTCACATTGCTGGAGCGCCGGTTGATGCAGTAGTGACAATCATACAAACAGGCATTCGTCATCAGCACCTTCAGCAGCGACACGCAGCGCCCATCCGGCGTGTAGGAATGACAAATCCCCGAGCCCCCAGTGCTGCCCACGCCCGTGCTGCCACGAGAGTCCTTCTTCGCAGCCCCACTGCTGGCGCAGGAAGCATCATACTTCGCAGCGTCAGCCAGTATTTCGAGTTTGCGGTTGATGTCCATCAAGCGGACTGTGTTCTTGCGTTTTGCACCGCCCACTTCCGAGTGCGGTAGCGCCGATACTTGAACAACACCGCCAAATAGAGGCGCACACCAGTCGCAGCAACGAATTGCACCCCCCAGGAGCGCCCCCAAGGATACGTGACCCTGTCATGCATCGCGCAGTTGCTCGGCCCCTGTGCATCAAAGCAATGTTCACGCTCAAATAAAGCGAAAGGCCCCTTCACAAGCTCATCCACTAGCAGATGCGGTCGCTGCACCGTCTTCCATCGGCAAGTCCAGTGCATCGGAATGATCCACCAGTCGCGAGTATGCAGCTCGAACATGCGCTCTTTTTCAGCCGGGCTATCGGTTTTCAAAGGAAGGAGCCATAACGCCGGCGGCAATACCTCAGGAAGATTATGAGGTTCACTGTGGAAGTCGAACATCGTCGTCGCACTGGCGATGAGTGGGGTGCTGAGGTGGAAGATGGAAGGCATGAATGTCTAAGCTAGTTCTGGGCGAGGATCACACCTGCCATTTTTTTGCCAGTGTCATGAGTCGAATGAGTGTCAATGGGAGGATCAACTTACAGCATCGTTACGAATTTGGGACAAACCCGGATGCTGATTAGTTTCCGCCGACCTTCGAGGCAAAGATCGTCTAGCAGCTGCTTCAATACTCCTCATGAAAACTGGCTCTCAGGGTATTACCACCGCCATGCAGCCGCCCGCGCGGATATTCACCAACGCTTAACGGGTGCTATTGCCCCCTCATTGAATAGGTGTCTCCTGATATAAAGACGGCCAGGGTCAACACCATTAGCTCAAACGGCGTGATTCGAGTAATCGACAGCGCGGTTTTCCCGAAAGAATAGTCTGCAGCCCAACACTAACACTTGCGACTGCTGACAAGGACAAGTAATCTCGAGTATTCGGATCGATGACTACTTCAGCGATCCCTCATTACGCTCATGAATTACCTTATCATCGCTTTGCAATTAATCGTGGCCTTTGGCATCCTCAATGTCTGGCTACTCAGAACGAACAGGGCCACTGCCTATCGCGGTGGTAACGCGAAGAACATGCGTGAGGAATTCGCCATCTACGGGCTGCCATACTGGATTATGTGCGTGATCGGTGTGCTCAAGGTGGGACTGGCGGTCGCTTTGCTGGCTGCCATTTGGTTCCACAGCCTGTCACAACCAGCAGCAATCGGCATGGGCTTGCTTATGCTCGGAGCCTTCATCATGCATCTCAAAGTGAAAGACCCGATCTCGAAAGCCCTGCCCTCCATCGCCGTCCTAGTGCTTAGTTGCACAAGTTAACAATTGTATTTCTAAGCTGGGCGCCTTTGACCTCTCTCTTGCGCCACACAAATGGTCGCGGGTGATTATTGGTGGCTTGGATAAAGGCTTCGATGGCGTTTCGCAGATCCGTTTT